>JAMFSK010000173.1 GCA_026225235.1 Burkholderiales bacterium
GACGGGCAGGCCCACCTGGAACACACCGATCTGTGGCGCAGCGCGGTTCAGCACGCCGAGCGCAAGGTTCACCGTCAGCAACGCGATGATGATCGGGAGCGCCAGCAGCAGGCCCGACGAGAAAATCGTGCCGCCCCAGACCACCAGCGTGCGCAGACCCAGTGCCGAGAGGGGCGTATCGGCGATCGGGATGCGGTAGAAGCTGTCGAGCAAGACCCCGAGCATCTGCAGGTGGCCATCGATCGACAGGAAGGCGAGCACCGCGATCATGTTCATCAGGCGCGACATCACGTCGGTCGAACCGTCGGTGCTGCCGGTGTAAAGCTGGGCAAAGCTCAGGCCCATCTGCAGGCCGGCCATGTCGGCGGCGGCCTCGACGGCGGCGAAGACGATTTGCATGACAGTGCCGATCGCCGCGCCGATCACGATCTGCTGCGCCATGATGAACAGGCCCTCGGTTGAGGCCACGCTCACGGCGGGCAGGGCAGGCAAGTTCGGGGCAATGATCACCGAGAGCAGTACGGCGATGCCGATCTTCACCATATTCGGAATCACCGAATTATTGAAGAACGGGGCGGTCGCGAACAGGGCGAGCAGGCGCGTCGTGGGCCAGATGAAGGCCGCGAGCCAGGCGAGGAGCTGGGCGTAGGTAAAGGTGATCATCGCAGGTGATCAGCGCGCGCCACGGGCGGCGCGCTTCAGCCGACCACCGACGGGATGTTGGTGAACACCTGCCGCATGTAGTCGAGTATCACGTGCATCATCCACGGTCCGGCGATCACCAGTGCGCAAAACACCGCGAGCAGCTTAGGGATGAACGACAACGTCGTTTCGTTGATCTGTGTGGCGGCCTGGAACAGGCTCACCACCAGCCCGACCACGAGCGACGTCAGCAACAGCGGAGCCGCGAGCAGCAGGGCGATCACCATTGCCTGGTGGGCAATGTTCATGACGGATTCGGGAGTCATGTCGACCTCGGGTACACATCAGACGGCGTGCCGTAAGTGCGGCGCCATCATTGAAAGAAACTCTGCGCGAGCGAGCCGATGACCAGTTGCCAGCCATCCACCAGTACGAACAGCATGAGCTTGAACGGCAGCGAGATCGATGCCGGCGAGACCATCATCATCCCCATCGACATCAGCACGCTCGCCACCACCAAGTCGATGATCAGGAACGGGATGAAGATCGTGAAGCCAATCTGGAACGCCGTCTTGAGTTCACTCGTCGCGAACGCTGGCACCAGCAGCGACAGGGGCACATCGGCCGGCGCGTTCATCGGCGCTGCGTGAGAGATCTTGGCGAACAGCGCCAGGTCCGCTTCGCGCGTCTGACGCAGCATGAATTGCTTGAAGGGCTGGCTGCCGCGCGTGACCGCTTCCTCGAACTGGATCGTGCCTTCCGAAAAAGGCTTGTACGCGTCGTTGTATGCGCGCTCGAGCACCGGCGCCATCACGAACAGCGTGAGGAACAGCGCGAGGCCCGTCAGGACCTGGTTGGGCGGCGTGGTCGACAGACCCATCGCCTGGCGCAACAGCGAGAGCACGATGATGATCCGCGTAAAGCTCGTCATCAACAGCAGGACCGCGGGCAGGAAACCCAGCGAGGTAATGAACAGCAGCGTCTGCACCGGCAGCGAATAGCTGGTGCCGCCATTCGCGCCCGGAATCGCGATAAACGCAGGCAGGCCGCCCGGCGTCGGGCTGGCGCTTTGCGCAAAGGCAAGCATCGGCAGCGCGAGCGAGGCGCCCAACAGGAGACGCCGTGCGAGGCGGCCGCGCGAACTCACTGAGCGCACCGGAGAATTCACGGCGCTCGGCGAGCGATCCGCTTCGGCAGTCGTAACCATGGGTGAGGGGGACTTGCTCATGAGGCACTTTCCGAATCGCCGCGGTCCGCCGGTTTACCGGCTTTCCGGTTCAGGCGTTGCCGCAGGTCCAGCGCAAACTGGGAGACTTGGGGGGGCACAACAGGGCCAGGCGTGCTACGCGTGAATTCGCCGGCGGGCAGGGTATGCAGGTGACTGACGCTACCCGGCGCTACGCCGAGCACGAGCCAGGTGTCCTCGATCTCGATCACCACCACGCGTTCTTTCTGCGAGAGCGGGGTGCTGCTGATTACCTTGACGAGACCGCCGCGCGCGATCGGCCGGTTGAGGCCGAAACGCCGCGCCAGCCACGCGCAGCCGAAAATCAGGCCGATCACGAGCGCGAGGCCGAAAACAGCCTGGAACAGGCCCTCGATGCCGTACGACGGGACCGCCGAGCCGGCGCCGAGCGCTTGGCTGGCCACCGTCGGGCCGGCGACGTTCAGGCCGCCGCCCACCACGCCGGAGGCCACGATCGCGCCGCTCGCCACGTGTTCATTCGCCGCATGGGCGGCGTTGAGCCACCCACCGGCCATCAGCAGCGCGCCTGCGCGGCACACCGTCCTGCTGGCGGCGCTCAGTGGACGCGCGCGCCATGCCCTGGCTTTCATCGATTCAGTTTCCGGATCCGTTCGGACGGGGTGATGATATCAGTCAGCCGGATGCCGAACTTGTCATTGACCACCACCACCTCGCCCTGCGCGATCAGGCAACCATTCACAAGCACGTCCATCGGCTCGCCGGCCATGCCGTCGAGTTCGACCACCGAGCCCTGCGCCAGCTGCAGCAGGCTCTTGATCGCGATCTTCGTGCGCCCGAGTTCCACGGTCAGCTGCACCGGGATATCGAGGATCATGTCGATGTCGTTGCGCGTCGTGACCTGCGGCGAGCCTGCGAGCGGCTGAAACACGCTTGCACCCGCCGAGGCGTTGACCGGCGCGGCAACGGCGGTCTGCTGCTCGGCCAGCGCACTGGCCCAGTCGTCGACGCTCGAATCGTCTTCCGGCGTCGGGGTCGTCGTATCACTCATATCCGTTTTCCTTGTTGGTATCCATGGCGCTGATCATCCGGTTGACGCGCAGCGCGTACTGACCGTTGAAGATCCCGTACTTGCAGTCCATCACGGGCACGCCGTCGACTTTCGCGGTGACTTCTTCAGGCATCGCGAGCGGCAGCACGTCCCCGACCTGCATATTGAGGATCTGGTGAAAATCGGTCGTGATTTCTGCGAGGTCGACCTTGAGGTCGACAAAGGCGGTTTGCACTTGTTGCGAAAGCAGTCGCACCCAGCGCCGGTCGACTTCGAGTGCCTCGCCCTGGAGCGGGCTCGACAACATGTCGCGCACCGGTTCGATCATCGAGTACGGCATGCAGATATGCATCTGGCCGCCGCCCGTGCCGAGCTCGATGGTGAAGGCGGTCGACACCACGACTTCGTTGGGCGTCGCGACGTTGGCGAACTGCGTCTGCACTTCGGCGCGAATGTATTCGAACTCGACCGGGAACACCGGCTTCCACGACATGCCGTAGTTCTCGAACACGATATTGAGCAGGCGCAGGATGATGCGCTGCTCGGTCGGCGTGAAATCGCGCCCTTCAACCCGCGTATGAAAGCGTCCGTCGCCGCCAAACAGATTGTCGACGATCAGGAACACCAGGTTCGGATCGAACACGAACAGCGCGGTACCGCGCAGCGGCTTGATATGAACGAGGTTCAGGTTGGTCGGCACCGGCAGATTGCGGATGAACTCGCTGTACTTCTGCACACGGACCGGGCCGATCGAAATTTCGGCACTGCGGCGAATGAAATTGAAGAGCGAGGCGCGCATCAGCCGGGCAAAACGCTCGTTGATGATTTCGAGCGTCGGCATCCGGCCGCGGACAATCCGTTCCTGGGTGGCCAGGTTGTAGGGCCGTACCGAACTGGAATCACCGCTCGTGCGGACATCGGCGCTGTCCTGGTCGCCATTGACGCCCTTCAGGAGGGCATCGACCTCCTCTTGTGACAGGAACTCTTCGTGCGACATGGTTCTGGTTCGCTCACTGGACCACGAATTCGGTGAACAGCACTTCAGCGATATGGTTCGGCGGGCCGCCGGCGCTGAAGGGCTGATCGCAGGAAGCCTTGATCTCGGCCGACAGCTTTTGCTTGCCGTCGAGCGTGATCAATTCTTCTGGATGCTTGTTCGAGAGCAACAGCAGGATGCGGCTGCGCAACTCGGGCATGTGTTCGGTCAGGCGTGCTTCGCCGTCCGGGTTCGACAGGCGCAACGTGAGGCCCACGTGTACGTAGCGCTGACCGTCATCGGAGAGCAGGTTGACAGTGAAGGGCTCGAGCGTGAAAAACACCGGAGCCGGGATTGCCGGCGGGGGCGGCGGACCGCCCGGTTTTTGCTTGGACAGCATCCAGAACGCGGCACCACCGCCTGCGCAGACCAGCAACAGGACGGCCGCGAGGATGATGATCAGCGTGTTCTTGCCGCTCGCGCGGGGTTGTTCGGTCGTCGGGGTCGTGGTGGCCATGGGAACATTCCTTGTACTTACAGGATGAATTGTCGTGCAACGCGTCTGTACCGATCGTCGGAACAGAAGCCCGAACACGCGCCAACTCAGACATTTGGGCGGCGCGCCGCGCGGACAGTGCGTTTCCGTGCAAAACGCACCCGCCGAATACTTGATAACGGCGCGTTTGCGGAGGGCTTTAAGGGAGCGCGTGCAGCCGGAAAGGCGACGCGCGCGGCAAGGCAGAAATCGGAGTGAGTCAGGCGACGCCTGATCCGTCCGGGGCGAACCCCGGACTCAGGCAGTGTCAGGCCAGAGCAGACCTTACGGTGTGATCAGACAAACGTGTCCACGGCGCGGCTCGACGCGCTGACTGAGGCGACCGTCGTGGTGATGGCGCTGTCGGCGTCAGCCTCGCCGTCGCCGCCCTTGCCGCCCGGGTGACGACCGTTGCCGCGGCCCGAGCCATTGCCGTTCTGCTGGGCGAAGGCGGCGAACTCTTGCTGTTGCGCCGAGCCGTCCGAAACGGTGGTGCTGCCCAGCCCGATGCCACTTTGCTGGAGTGCATCGCGCAGTTGCGGCAGGGCGGCTTCGACGGCGTCGCGAACTTGCTGATGCGAGGACGTGAACATGGCCGTCGCGTTCTTGTCGGCGACGTTGAGCACGACCTGGAGCGGACCGAGATCGGGCGGATTCAGGCTGAGCTGCGCGGTCTGCTGGTGCGCGCTCGTCATGAACATCACCTTCTGCGAAAGCGCGTCGGCCCATGCCGATGTGTTCGCCACCGGCGGCGCGATGGCCAGCGCCGCATTGGTGACAGCTTGCGGGGTGCTCAGGGCCTGAGCGCCGGTATTTTGCGCGGCCTGGGCGGCGGTCGCGGCTGCCGTGGCGCCGTCGTCGCCCACATCACTGCTGTCGCCCTTCGTGTTGGCGTCGAGCGCAGCCTGGTTGAGCGCCGCGTTCTGCTGGGCGACGGCCTGGCCGGCGGCGTTTTTCGAGGCATCGGCCGTGACTTGCGAATCGGCGTTCGCCTGCGTGTTCGCAGCAGTGTTCGCGGCGCTATTCGCCGCGCCATTTGCACTGGCTGTCTTGGCTGCGCTGGTGAGCGGGTTGGGCGTGCTCGCCGTCGTGGTGTTCGCGCCGAGCTTCGGCACGGAGACGCCCGAGGTCTTGCTGTTCAGCATGCTTAGCGCAGCCTGCAACGCTGACGCACCACTTGCCGTGCCGACGGCCTGGGTACCGGCCTGGGCTGCGGTGGCCGCCGTGCCGTCCGCAGTCGAGCCACTGGCCTGCGCTTTGGCTTGCGAAGCGGCCAGTGACGCGGCAGCGGCGTTCATGGCGGCCAGCGCCGAGGGGCTCGCGCCCGTGCCGGTCTGACTGGCCGCCGCCGTCGCGGCTTGCGCACTGGCGTTCGCGGCGAGTGCTGCTGCGGCGGCGGCCGCTGCTGCAGCCGATGCGCCGGCCGCGGCAAGCGCCGCGTCGCTGGGTTTGGTCGGATCCGGCGTGCCGGAGCCGTCGCCGCTCGCCGCGGTCGGGCTCGTCGTGGCGCTGGCGCCCGACGGTGTCTGCGGCGTGGCCGACGCACCGTTGCCGGAGCCCTTGCCGGAACTGCCGTGATGCGCGCCGCCGCTATTACCGCCTGAGGCGCTCAGGGCGTCGTGGGCCGACTGCAGCGCACTGCCGAAACTGCCGGGGCCGCTCGAGGCATTCGACGAGGAAGACGAGTCTGAGGACCCGGTTAAGGCGGAAACCGCGCTGCTCACCGCAGCAATGACCAATGGCAACATTTCGCGCTCGATATAAAGAGGTCAATCGTGCGAAGTGTCGTTGCGCTTGCGCACGATCTTCGCTGCATATTCATCGGATTCGCGCTGCTCGCGTCGCGCGACCACAATCTGTTCGCGCTGGCGTACCCGTTCGGCCAGTGCGTCGTAGGAGGTGAGCTTGCGACGCTTCTCGGCCCAGACGACATGCGCCTGTTCGAGTTTGTGCCGCGCAGCGGCCAGCACGCGGCGCTGCTGATCGATCGCAGCGTCAAGCGTGTCGATAAAAGTCTGGAAATTGCGCCAGTTGGCGCCCGACAGACCGGCCTGGGCGGATGAAGTCAGGCGCGAACGATATTCGTCGCGATACTGGATCAGCGACTGCGTCTGGTTCTCGGCTTCGGTGCAAGCCTGCTGTGCCTGGCCCAGCGTGCGCTGCGCGTCGTCGAGTTCTTCGGTCGCGAGCTCGATCAGCGTGGTGAGGGGCAACTCATTCGAAATCATCGCAAAGGTCCTCTCTGTGACTTCGGCGCAGGCCGCAACGCAATCTTATCCATGGCCGAACAAGGCCCCCAACTGGGCAAGACTGCTCGCGTGGTCGGCGCGTTCCTGCATTTTCTGCTGGAGAAACGTTTCAAGCCGCGGATACATGGCAATCGCGCGGTCGACCTGAGCGTCGCGGCCGGTTGCATAGGCGCCCACGGCGATCAGGTCGCGATTGCGCTGGTAGCGCGACAGCGTTTGTTTGAAACGGCGGACTTCTTCAAACTGTTGGTCGGTGATCAGCGACGACATGGCGCGGCTGATCGACGCTTCAATATCAATGGCCGGGTAATGGCCGGATTCGGCGAGCGTGCGCGACAGCACCACGTGGCCGTCGAGAATCGCGCGCGCCGAGTCGGCGATCGGATCCTGCTGGTCGTCGCCTTCGGTCAGCACCGTGTAGAAGGCCGTGATCGAGCCGCCGCCCTTGGGGCCGTTACCGGTGCGCTCGACCAGCGCCGGCAGCTTGGCAAATACGGAAGGCGGATAGCCCTTGGTCGCGGGCGGCTCGCCGATCGCCAGCGCGATCTCGCGCTGGGCCATCGCGTAGCGCGTCAGCGAGTCCATGATCAGCAGGACGTTCTTGCCTTTGTCGCGGAAGTACTCGGCGAGCGTGGTCGCGTAGGCCGCGCCCTGCAGCCGCATCAGCGGCGTTACGTCGGCCGGTGCGGCGACCACGACCGAGCGTGCAAGGCCGACGGGTCCGAGAATCTGTTCGATAAATTCTTTCACTTCGCGGCCGCGCTCGCCGATCAGGCCGACCACGATCACGTCGGCGCTTGTGTAGCGCGCCATCATCCCGAGCAACACCGACTTGCCCACGCCGGAACCAGCGAACAAGCCCATGCGCTGGCCGCGACCGACGGTGAGAAGCGCGTTGATCGCACGTACGCCGACGTCGAGCACTTCGTGAATCGGGTCGCGCAGCAGCGGGTTGACGAGCGTGCCGTGCAGCGAGGCATCTGCTTCCGTGTTGAGCGGGCCGAGGCTGTCGAGGGGCCGTCCGGCCGAGTCGACCACCCGGCCGAGCATGCCGAAGCCAACCGGCAGGCGTTTCTGGCCTGCGTGCGGGTCGTCGACCGGCGCCACTTCGAGCGGGAACACGCGCGCGCCGGGCAGCAGGCCCGCGACTTCGGTGGTCGGCATCAGGAACAGGCGTTCGCCCGAGAAACCGACGACTTCGGCTTCGGCCATCTTGAGCGGATTGCCCGGCGGCAGCTCGATGAGCGCGCCGGCGCCGACCGGCATGCGCACGCCGATGGCTTCGAGCACGAGGCCCGCGGCGCGCGTGAGCCGGCCGCAACGCAGGAGCGGCCGGGCAAAGGTGCTGGCGTGACCGATTTCGGCCATGCGCATGCGCCAGGCGGCGAGGTGCGGGTTGTCGGCCAGGGCCGGATCGCGGGTCGCCGTGATGGCGGC
>JAMFSK010000174.1 GCA_026225235.1 Burkholderiales bacterium
GTGCCCAAATCGTCGCCTCCTGAAGCGCTTCATGCAGCAATAAGCGCAGTGCTTGCCGGAGGCGTATTCCTGCCCGCCGCCAGCATCGCGAGGCTCAGGCATGACATGGGCACGGACGAGGCTCTGGCAAATGGACCTGGGAAAGCGCAGTCGAGCGGTCATTCAGAAATGAGCAACGCATCCGAGCTGGGACTCACGCCGAGAGAGTTCGAAACATTGGCGTGGCTGGTACGCGGACTTCCGTCCAAGGCAATTGCCCTGAAAATGGGGCTCGAGGACATTACCGTTCGGAAGTACGTCAGTCATCTGCTCGCGCATTTCAATCTGCGGCGCCGTACGGAACTCATCGTCATGCTGGCGGATAGAGGGATCAAACTCGGCGTCCCGCCAGTCACGGATCCGGCGCATGACCACCGAAGCCTGTCAGCTGTTGGGCAGCCACGAACCGACTGACGTCAGCGAGGGTGCTTTCCGGCGCTGAAGACTTCCGCAACAGCACGAACGGCTCGGCGAAATCGCGAAGTGCGCGGGGAGACACCAGTTCGCCTGTGATGAACGCGACGGGAAGCACGCCCGCCCAGGCGAAATGCTGCCGGATCCGTTCGGCAACCTCGATGCCAGTTGGTCCGTCGCGCAGCCGGATATCGGTGACGATGATGTCGGGTACGCGGCCGTCATCGGCCAGAATGGCTTCGAATCCCGCCATTGACTCGGCGGTATCCACCAGTGCGCCCACACTGAGGAACAAGCGCCGCAGGCCCTCGAGCACGGTCGGTTCGTCGTCGCACAGCAGGACGTATTTGCCCTTGAGGACGGATGTGGAGACGTCGCTCTTTGGATCGTCCGTCTCGATGACAGGTGTCGTTTTAGAAATCGGAGCGTATAGGGAAAATCGCGACCCGCGCCCTTCGACCGACCAGAAGCTCATGCTGTGCTTTGGCAGAATGCCAATCACCCGGTGGACGATGGAGAGCCCTAGGCCTAGCCCTTTCGAGCGATCGCGACCTGGGTTGTCGATCTGATAGTACTCGGCGAATATCGCCTCCCGATGCACAGGCGAGATACCGACGCCCGTGTCCCGCACGTCTATGCGAAGCCGGTCCCCGATCTCCACCCAACCGACGACGACACCACCCACGGAGGTGTTCTTGATCGCATTCGATACGAAATTGGACAATGCCCGCTTGAACAAGGCGCGGTCACTTTCAATGGGCGGCGGGGCGTGCCGACGCACGCTGAGCCTGAATTCGATGCCGCGCGACCTTGCCGGTTCAAGGTATTGCTCGAAGACCTCCGTCAGTACGGTCTGCGTATCAACTGGCACCATGCGCGGGATGTAAGAGCCTAGCTCGCTGTAGTCCTGAATGTCCTTGAACATGTCAAGGATGTCGCGTGCCGTTTCCTCGACGACGTCGAGATCATGACTCGCGGCGTGTTTATCATCGAGTTTTACCCGCGCGCTACGGATGAAGAGGTTGATCGCAGCGAGGGGCTGCTGGATGTCGTGGTAGGCGGATGAAAAGAACCGCTCCTTCTCTCTGACGAACTCTCTCATGCGTTCATTCTGCTGATTGACAGCCAGGGACGCCGCTTCAACGCGTGCCTTGGCTGCGCGCAACGTCCGCCTGAACACAAATTCGCGCCGAGCAGCGCGTTCAAACTGGATGCAGACGACAATGCCAGCGAGATACATGAGAGACACCGTATTCCCACGGTGAACCCAGGAAACCGAGTGAAACCCCGGCGTGGAAACA
>JAMFSK010000005.1 GCA_026225235.1 Burkholderiales bacterium
GGTGCGCTTGCCAGGCGCTTGATCTCTCCGATACCGGTGCTTGCGAGCCGCTCTCGTGCGATGTGGCGCGCATAGGTGAGCTGCAACGCGAAGCCTGCGTCGTAGCTCACGGGCAGATGAGCGCTCCAGAGTTGCGCGTGATAGAGCCGAAAACCGAGCATGCTGAAATCGCCCTCACCCGACAACTGGGCTGAGGGCACCTCAGCGCGACAGTCGGCGAATGCCTGCGTCGCGCACAAGGCCAGCAAGAGGACGGCGGCGCGGAACATCTCAGTCGTTCCGGCTCACCACGAACTGCATAACGTCGGTGCGGCCCTCATCAAAACCCGCCTCGCAGTAGGTGAGGTAGAGACGCCAGGTCCGGATAAAGGTCTCGTCAAAACCCTGTGCGCGAATGGCGTCGAGCTTTGCCTCAAACGCGGCGCGCCAGTGGCGCAGCGTGTGGGCATAGTCGCGACCAAAAGCGAGCGTGGGGCGCGCGGTGAGGTTCGCGCGACCCGCCGCGCGCAGAAAGCGCTCGGGGCTCGGCAGCATGCCACCAGGGAAGACGTATTCGCGAATGAAGTCGCTTGACGCGCGGTACGCCGCGAAGCGTGTTTCATCAATCGTGATCGACTGCACCAGCGCACGGCCAAGCGGAGCGAGACGCTCGCGCAGCATCTTGAAGTAACCCGGCCAGAAGCGTTCGCCGACGGCCTCGAACATTTCGATCGAGACGATCGCGTCGTATTGCCCCGTGAGGTCACGATAGTCGCGCAATTCCAGGGTGACGAGCTTGCCGGCTGGATCGACTGCGACCCGCGCTTGTGCCAGCTCCAGTTGTTCGGCCGAGATCGTCACGCCATGCACGCTGATGCCGCAACGCGCGGCGTAGAGCGCAAAGCCGCCCCATCCACACCCGACTTCCAGCACGCGCATGCCGGCAATGAGGCCTAGCGTATCGATGATGCGTTGATACTTGGCATCCTGCGCCGCTTCGAGGCTGAGCGATTGCTGATCGTTGAAGAGCGCGCTCGAATAGGTAACGCTCGGGTCAAGCCACAAGGTATAGAAATCGTTGCCGATATCGTAGTGCGCGTGAATGTTGCGCTTGCTACCCGAGCGGGTGTTCGGGCGCAGCCGGTGACGCAAGCCGTACCACAGCTGCGCGAGCTTGCTGCCCGTCACGGTGCGCGGCAGCGCGCGTTCATTACGAATCGCGAGCCGGAGCACGGCGACGATGTCCGGCGTCTCGAGCCAGTTGTCGCGGTAGGCCTCGGCAAAGCCGATATCGCCCGCGCGCAGGATCGCCTTGCATGCGCGCCAGTCAGTGATGTGCAGGCTCGCCGAGGGCTGCGCATGCGGATCGCCGAACACGCACTGTTCGCCTTCGGGTGTCACGAGGACCAGATGCCCCACGCGAATCCGCCCAAGGAGGGCAAGGAAAAGCCGAGCCGAAGTCGGCGCGGCTTGTTGCACGGAGAATGTCCGCAAGAGTGTCATGGTCGGGTCTCCTTGTTCGATGGGGTGCTTGAACGCGCGCTCGGCGCAACGAGCCCCGTTTGAATAACGTGTGGATGTTTGCCGTAGAACGGCACTTTCTTGAAAAGCAGGCGCAAGGCCTGCCAGTGAATCCGTACGACCACCGACACGGTGAGCAGCGGCTGGCGCACGAGTGCATGTAGGGCGCGCTGACCTGTGAGCGGCGCCATCTTGGCACCGATCGCGGTGCGGATCAGCAGGCCTTCAGCGTCGAAATAGTCGATCGCGACCGATGCGTGACCGGCGTGCTGCCGCACACGAAATTCATAGCGGCCTTCGACTTTGCAGAAGGGCGAGACATGAAGGGTCTTGCGGCATTGGAGACGGGTGTCGCTACCGATCGGACCGCCATCGTCGGCGGTGAGCAGGTAGCTATGCCGATCGCCGAAGGTATTGCGGACCTCGGCAAGCAGTGCACGCAATTGCCCGTCGCGATCGTGGCAAAACCAGAAGCTCACGGGGTTGAACGCATAACCGAATACGCGCGGCATCGTCTGCAGCCAGATCTCGCCATAAGCCGGAATATCCGCATCGGCCAGGCGCTGGCGCATCCATTGTTCGAGATCGCTGCCATCGCAGGCGCCGTAGTCGCGGGTCGACAGACCGAGCACACTCCACCGGTTGATGCCAAACCACCAGCGATTGAGCGTGGAGAGGCGCGCAAGATTGAGCCGCACGCAGAACAGCGGATAGACAAAGCGATGCGGCGTGGGCCGCAGGCGCTCGTGCATCACGCGCCCGACCATCAAGAAGGCGGCAGGGGGCGCGTGGAGCGGGTTCATAGCTTGGCCCAGGCGGGAAGCGCGCCAAAGTCCGCCGCGACTCTTAGTGCGGACTTCAACCCATCCTCATGGAACCCGTAGCCGGTCCAGGCGCCCGCGAACCACGTGCGCCGTTGACCTTGCAAGGCCGGCAGTTTGCGTTGCGCGGCGACAGCGGCGAGATCGAGCAAAGGATGTTCATACGAGAAGCGGCCGAGCACCGACTCCGGCGCAGGCTGGGCAATCGGGTTCAGCGTGACGACGACGGGCGTCTTGAACGGCAGCGGCTGCAACTGGTTGACGAGATAGCTCACGCATACCGGAACGGGATGGGTTTCGTCAGCGCCGCTTTCTTGTCGGCCGCCCAGATAGTTCCACGCCGACCACACACGCTGACGTTGCGGCAGCAGGCTCGGGTCCGTGTGCAAGATTGCGACGTTGGGCTGATAGCGCACGGCGCCGAGCGTGGTGCGCTCGTTATAGTCGGCATCATCAAGCAGTCTCAGGCTTGTCGGCGCGTGGGTCGCAAGTACCACAGCGTCGAATCGTTCCGGGCCGGTCTCGTTGAGCACGGTTACCCCTTCGCTGTCGCGACGAATGCCGAACACGGCGCTCTTGATGCGCACATCGCTCAGCGTCGCCGCGATCTTGCGCACGTACTCGCGGCCGCCGCCACTGACAGACTTCCATTTTGGTCGGTTGTTGACCTGCAGCAACGCGTGGTTCAGGCAGAAACGCAGAAAGGTCGCGGCCGGAAAACGCAGGACATCGCTCGCGGCACTCGACCAGATCGCGGCGGCCATCGGCAGCAGGTACTGCTGGCGGAACGGCGCACCGTAGCCGCCCTCAGCAAGCAACTCCCCGACCGAGCAACCGCTGAGGGTCGACGTGGCGAGGTTGCCTTCGGCGCCGGCGTTGAAGCGCAAGATGTCGCGCAGCATGCTGATGAAGCTCGGCGAAAATGCATTGCGCCGCTGTGCGAAGACGGTGTTGAGATTGGTGCCCGCCCACTCGAGGCGACCCTGATCGAGCGACACCGAGAAGGTCATGTCGCTCTCATGAGAGGGGACGCCGAGTTCAGCGAAGAGAGCGACCAAGTTCGGATAGGTGCGATCGTTGAAAACCAGAAAGCCAGTGTCTACCGGATGACGGTGACCGTCCAGTTCGACATCGACGGTATTCGTGTGTCCACCCAAATACGACCCGGCTTCGAATACCGTGACGTGGTGTTGTCGCGACAACAGGTACGCGCTGGCGAGTCCGGCGATGCCGGCGCCGATAATCGCAATGCGCTGACCTGGCGGACGCGGTTCGTCGGTGCGGTTCATCGCGGGTCTCCCGGCGTGGTCAGACGCGGGACAGGAAGAAGGGTGGAATGTGTGGGGCTCATGTCCGATTTACGTGAAGAAACTCAAATCGGATGCAGCGCGAGGCAGGTTTGCCGGGGTTTACCGGGGTTTGCCCGGTGCGGGGTCTAGTTTTTATCGCCCGGCGATGCAAAACCAGGCTTGCCGAGTTGATCCGGCGTTTGCGGCACGCGCCGAAAACGCGAGGTGTCGTAGCCCATGGCGTCGAGCCGCGCGAGCAGCGCATGGTAGGTTTCGTCGCTCATCTGCGGGTCGCGCGAGAAGACCCAGCCGAGGTTCTTGCCCGGGTAGCCGAGCAGGGTGTAGTGGTAGTCGGGGTCGACGTAGAGCGTGAGCTGGGTCACCGAGATCGGCCAGAACACGCGCACGCTCCACTGGCCGCCGTCACTGCCAGGCACCGGGGTATCGACAAAGGCGTAGTGTGATTCGGGCTGGTCGAAGCCGTGCTTGCGGCCAAAGAACTGGTCGTCGATCTTGCCGTCGGGGCGCAAGGCCCATTGTGCATAGCTGCCTACGAAGTCGCGTTCGGCGAAGTAGGGGATATTGGCGATCACATACCAGCGGCCCATGTAGCGAGGCAGGTCGAGGGGTACCGTTTGAAGCGGCACATCGGCACGTGGGTTGGGGTTCGGCGGCTCGTTCGAGCATGCCGCGATTCCGGCGAGTAGCGCGAGCGACAGCACAGCCCGTGCAACATGGCCCAGGGGTCTTCTCATGAGCGTTGTCTCCCTTACGACGCGCTGGATGCGCTGTTGGATAAGTCGCCCAAGACAGCGCCTAAGACAGCGCTTGAAACGGGGCCTTGCTTGCCCAGCTTGTGCTGCTTGTCGTGCTTGTGTACGGGCTTGTCGAACAGATAGTGGGCGACGCCCCATTCCTTACCCCGGGCATAGCCAAAGAGTTCGGCGACGGCCATGTAGAACATCCGCCAGCGCTGGAACCAGACAGCCGCATCGCGCGCGCCATATGTGGTGACCAGCATTGGCATGACGTGCTCACGCGCAGCGTCGAGTGATGCGAGCCACTGGTTGGCGGTGCGCTCATAGTGCGTGCCATCGACCCACCACTGGCGTGCGACCCGCAAGTCGTCCTGGAAATGAAGGAACAGCGACTCCGAGGGCATAGTGCCGCCGGTGAAAAAATAGCGGGACATCCAGTCGCTGCCGTCGTGGACTTCAAAGTGATAGGCGAGCGTCGGGTGGGCAAAGATATGGACAAACAGCTTGCCATCGTCGCGCAGCCAGCGCGCGACTTTTGCGAGCAACAGGCCGTAGTTTTTCATATGCTCGAACATCTCGATCGAGAGGATCCGGTCGAAGCCGTCGGCGAGCAGAACACTTGCGTCGCCGCGTGCTGCGTTACCTTCATCCTCGAAGGCAAAGTCGACGATGTTTGCCGTCACGACGCGCAGGTTGTGCAGGCCGCGTTCGGCAATGCGGGTTTCGATGAACGCGCGTTGTCCACCCGAATTCGACAGAGCGACTATCTGCGCATTCGGGTATCGCTCGGCCAGCCACAGGGACAGCGAACCCCAACCGCAACCGAGATCGAGGATCCGTTGACCATCGGCGAGTTGTGCGCGTTCGGCATAGCGTTCGAGCATGGCGATCTCGGCTTGCTCAAGGCTTTCGTCCCCGTGCGGATAGAGACAACACGAGTACTTGAGCCGCGGGCCGAGATGGGCGTGAAAGAAGTCGCCCGGTACCTCGTAATGCTGGGTGTTGGCCGCCTGGGTCTCGATGGCAATCGGGCTGCTTCGCAGTTCGACGAGCAGACGCTCCAGTGCCTCTGTCCGCCGTTCGCCATCGCCCGCGTGCTCGGCCTGCAGGCGTTGCCGCATCAGGGCGCGCATGCCAAGGCGGACCAGCGAGTCGGGCAACCATCCACGCTCACACCACTGGATTAGCCAGCCATCGCTGATCTCGGCGGGAAGCGGCGACTGCGTGGGTTGGGTCATCGAGACGCTCATGATGCGGGATCCTCGGATCGGTCGTGGCAAAGGGAAAGTGCTGCGGCGTTCGTCCGCGGCCCTTCTACCAAATACGAAAACCGGCGCTCGCTGGATGCAGTAGCGAGCGCGCCTCATGGACGTTTGATTTTAAGGCACCAGAGCCACGGCATAATCTGAGCACGAACAATCGGCGTTGGGGATGGGCATGAACCGTTCATTTGTTTCGGGTACCGTCCCTGAC
>JAMFSK010000175.1 GCA_026225235.1 Burkholderiales bacterium
ACGCCGACGCCGTCGGCCAACCAATGCTTGCTCTTCGATAGTATCCACGTACCCACCTTTTTTTCGTGGACACGATACTCCCAACCTCGCTAGCGGCAATCAAGATGGGTTT
Organism: Burkholderiales bacterium; assembly: GCA_026225235.1. GTDB lineage: Bacteria > Pseudomonadota > Gammaproteobacteria > Burkholderiales > Burkholderiaceae > Pararobbsia. Next base: position 113 of record JAMFSK010000175.1, read on the forward strand.
GCCGGCCGCTTACGTTCAATATCACGGGCCAAATCGATATCGTGCACGCTCCCTCCTCTAAGCCAAGTAATGGCGACCCGACGACAGATGGAGTTGCCGGTCGAAAGAAGGCTACTGCGACTTGAATTGGCGAGCAAATTTCATGACTTGTGCGCGATTTGTTAGTCTCACTGTCGTCATCCTCGGACAGAATCGGATGTTTCTCCGAAAGGCGTCGAAGTATCGAAGGTATCGCCGGCAGTCCGCGGTTACGCCAGCAGCGGCGGCGCCCGACCATCGGATTGCCAGACCGTTCTATGGGCGAGTTGCCTTATGCTTGAGCCAGGCAACGGCGAACAGAATTACGCTGATTCCAGTGAGAAGGACACCTGCGACGAGGCAAATCGGGGTGAGCGCCGGCAAATAGTCTCCACTCTTGTCGCTCATGAAGGACCACGCTGCTGCATCGAGCATCAGCCCACAGAATCCGCTGGCAGTTGCGAGTTCCAGACCGCCGGACTTGGTCGGAAGTTTTCGGGGCAAGTCAGGCAGCGGCTCCCACCTCGGGGGCACGGTGGGTGTGCGGGGTTTGTCGTCGGCAGATTCTGATGGCATGGCGAGTTAGGTCGAATAGGACGCCAGTTTAAGTCCCGGCGCTCTTTTCTGCCCGCTACCACCCATGCTTTGTCCTGTGGCGGCAGTTGACGGTAGCGTTAGGAAGAGGTGCCAGGATGTAGCCGTGTCCGCCGACTTCCGGCGTGAAGGCACTAACGTCCTCTCTCAGTACCCACAGCATTCAAGCGTTCGCACCGCCGTCGACTGTCAACGCGGTTCCCGTGATGTATTGAGCTTTCGGGCTTGCCAAAAACGTCACGGCGTTCGCGATGTCCTCTCCCGTGCCAAAATTCCCTGACGCGATGAATTGCTTCAACATGACGGAGGCTGGGCCGTCGGCAGGATTCATGTCAGTGTCGATTGAGCCAGGGTGCACGACATTAACCGTAATGGCACGCGGGCTCAGTTCTCTAGCCAGCCCTTTGGTGAACGCGATCAATGCGGATTTCGACATTGCGTAGACGGAAAGACCCGGCGCCGGCACTCGATCCGCAAAGTAGCTGCCGATGTTAATGATGCGACCGCCCTGGCTAAGATGAAAAATGGCGGCCTTACTCGCGACGATCGGCGCGCGTACATTTACATTGAGTAGCGCGTCGATGTCCTCCAGTGAGAGCTCCGTGAGTTCGGAATATCGCAATATCCCTGCGTTGTTGACGAGGATGTCCAGGCCACCCAGGAAGCCCGCTGCTTTTTCGACCGACTCCTGGACGGCGGTGACGTCCGCGCTGTTGGCTTGGATCGCTATGGCGCGACGCCCTAGCGCTTGTATGTCGCCGACAATTTCAGCCGCCCGATCCGCGGACTTCTCATAGGTGATGGCAACATCTGCTCCTTCGGTGGCAAACGCCTTGGCGATCGCTGCCCCTATACCTCTGCTGCCGCCCGTGACCAAGACGCGTTTCTGTGTCAATGACATATGATCTCGATTTCTGTGGTGTTCGATACACAAATCATCGGCTGATTGAGATCAGGCGTCAATTGAATTATTGTATCGTTCAACACAGAAAGGGATGGCGATGACAATTCTTGGGCGGCCGAGGGGGTTTGATCGTGATGCCGCGCTGCAAACCGCCATGTTGGTCTTTTGGCGCAAAGGCTACTCGGAGACGTCGATAAACGACCTTTGCGATGCCATGGGAATTCGCTCGCCGAGCCTTTACGCGGCTTTCGGCAGCAAAGAGAGCTTGTATATAGAAAGCTTGGAGCACTACAACAAGACCGTTCGTCCGCTCGTCTGGGGTCGCCTTGGCGACGACGCTCCGGTGCGCGACTGCATGGAGCAGTTTCTGCTGGCAGCGGCGAGCATCCTTCCCGGTTACGCTGACGCGCCGCGGGGCTGTATGGCGACTTTGGCGGCTATCGTCGACGATAGTCCGGGCGACCTACCAGAAGCGATCAAGAGCGCAAGGCTCGACGGTTTAGATCTGTTGAGGCTGCGTCTGGAAGCTGCGGTGACAGAAGGTGAGTTACCGCGGTCGACGAATGTCGATCGTTTGAGCCGTTTTTATCTAAGCGTCTTTCAGGGCATGGCCATCCAGGCGCGTGATGGCGCGACGCAGGCCGACTTGGAGGGCATGGCAGAAGCAGCGATGTGCGCGTGGCCCGGTGACTGAAGAATCAAATCGACTGTGTGGATGTCACGCATAAGATTTCGCGATGGGCATTCCAGCCCATCAGGATGAGCGATCTCCGGTTAGATACGTCCAGCGGTCACACCGCCGTCGACGGGCAACACAGTGCCAGTGATCCACGACGCATGCTCGGACGCGAGGAACAACATGGCTTCGGCTACGTCCGCGGGTTGGCCATTTCTGCCGAGTGGATGAAAGGCGTTAAATGAGGGCAGTGTTTCCTTCACCTGTTCGTCGCTCATGAAGGTGTTGTAGACCGGCGTTTCGACGACGGCCGGCGCTACCGTGTTGATCCGGATGTTCAGCGGCGCGAGTTCAAGGGCGAGGTTGCGTGTCAACGCATGCACGCCTGCGTTTGCCACCGAATACGCGGCTGACGGGGTCGCGCCGATTGCCTGCAATGCCCATAGCGAGCCGGTTTGCACAATGGCGCCTGAGCCACGCAGTTTCATCGCGCGTGCCGCCGCCTGTGCCATGAAAAACTTGCCCTTCAGAATCGTATCGAGGAACCAGTCGTATTCCTTTTCGTCGACTTCGAGAAAGGGCTTGGGATGAAACACGCCCGCGTTGTTGATCAGAATGTCGACGCCGCCGAACGCTTGCGTAGCGAGATCCACCAGCGCCGTTGCAGTCGCTGGCTTGGCGATATCCCCGGCGAACGGACGTACCTTTGTGCCGCTTGGGTCGATGTCCTTTGCCGCCTGTGCAAGTTTGGCCGCATCGCGTCCACCGATCACGACGGAGGCGCCTGCAGCGACAAGCCGCTTTGCCACTTCTTTGCCGATGCCCGATCCACCCCCGGTCACGATCGCGACCTTTGAAGGAAAACTATGCATATTGATCACCCGTTCCGAAGACTGACTGTTCCCCGCGTACATGCGAGGATGGGAAGCCGAGGTGAGTTAATGGCCTATTTTTAGGCTGTTATCTCGGTATCCTCAGCGCGTGACCACAAGTCTGGGTCCGGTGCGGGATCTCGACAAATCAGTTAATCTTGATAGACGATAAAGAAAATATTTCTCGCACATGAAATCTCCGGTTCACTTAAACGCACTCCGGGCATTCGAGGCGAGTGCACGACATCAAAGTTTTTCGGCGGCTGCATCCGAACTGCACGTCACCTCGGCGGCAGTGGGACAATTGGTGCGTGGGCTCGAGAAATGGCTGGGCACGGCGCTTTTTTACCGCGCCCAGAGTGGTGCCACTCGGCTCATCCCGACCGAGGTTGCCGACCGGGCCTTGCCTGAGATCCGCGCTGGTTTAGATCGGCTAAGTGCTGGGCTTGGCCGCCTTCAGGAAGGCGCGACGCGCGGTTTGCTGACTGTCACGGTGAGCCCGGCGTTCGCGGCCAAATGGCTGCTTCCGCGCATCGATGATTTCCAGCAAACCTATCCGGACACGGATCTTCGTCTGGACACGAGCCTCAAACCGCTGGACTTCGCTGCACAAGGTATCGATATCGGAGTACGGTATGGCGCCGGCGTTTGGCCGGGACTCATGGCGGAGAAATTATTCGATGAGCAAATCTATCCGGTCTGTTCGCCTTCGTTCCGGCGCAAGAATGGCGGCCTGCGCAAACCGTCTAGTCTGAAAGGCCGAACGCTGATCCACGATCTATCGATGGAAAGCAACGTCGGCTTTCCAACGTGGGCCACCTGGCTCGCAGAGATGGGTGTGGAGGGTGTCGAGACAAGTCGCGGCTTGCGCATTAACAATTCAGCCGCCGTGTTGCAGGCGGCGATTGACGGACACGGGGTCGCCCTGGGGCGCAGCGTGATGGCGCATGATGACCTGGCGGCCGGCCGACTTGTGCGCTTGTTTAGCGACACCCACCATCCCTCACAGCTTGCGTACTACCTGGTTTACCGTGCTGAAACGGCGGAGGCACCGCGTTTGGCCACGTTTCGCGCATGGATGCGAGCCGAATCGCTGAAGGTGCAGCCCGGCCCGAGAGGTATTGAAGAATCCTCCAAGCGGAGGGTGCGTTCACGCAACGGGAACTGACGCCAATCGTCAGTCACCTTTTGCTGCGAGATAGCTACGTGCGCCTGCGGGACGCGTAGTAAAGCGAAATCATTCCCGCGTCGGCGTACCGGTTCGGTAGAAGCCGGACCTAGGAGTCTGGTACATATCCCGACTGCCACCGATGGATACTTTTGGCTCGGGCTGGCAACATCGTGGTGATCTCTAAATCAAGTTGGGTCTCGTGCGGGTCCCACACTTCAGGAGAATGCATGTTCGATCACGTCAAGTTTGGAGTCAGCGACTATGCAGCGGGCAAAGGGTTCTTCCTCAAGGCACTCGAACCGATCGGCGTAGCTATTGCCTCGGAGGGGTCGCCAACCTATGGTGTCGAGCTTAGTCCACCGGGTAAAGCGTCATTGTGTCTCTACCAAACCGACGAGAAACCAGCGCATCTTCACTTGGCGTTCACGGCTGAGAATCGCCAGCAAGTCGACGCGTTCTACCGCGCGGCTCTGGAGGCGGGCGGCAAAGACAATGTTGCGCCGGGTCTACGCCCGCACTACCACGCGAACTACTATGCGGCTTTTGTTATTGGTCCGGACGGACATAACATCGAAGTAGTTTGCCACCAACTCGAGGCCTAGTCCCGGCCATCGAGCGGACGTCTGCGTGCTTGAGTCGAAAGAGTTTTTCTAACTCGGGTCGGGACTTAATCTGCTTTGTGTTTGCATTCCACGATAGCTATTCTCGTGTCTGTCTGTGTCGAGGTGCATCGGCCAAAGTGCCGACGAGCGGCCGGCATTTAGTCGCTCCCAGCCCCAAATGATTGTCCTGCCATCCCATGAAGGTTCGCCAAATGGATACCGTCCCGCAAGCGCCGCTAATTCTGATAACCGGTGGAGGTCGTGGCGTAGGCGCGGCGACTGCGCGACTCGCTGCCGCACAAGGTTACGATGTAGCGATAAGCTTCGTCTCCGACGAATCGGCCGCCCTGGCCGTGGCGGCCGATGTAGAAGCTGTCGGGCGCCGAGCCTTACCCGTGCGGGCGGATAGCGCGGATCCTGCGCAGGTCGTACAGCTATTCGCCGCGATTGACCGGGAGTTCGGTCGGATCGATGTACTGGTGAATAACGCCGCGATCATTGCGAAGCAGTCTCGGCTAGAGGATCTCGGATTCGAGCGGATGGCGCGTATCTTCGCGGTCAACTCGATAGGTCCTATCCTCTGTGCACAGCAGGCCGTGAAGCGGATGTCGCGTCGTTACAATGGTCGAGGCGGTGTCGTCATCAACATCTCATCGGCTTCGGCCCGGCTCGGTAGTCCAAACGAATATGTCGACTACGCCGCGTCGAAGGGCGCCGTTGAAACCTTTACTACCGGCTTCGCCAAGGAAGTCGCGCGGGATGGAATACGGGTCAACTGCATTCGTCCCGGGCACATCTACACGGACATGCACGCCAGCGGCGGAGAGCCGGGACGGGTGGATCGCGTCAAGGACTCGATCCCCATGGGAAGAGGCGGTCAGCCGGAAGAGGTTGCACGGGCAATCCTGTGGCTAGCAAGCGCTCAGGCTTCCTTCATCACCGGCACGTTCCTCGATGTCACCGGCGGCAAGTGAGCGATACTCGCGACTTAAGCGCAAATGACCCGGGCGGCTGTGTCGTCATCAGGTGCTCGGGGTCAAGGGGTCGTGCCATAGTTCTGGCCGCTCGCGGCTGGCTTATCCCTTCGGCCGACTCGACCCATACCTGAGGTGGATCAGTGGATAAGGCCGCCCTTGTCCATCGAGTTCGGATCGGCCGCACCGTTCAAATGCCAGCTTTTCGTAGAAACCAATTGCCAGAGTGTTCTGTTCGTTCACGTCGGTTGTAAGCTCGGGATGACGCCTGATTGCGTCTTCCACGAGAATACGGCCGATGCCCCAGCCATGACACGCTGGATCAACGAACAAGGCTTCCATGTGCGCGTTGTCGATCAGCATGAAGGCGAGTGGAGAATTGGCTTCGTCCACGGCCAGATCGAACGTAACGTGTGGGATGAATGAGGCCACTTCGAGTTCGATATCGCGGCGATCTTCGCTTGTGACAAAATGATGGGTCGCCTCTACAGCGTCTCGCCAGATCTGCAAGATTCGCGGATTGTCTTCAGGTTTGGAAATTCGGATTCGTGCCATGATTGGTTTGCCGTTATTTGTGCGACGATCAGGTCCGGGCGAATTGCGCAGGTCGATCGAAGTCCCTTGCCAGTCGAGTGTATTTTGGCTGAGTTGCTCGCCATCGTCTCTCCACTTCGTCGCAAAAGTAGAAACTTTTTTCCCGCGATTTTCCATTTTCAAGACCCAATCGGTGTCGCACACTCCAACGGTCTTGTCGCCGATGGGCTCTTAGTCGGTGGTTTTTAGAATCGGCATATCGCTGGTGCCTATTCAGTTCCTTTGTTTCTTCTCAATGAAATTCGTACGTGTGCATCTCAATGGGTTCCGCGCGATCTGCTTCGTCGGAGTGGCTGGCTTGATGGCGGCGGCGCTCGACCAGTCCGTGGTCGCTGCGCCAACTGATGCACAGACCGATCGGGCCGCGTCAGTCGTGGCGCAAGTGAGGGAAACGGCTTCGACCGATGGCATGGCCAGTTGTGCGGCGCGCATAGCCGAAGGGGATGTCACATCGGGTGGTTTGGTCGGACGTTTCGTGATTGCCACGGATCCAGCGACACAAACCGGCGTCGTCGAGATGACCGGTCTGGGGCCACTTAATTTTTCCATGGGCGTCACGCAAGCTGGTGTCTGGGTTCGGGATCGCAACGCAACCGTGCGCGATGCCGATTTCGCAGGGTTCCGAGCGGGGCTCGTCAGCGACATCTATTGGGCGAGCGGCGGACTTGCTAATGCCTGCTGGCCGGCAGACGTGCGATACCTAGGCGAGGAGAAGCAAGGCGCGGACGCAGCGGACATTCTCGAGGTAGTGCCGCACGGTGGCAAGGTCACGAAGGTGTGGATCTTTCGTGCGTCGCATTTGCCACTCAAATGGACGCGCCGCGACGAACCAGCTGTTTCAACTACCTCATACTTGAATTACGGCAGCGGAATGCATCAGGGCATGCCCTTCGAGCAAACTTTCGTTGACCGTGACGGCACGCAATGGGCCTTGCATACGACTCGCGTGCGCATGCGTGTCGCGCCTGCCGAAGTTGCTGCTCTGTCGGCAAAACCTCAGGACCGCCTGACGGACTACGAAATCGATTCGGCCACCCGTACGACGGTGCCTATGCGAATCGAGGGTCAGCCCTTCGTCGATGTATTCATCGACGGCAAGGGGCCTTTCAACTTCATGATCGATACCGGCGGCACGCTACAGGTCTCTTCGACAATCATCGCCGCGCTCGGCCTGAAGACCGCAGGCGAGGGCAGTGACTCGGATATCAATGGAAATGCCTTTGCTGTACGCATCGTGAAGGTGCCGGATTTTCGTGTGGGCGATGCTCACATACATGGCCTATACGGTGCAGAGGCCGAATTCGGCGGAGCATCCATTGGTGGCTCAAAGTCGCTTGATGGCATCGTCGGCAACGAATTGTTGGACCGGTTCGTGACCACGTTCGACTATCCGCGCCATTCGCTGACGCTCGCGCTGAAGCCGAACATGAGCGCCGCCGACGACGCACGCTTCGCCATTCCGTTTGAGCTGGATCACACGTTTCCGGTGACGGCGGGTCAGGTCAATGGCGTTCCCGCCCAGTTCTGGATCGATACCGGATCGAATCCGGCATTGATCGTCAACGCACCATTTGCTTCGCTTCATGCCGGACAGATGCCAAGCCGTAAGTACGATGATGGAATGATCTTTGGATCATCCGGGAAGGGGGCGCCGCAGCAAAACGGCCGCCTTGCATCGATCAAAGTCGGTCAAGTGGTCGTTGAAAAACCGATCGCGCTTTTCCCCGATATTCATGTGGGACTAACGGGCGATGCAGAGGTCGCCGGTGATATGGGTGACTACGTGTTCGCTGCGTCGGCTTTGACGTTCGACTATCAAGATCACAAGGCGTGGGCGGTGCCCGACAACACGGCGACGCCTCCGGTAGAGCGATACAACTATAGCGGTATGAGGATGAAATACGTGGCGCCGGGCAGCGCGACAGTGAGCATGATCCGGAAGGATTCGCCAGCATGGGACGCCGGATTCAGAGCAGGCGACCAGATCACCGCTATCGACGGCAGTGCAGTCTCACAGGAGCTGGTGAGTTTGACGAACCGAAAAATGTCGTCGGGGGAACTGATGTCGGTGCGAGTCTCGGTGATTCACGACAAGGCCTGCGTTGATCTCATTGTTCAGCCACGGGATTACATCCAATGATTGGTCCCGTCACCCGGACCGCGAGCCTGCCGCGACCCTATCCCGCCTGATCCACAGTTCGGCGAAAGGCACGAATCCGTTGGCAAGGCGACTGATACCTCCGACATGGTCGCCGGCTTCGACTTCGATACGTTCATGAGCGATCGGAACAATCGAACCGCTTCGGACCAGACCTTTGCAGATGTCCTCATATAGACGGACTCGCTCGTCGCGGTCCGTCAATTGCTGCGACGACAGGAGCGCGCGATCGAGACTTTGGCGATCGTGCGGACTCAACCAATGTCGAAACTCACTGTCTTCGGCAAGCCATTCGTAACAACCATAGTCACGGTTGTCACTAAGAATCTCGCTGCAAATGTAGACATCCGTCTCGTCCATCCACGATCGGTCGAGCGATGCTTTATGGTGGTCCTCTATGGTAGTGACCTCTACCGTCATGCCCAGTTGTTGAAGTCGTCTTTGTGCGACTTCAGCCAGAAGCATCGGTAAGGGCCTCGGCGACGATGCAATTCTCAGCGTCACGTTGTTACCCACGTTCAGTGGTCTCCCGGACGCGGGATCGAGATGCTCCCATCCGGGCAAAAGGCCATGCGCCGGCGTACATACGCGATCGAAGGGAGGAGTGTTCAGTTCAGTCCTCAGTAAATCAACCAGGCTAAAGCGGTTGCTATTGTCAGAAAAGACGCCGCGTTGTGGATTGAAGATCAGATAGATGCATCCGTTGAAAAGCTTCGACAGCCGCTCCGTCAAAGCCGATCCGTCGCGGCGAATCCCGAATTGGAGATCGAAGGGCATTTCCGTCTCGGGTGGCAGGATCAATAGATCGATCTCGTCGAGCAAGGCACGTTCTCGATAGTAGTGTCGAAACGCGCTTAGTGTCAGACGTTCCTCGCCGCGATAGCTTATCGAGAAAGGCCCTGTGCCGACCGGTGCAGCCGGGAATTTTCCTCCGTACTCGAAAGGCACGATCGATGCGTTGACTGCTGACAAACGATGTGCCCAGAGGGTGTCGGGCGTCGTCAAATGAAAAGCCAACTGCCGGGAACCGCAGAGTTCCACCTCGTGCAAATGAGAAAATAGGGTTTTCGAAATGCCGGGCCCATCGCGCAAGCGCAGTACGCTGCGCCTAATGGCCTCAACGGTCAGTTCGCTTCCGTCGTGACAAGCGATGTTCGGTCGGATCCAAAAGTCCCAGCGTGTGAAGGTGGAATCACTCTCCCAATGATGGGCGAGGCCGGGAGCCAATCGATTCAAGGACTGATCGAATTCGGTGAGCCTCGAAAATACCTGGCTGTCGATATGGCGCTCGACACGTAAAAAGACGGTCGCCGGATTGAAAGACAGAAGCGGGCGAAACAGCGGCAACTGCAGCTTCCGCTTCTCGGAATCAATATAGCTGCGTCGAAATATCTCGATCAAATTCGAGGCGAGCGTGCTTCGTTCCAGGGGATCGAGTGTCGGGACCAGTTTCTCAAGGTCGCCCGCCGACAGCATGTCGGAAAGCACCCGCAGTCGAACCTGTTGAGGCGTGAGAAGAAACAGCAGCGTGGAGAAACGTCCGCGACCTCGACTGGCGGTCCACTGGATCCAGCCAGCGTCGGCCATCTTTTCGAGTAGCACTGCGACATTGCGTTCGCTGCAATCCAGCGCCGATGCCAGGGCAGGTAGCCCTGCTTTTACCTCCGTGGCGCGGAACGTCTGATGTAAGACGAAGAAGTGCTCATGTAACTTCATTCGGTCAAAAATTCCAGTGTCAAACTTGGGTTTATTGTTGGCAGGTTCGCGGAGCGGGTAGGAATGATCGAACCCGGTGAGACCAGTTTATTGCGCCATAAAGTAGAAGCTTTTTCTTCCAAATTTTCAATTTTTAAATTCTTTCCGGCGCTGCACACTGGACTGGCTGGGCGCCAGGAGGTCGCGATTAAATCGCTCGTCTGATCGGGCACCGCATGATTTTTTAATCTGATCAAAGGGAGCGTTTTCGTGCCGAGAATCGATGGCTTGACGGTGGGCGGCAGGGTGCAGCATGAGCGTAGTTAAATCCCGCGGCGACGAGCCCTATCGAGTGGCCAGCGAACACACGAGCGTGATCGGTGGTCGGGCCATCCAGTACACCGCGGTCGTCGAACGAAGCATCGTCCCCGGCGAGGCCGAGGGCGTTCGGGCCAGCATTATTTCCACGAGCTATTTCGTTCGCAGCGAATCGTTGCGGCCGGTCGTATTCGTGTTCAACGGTGGCCCCGCTTCCGCGTCATTCTGGCTTCACCTCGGACTGGTGGGACCACGCCGGGTCGATCTCGACGGAGAAGATGGCCTCGGTGTGAACCCGGCGATGCTTCCGCCTTTCGCACTCGTCGACAATGGCGAAAGCCTGCTCGATGTGGCGGATCTGGTCCTCTACGATCCACCCGACACGGGCTATAGCCGTACGCTGGGCGAGGACACACGCAGCTTTCACAATGTGGACGCGGATGCGAAAGCGACGGTCGAATTCATGCATGGATGGCTGACCCGCCATCGCCGCTGGAACGCGCCGAAATACCTGATTGGCGAGAGCTACGGTTCGATCCGCGCGGCCGCTGTCGCGAATCTGCTCGCGGGCGGTGTGACGACCACCGGGAAGTACCACACCATCTCGTTGCACGGCATCGTATTGCTGGCGCAGGTCATGGATTTTTCGAAGCGTGGAAGTGACCTTTACACACTATCGAGCTTCACGACGCTCGCGAGCGTAGCCCGCTACCACGGTACAGCACAGGGCAACGTTCTCGGCCTGGCGCAATATGTCGAACAGGTGAGGCGCTTTGTTGCGAATGACTACGTGCCTGCGCTATTCACGGGCGCCGCGCTCGGTGCGGCTCGACGCGAACACATCGCGGCCTATATCGCCCAAGTAACGGGTCTACCGTTGGCTTTTGTACTGGAGAAAAATCTCCGGATCGATTCGAAGGATTTTGCCCGCGAGCTGCTGCGGGGCCGTGGGCTGCATGTGGGCCTCTACGATGGTCGCTACACCCTGCCACGGCTTGCCGCGGGCGACGATGCGGTAGGTGACGACCCCGCGATGAGCCAATATTCGCCAGCCTTCGTTGCTGCGATCCACGACTATTTCGCTCTGGAACTCGGCGTGGATCTGGCCTCGCCCTACGAAGCCATCAACTTTCGCGACGTCTACCAGCATTGGGACTTTGGCAACGGAGCCGGTAGGCCCGCGAGCGCGAACTACGCGCACAGGCTCGCGATCGCGATGCGCAGGAACCCCGCGACGAAGCTGTTCGTCGGATGCGGATACTACGATCTGGCGACCCCGATGGGCGATGCCGAATACACGATCTCTCATGCGGATATCGATTTGGACCGGGTTCGTTTCGCTTACTACGAATCCGGACACCTGCCGTATCTCGGCGTCGAACCGCGACATGCGCTTGCGGCGGATCTTCGACAATTCATTGGGTAACCATGAAGAAGCACACGGATTTGTTGAGCGATGCGCCGTTCGCCCCGTCACCCGAGCCCACGATGAAATCGGAAGGCGCGGCAATGGATCGGACTACGACCAACGGCCAATTGCAACGGAAGTTGTCGTCATTCGAAGTGTTGCTACTGACACTGTCCGGCTTGTCGCCCGTCTTCTCCATTTTCGGCGCGGGATCCGACGTCTTGCAGCACGCGGGGACAGGCGCCGCGGGCTTGTTCGTTCTGGCCTTCGGCGTGGCAGTCATCTATGCGGTGATCTACGCCGAGCTCGGTTCGGCGTTTCCCTATGCGGGCGGTGACTATGTCGGTATCGGCGCGATTCTGGGCGGCTGGGCAGGTGTCGTCGTGCTGGCGCTGTGGGCGGTGGCATCCGGGCCATCGATCGCCTTTGAAGCGAGGCTGGTTGGTGTGTACGTTCACGAGTGGGTACCGGGTGCCCCCGCTGCGGTGGTCACCTTCGGTGCGCTTGGGGTGGCGCTTGTCATCGCGCTCCTTGCCGCACGGGTCGGAGCGCTGGTGACGGGGGTGTTCCTGGCGGTTGAACTCGCTGCGGTACTGGTGCTCAGCGCAGGCGGGTTGTGGCACCCCTTGCGTGGCCTGCACGCTGCGGTTGCCTATCCATTGGCGATCAATGAGAGCGGCGCGTGGAGTCCGGTCGCCCTTGGCACGTTGGCCGTGGGGGCCGTGAGTGCAGCCTGCGGTACCGTCGGGGGCGCTCAGGCGATCTATTTCGGAGAAGAGTTGCATGACCCACACCGTCGGATGGGGCGAGTGGTTCTGCTGTCGGGTCTGATCGGTGCCGTTGCTATCATAGTACCTGTGGTAGCAGTCGTGCTTGGGGCGCCCAATCTCCGTGAGGTGTTGGGCAGCTCGGCCCCGCTGGCAACGTTCGTTTCCCAGATCGCTGGCCCGTGGGCGGCGCGCGCGCTCAGTGCGGCAGTCGCACTCGCTATTTTCAACGCGATGATTGCGCAGGTCATGACGCAGTCGCGGTTGTTTTTCAGTCTCGGGCGCGACGCGGTGTTGACCGGCGGCCTGAATCGAGTCCTTGCGAAAGTCGATCGCGTATCCGGTGTTCCGAGGGCCGCTACGGTGGTCGTGGTCGCATTGGCCGCGCCCTGCTGCTTCCTGGCTGACCACACTTTGCTTGTCTTCCTCGCAGGCCTGCTCGTCTATGTGCTTGCGCTCGCCTGTGTGGCAGTCCTCGTCGGACGGAGAAAAGGGCTGACGGGCGGAGCAGGTTACTGGCGCGCGCTCATGTTTCCTGTTGCACCGGTTCTTGGCCTGACCGTGTGCGCCCTGTTCGCATTTGCCGACTGGAACGATCGAGATGCAGGGCGACCTAGCCTCTTCATTCTGGGTGCGTTGGCGATCGTGGCGATGGCATGGTGTCAGCTCGTCCTCAAGCGGCGACCCGGCGGCTGGAGTCCCAAGGTGTCGGCGGATGCGAACGCATGCTGAAGGGCCAAGGGGAATAAACTGGCCTCACCGGCAGCGTCGCAACTGTATCTGGCAGTAGCGAGATGACACCGCGAAAATAGTGGCGAATCATCATCTCGTTCAACTCGCCCCTTTGGATAGACCACAATGACCCAACTTCGCATCAGCTCCGGCGGCCGCGAGTTCATCGCCGAAACGCATCCGGACGCGCCGCAAACGGTGACCGCCTTCCTGAAGCTTCTGCCCTACCGCCAGAAACTGATCCACGTCCGGTGGAGCGGCGAAGGTTGCTGGGTTCCCCTAGGTGGTTTCCAGCTTGAAAATGACGGCAAGCTCGTGGACTTCGAAAACCATACGAGCCATCCTTCTGTCGGCGATATCCTGTTCTATCCCGGTGGCTTCAGCGAGACCGAGATCATCCTGGCCTATGGATCGTGCTGCTTTGCCAGCAAAATGGGGCAACTCGCCGGTAATCACTTTCTGACGATCGTGGCAGGCAAGGAGCATCTGCGAGCACTCGGCACCAAGGTGCTCTGGGAAGGGGCCCAGGACATTTTGTTCGAGCAGGCCTAGTCAGAATTGTTTGCCGGCGTTTCGTAGACCGATAATGGCGGGTCTCGTGCGATGTGCTTCTCGTCTTTTGACGGGCTCGTGTTCATCGCGACCGCACATAGACACCGGAACCCCACGCTTGCGAAGGTCTTGAGCGTAGAGTTGCCCAGAGGCACGGCTATTAACTGGCTTAACATGACAAATACGTCTGACGGCGAACGATCCGCCCCACGGATCGATGGGCAATTGCTCGCCGATCTCTGGGTGTTCCGGGCCGCCGCGAGTTCCAATTCAATCACCGCAGCGGCGTCGAAACTGAACGTGACGCAAAGCGCGGTCAGTCAACGTATTCTTCGACTCGAATCCCGGCTAGGCTGCTCACTCTTCACCCGGCACAAGAGCCGCATCGAATTATCTGACGCCGGGGCGTCGCTGCTGAGGGCCATGACTCAGGTCAACCTCGTTCTGACTGACAGCCTCAGCCGTATCCAGCGAACGGAACACAAGGCGCTTGTCGTCAGTTGCCTGCCTTCGTTGGCTACCGAATGGCTCGTGCCGCATCTCGAAGATTTCTATCACCGGCATCCCGGTATCGAGATCTTCGTACGCTCAGAACAGATACCTGCGACCAGCGAAAGCCTGGAGGGGGAAGGGGTCGACGTGCTGATTGATTACCGCCTGGCAGCCGCTGCAGATCTACATGAGCTCGCGTCCGTGCAGGAGTACGTGTTCCCTGTTTGCTCGCGGAAATACCGGGAGGTTCTGGATGGGCCGGACGGCGCCACGGCGCCCCTCGTGTTGTTGCACGATGACGTCGATGAGCCGTGGGAGGCGGGCAAACGCGGCACCGAATGGAATGCGTGGCGGACCTCGAGAGGATCCGACTGGCCGGGTCGGGCCGCGATCGGGCGGCACTTCAACCTGGCGCACCTTGCCTATCACGCCGCAATGTTTCACCAGGGGGTGGCCATCGGGCGGGCGGTCATCGTGCATCGCCTGCTGAGTATCGGGGAACTGGTGCTCGCGATCGACGGACCACCGGCGCCTTGCGCCACCTACCGGATGTGGACGGCGCGGCCGGGCGACGCGAACTCACCCGTCCAGCAGTTTGCGCGCTGGTGGCGCGAAGCGATGCTGCAGACGCAGTCGCAGAGCATTGCGATGATTACGTCCAACGGAAATGAATCGGATTGAAAAGCCGTTTGAGAGTGTCGACTGTCAGAGCGCTGCCTGATTGGGCTCGGTCAGCGCAGCGTCGGGAGTGTTGGTGGTGGCAGGCGGCGCAATAGGCAGACGCACGCGTTGGAGAAACACGCCGGCGATCAGGGTGAACACCACGGGGACCAAGGTATAACCGGCGCGCAGCCACATTAGTGTGGTGGGAGACTGCTGCGCATTGCCGGAAACGAATCCGACCAGTTCGAGTAGCTGCCCCGAGACGAAGCCGCCCAGTGAGTTGCCGATCTTCATGCCCGATAGCATGATGCCGAGATAGAAGCCCATGGAGACTACCACGGACTTTTTCAATTCGAGGCCGGTGGCAATGAGCGTCGCCGTCTGAACCAGTACGCCGATGACACCGGCTGCCAGGCCGGCACCAGCCAGCACCGCCCACGTCGTCCAGATCGGCCCGAAGCTGGCCACAAACAACAAGCCACTCATGCCGGCAACGACTAGGTTGCAGATGCGCATGGAGACCACCGCATCGAGGCGACGCACGAACTCCGGTGCCAGCAGCATTCCCAGCAGCACAGTCACACCGAGCACGCCTTCGAGCATGGATAGGCCACTCGCGTTACCGCCCAACACATACTGATTCGCAAACGGCAAAAACCCGAAGAGTATGGCTACGGAAGTGTTCGTGAATAGCACGAAGGCAATCAGAAAATAGAAAGGGCGATTGCTCAGCGTGGCACGTAGCGCCGCCCAGGTCGGCATCGCCTCAGACGCGGCTGAGCGCTTGCCCACGGGAACCGCGCGGGTCACGAGCATGAAGCCGAGCAGGGCCACACCGGTGAGCGCCGCCATCTCGGCCGCCATGCGCGAATACCCAGCTGAACCTCCGCCTGACCACGCCACGAGCAGCGGTGCGAGGATGGAAAACACGACGGACAAAATTTGAGAGAGGACCACGGCCAGCGAGAGCAGTTTGCTGAGCCCGATCGGGGTCTCCGTCATCTCGGTGGCGAGCGCGAATTGCGTCACCCCCAGGGCAGTCTGGGATGTGGACGAGATGATTTGCAGAAGCGTCACCATCACCAGGATCTGCATGGAGGAGTGGATCTGCGGCAGCGAGAACGTCAAGCCCAGGGTCCCGACGAAGCCAATGCCCGCGATCAGTACGACCCGACTGCGACCTCCGATCCGGACAGAGAAACGGTCGACCCAACCACCGAACATCGGGTCGACCAAGGCATCCCAAATTTTGGGTAGGGCGACGACAAGGCCGGCCACACTTGCGCGCAGCCCGGCGACTTGAGTCAGGTAGTAGAGCAGCAATAGCGTGGTCGGCACCGTGCCGACAGCGATCCCGACATTGCATAGTGAATATGTCCATCGATGCCACCCGCTAAATCTTTGTGCCGTCACGTCCTTGAACTCCTTTCGACCGATACAGGGCTGCTTCCACATCAGGTGGGGCCATCGGAGCGCAACATACCACGCGCTAATTTTCGAAAGATATTCAGATTACTAATCGACCCATTAGTAAATTAAAAGAGAAGTTATGCGCACCGCCTGCTGCCAACCCATGGCCCACGGTTGGTCTTATACCTCCATTAGAAATGACTTTTTTTCATTTGAATAGGTAGTGCTAAGGTCATTACACCGGATTAAACAACACACCGATGTGCTCCGCGTGACGGGTCGTCCCATTCAAAAGAAGACCCGCGGACCCGATTTGATGCCTCGGTTGATCAAATAAGCCAGCAAACCAAAATTATTTTTTTCAGTCTTGGGGGTAGCGATGAGGCGTGTCAGCAGGCGATATGGATTTCATTTGATAGGGCCCGCAGCGCTTGCGACTTTCGGCAGCGCGACGCTGCCAACTTATGCGCAGGCGCAAGCGACTCCTGCAGCTGGCGCAAGCGCGGTACAGGCCGCTGCCCAGCCCGACAAGACTGCTCCATCGAGCAAGGCTGCCAAGCCTAACCAGACCACGCTGCCCACGGTGACCGTGACCGCGAGCAAGCGTATCGAGAATGCTCGTGATGTGACGTCGTCGATCAGCGTCGTCGATCACAAGCAGTTGGAGGAACGGCACGTTACGTCACTGGAAGACCTCGCGGGCTCGCTGCCCGGTGTGCAGATCGACACCGGTGGCACGCCGGGCCAGACGACCATTTCAATGCGCGGTATTCCCTCGCTCGACGTGGGCTCGGTCGTCGGCACATACATCGACGATTCGCCCCTTGGCTCAAGCTCCAGTTTCGCGGCGGCGAGCCGCTATCAGCTCGACCTGCTGCCGTATGACGTTCAACGCATCGAGGTGTTGCGCGGACCGCAGGGTACGCTCTACGGCGCGAGCACGATGGGCGGTTTGCTGAAGTACGTGATGAAGGAACCCGATCTGGAAAATCTTTCTGGGTCGGTCGGTTCCGGCGTGTCGACTACCAGCGGCGCCTCGGGGGCGGGGTGGGATGGACGCGCCATGATCAATGTGCCACTGATCAAGGACAAACTCGCGATCTCAGCCTCGTTCTCACAGAACGACACGCCGGGTTGGGTCGATAACGCAGTGACCGGGCAGAACAATATCAATCGGGTGGTGCAAAAGAGCAGTCGTTTTGCGTTGTTCTGGATGCCGACCTCGGACATCAGCGTCAAGGTATCCGCGATACACCAGTCGATCAACGCCAACGATACGGGCGTGATCCTGCTCGATCCGAAGACCCAGCAACCCATTTATGGAAACGAGAAGACGGGAACGGTCATCGCTCAGCCGTTTTCCAATAATCTCAACTTCTATTCTGCGACGGTGGACTGGGATCTGCACGTGATGGATTTCACGTCGGCCACGAGCTTCTCGCGCACAGATCGGACGTCCACCGCAGACGACACGGCCGTGTACGGCCCGGTGTTCGACGCAGACGGCTTTGAGAATGGCGTCTCGCCTCTGGAACTGCGCGAAAACCTCAGCAAGTTCACTCAGGAATTCCGGCTCGCATCCAAACCGGGAGGACGGGTGGAGTGGCTGGCCGGCGCCTTCTTCACGCACGAATCCAGCGAAAACGAGCAACTGCTGGGTGCGAAGGCAGCGGATGGCAGCCCGTTGCCGGTGCTTGATCCGCTACTCGACGTCAATCTGCCGACAAGCTATACCGAAGCGGCAGTGTTCGGCGATCTGACTTACAAGATCACCGATCGCCTCGACGTAACAGGCGGTCTGCGTTACGCGAAAAACTGGCAGAGTTTTTCGTACGGTATCTCGGGCGTCGGCGCGAGCCTGGAGGGGCTCTCTAACAACAGCGGTAGCTCAGATGAAGGTGCGACGACCTGGATGTTCAGCCCACGCTACCGCCTGACTGAGAACAGCATGGTGTATTTCCGTGCCGCTTCAGGCTACCGCGCAGGGAGCCCGAATCTGGCGTTGCCGGGCGTGCCGCCGGTCGTCCATTCCGACACACTTGTGAGCTATGAGGCGGGTTGGAAGACGCTGCTGCTCAACAAGCGCATCTCCGTTGACCTGGCGGTGTACGACATCGACTGGAAGAACATCCAGTTGAACAACACCACACCCTCAGGCGTGGCCTACCTTGCCAATGGGGGGACGGCAAAGAGTCAGGGTGCCGAAATCACCTTGGCCTATGTGCCTGTGCGGAATCTGCGACTGGGTCTGAACGCGGCTTATACGGATTCGCGCCTGACAGAGGATGCGCCATCGCTTGGCGGCAAGAGCGGTGATTCGCTGCCCGGTGTACCGAAGCTCACGTACGCTTTCTCGACTGACTACACCTACGCACTGCCCTGGGACTTGACCGGTCATGCAGGCGGAGACTACCGCTGGACCGGGGCGCGGTGGTCAAGCTTCGGTTCGTCGTCGACGAACTGGCGCGAAGGTGGCTACGGGGTGCTCGACTTGTACGCGGACGTCGTCGACCAGAAGTGGACGCTGCGGATCTACGCCAAGAATCTCAACAATCAGCACCCGCAACTCAATATCGGCTATCTGCAAAACGCCGCGACTGGACAAATCGCCGTTCTCCAGGCTTCCTCGCTGCAACCGAGGACAGTGGGCATCGAACTGGACACTGAGTTCTAAGGCGATCCATGCAAAGCCAATTTCAAAGCTTGGGTGATAGGCACCGAGGGCGCAGTGCGGCGATTTCGCGCGACCTCAATCGGAAGGGGGATGTGTCATGTGTTTGACCTGTGCAGCCAAGTTGTTGCCCGGTATCTCGGAGGCGCTTCGTTCGGCGCGCGCTGCGCTGCCTCCTGCGGCGGTCGATCACCACCTTCACATCCAGGGGCCTGACGTCACCGCTGAATTGCGCCGTCGCGTGGCGCTTTCGCCCGAGACCTTCGCCATCTTCAACGCAGGCTTGTTCCAAACGCGCACGGGGGCCGATGCACTCGAAGCGCTCGACGCCGCGGGCATCGAGCAAGGGGTGTTGCTCTCCATGGCCTATACGTTCGCCTCGCACCGCTCGACCGTTGAGCCTGCCGATGTGGCCGCGCTGACGCGTCGCGAGAACCAGTTCAACGTCGACGCTGCCGCAGGATCGGGTAGTCGGCTTCGCACCTTCATTGGCGTCAACCCATTCTGGCAAGGCGCGCTCGATGAACTGAATTTCTGGGCTGGCGACGAAGGCGTAACGGGTCTGAAGCTGCATATGGGCAATAGCGGCTTCGATTGGCGGTCAAACGATCATATCGAGCGCCTCGGCATGGTGTTCTCGATTGCTCAAGGTATGCGCTGGCCTGTGATCATTCACGCGCGTGGCGACGGCGACTACGGCGAGGGAGAGACGAAAGGATTTATCGAGCGTGTATTGCCGCAGGCAGGCGACACACTCGTGCAGATCGCGCATGCCGGTGGAGGCGGGGGAATCGATGAGGGCGTGCTCTCGGCTCTCGACTTGTACGCAGATGCGATTGAACAGGGAGCCCCGGGCACGCGCCAACTGATATTCGATCTGGCGGTCGTGCTGGTGCGCGACACGACGGACCCCGTCAACGCGAGCTTGCTTGAGCGGTTTGTGAAGCTGGCTCGTCGAATCGGTCTGTCGCGCTTTGTGATCGGTTCGGACTGGCCCTCGTTGTTGCCACCACTGGAACACAACGAGCTTTCGGAATCGCAGATCGATTTCACGGATGACGAGTGGCGTCTCGTGCTCGCCAATCGCGCGGCGTACATGAACGAACGACATCACTGAATGAACACCTCTATGAAAATTTCCAACGTGATCGAGCACTGGCCATTCCTTCGGCCGTTCCGTATCACTGGACACACGTTCGATGGCATTGATCTTCTCGTCACGACGGTCGAATCGGGTGGCCTTCGTGGGTGCGCCGAAGCAGCGGGCGTGTACTACCGGGGCGAGACGGCGAACAGCATGGCAGCCGAGGTGGAACAGTTCGCCGCCAAAGAGCGTATCGGATCGCGCGAGGAACTGCAGCTCGCCATGGCGCCCGGCGGCGCTCGTAACGCGCTCGATTGCGCATGGTGGGACCTGGAGGCCAAGCAGGCGCGCCAGCCGGTCTGGCAGATGGCCGGGCTGACGGGCGTACGACCGTTGTTGACCACCTTCACCCTGGGTGCCGACGATCCCGGCACCATGGCGACCCTCGCGGCTTCCTTGACGCAAGCGCGTGCCTTGAAGCTGAAGCTGCTGGGAGATGGAGGGGACGCGGAGCGGGTGCGTGCCGTGCGCGCGGCCCGACCCGACACCTGGATGGGCGTCGACGCGAACCAGGGATTTACCCCTGCAAGTTTTCACGCGCTGCTGCCTGCGCTTGTGGACGCGCGTGTGCAACTCATCGAGCAACCGTTCCCGGTTGCCCGGGACGCGGACCTCGATGGTCTGGGTTCGCCCATCGCGTTGGCGGCTGACGAGAGTGTGCAGGACCAGTACGACATCGAACGTTTCGTTGGCCGGGTGGACGTCATCAACATCAAGCTCGACAAGTGCGGCGGCCTGACCGAAGCGTTGGCGATGGTCTCTCTGGCTCGCCGTCTGGGCTTCAGGTTGATGGTCGGCAATATGGTGGGGACCTCGCTCTCGACCGCAACCGGCTTCGTGCTCGGCCAGTTTTGCGACCTTGTCGATCTGGATGGTCCCATCTTTCTCGCCCGCGACCGCGCGTCGCCTGTTGTCTACAGGGACGGCCATATCCACTGCCCGGATGAAGCCTGGGGTTCGGCCTCGTCTTCCAGCATCACCACTGAAGTTTCTTCGTCATGATCTCATTCGAACTTCCGCAGCCTTATCTCCTGTTCCTGGCCGACTCGACCGAGCCGGGATTTGCCAAGACCGCACTCGGTGTCAAGGACTGGGCACCTGAACGTTGCGTCGGCGAACTACACTTGCCCGGGGGCACGGTCACGACTGGGCTGCCCGAACTCACACCCGCTCAGGCGTACGAGCGCGGAGCGCGGGCCTTGTTAGTCGGTGTCGCTGCCGTTGGCGGTGCACTCCTGCCGCAGTGGTTGTCGACACTCGTCGAGGCATTGGAAGCCGGACTCGATCTGATCAGCGGCCTGCACACGAGGCTCGCGGACGTACCGCTACTTGCTCAAACCGCTGCCCGCACAGGCCGACGACTATTCGATATTCGCGTGCCTCCGAAGGGGCTGCCTACCGGAACGGGCCGACGCCGCACCGGCAAGCGGCTGCTGACGGTGGGCACCGATTGCGCACTGGGCAAGAAGTACACCGCGCTCGCTTTGACTCGGGCGTTTCGCGCCCGCGGCGTGTCGGCTGATTTCCGTGCGACGGGGCAGACCGGCATCATGATTGCTGGAGCGGGGATTCCGATCGATGCCGTCGTCTCGGACTTCGTCGCCGGCGCGGCCGAACTGCTTAGCCCCGACAATGAGGCGGATCACTGGGACGTCATCGAAGGGCAGGGATCACTCTTCCATCCGGCCTATGCGGGCGTGTCGCTCGGCCTGCTGCACGGCAGCCAGCCCGATGTACTGGTGCTGTGCCACGAGGCAGGACGGACCGTGTTGCTTGGGCAGCCGGGCTTCCGGCTGCCGTCGCTCGTGGAAGCGATCGAGCTCAATCTGTTGCTGGCACGCCGGGTCAACCCGCAGGTTCGATGTCTTGCCGTGAGTCTGAACACCTCGCACCTGTCCGAGGCCGCCGCCTATGCCGCCATCCGTGACGTACAGGAGCAACTTGGCCTACCTTGCGCCGATCCTTTGCGCCACCCCGTTCAGTTTGCCGAAGTGGTCGAGACGTGTCTTGCGTATGCGCCTGACCTTCAACTCGCACCTGTCTTGTCCTGACTCTCGAGGCTAGCGATGACCCTCCGCCCAACGCTCGACACGCAGGTACTGGCGATTGCCGAACGCTTCATGCAAGCGTTCGATATTCCGGGTGTCACCCTGTCGATTGTGCTGCCCGATCACCCTGGCTTCGCGGTGGCGGCTGGCTTGCGTGCCCTGGGTGAAAACACGCCCGTGGACATCGATACGAGCTTTGCCGTGGCATCGAACAGCAAGGCCTACCTGACTGCCTGCCTGGCCATGCTGGTCGACGAGGGTAGCTTGTCTTGGGACGACCCCGTCGTGCAGCACCTGCCCGAGTTCCGGATGCAGGATCCCGTGGTGACCTCGATGATGACCGTGCGTGACCTGCTCGTACACCGTAGTGGACTGCCACTAGGGGCTGGGGATCTGATGCAGTTTCCGCGCACCGATCACACCCGCGATGAGGTGCTCCGCGCGCTGCAGTACTTCAAGCCGGCGAAGGGATTCCGAGCCGGCTATGCCTACGACAACTGCCTGTACATCGTCGCGGGACTACTGCTTGAGCGTGTCTCTGGCTTGTCGTGGGACGCTTTCGTCGAGCATCGCATCTTTAAGCCTCTGGGTATGTCGGACGCAGTCTCAAACCCCACTCTCGTGAGCACGGCGAACCGGGCCGCACGCCACGCCAGGCTCGGCCCACCCACGATCGGAATGGGGGCACTCGAGCGCATCGAGCCTGACGAGCCCCCGATCATCGGTCCCGCCGGCGGCATCAACGTGAGCGCCCGCAGCACGATCGCCTGGTTGAACGTCCAGTTGGGGCGTGGTCAGCTGCCCGATGGTCGGCGACTCTGGAGTGAGTCTGCTGCCGCTGAAATGTGGACGCCGCAGACGATCATCTCCGGCGGGCCGGGTCCGACACCCGAGATGCCTCAGCGCTCGGTCTTGCAGGCATACGCCCTCGGGTGGGGGGTGAGCGACTACCGGGGCTCACGCATGATCACGCATGGCGGTGGCCTGGCGGGACAGGCGACACGGACGACGCTGCTGCCGGAGCGAGGTATCGGTCTGGCTGTGTTCACCAACGCGGGCGATGCCGAGCCGGTCTCCAGTTTGCGATATGCCTTGCTCGACCATCTCCTGGGTGTCCCCGAATTCGACTGGATTGGCTCGACTCGCAAGGCGATCGACGAGACCCACAAGCAGGTCGTGACCCTCCTCGGCGATGGCGACTTCAAGGCTCCGGCGGGTACCCCGTCACTGCCGTTGGAATGCTACGCGGGTCGTTACCGCGATCGTTGGTACGGCGACGTTGTCATCGCTTACGAAGGCGGACGTCTCTCGATCGATTTCACGCGCACACGAGTCTTCAAAAGCGGTCTCGAGCCGTTCGGAGCCGATCGATTCCGAACGCGCTTTGCACGCGGTGCCGGCGAAGACGCTGTGTTGAGCTTTGCGCTCGTCGATGGTGCCGTCACCGGCATTGCGATGCAGGCGCTTTCGCCTATCGCCGACTTCAGCTTCGACTTCAAGGATCTTGCCTTCGTGCGGGTGAGCGATGAGTGATGACAGATGACGCGCTGTCTTGAGGGCCGGTGCTGCGTTTCCCCTTTCTCCAGGATTTTCCGAGTTCTATGCAATTTTCTCAGTGCGGCGAGTCGACACGATTGACTTTGCCTTCCCTCGACCCCCTCACGCTGCGCGAGTTGCTAAGTGTGCCTTTTCCATCCGAGCTGTCGGCCGCGCCGTGTGACGATCGAGTCGCCTGGGTTTTCAATGAGGCCGGCTGCCGCAATCTCTGGGTCTGCGACGTGAGTGGCGAGCCACGTGCGCTGACGACCTATCGGGACGACGAGGGTCATGGATTGCAACAGCCCCGTTGGTTGCCCGGTGGCGACGGCATCGTCTATACCCGCGGCACGTTGCCGGGTGAGGAGGAACCCTCGTTTCCCGCAACTACGCCAGCGGGCGCGATCGCACCGCAGATCTGGCTGGTGCCTCTGGATGGCGGGGTGCCACGCCTGCTCGGGGAAGGTCAGAGCGCCACAGTCTCGCCCAGGGGAGATCGCCTCGCTTACCTCTTGAATGGCCAAATCTGGACGGTCTCGCTTACGGATAGCGTCATGCCTGAGCCACTGGTGCGCGATCGCGGCACATGTGGTTCTCTCGCCTGGTCACCGGACGGATCTCAACTCGCGTTCGTGAGTGATCGCGGCGACCAGACGTTCATTGCCGTGGTCGACCTCGCAAGTCGATCCATACGGTGGATTTCACCGGGTATCGATCGTGATGCGTTCCCGACGTGGTCTCCTGACGGAGGTCAAATCGCCTTCGTCCGGCTCGCCGATCCGGTCGCTCCAAGCTATACCGCGCGCCGTTGCGGAAATCCCTGGTCGCTGTGGATCGGTGACGCGACGTCTGGCGTGGCGCGATGTATCTGGACGGCTTCGCCGGGTGCAGGGAGCGTCTTCGCTGGATTGCCGTCCGGGCCTCAACTAGCCTGGACGCAGGATGGCCAGATTATCTTCCCGTGGGAAGGATCGGGCTGGCGTCACCTATACGCGATACCGGTGGCGGTATGCGATGCAAAATGCCTCAGCGGTGACGGCGAAGTGCGGGAGTTGACGCCAGGCGATTTCGAGGTCTTCGAGATGAGCCAGGACCCCTCTGGCCACGCGATCGTCTGCTCGGCCAACAAAGAGGATCTCGATCGCCGTCACTTGTGGCGAATCGATCTCACGACGAAGAAGATGTCTGCCGTCACGTCTGGCCTCGGCATCGAGGTTTCGCCGTCGGTGACGGGATCGGGCCGGGTCGCGGCGCTGCACGCAGACGCTCGCACTCCACTGCATCCGGTGTGGATCGCACAGGATGGCCGCATGTGGCCGACGGCGCCTGGGAGCTTGGGTGGGTGCCCCTCTGCTCAGCTCGTCAATCCGGAGTTGGTTGTCTTTCCTTCGCCTGACGGACTCGATATCCACGCGCAGCTCTTCCTGCCGCCTGAGGACGACGCGCGCGAACGCCATCCGGCCATCGTGCATTTTCACGGCGGCCCGGTTCGCCAGATGTTGCCGGCGTGGCATCCGACTGAGGCTTATCACCTGCAATACGGCATGAACCAGTATCTCGTGAGCCAGGGGTACGTCGTGTTGTCGGTGAACTACCGTGGCGGCAACGGCTACGGTCTGAACTTTCGCGAGCCGCCGGAGTTGGGTGCAGGCGGTGCGAGCGAATACCAGGACATCCTCGCCACGGCCCGCTACCTGCGTGGCCGCACCGACGTCGATGCGGCGCGCATTGGCGTCTACGGTTTCAGCTATGGCGGCCTGATGACGGCGCTCGCGTTGGCACGCTCGTCCGACCTATTTGCCGCTGGCGTCGATTGCGCTGGTATCTCTGACTGGAGTCCGGCGTTCGCCGCTGCCGGCACGCCTCCCGATGCATTGGAGAGGGCGTTCGACTCTTCGCCTATCGCTTCAGTCGACCAATGGCGATCGCCGATTCTGTTCATACACGCGGATGACGACCGCACGGTGCCGTTCAGTCAGACCATCGGCATCGTCAAAGCCCTGCGCCGCCAATCGGGCGTTCACGTCGAGCACATCGTCATCCCCGATGAGCAACATGATTTCCTGCGCCATCGCTCGTGGGAACGGGTCTTCGCCGCCACCACCGATTTCTTCAATAGGATGTTCAAGTGAAAGCCGAACTCGATCCTTTCCACGCCATTGCGATCGGCCGCCTGGCGCACTGTCTGCAATCCGAAGGCCAAACCGTCATTCACATGGAGTTCGGTCAGCCGTCGACGGGTGCGCCGAGCAGTGCGATCGCTCGCGCCCATGAGGTGCTCGATACCGACGGCATGGGCTATTGGGACAGCACGCCGCTCAAGGCACGACTGGCGCGTCACTATTGGGAGACTTACGGCGTCGAGGTCGATCCGCTGCGTTTCGTGCTGACCTGCGGTGCCTCCCCCGCGCTTGTGCTGGCGTTGAGTTCGCTGCTATCGCCGGGCGACCGCGTTGCTTTTGCCCGACCCGGATATGTCGCCTATCGCAACACGGTGAAGGCACTTCACATGGTGCCTGTCGAGATCGCCTGTGGCCCACAGACTCGCTACCAGCTCACGGCTGCACAGATCGCGGCCCTGGAGCCTGCCCCTGCTGCAGTCATCATCGCGAGTCCCGCCAATCCGACAGGCACGATCCTGAGCCGGGACGAGCTGACCGCTATAGCGGACGTCTGTCGAACACGCGGCATCCGCATCATTTCCGACGAGATCTATCACGGGCTGACGTATAGCGGGCCCACGCACTCCATTCTGGAAGTCGAGCCCGAAGCCCTCGTGATCAGCAGCTTCTCGAAGTATTTCAGCATGGCGGGTTGGCGGTTGGGCTGGCTACTTGCGCCGGTCGAGCACGTGAAGCGTGCCTATACCTTCGCCGGTAATCTGTTTCTGACCGCACCGTCTCTTAGCCAACATGCGGCGCTTGCGGCACTCGACAGCCGTGAGGAGCTGGACGCCTATCTCGCCGTCTATACAGAGAACCGACGCTTGCTGCTCGAGGCGTTGCCGACTTTGCGGCTCAGTGCCATTGCACCGCCTGATGGCGCGTTCTATCTTTATGTGAACGTCGCGCATCTGACGAACGACAGCATGGCCTTATGTGAAGCGCTGTTGCGCGAGACCGGCGTCGCGATTGCGCCAGGTATCGATTTCGATCCGGTCGGTGGCCACCAGTTCATTCGAATCAGCTTTGCCGTGTCGACGGCTGAGATTGGGGAGGCGATCGAGCGGATGCGCACTTGGTTTGCCGCCAGGGACGCAGGGAGGCTTGCATGAGGATCTATATTTCCGCCGATATCGAGGGCATGCCCGGCGTCGTTTCGCGCGACCATCTCATGCCGGGCCGCTTCGAGTATGAGAACGCACGCGATTCAATGACCGATGCTGTCGTCGCGGCTTGCGAGACGTTGCGCGATCTGGGTGTCGAAGAGATCGTCGTCAGCGACTCACATGGCAACGGCCAGAATATCCGCTTCGAGCGCATGCCTTCCTACGTCCGACTGGTGCGCTCGTGGCCGCGGCCGCTTGGGATGATGGCGGGGGTGGATCACGGCCACTACGACGGCGCTTTGCTGATCGGATATCACGCGGGGGGCTCCAATCCACGCGGCACCTTGTCGCACACACTCAGTGGCGAGTTTTTCCACGAAGTGCGGCTCAACGGGAGGGTGGTCTCGGAAGCGGCGATCAGTGCGGCCATTGCTTCCCATTTCGGCGTACCGGTGCTGCTCGTGGCGGGCGACGACGTTGTGGTGCAAGAGTCGCTTGAGCAACTCGGAGACGTCGCGACTGCCACGTTGAAGACGAGTCTTGGCTGGCTGTCAGCGATGATGCTCTCGCCTGCCGAGGCTGATGCGCGTCTGCGTGCGGGTGTGAAAGACGCGGTCTCGCGCATCGGGCGTCAGGGGCCTCCACTGCCGGAGACACCCTGCGTGCTCGAGATCCGGCTGCGCACGCGGTGCGTGGCCGAGTGGCTGAGCTATCTCGATGGCGCCGAGCTTCTGGACGCGTATTCCGTCCGCTATCGCGCAGCCGACATCGTCGCCGTTTCGCACTTTCTGACCTTCGTCAGTTCCGCGCGTGCCGCGCTCGCTTAGGCCTTCGCATCACCCCGCGTCGGGTTGCGACCGCCCTTGGTGGTCGAGAGCTTGAGGAGAAGCATATTGATCATAAAAACAGGCACACCAGAATTCGATCTATGCGCGCGCAATAGCGGGCAGGGAGGCGAGGAGGTGTTCGCGGCGAACGGCGGATTTGCAAAGCCGGCTTCGTTCGCCAGCTTCGGAAATAAGCAGCGCAATCCGGTGCGCCGTTTTGGCGGCATCGCCGCTGTTCTTCTGCTGCACGGGGTGCTGATCTATGCGCTGCTCAATGGCCTTGCCATTAAGGTGGTACAGATTATTCAGCGCCCGATTGAAACCAGGATCATCGAGCCAGTAAAGCCACCCCCACCGCCGCCGCCGATGCCGACCGTGAAATTGCCGCCGCCTAGGTTCACGCCGCCGCCGCGACCGTTCGTCACGCCGCCAGAGGTTAATGTCGCGAGTCCGCAGCAGCAGACCATTACGCATCAGGCCGCCCCGGTCGAAGCACAGCCTGCAACGCCGCCTGCTCCGATTGCGCCGGCCTTAGTGAAGGCACCGAGCACCGAGGTTGGCGTCGTTTGTCCGAATTCGGATCAGGTTCGCTCATCCGTGAAGTATCCGAGGGAAGCCCGGGAAAACAACGTCACCGGTGATGTGCTCATTGAATTCGTAGTCGATCCCCAGGGCCAAATTACGAATGAACGCGTTGCGAAGTCCTCCGACGATTCTTCACTGGATCGGGCCGCGTTAACCGCGGTGAGGCAGTTTAGTTGCGTTTCCCAAGGCCAGCCCGTTCGCGTCCAGGTTCAGTTCTCGTTCGACATGAACTGAGCCCACGAACTGAGCGGTACCAGTAGCGATCGATTCGTCACGTTGTACAAGTTCAATGCATGAACTGGAGCAGACATGAAAAAGCGTTCTCTCACCACATTGGCGGTAAACATGATGTTCGCCGTGGTCACGGCGACGACCCTCGTCGTACCTCAAATTGCCCGCGCGCAGACCAGCGACGCGACGGTTGTCGCACCCGTAGCGATCGCACCGGCCGTTGCGCCCGCGGATCAGGCCGTGCCGCCGCCGGCACCGGCTACGTCGGAAATCGTCAACAACCCCTACGGCCTTGACGCCCTTTGGAAAAACGGTGACTTTGTCGCTCGCTTCGTCCTGATCCTGCTGGCCATCATGTCGATGGGAAGCTGGTACATCATGGTCACGAAGTTCCTCGAGCAATACCGCGCCAACCGTCGCTACAAGAGCGCTGACCAACAGCTATGGACCGCGCCGTCGCTCTCAGAAGGCGCCAGGCTGCTTGACGAAGGATCGCCCTTCCGCTTTATCGCCGAAACCGCGATCGAAGCGGGCGAACACCACGAAGAAGCGCTGCTCGAAGCCGTGGACCGTAACACCTGGATCGACGTATCGGTCGACCGTGCCATCACCAAGGTGTCGAACCGCTTGCAAGATGGTCTGGCGTTCCTCGGTACTGTCGGATCGACGGCTCCGTTCGTGGGTCTGTTCGGTACGGTCTGGGGCATTTATCATGCACTGACGGCCATCGGTATTGCCGGCCAGGCATCGATCGACAAGGTGGCAGGCCCGGTGGGTGAAGCGCTGATCATGACGGCAATCGGGCTGGCGGTAGCCGTTCCCGCCGTGCTGGGCTACAACTTCCTTGTTCGCCGCAACAAGTCGGTGATGGAGAGTGTGCGTAACTTCGGCGCGCAGGTGCACACGGTTCTGCTCGCCGGCGGCAAACGTTCGAGGCGTGCTGGTGCAGGTCAAATGACCACCCTGGTCGAAAAGGTGAGTTAAGTCATGGCCATGAGCGTTGGGCAAGAGGGAGAGGAGGACGAGGTCATCTCCGCGATCAACACCACGCCGCTAGTCGATGTGATGCTGGTATTGCTGATCATCTTCCTGATCACGATTCCCGTTGTTACGCATACGGTGCCGGTGAAGTTGCCGAATGAGACGATCCGGCCGCTTCAGACTACGCCTAAAACTATCGTAATCGCAGTTAATCGCGGTGGCGATTTCTTCTGGAACGAGAGGCACGTGGATGGGGCCGGTCTCCTTACGCAGTTGAAGACAGTGTCTGTCATGACGCCACAACCGGACGTCGATGTACGCGGCGATCAGAACACGCCTTATGAATTCATCGGGCGTGTGATCACGGCGTGCGAGCGCGCCGGCGTCGCGAAAGTGTCATTTATCACTGAACCGCCACCGCGCGGGAGCTAAGGAGCCGACTATGGGGATGAACACACCTTCAGGTCGCGACGGCGAACCGGATGTAGTGGTGGACATCAACACCACGCCGCTGATCGACGTGATGCTGGTGTTGTTGATTATGCTGATCATCACGATTCCGATCCAGACGCACGCCATCAAGATGAACTTGCCGGTTGGGAATCCGCCTGCGTCGATTACCCAGCCGGAGGTGGTGCAGATCGATATCGATTTCGATGGCACGACGAAGTGGAACGGCCAGATCGTGCCTGACCGCGCGGCGCTCGAAGCCAGGCTGGCCCGGGTTGCAGCGGAACCGGTGCAGGCAGAGATACACCTGCTACCGAACAAGCAGGTGCCGTACAAGGATGTGGCTGCCGTGCTGGCATCGGCGCAACGTCTTGGCGCTACGAAGATCGGTGTGATCGGCGACGAGCAGTACATGCCGGAGCATTGATCGGGGCGTACAAAGTGCCACATTAGAAAACGCTTCGGACACCGAGGGCAGAATGACAAAAATCTGTATCTACGGCGCTGGCTCGATTGGGTGCTATCTCGGTGGACGCCTTCTTGCGGGCGGCAGCGAGGTCAGTTTTATCGGGCGTGCGCGCGTGGCGGCCCAGTTGCGCAACCAAGGCATCACGCTGTCGCGGTACGACGATAGCCGCTGGAAAGTGCCGCCGGAGCGAATCGACATCGCCACGGATGCGGCGGCTGCCGCAGCCGCTGATCTTGTGCTCGTCACCGTCAAGTCCGCCGCGACTCCCACGGCCGCCGCAGAACTGGCGAATGTGCTTCGCCCAGGCATGATCGTCGTGAGCTTCCAGAACGGCATTGGCAATGCGGATGTGCTGCGTGCCGCGCTGCCACAGAATACGGTGTTGGAGGGTATGGTGCCGTTCAACGTCGTCGAACGCGGCCCGGGCGCATTTCATCAGGGTTCGGCAGGGGAGCTGGAGATCAGGCATACGCCGGCCATGCAGCCTTTCGTCGACGAGTTCAGGAAGGCGGGTCTACCATTGAGCCAACACGCGGATATGCCGCCGGTGCTGTGGGCGAAGCTGTTGCTCAACCTCAACAATGCCATCAACGCACTCGCGAATCGGCCTTTGAAGGAGGAGCTTTCGCACCGAGCCTACCGCATCTGTCTCGCGATGGCGCAGAAAGAGGCGCTCGCGCTGCTGAAGCGGGCCGGCATACGGCCGGCCAGAGTCACGCCGCTTCCCGTGAGCTGGATACCGCGTGTCCTCGGCGCACCCAACGCGGTGTTCGACCGATTGGCTCGCACAATGCTGACGATCGACCCACTCGCGCGCTCTTCGATGTCCGACGATCTGGAGGCGGGACGCGCTACGGAGATCGACTGGATCAACGGCGAAGTCGTACGCCTCGCCCAACGCCTTGGCCAAACCGCACCGGTGAACAAACGTCTATGCGAATTGGTGCGGGACGCGGAGCGAAGCGACGTGCGCCCTTCATGGACAGGTGAGGCACTGCTGGCTCAGATGCGCGCCGCGGCCGGTGCCTCCTCAGCACTCAACGAAATCTCCTGAACGGTCTTGATCACTCGCCGAGCTCGAGTTCCCGGCGGGGCTCAATCGCTTGCTCGCCGGGACGGGCTCGTCAGCTCACGACCGGGGTGAGCGGTCCCCAAGCAGATAGTCGATCGAGATCCGTCCCGGCCCCCAGGCCGCGATACCGAGGGCCATGGCGACCCATGTCAGGTGGATCGGCCAGCCGTCCGGCACGGTCAACTCGATGACGCACGTCATCAAAATCAGCCCGACCGCGGCGAAACGGGTGCCGAAGCCCAACACGAGCAGCACCGGGAACGTCACCTCGCCGCAGCCCGACAGAAATGCAAAGACGGCCGGATGGGGGAACGGATACGGGCCACCCGGAAGATGCAACTGAAACTCCTGCGTGAACAGATCAATCGCCGTGTCGTTGAGTTGAAGGAATCCGTGCCATTTGAGAATGCCCGATTTCCAGAACGGCACGGCCAGTGCGAGCCGCAGCACGAGCTGCACGAGCCAGGGCTGCGCGAGTCGCTCAACGAGCCGCCTCGCTGCGCCGATCGTGGACAGAACGACACCTGGGAAAGGCAGTTTTGCTTGCTGTAGGTCGGACATTTTTTTACTCTCCGTATTGGACGGCGGTAAACACGCCGGCCGAGATCATGCCGGCCAGATTGGCCTGAAGATCGAAGGAAGGGGTTACCTGAAACGCGACCGCGACTGCTTCGCCCAGCGATGCGTTCTCGAGAAGCGCACTCAGAAAGGTTGCACCGCCTGCCGGCAGACGCGATACGGTCACGTCGTGCTCCGGGCGGGTCACGAGAGCGTCTTCTGGCTCGCTCGAGCGGAGCGGCGAAACTGGGCCATCGGTGCGATGCATCGCGAAGATGGAAACGGCCGGATACGGCGATCGCACGACGCGCGCGGCTGGATGCGGCACGAAGCGGACCTCCGCAAGCGATGTAGGCTCGATACGCCCCAGCGCTTCGGTGTCGAGCACGGGCAGATCGGCGGCGTGATATGCATCCAGCCACGCGCGCTCGATGCGTGCCGTATCGGCGAGCCACGGCATCTGGCGCGCATATTCGTAGGATTCGATAAACGCGGGTAAATCGTGCCCGTACTCAAACAGCAGCGGAGAGACAGGTGGTGTGGCGCGGATATGGAAGCGGGCCATCGCCCGGAAGAAGTCCACGCCTGTGATGCGCTGGACAGCGGGATAGACGGCAGCCAGCGCGTCGATCAGGCTGACCGTGACGTTGTTGCGGTAAACGTTATACCGCTTGACCACACCCTTACCGGACAAGGCAACCACATCGTCGGGCGCTGCGATTGCTGGGTCCATCAAACCCGGTGCGAATGCCGCGGCATAGGCGCACGAATGATTTTCAGGCTGCACGGCTGACCCCCTGCCCGAGCGACAGCCGGTGTTTTGCCATGACCCGATGGGCTTTCAACGCTTGAGCCTGCAACACTGGCCAGTTGGGAAGGCTGCTGTCCCATTCGATCAGCGTCGGCCTCGGCCCGATACGCGCCGTCAGGTCCCGGTACAGCTCCCAGACGGGGTCGGCAATTGCTCGATCATGACTGTCGATAAGCAGCAGCGCATTCTCATCGTCGCGTTGCTCGCTGTGGCCGGCGAGATGGATCTCACCGACCGGTTCGAGCGGAAATTCGGCAAGGTACGCCTCGGCTGAAAAGCCATGATTGGTTGCCGAGACGAAGACGTTGTTAAGGTCCAGCAGAAGGCCGCAACCGGTACGCTGAGCGATCGCCCGGATGAAGTCGGTCTCGCTCATCGTCGACGACGCGAAAGCGACATAGGTCGACGGATTTTCAAGCAGGATCGGACGTTGGATCGTGTTCTGGACCTGGTCAATGTGTTCGCACACTTTGTCGAGCGTTGCTTTCGTGTACGGCAAAGGCAGGAGATCGTTGAAGGAGGTGCCCCCGTGCGAAGACCAGGCGAGATGCTCGGATACCAGCGTGGGTTCGTAACGCCTGACCACTTCGCGAAAGCGCGCGAGATGCGCCGCATTGAGCTCACCCGGTGCACCGATCGACATGCACACGCCGTGAACGGAGAGCGGATAGTGCTCGCGGATCGCTGCGAGCGCGCGATGGGGAGGCCCGCCGGCGCCCATATAGTTTTCGGCGTGGACCTCGAAGAATCCATCTTGCATCCCGTCGGCGAGAATCGCAGGCAGGTGTTCATGCTTGAAACTGGTACCGATGGGCGCCCTGAAATGCGACGCCCCGCCAGGAGGGCGACCCCACTCGCCCGTTGCCGTAGCCCTTTTGGAGTCAATCATGGCCGCCCCCTTTGGCTTGCTATTCGATGGATTAGGACTTCATCGGGGTTAGCGAGCCGTGGCTGCCACCAGGCACTTGAATGCCCGTGCAGGTGCCGCCTTGGACGAACTTCCACGAGTTGCCCTGGAAATCCATGGCGGAGGTACCTTGGCAGGTGGTGCCGGGGCCGGCGGCGCAGTCGTTCTGTCCCTTCAGGGCGACGCCGTAGCACTTTTCCTTGTGCGCGGCGACAGCAGCGGCGCCTTCTGCCTGGGTGAGCGGCGCAGCGTGGACGACGGAGGCGAGCAGGCTAGCGACGACGCCGGCGAGGAGGGACGAGCTGACAGAGATCTTTGCGGACATGGAATTTCTCCAGTGGTTGAGAAGAAGGTACCCGCGGCGGGTACATCCTCTAATTCGTGGACACTGGAGATCCGGTTACAGCGGAATCGTTTTTTTTGATTTGTTTGCGGCGCAGAGAAAATGGGCCGTTCAGTACGGCGATGACACGAAAATGTAACTGTAATGGGAGTAGAAACCGATCTTCAAACTGGCGGTCCACGCAGGCGACTGACTTGGTCGACTGTAGGCACCTACGTGGATACGCCAGAATGGCCGGTTAAGCTGCCACTTGCCCACTTCCCAGGTCTGCCCCCGTCATCGGATCAGCGTCGGTGTCCGAAGCGGTCCGTGCGGCCATAGCTTGAAGAACCTTAACGTCTTGTGAAGGGCTCTTCACCGACGCCAGTCCGTCCC
>JAMFSK010000176.1 GCA_026225235.1 Burkholderiales bacterium
GCCGAGGGCCTCGGTGCGTTGCGGGGCCTCGTGAATTGCGCGGGGATCGCGCCGGCTGCGAAAACAGTCGGCAAGGAGGGGGCTCATCCGCTCGATCTCTTCACGCGCACCATCACGGTCAATCTGATCGGCACGTTCAATATGATCCGCATTGCCGCGGCCGCCATGGCCGCACTCGATCCGGGCCCCGGGGGCGAGCGCGGTGTGATCGTCAGCACGGCCTCGGTTGCGGCCTACGACGGACAGATCGGGCAGGCAGCTTATGCGGCATCCAAGGGCGGGATTGTCGGGATGACCTTGCCGATTGCGCGCGATCTCGCACGCAACGGCATTCGCGTGATGACGATTGCCCCCGGGATCTTCGAAACACCGATGCTGCTCGGCATGCCCCAGGACGTGCAGGACGCGCTGGGGGCGAGCGTGCCCTTCCCTTCGCGGCTCGGCAAGCCGACCGAATATGCGATGCTGGTCGAACATATCCTCGCCAATCCGATGCTCAATGGCGAAGTGATCCGTCTCGATGGCGCGATCCGGTTGGCGCCCAAATAAGTCTTCGAGGCTTCCCTCCAAACGCGCCGGGATGCGCGCCGATGGGCACGGGCGTCGCCTAGAATCTGTCGATACGAAACGATGTTGACCGCGCCTTCGCGCCGCCGATGTCGTCAGCGATGCGCGAGCCACGAAGCCGCGCGCCCCGGACCGACGGAGACAAGCCCATGAAATCGCTCGCCGAACAGATGTCGTTCTACCAGCGCTATCACCGAAGCTCAAAAAACAAAGCCACCCATTTTGTCGGCGTGCCTGCCATCGTGCTCGCAGTGATGCTCGCCTTCTCGTGGCTGCGTTTGGGTAACAGTGGACTAAGCGCGGCCGAGGTCCTGAGCGTCGCCTTGCTGAGTTACTACTTCAGGCTCGACGTCCCGCTCGCGCTCGCGTCGACGGGCATCTTCGCCGTCTTGCTTGTACTCGCGCATGTACTCGACAACAGGCTCACACCGGGCGGCGCGCATGTCGCGTTCGCGGTGCTGTTTGTCGGTGGCTGGATCCTTCAGCTGATCGGCCATTACTTCGAAGGCCGCAAACCCGCACTCGCGGACAACCTCTTTCAACTGCTGATCGCGCCGATCTTTCTCGTTGCCGAAGTCTTTTTTCATTTCGGCTACAAGTCCGGCCTTCGCCATCAGGTCGAAGCACGCGCAGCGAGCACCTAGTCGTCGTCGCCATCGCCGCGCGTGCGCTGGCGAAGCTCCTCGAGCTGCGATTCGACGACCGTCGCATCTTCCGCATCGGGCCGCACTTCGAGATAGCGTTCGAGATCCTCGACCGCCGGCCGGAAGTAATCGAGCCGCGCAAATGCGAAGCCCCGATCGCGCCGTTCCTCGATGCTCTCGGGCAGCAGAATGACCAGACGCTGCTGGACAGCGAGCAGCCGCTGCCAGCGTTCGGTCTGGACGTAGATATCCTTGAGATTGTGCAACATCCGCGCAATGATTTCGCGGTCGGTCGCCGGCGTCAGCAAGGCGCGCAAAACGCTCGCGACCGGGTCGCCTGAACGCTGCCTCACATAGGGCTCGAGCATGTCGACGAGCCGCGCCTCAGAGAGGGCTTCGCCCGAGGTCGGATCGAGCATGACCTCGCCGGCCGGCGTCGTCACGCGCAACAGGAAATGACCGGGAAACGACACGCCATGCGCGGGCACGCCCAACTGCTCGCTGATTTCCAGATAGAGCACCGCCAGCGTGATCGGAATGCCGCGACGCTTGTGAAGCACGGCGTTCAGATGACTGTTGTCGGGATCGTAATAGTCGTTGAGATTGCAGGCAAAGCCGAGTTCGCCGAAGAAAAAACGATTCAACAATTGCAATTTCTGCACGGCGCCCGCATCGCGCGGCAGGCGTTTGCGCACACGCATCGCCAACTCGTCGATCTCAGCCAGCGTGGCCTGCAGATCGAGGTCGGGATAGGCGTCCTGCGCCAGCGCCAGGGCCGCTTCTGTCAACGGGAAGCCGACATCCTCGGCTACCAGCGCGCCGAAGTATTCGAGCATGCGCGTCGCCATCAACTCACTCGCCGTCTGAAGAATGTGTATTTAAAGCCCATGGCCCACAGCATGACGAAATACAGCGCACCGACGGCCACCAGGCTCGCAGTAAGCAGACCCAGCCGCACCACCGGCGTGTGACGCAGGCCCACCCAATCGAAGCTCTGCCTTAACCATAGCAGAACGCCGGCAGTTACGAGACACGCGCCAAATAACTGGATCAGGAATTTGCCCCAGCCGGCCGATGGCATATAGATGCCGCGCCGGACCAGTCCGAAATACAGCAGCACTCCGTTCAAGCAAGCACCGAGCCCGACAGCCAGCGCGAGGCCGGCATGCGCAAAGAGCGGGACGAACAGATAGTTGCAGCCCTGCGTGAAGGCCAGCACGGCGATCGCGATCTTGACCGGCGTCTTGATGTCCTGTTTTGCATAGAAACCTGGCGCAAGGATCTTGACGACGATCAGACCGACCAGGCCGACGCCGTAGGCAGTCAAGGCGCGCGCGACCATGTCGACATCGTGGGCGCTGAAGCGGCCGTAGTCGAGGATCGAGGCAACCAGCGGAACCGAGAAAACGAACAGCGCGACAGCGGCTGGCGCGGCGAGCAGGAAGGTCAGTCGCAGACCCCAGTCGAGCAAGGCGGAATATTCATTGTTGTCGGCATCGCTATGGGCCTGTGACAGGCTGGGAAGCAGGATCGTCCCGAGGGCAACGCCGAGCATGGCGGTCGGAAACTCCATCAGCCGATCGGCATACGTCACCCATGACACGCTGCCTGCGGCGAGCCGCGAGGCAATATTGGTATTCATGATCAGGCTGAGCTGGGCGACGGACACCGCGAAGGTCGCCGGCACCATCTTGGCGAGCACCCGCTTGACGCCCGGATGGCGCAGGGCCTTGAGCGGGTTCAGCCCGAACCTGGGCATCATGTCGATCTGCCGCAACCCGGGCAGTTGCACCAGGAACTGCAGCACGCCGCCCACCAGAACGGCCCACGCCAGCGCATAGATGGGCATCTGCAGGTGGGGCGCGACAAACAGCGCGGCAAAGATGAAGCTGACGTTCAGCAGCACCGGTGCAAACGCGGGCAAGGAGAACTTCTTGTAGACGTTGAGCACGCCCGCAGCCAGCGAGGTCAGGGAAATCAGCGCGATGTACGGGAACATCACGCGCGTCATATAGACGGCTGCCGGGAAACCATTGCCTTCGTTCTTGAGGCCGGTAGCGACGGCGAACACCACACCCGACGCGCACAGCATGCCGACCAGCGACAACAGCGTCAGCACCCAGGCAAGCACAGTCGCGGTGGCGTCGACGAGCGCCTTGGTCGCATCGTGGCCCTTCTGCGCCTTGAACTCAGCGAGGATCGGCACGAAAGCCTGCGAAAACGCACCCTCGGCCGACAGGCGACGCAACAGGTTGGGAATCCGGAAGGCGACGTTGAACGCGTCGGTGAGGGGACTGGCGCCAAAGGTGCGGGCAATCAGGACTTCGCGCGCAAGGCCGGCGATCCGCGAGAGCAGCGTGAAGCCGCTGACGGTGAGAAGAGCTCGGA
>JAMFSK010000177.1 GCA_026225235.1 Burkholderiales bacterium
ATATCGAATGGGGCATGTCCCAGTCCGACGCAGATAAACGCCGCGGCCAAACCGGCAGCGAGAAGCGTATTCGGCACGAGACGACTACGGCAGTCGCAAATAGCGACAACCGCAGCCCACACGACGAATAAAGAATGGCTAAGCGTATTCATGTCGGACTCGACGGGCGAAACAAACCGATGCGGGCTGCAATCGCAACCCGCATCCGGCTTATATAGCAATGCTCTGTGAGACGCGCGAAATCAGCCAATGCGCAGGCCTAAACCTGCGTCGTTTGCGCCTACAGGAACTGCCGCCGTCAAACCTTACGTTGGAGTCAGGGCAGTGCCGATAGACGTGAATACGGCCTGCAATTTACCCTCAAAGGTAGTCAGAGTGCCCGCAAGAGCAACTGCAACCAAAGCGGCGATGAGTGCATACTCAATCGCCGTAACCCCGTTGTTTTCTCTCAGGAATCTTGTAGTGAACTTTTTCATTTTCGCCCTCGGAACTTCAGTATTTCGTTTGTATTCACGCTGCACGTGATGAAGGTCCGGTCAGTGCCGTGGCCGATGATTCTCTCGTTCATCGACCTCGGGTCTTTTGCACTGCCACACCATTTCATCGCAGCCGGCTTCAAAGGATCAGACTACGTTTGGCCGTCTGTTCGATATCGCACCTCCCTCGTCAAACTTCGATGCTCCCGGCGTTTATAGCGTACCAATCGTATTAAAGCAATTGTCCGTTGCGTGCTTGGTACTATTTTGTTTTAGGCTGGGTCTCTATCTAGATTAACGGCACTTCGTGCGTTGCAGCACATAGGATTAACCATAGGTTAGATTCGTTGCACTAAATATCTGTTTGAACAGGTCGTTTCAAGCAGCGTCATTGCTCTCACGTTACGCATCCCACCGTAACGTCGAATCCGAATCGTTACGTTACGCCGGCTCCGAAACCGATTTACCAAATCGCGATTCCCGCGCAATTTCGATTCGACAAACACTCCATCAATCACAAGCAAGCCCATGCTGCGCCTCGCTCGCAGCGATTAAAACAAAATTCGCCACGCATTGTGCAGTTGAAATGGCACGGCTGTTGCAGAGGTAGGCAAGCAGCACCACCCAACAACACATGCGATCCGAGGGCGACATGAACATTCAAACGAACAACATCACGGTACGGGCAACATTAATCGCAGCAACGGTGGCAGCCATGCTGTCACTGAGCGCCTGCGGGGGCTCCGGAACCTTGAGCACGGGGACGGGAAGCAGCGGTAGCGGCAGTGCCGGGGGCACACTGTCGACGACCAGCGGCAGCGGTTCAACGGGGGCAAGCGGTTCAGGTTCGGACACGGGCGCAGCAGGTGGTTCGGGTTCGGCGAGCACAGGCACGGGTACAGGCACAGGGACCGGTACGGGTAGCGGCTCGAGCACCACGACCGCACAAGCGAACGCACTCGGGACGGTGGCCGGCAACGCGGGCAACATCGTCAGCAACGTGGGCTCCACGGTCTCGGGCATCGGCTCGGTGATCGGTTCGCAATCGCTGCCAGGCGTCAGCTCGTCGACGACGCAATCGGCTGGCGGCATCGTCGAGAACGTGGGCGCAGCCGTCTCGACACTCGGCACTGGCGTCACAAAGGGTCTTGGTCAACTCGGCACCGGCGGCAACGCGGTCGGCACTACCGTGTCGAGTCTGGGCGGTGTGGTCGGCAACGTCGGCGGCGCGGTCACCAGCGCCGGCAATCTCGTCACGAGCCTGGGCAGTGGCCCACTCGCTCCGCTTGCAGCCATTACGTCACCGCTCGGCGGCGTAATCGATACGCTCGGCGGCGCTGTCACCAATGGCGGCAGCACGCTGACAACGGCGCTCTCGACTGGTCCGGTCGAGCAGGTCACGCAAACGCTCAGCACGGCTATCACACCGATCACCACGATGGTTGCGTCCACAACCCAAACGGTCGGCACAGCAACCGGTCTCGGCGCGCCGCTCAATGGCCTGCTGTCGACGATCGGCGGCGGACTCGGCAAGGCCGGCACCCTGCTGGCCGCGACCGGCGGTAACCCGATCACCACGGGCCTCGGCAACGTCGTGACCAGCACCGGCACCACGGTCTCTTCGGTAGGTGGTCTGTTTACGGGCGGCACCACGAATCCGCTGGCGCCGCTCACCGGCCTGCTCGGCGGCCTGGGTTCGGCCGCAGGCGGCACCACTGGCAGCGGCCCGCTCGCTCCGTTGACAGGCTTGCTCGGCGGGCTGGGTTCAGCCGCAGGCGGCACCACCGGCAGCGGTCCGCTCGCCCCCATCACCGGCCTGCTTGGCGGCATCACCGGCGCCGCAGGCGGCACGTCGGGCAGCAACCCGCTCGCGCCTGTTACGACTCTCGTCTCGAGCCTCACGGGTTCCTTGAGCAGCGCAACCGGCGGCAGCAGCAGCCCGCTTGCGCCGATCACGGGCCTGCTGACGACTGTCACCAGCACGCTCACCACCGCCACCACGACCGCCACGACCGCCACGACCGCAGTCAACAGCACGACCAAGAGTGTCACCACCACCGCGTCGAACAGCCCGATCGGCGGCCTGAGTTCGACGACCGGCAGTGGCACGACGGGCAACCTGCTGTCGCCTGTGACGTCGCTCGTCGGCAGCCTGCTCGGCGGCGTGACGAAGAAGTAATCGATAACCCAGTACGCAGGTGGCCGCAAAGGCGTGACCACCTGCTTCGACTGAGCTGAGCGGCGCCGCTCGGAAATAGCTGCACAGGCGCGCGGAGACCATCCAGCAGGACCCTAAAGAGATCGAGGAGCACCCCATGTCCACAGCACGTTTTTTTGTTTCCGATGCGGCCCGTGTGAGATTGTCGTTGTTGCGCGTACCGCTCACCGCAGTCGCAGTCGCATGCCTGCTCGCCGCTTGTGGCGGCAGCGACGTCACCGCCCCGCCAACCTCCAGCAATGGCGGCGGTAGCGGCGCAGGTGGCACGACCACCACCACCGGTTCGGGCGGTGGCAGCACCACCGGCACGGGCGGCGGCACGACGACCACGACCGGTTCGACCGGCACCGCAGGGACCGTGACGACCGCAGCCAAAACCGTCAGCGACCTTGGCAATACGATCTCGTCGCAGTCGATTCCCGGTGTGAGCTCGCAGGTGACGCAAGGGCTCGGCAACACGGTGTCGGCCGTGAGCGGCCCGCTGACTGCACTTGCCAACGCGGTCAGCACCGGGGTCGGCCAGACCGGCTTGATTGCGAATCCGGTCGGCACGACGGTCGCCGGACTCGGGTCAGTGGTCTCCTCCACGAGCGGAGTCGTGCAGGGCTTGAGCACGACGGTCGGCGGCCTCGGTACCGGCACGCTGGCACCGCTATCGCCGGTGACGACGCCGCTTGCCAACACGCTGACCACCGTAGCCAACGCGCTCAACGCAGGTGGCACGACGCTCGGCAACACGTTGTCGTCAGCACCAGTGCAACAGATCACGCAACCGCTCAGCACCGCCATCACGCCGCTCGTACAGACGGTTGGCATCCTGACGCAGACAGTCGGCACGACGACCGGCCTGGGCGTGCCCGTCTCGGGCGTGCTGGCGCAAATCGGTGGTGCGCTCGGCACGGCCGGTTCGAAGGTCGCCTCGACGACGCAGAATCCGTTGGGCACCGATGTGGGCAACCTGGTCGGCTCGCTCGGCAATACCGTCACCAATGCCGGCGGTCTCGTCAATCCGAATGGCCCGAACGGCGCTGCGCCGATTCCCGGTCTGATCACGAGCCTCGTCGGCAGCACCACGGTGGTCGTGGCGAGTGGGCCGCCGACCGGCGCCGCCGCCAACGGTCTGCTCGGACCGTTGAACGCGACGCTGACCAGCCTCGGACTCGGCGCGACTCCCCTTACCTCGGTGACCTCACTGCTCGGCAGCACGCCGCTGTCCGCGCTTTCGGGCGCCACCGCCGGCACGCCGCTGGCATCGCTCACCGGCCTGCTCGGCAACCTGCCGTTGAATTCGGTCACATCGACACTGGGCAGCGCAACGAGCAGCTCTAACCCGCTCGGAGCAGTCACCGGTCTGCTGGGCACCGCCACCAGCGCGACCAGCACGACTCCGGCCGGCTCGCTGCTAGCGCCAGTCACAGGCCTGCTCACCACGGTAACCGGCGCGCTCGGCTCGGCGACAGGCGCTGCGGGCAGCTCGACGGGCGGCACCACTTCGTTGCTGAGTGGATTGCTCCCGGCGCAACATAAGTAGTCCACAGCACTCGATGACCCCGCCCGCCTCTCGCGGCCGCACCTTGCAATGGAAGAAGTCGTAGTTCGTACAGGCAATTCGCATGAGTCACGCGCTC
This sequence comes from Burkholderiales bacterium, assembly GCA_026225235.1. Taxonomy (GTDB): domain Bacteria; phylum Pseudomonadota; class Gammaproteobacteria; order Burkholderiales; family Burkholderiaceae; genus Pararobbsia. The sequence goes on from JAMFSK010000177.1 coordinate 4,323, forward strand.
CGCATCGCACGGAGCACGTGGCATAACACGCGCAAGCATGGCAGTATGCGCGAAGCAACACACAGGCGTCCACGATCAGCCAGGCCAGGCAGTGGGTTCGCTCAATAAGAAAGATATACGAGGGAAAATCCGATGAAACTCGGGTACAGCAGATGGACACTCCTGCTCGCGGTCATGGCCGCGGGCGCAGTGCAGGCGCAATCGCGCCCGACGGTCGGCAGCAACCCCGTGGGGGGTAATCCGATGGAGTCGATACCGCAAATCAACGCGCCCGACAAAGGGCCCAACGTCACGTTGCAGGTGCAACAGCAGGCGCCCCAATTGCAGGCGTTACTCGCGACCCACCTGACGCCCACCAAGTTTCAGGTCGAAGGCGTGAAATCGATTTCGTTCGACGAAGTCGCGCAACGCTTCACCCCGCTCGTCGGCAAGGACATCACCATCGGCGATCTGATCCAGGTCGCCGATGGCGTCACCAAGCTCTATCAGGCACGCGGCTACGCGCTGTCGTTCGCCTTCGTGCCGGCGCAGACTTTCGAAAACGGCGTGGTGCGCGTGACGGTCGTGGAAGGTTATGTGTCGGAGGTGAAGATCACCGGCAACCCAGGCAACGAAGAAGACAAGATCCGCGCGATCGCCGAACACATCCGCGCCGACCGGCCTTTGCGGCATGCCACTTTCGAGCGCTACATCAACGTGCTGGGCCTGCTGCCGGGCATCAAGGTGGCCGCCAACGTGCCGGCGCCGCAGAACACCGACGGCGCCACCACGCTCGAACTGAAAGTCGAACACCACCCGGTCAACGTCAGCACTGGCATCGCCACCACTCAACCTGGCGTGCAAGGGCTGCTGACTGCGACCGAGAACGGCCTGACCTCGCTCGGCGAGCAACTGAGCGTCTCCGCGCTGCTGCCTAAAGGGCCCAACAACGTCACTTACCTCGCCGCTCACCTTGCGGTGCCGATCGGCAGCGATGGCCTGGTGGGGAAGATCGATGCGACGCACTACCGCGGCAATCCGACCGACAATCCCGGTCTGCCCGGCTACGTGCAGCGCACGGTGATCAACGACAAGATCGGCGGCTCGCTCGCCTACCCGCTGCTCCTGAGCAATAGCCAGAGCTTGATGGGCACCGTATCGACGTACGCGTCGCACGACGAAGACGACTATCACAACACGATTAACGGTGCGCAGATCGGACTACGCTCACAAGTCCGCGTGCTGCAGTTGCAGGCCGACTACACGAGCGTGGCGACAAACCAGGTGCGCAAGGCGAGCGTCAATGTCGGGCAGGCCTTCAATATCCTGGGCGCGTCGAAGTCCGGCGACTCGAACGTCCCGGGGCTGGTGGAAACCAATCCCGTCTCGCTGACCTTTACGCGCTTCGGCGCCAGCTTCTCGCAAACCAATGAATGGCCGCTCAAGATCGGCACAGCGGTGGCAATGACAAGCCAGTACAGCCCCGATTCGCTGCCCACGTCGGAACAGATCTCTTTTGGCGCCCAGCATTTCGCGCAGGGCTATGAGCCGGGTGAAGCATCGGGTGATTCAGGCTGGGGGGCATCGGTCGAGGTCAATCGTGGCTTCACACCAGGCTTTACCTATCTGCAGTCGTCCACACCGTACATATCGTTCGACATGGCACGCGTGTATTTGCATTCGGGCACGCCGTCGCCGTCGAAGCTCTCGTCGGTCTCGTTCGGCTTCCGCATCTCCGATTCGAAGTACTACACGCTCGACCTCTCGGTGGGCAAGGCACTCGGCGATGCGCCCGTGGAAAGCCCGTCGCGCAGCCCGCGTATCAACGCCACGTTCTCGTATTCGTTGAACTGAGCAATGCGGCGATTCAGGGCGTAGTGGTGCACACGACGGGCCTGCGCCGCCGTTTTGATTAGAGGGTCCACTATCAAACGGCGGCCGCACTTTCACGTATTCTGCGCTGACCAGGACCGAAGCAACGAGCCGGCACCTTGCCGCCTGCCCGGTCAATAATGCCGCGCGACTATGATCGCGCCGACTTTTATCAAGGAGGAAGACAATGACGCTTTTCACCCAACGCACTCGCGCCATCATGACGCGCACCGCCAGACACGCGGCACTCGCCGGTGTGCTGCTCGCCAGCGCCGTTACCGCGATGGCACAAGCCGACAGTCCGGTCGGCACGTGGCAAACCATCGACGATCACACAGGCCAGCCCAAAGCGCTCGTACAGATCACCCAGGAAAGCGACGGCGCGCTGGACGGCAAAGTCATCAAGGGGCTGGGCCCGAACGACAAGCCCGATCGCCGTTGCACGGCATGCACGGATGATCGCAAAGACCAGTTGATTCTCGGCATGACGATCATCAACGACATGAAGAAAGTTGACGACGGCTGGGATGGCGGTCAGATTCTCGACCCAGAAAACGGCAAGGTCTACAAGTGCAAGATGCACCTGGAAGACGGTGGACAGAAACTGGTGGTGCGAGGGTATATCGGCGTGTCGCTGCTGGGCCGCTCGCAAACCTGGATTCGCCAGCAATAAGGCCTGTCAGGTCACTGCATGCGGGGTAAGCAAAGGCGCTGCGCCGCCATGCAGTCAAACTTCGCAGTCTAATGAAAAAACCGGCCGACGATCTTTTCGTGCGGCCGGTTTTTTTGATTAAGCAGATTCAATTGGTTGGACTCGTCATGCAGCGCGCTTGAAAGATCCTGCAATGCCGAATACCGAAGGCAGCGCCGGTTGAGAGCCCGCCTGACCATAGAGCGCGGGGCGTGCCGGCACCACGGGTAGCGCTTCGGCACGTGCGGCCTTTTCTTCGGGGCTCACGTGGATACGCATCCGCGTCTCCATCATGCCGCACAACTCGCTGGCCGCTTCGCCGAACAACTCGTCCATCACGCGCTTGAGGACACCCGACTCATGCCAGGCCTTGAAGCGGCGATGGCAGGTTTGATACGACGGGTATTTGCGCGGCATGGCGGACCAGGTGGCGCCGCTGTACATCACCCACAGCACGCCGTTGAGCACGGAGCGCGTGTTGGCGAGGGGGCGGCCACGCAGTTCGGAGCGCGGACGCAGTTCGGGAAGCAGCGGTGTCACACGCTGCCATTCTTCATCGTTGATATCGCGGTAGGGGGTCATGGATTTCTCCTTGGTCAAAATCTATGACTAAGAAGATATCCGCTCGCCCATGGACGGAATATAAGACCAATCCGAATCTTGAAAATACGCCGCGGGGCCGCCCGGAAAGTCGGCCGGCAGACCACGCTCTATCGCAATACAGCGCGCGTCTGTAGGAACCGGCGCCGAATCTTAAGAATCGCTCGGGTATCGCTCGGGTATCGCTTGCGAATCGCTCAGGTCAGCGACGTATCGACAATCCGGCGCGGTGCATCGAGATATTCCTTCGACTGCATCTCGACGATACGAGACACCGTGCGGGCGAACTCGTTAGCCATCGGGCCATCCGTGTACAACTGCTCGGGCGCCACCGCGGCGGACATCAGCAGCTTGACCTTGTGGTCGTAGAACACGTCGATTAGCCACGTGAAGCGCCGCGCTTCCGAGGCCATGCGCGCGCTCATCTGCGGCACGCCTGAGAGGACCACCGCGTGAAAGCGGCTCGCCAGTTCCAGATAGTCGTTCTGTGAACGTGGACCGCCGCACAGCGTCGCGAAGTCGAACCAGACCACGCCATCTGCCTTGCGCAACGCTTTAAGCTCGCGCTTTTCGATACGCAGGATCGGGCTTTCGTCCGGCACCGCGGCCAGACGCGCGAAGGCGTCGCGTAGCGCCTTGTCTGAGGCTGCGCCCAGAGGCGTGTGATACACCTCGACCTGGGCCAGCGTACGTTGCCGATAGTCCACGCCGGCGTCGACGTTGATCACGTCGAGCTTGGCCTTGATCAGTTCGATCGCAGGCAGCATGCGGTCGCGATGCAAACCGTCCGGATACAGCAGGTCCGGGTCGTAGTTGGACGTCATCACGAACTGCACACGGTTCTCGAACAGCTTGTCGAGCAGACGGTACAGGATCATCGCGTCGGCGATGTCGGAGACGTGGAATTCGTCGAAACAGATCAGGCGGTAGCGTTTGCCGATGCGGCGCGCCAGTTCATCGAGCGGATCGGCCTGGCCTTTCAGCTCTTCGAGTTCGCGGTGCACTTCGCGCATGAACTCGTGAAAGTGCAAACGCGTCTTGCGCTGCACCGGCGCAACCGTAAAAAAGCTGTCCATCAGGAAACTCTTGCCGCGCCCCACCCCGCCCCACATGTAGACGCCACGCGGCAGGTCCGGGTGAATCAGCAGTTTCGTGAACGCGTTCGAGCGGCGCGATTTGTACTCCACCCACTCTTCGTAGCACCGCTGCAGACGGCCCACGGCCGCGCGTTGCGCCGGGTCCGATTGATAACCCCGGGTCTGCAGTTCTTTTTCGTAGTATTCGGTGACGTTCATTTTCTGGCTGCAAAAAAGAAGGCGGGAGGGATTCAACCCGCCCGCCTTCGTCGTGATGCAAAGGTGCTGCAATCAGTCAGGCGTGCGCGTGATTACATGTTCAGCGCGCGCTTGTCGACGGCCAATGCCGCTTCGCGCATGACTTCGGATAACGACGGGTGCGGATGGCAAATACGGCCGATGTCTTCCGACGCCGCCTTGAATTCCATCGCCACCACGGCTTCCGCGATCAGATCCGATGCGTTCGCCGAGATGATGTGCACGCCGAGCAGTTCGTCGGTCTTCGCGTCGGCGATCATCTTGACGAAACCATCCGCCTTGTTGATGCCGAGCGCGCGGCCATTGGCCATGAACGGGAACTGGCCCGTCTTGATCTCGCGGCCTTCTGCCTTCAGCGCCTGTTCCGTCTTGCCGACCCACGCGATTTCCGGTTCGGTGTAGATCACCCACGGAATGCAGTTGTAGTCGATATGCGGCTTCTGACCGTCGATGATCTCGGCCACCAGCACGCCTTCGTCTTCAGCCTTGTGCGCGAGCATCGGGCCACGCACCACGTCGCCGATCGCGTAGACGTTCGGCACTGCGGTTGCGCAGTGATCGTCCACGTCGATGAAGCCGCGTTCGTTGGCCTTCAGGCCGATCGCTTCGAGACCGAGGTTGTCGGTGTTCGGCACGCGGCCGATCGACACGATCAGGCGGTCCGCTTCCAGCTTCTGCGCGTTACCGTCCTTGTCCGTGTAGTTCAGCGTGACACTGTTGTCGGTCGTCGTCACTTCGCCAACCTTCACGCCCACGTGAATATCCAGGCCCTGCTTCTTGAACTGCTTGGCCGCTTCTTTCGCGAGTGCCTGGTCAGCCGCGCCGAGGAATTCCGGCAACGCTTCGAGCACCGTCACGTCAGAACCCAGACGACGCCACACCGAACCCAGTTCCAGACCGATCACGCCGGCGCCAATCACGGCCAGCTTCTTCGGCACGGAGTCGAAGCTCAATGCGCCTTCGTTGTCGGCGACAATCTTGTTGTCGACCGGGATGTTCGGCAGATGACGCGCCTTCGAACCCGTGGCGATGATCACGTTCTTTGCCGTGACCGTTTCCGTTTCGCCTTCGCCGCTCACTTCGATCTGCACGCCGGCGTCCGTCTTGCCGGTGAACTTGCCATGGCCCTTCAACCACGTGATCTTGTTCTTGCGGAACAGGAATTCGATGCCCTTGGTCATCTTCTCGACGATGCTTTCCTTGCGGCCCAGCATCTTCGTGATATCGACCGTGACGTTTTCCACGTTGATACCGTGGTCCGCGAGGTGATGCGATGCGTTTTCAAATTCTTCCGACGACGCGAGCAACGCCTTCGATGGAATGCAACCCACGTTCAGGCACGTGCCGCCGAGCTTCAACGTACCCGCCGGGTTCTTCCACTTCTCGATACAGGCAACGCTCTTGCCGAGCTGCGCAGCGCGGATAGCTGCGATATAGCCGCCGGGACCGGCACCGATCACGACGACGTCAAATTCTTTGGACATGACAATCCTTTTGATGACGGGACGACGCGCTGCCACGCTTCGAGGCGCGCGCGTTCCAGTACTGCGGAATGCTAGAGACGTGCTGCTTGCGCTTTACTTATATGGCGCCGGCTTGTGCGATCACAAGCCGGCGCCAGCCGGACCGACGCTTACAGGTCGAGCAGCAGGCGCGCCGGGTCTTCCAGCGCATCCTTCATGGCGACCAGCGACAGCACCGCTTCGCGACCGTCGATGATGCGGTGGTCGTACGACAGCGCCAGGTAATTCATCGGGCGGATCACGATCTGGCCGTTTTCCACCACAGCACGTTCCTTGGTAGCGTGCACGCCGAGGATCGCCGATTGCGGCGGGTTGATAATCGGCGTCGACAACATCGAGCCGAACACACCGCCGTTCGAGATCGAGAACGTACCACCCGTCATTTCTTCGATCGACAGCTTGCCATCCTTCGCCTTCTGGCCGAATTCAGCAATCTTCTTTTCGATGTCGGCGAGGCTCAGCTGATCTGCGTTGCGCAGGATCGGCACCACCAGGCCGCGCGGCGAACCGACCGCGATACCGATGTCGAAGTAACCGTGATAGACGATGTCGTTACCGTCGATCGACGCATTCACCAGCGGGAACTTCTTCAGCGCGTGAACGGCCGCCTTGACGAAGAACGACATGAAGCCGAGCTTCACGCCATGTTCCTTCTCGAACCGGTCCTTGTACTTGTTGCGCAGGTCCATCACCGGCGCCATGTTCACTTCGTTGAACGTCGTGAGGATGGCGTTGGTTTGCTGCGACTCGAGCAGACGCTCGGCGATACGCGCACGCAGACGCGACATCGGTACGCGTTGTTCCGGGCGATCCTTGAGCCATGCTTCGGAGGAGGCCGGAGCCTTCACGTCCGGCAGCGACGGCTTGGCAGCCTTCGGTGCAGCGGCCGGAGCGGGTGCCGGGGCTGCCTTGGCCGCCGGAGCGGCGCCAGCGGTCAGCACGTCGCCCTTGGTGATGCGGCCATCGCGGCCCGTGCCCGGCACGTCGCCTGCGCCAAGACCCTTCTCTGCCATCAGCTTGCCGGCAGCCGGCGAGGCTGCGGTATTTGCACCCGTTGCGGATGCAGCTTGAGCGGCCGGAGCAGGCGCTGCGGCGGGAGCCGCAGCGGCTTGCGGAGCCGGCTTCACTTCGGCTTCGACAGCAGCGGCGCCAGCCTTGCCTTCCGTGTCGATCTTCGCGATCACCTGATCGGCGGTGACGGTATCGCCGTCGTTGGCGATGACCTGTGCGAGCACGCCAGCCGAGGGGGCCGGCACTTCCAGCACGACCTTGTCGGTCTCGATTTCGATGAGGATCTCGTCTTGCGCGACAGCCTCACCGGGTTTCTTCTTCCACTGCAGCATGGTGGCTTCCGAAACCGACTCCGAAAGCTGGGGAACTTTGACTTCTACAATAGCCATTATGATTTTCCTGAATACGTATCTGGTGACAACGAACCGTCTGCGAACCTTGATCTGCGGCGTATCGGCCGTCAGATGCGGCGCGGGAAAGCGCACTGCGCCTTCCCGGTTCGGTTCAATAAGTTATTTGGCGATCGACGCGCTCTTCAGACGGCCGAATGCACCTTCGACCAGCGCCTTCTGCTGCTCGTAATGCTTCGCGTAGTACCCAACTGCCGGCGAAGCCGAAGCCGGACGGCCGCTGTATGCCAGCTTCTGTCCGTCCTTCATGCCGTCCTTCAGGTGATGCTCGATGTAGAACCACGGGCCTTGATTCTGCGGCTCGTCCTGCACCCAGACCACTTCGGTCGCATTGTCGTACTTCTTCATTTCCGCTTCGAACTGCTTGTGCGCAAACGGATAGAGCTGTTCGATACGGATGATCGCGACGTCGTTCGCCTTCACTTCGCGGCGATGTGCAAGCAGGTCGTAGTAGACGCGGCCCGAGCAGGCAACCACGCGCTTGACCTTCTTCGCTTCGATCGCTTCGTCGATTTCGCCGAGGATCGGCTGGAACGCGCCCTTCGCCAGTTCGGACAGGTCCGACACGGCTTCCTTGTGACGCAGCAGCGACTTCGGCGTAGCGACGATCAGCGGCTTGCGGAACAGGCGGATCATCTGACGGCGCAGCAGGTGGAAAATCTGCGCCGGCGTGGTCGGCTGAACGACCTGCATGTTGTGGTCTGCGCACAGTTGCAGGAAACGCTCGATACGCGCCGACGAGTGCTCCGGACCCTGGCCTTCATAGCCGTGCGGCAGCAGCATCGTGAGACCCGAAACGCGGCCCCACTTCACTTCGCCCGACGAGATGAACTGGTCGATCACAACTTGCGCGCCGTTCACGAAGTCGCCGAACTGCGCTTCCCATGCGACGAACGTATTCGGTTCAGCGGTCGAGTAGCCGTATTCGAAGCCCAGAACAGCCTCTTCCGACAGCACCGAGTCGATCACCGTGAACTTCGCCTGACCTTCGGCGATGTTCTGCAGCGGCACATAGGTGCCATCGTTCCAGCGTTCGCGGTTCTGATCGTGCAGCACCGCGTGACGGTGCGTGAATGTGCCGCGGCCCGAGTCCTGACCGGTCAGGCGCACAGCGTAGCCCGATGCGACCAGCGATGCGAAGGCCAGGTGCTCACCCATGCCCCAGTCGAGCTTCGCTTCACCACGGCCCATCGCGCGACGGTCGTTGAGGACGCGCTCGACCAGCGGGTGAACCTTGAAGTTTTCCGGGACCGTGGTGATGCGCTCAGCAAGGCGCTTCAGTTCGGCGAGCGGCACTGCGGTATCCGCTGCGTCGGTCCACTTGCGGTTCAGGAACGGCACCCAGTCCACCGCGTACTTGCTCTTGTAGTTCGAGAGCACCGGGTCGACCGTGTGGTGGCCTTCGTCCATCGCCTTGCGGTAAGCCTTGACGAATTCGTCGCCTTCTTCCGCGGTAATCACGCCTTGTTGCACCAGCTTTTCAGCGTACAGCGCGCGCGTGCCCGGGTGTTTCGCAATCGTCTTGTACATCAGCGGCTGCGTGACCGCCGGCGTGTCCTGCTCGTTGTGGCCCAGCTTGCGGAAGCAGACGATGTCGACGACGACGTCCTTGTGGAACTGCATCCGGAAGTCGATAGCGAGCTGCGTAGCCAGCACCACCGCTTCAGGATCGTCACCGTTCACGTGCAGCACCGGTGCTTCGATCATCTTGACGACGTCCGAGCAATACAGCGTCGAGCGCGAGTCGCGCGGGTCCGACGTGGTGAAGCCGATCTGGTTGTTGATGACGATATGCAGCGTGCCGTGGGTGCCGTAGCCGCGCGTTTGCGCAAGGTTCAGCGTTTCCATGACCACGCCCTGACCCGCGAACGCCGCGTCGCCGTGAATCTGGACCGGCAGCACTTGCAGGCCGTCCACGTCGCCGCGACGGTCCATCCGCGCCTTCGCCGAGCCTTCAACCACCGGATTCACGATTTCAAGGTGCGACGGGTTGAACGCGAGCGACAAGTGCACCGGGCCGCCGTCGGTTGAAACGTCCGACGAGAAACCCTTGTGATACTTCACGTCACCGGCCGGCAGGTCATCGACGTGCTTGCCTTCGAATTCGGCGAACAGGTCAGCCGGCATCTTGCCCAGCGTGTTCACGAGAACGTTCAGACGTCCGCGGTGAGCCATGCCGATGATGATTTCCTGCACGCCGGCAGCGCCCGCGTGGCGCACGACTTCGTCCATCGACGCGATGAAGCTTTCGCCGCCTTCCAGCGAGAAGCGCTTCTGGCCGACGTACTTCGTATGCAGAAAACGCTCAAGCCCTTCGGACGCCGTCAGGCGCTGAAGAATGTGCTTTTTCTTATCGGCGGAGAAATTCGGGGTGGAACGGATCGATTCGAGCTTTTCTTTCCACCAGCGCTTCTGTTCCGGATCGCTGATGTACATGAACTCGGCGCCGATCGTGCCGCAGTACGTGTCACGCAATGCCTTCACGATCTCACGCAGCGATGCCTGCTCAAAACCGAAATACAGGTTCTGCGCATGGAACATCTGATCCATGTCGGCTTCAGTGAAGTCGTAGAACGCGGGTTCGAGCTCAGGAATGGCCGGGCGCTCACGGCGCTTCAGCGGATCGAGGTTGGCCCATTGCGAGCCGAGGAAACGGTAGGCGCCAATCAGCGACTGGACGTAGACCTGCTTGCGCGCGGTCGCCAGATCACCACTGCTCTCGCGCGGCACGAAGCCGTTCGATTTCGCGCGCTGCGCGAACGATTCGACGATCGGGCCGTGGGCCACGTCGTTGTGATTCGTCCCATCCGATGCAGGCACGTTCTGCAACGCATCGAAATAGGTACGCCAGGTCTCGGGCACTGACGCGGGATTATCGAGATATGCCTCGTACTGTTCTTCGACATACGGGGCATTACCGCCGAACAAATAGGAGTTCAGCTGGGAATTCTTCATCATTTTTACGCTCACCTTTCTTCGAGTTTCTCGAGAAATAGCGGGTTACTCAACCTTCCGCAACACGGCCTGACCGTTTAGCGGATTGCGCGAATCAAGTCTGCTTGGAAGGACCTAAAACTGGCAATACTTTCTCTAGCATAGCACAGATCACTACGTCGAC
>JAMFSK010000178.1 GCA_026225235.1 Burkholderiales bacterium
GTTACTGTTTTCTATTCTTCCGAATAGGTCGCTCACTCAACGTACTGACAAGTTTTCGATTTACTCTAAACTTACCTTTACTGTGTGAGACTTGATGATACCTTTGCTATTCCGCCAACCAGTATCAAGATCCGAAGATCCAACCCGGCCCGGCGGCGCATCGCCATCAAGCGCCCACACTTATCGGCTGTGAATTTTTAAAGAACTTTCGCTTGCCGGCAACCCGGTTTGCGTCGCTGCGTTTGCAGCAGAGAAGCGAGATTATGTACACCGCGCTTCATGTCGTCAACAAGTTTTTAAGCAAACTTTTTAACGACCCGGAGTTAAAAGTTTTTGAAAACAAACTTGAAACTCCGTCCCGTTTCGGTACATCTTTTGAAGCGGGAAAACGTGGATTTTAGCGGCCGCCCTGGGGCCGCGCAAGCCCTTTTTTGGACGGGAAACGAAGTACAGGAAGAACGCCTAGGAGCGCGGCAGCAGCAGCCACATGCGCCCGCGCTGTTTCATATGGCCCGCGAGATCGCCAGCGTCATCGCCGAAGCCCCAGAAATAGTCTGCACGCACCGCACCTTTGATCGCCGAGCCTACGTCCTGGGCAAATACAAGACGGTTTAGCGGCTGTGTCGTCATCGGCCGAGTGGTCGAGAGAAATACCGGCGTGCCCAGCGGAATAGCCGATGGATCGACAGCGATCGAGCGCTCGGAGGTTAGCGGCACGCCCAACGCACCAATCGGACCATCGTCGACGCCCCCGCCCGCCACCTGCGGCGGGAATTCCTTGAAGAACACGAAGCGCGGATTGATATTCAGCAGATCGTCGACGTGACGCGGATTCTCGCGCGCCCACGCGCGAATGCCCTGCATCGTCGCCTGGCTAGGCGTCAGTTGTCCGTGATCGATCAGCCAGCGCCCGATCGACCTATAAGGCTGGTTATTCGTACCGCCGACACCGACCCGCATGATCGAGCCGTCGTCCAGGGTCAGCCGTCCCGAGCCCTGAATCTGGAGGAAAAAGGCTTCGATCGGATCGTCGACATAGACAAGCTCGGCGCCATTGAGCGCTCCGCTATGCATCAACTGGGCGCGCGCCGGCAAAGTCTCGCCCTTTGCGTAGGCGGTGGGCCAGCTATATAGAGGGTAGAGATAAGGCGCGTGCCGCAGCCGCGAGCCTCGCAGCAATGGTTCGTAGTAACCGGTGACCAGCCCGTCGACCGTACCGTCGCTGTTGGCCAATTGATAGGGCGCGAAATACTGTTCGAAAAACGAGCGGACCGCCTGCAGATCGAGGTCGTCCAGTTGGGTCGCGGCAAGGCAAGCCGCGCGCCAGCGCGCCTCGCCACCCACCCGCGCGCAATTCGCGCGCAGCGCAGGCAGCGCGCCGACCAAGGCATCGTCCTGCCAGCCGGGTATCCGGTCCCAGCTCACGAGCGTGAGCTTTTGCGTCGCAATGATCCGCTCTTCGTTGAGGTCGGGGCCGCCGATTCCCGTCACACCGGGCGTCGACGTCACAGCGGTCGAAACCGGTCCGTGGGATGCGCACGACGCGAGCAAGACAAGGCAAGCGACTAGGGCACCGCGTAGTAACCCGCGCAAGCGACGACCTCTCTGTGGACTCAATGTAGGGTGCGCGGCATCGCCAGGCCGAACTCGGCGATTGGCGCCTCGAACCGTTCGCCGTCCTCGGCGACGCAAAAGTACTCGCCCCGCATCGAGCCGGCCGGCGTTGCGATCACGGCCCAACTCGTATATTCGAACTGCTCGCCCGGTGCGAGCAGCGGCTGGTTGCCCACCACGCCCAGTCCGGCCACTTCCTGAAGGGTGTTCTCGCTATCGGTGATGATCCAGTGCCGCGAGATCAACTGCGCAGCGACCGCGCCGGTATTGCGAATCGTGATGGTGTACGCAAAAGCATACTGCCGTCCGGTCGGGTCAGACTGCTCGGGCAGGTAGCGCGCCTTGACGGCGACTGTCATTTGATAGCGGTTCATGTCTTCCATTTGGTGCGTCGGCGGCGATGGCCGCGCGGCACTGCGCTCCCAGCGCATTCTCCTCGATGCGCCCGCGAGCCGCAACCGGCCAAATCGAACAGGCGGGGGCAGGGCCCGAAGCGCGTCCTCAGACGCGGCGTTAAAATCAGGTTTTCGAATGCAGCACTTTCCGGCCTCCTCCGATGACTTCGACCTATCGCATCGCCCCCAGCATCCTGTCGGCCGACTTCTCCCGCCTTGGCGAAGAAGTCCGCAACGTTGCGGCCGCAGGCGCCGACTGGATTCACTTCGACGTGATGGACAACCACTACGTGCCGAATCTCACGATGGGGCCGGTGATCTGCGAAGCGATCCGCCCGCATGTGAGCATTCCGATCGACGTGCACTTGATGGTGCGCCCGGTCGACCGGATCGCGCCGGACTTTGCCAAGGCGGGCGCCAACAGCATCACATTTCACCCCGAGGCGTCCGATCATATCGATCGCACGCTCTCGCTGATCCGCGATCACGGCTGCGAAACGGGTCTCGTGTTCAACCCGGCGACCACGCTCGACTATATGGATCACGTGATGGACAAGATCGATATCGTCCTGATCATGTCGGTGAACCCTGGCTTCGGCGGCCAGTCGTTCATCCCCGAGGCGCTCAACAAGTTGCGCCAGGCACGCGCAAAGCTCGATGCGTACGAAGAACGTACCGGACGCCATATCAAGCTCGAGATCGACGGCGGCGTGAAGATCGACAACATCGCCGAAATCGCGGCGGCGGGAGCCGATACCTTCGTGGCGGGATCGGCGATCTTCGGCCATCCGAACTACACCCAGATCATCGGTGAGATGCGCAGCAAACTCGCCTCCCTTGCGAAGGCGGCATGAGCACCACTCTGCCCGGGCATCCCGCACCCAACTCGGCCGCCGACCCAGCGAACTCAGTCAATTCGGCCGACCTGGCTGCCCCACCTGTCGCAGTGGGAGCCCCCCCCGCTCGACCGGCACAAGCGTTCGACCGCAAACACGTCGAGGGCGTGATCATCGACCTCGATGGCACCATGGTCGACACCGCCGGCGATTTCACAGCGGCACTCAACTTGATGCTCGGCGACCTCGATTTGCCGCGCATCGAGACGGATGAAGTCCTTCGCTATATCGGCAAAGGCTCGGAGCACCTGGTCCAATCGGTCCTGGCAGCGCGCCTTGCGCCGGCCGACGCCGAGGCCCGCTTCGCCCACGCGATCGAGCGCTACCAGCACGCGTACTCGAGCGTGAACGGCCGCCACGTCGAACTGTACCCAGGCGTTGTCGAAGGCCTGGCTGCCTTCCGAGCCGCCGGCCTCAAACTCGCGTGCGTCACCAACAAGCCACATCGGTTCGCGGTCGAGTTGCTCGAACAACTTGGCCTGCTGAGCGACTTCAGCCTGGTACTGGGCGGCGACAGCCTGCCGCGCAAGAAACCCCACCCGATGCCGCTGCTCAAGGCCGCCGAGGCACTCGGCATTGCACCGCTGCGGATGCTCGCGATCGGCGACTCGGAAAACGATGCGATCGCGGCCCGCGCCGCCGGTATCGCCGTGCTCAGCGTGCCCTACGGCTACAACCATGGGCAGCCTGTACAATCAATCGACTCGGATGGTATAGTCGGTTCGCTGCTCGACGCCGCCCGCTGGCTGGACGCGTAGGCTCGCTCGACCTGCAGCTCATCTTGCAACACTTCAATACCTGTCATGTTCGTCAATAGAAAACGGAGTCTGAGCGGTATCGACCGGGGAGCCTGGCCCTGGCGTCGCTGGTCTTGGTGATTCACACACAAGGCCGCTGAAGCTCGTCTTCAGCTTCCGTTTTTCTGTCTGCACCACTTGCGTTTCGTTTGCTCCTTTTGCCCGACCGGCACTCACTGGTCGAGTAGTCTGCGCGCCAATCGTCCTGGCTTATTGCCATCGATCGGGCCGACAGGACAAACGAATCGTGCAAGTCATGCCACCCGCACTCTGGGCGCCGGTCGATCCGCAGCGCCCGCGGGCTTCCCGGATCTAAGACATGACCGAACTCGAATTCCAGTCCCTGGTGAATGCCGGCTATAACCGCATTCCCCTGATCGCGGAGGCGCTCGCCGACCTCGAGACCCCGCTTTCCCTGTACCTCAAGCTTGCCCAGCCTGAGCGCAACGGGGCGAACTCCTTCCTGCTCGAATCCGTCGTCGGCGGCGAGCGGTTCGGACGCTACTCTTTTATCGGGCTGCCCGCACGCACGATGATTCGCGCAATCGGCACGCGCTGTGAAGTCGTTCGCGACGGCGTGGTCATCGAGACGCATGAGGGCGATCCGCTCGAATTCATTCAGACTTTCCAGCAGCGTTTCAAGATCGCCCAGCGCCCGGGCCTGCCGCGTTTCTGCGGCGGCCTCGCGGGCTACTTCGGGTACGACGCCGTGCGTTTTATCGAAAAGAAGCTCGCTGGCGCTGCGCCGCCCGACGATCTCGGCCTGCCTGACATCCAGTTGCTGCTCACCGAAGAAGTCGCGGTGATCGACAACCTCGCGGGCAAGCTCTACCTGATCGCCTACGCCGACCCCTCGCAGCCCGAGTCCTATACGAAGACCCGGCACCGCTTGCGCGAACTGCGATCGAGACTGACGAAGACAGTCCAGCCGCCGGTTACCTCGGCCAGCGTGCGCACCGAGATCTATCGTGAGTTCGAGAAAGAGGACTATCTGAATGCCGTGCGCCGCGCAAAAGAATACATCGCCGCCGGCGAATTGATGCAGGTCCAGGTTGGCCAGCGGCTCACCAAGCCGTATCGGGACAACCCCCTTTCGCTGTACCGCGCACTGCGTTCGCTGAACCCGTCGCCATATATGTACTTCTATAACTTCGGCGACTTCCAGGTCGTCGGTTCGTCGCCCGAAATCCTCGTGCGCCAGGAAGAACGCGGCGGCGAGCGCATCGTGACGATCCGTCCGTTGGCCGGCACGCGCCCACGCGGCAACACGCCCGAGCGCGACGCCGAACTGGCGACCGAACTGCTCGGCGACCCGAAGGAAGTGGCCGAGCACGTGATGCTGATCGATCTCGCACGCAACGACGTCGGCCGCATCGCGCAGACCGGCTCGGTCGTCGTCACCGACAAGATGGCGATCGAAAAATACTCGCATGTTCAACACATCGTGAGTTCGGTCGAAGGTAAGCTCAAACCCGGCATCACCAATCTCGACGTGTTGCGCGCGACCTTCCCCGCGGGCACGTTGTCCGGCGCGCCGAAGGTTCGCGCGATGGAACTGATCGACGAACTCGAACCCGTCAAGCGCGGGATCTATGGAGGCGCGGTCGGCTACCTCTCGTTCTCAGGCGAAATGGACCTCGCGATCGCGATCCGAACCGGCATCATCAAGAACGGCAATCTCTACGTGCAGGCCGCAGCCGGCGTGGTCGCCGATTCTGTGCCCGAGATGGAATGGCAGGAAACCGAAAA
>JAMFSK010000179.1 GCA_026225235.1 Burkholderiales bacterium
AATGGTTAGGAGGCCTCGAGGTGCCTCCGGTCGGCGCTCACAACAAGGACGACGTCCTTCGATATTCGGCAGCGCGGTTGTTGCTAGATCGAGCTAGTGAGCGAAGCGAATTCTCCTTGGCTGACAATGAGGCGTCGGCTTTCGCAGAGATCTGTCGACGGCTGGACGGCGCCCCCTTGGCACTTGAACTTGCCGCATCCCGTTTCTCCAGCCGCACTGCAGCCGCCGTCCTCGATGAGCTTGATCAGCGTTTCCGGACGCTGACGTTAACGGGGGCGGGGGCCGAGCCACGGCAGCAAACGCTACTTGCGACCCTTCAGTGGAGCTACTCCCTGCTCACCACTACCGAAGCAACGGTGCTCCGGGTCGTGTCGATTTTTGCCGGAGCCTTTGACATCGATTCCGCGGTAGCTGTCGTCGCCCATCGTGCGCTGGATCTTTGTGACGTGTTCGATGCCATCTCTGGCCTTCGTGCCAAGTCAATGCTGAGTGTTGATCAGAGTCTTGGCAGACTACGGTACCGGCTTCTTGATACCACACGCACATTCGCTGGCGGGCTGCTTGCAGCAAATGCCGAGTTGGGCCAGGTGTCGGCTATGCATGCCCAGCTGATGCTCAATCTACTCACCCAGGCGAACGCAGAGCGCGCGGTGCTCTCGACTCTTGAGGCTCGCGCCACCTTCGCTGGCTTGGCAGACGATCTACGTAAGGCCATTGACTGGGCCCTCAATCAGTCCGGTGACCTGGAACTTGGCATTCAACTTGTTGCCGCCGGACTTCCGCTCTGGGGCGAGCTTTCGCTCGGCGAAGAGATTCGAGTGAACTGCGAGAGAGCAGTGACCGAGTTCGACAGGATTTCGTGCCTCGACAAGTCATTGAAGCTTAAGCTTGTTGTCGGCCTAGCATCGGCCAACACATACCTCTCTACAGAACACGACAAGACTGTTGCCCTGTACGAATCGGCTATCAGCCTTGCGCAAGCAACACAGGACGCTTCGGCTGAATGTCGAGCGCTCAGCGCGCTCGTTACGTACTCACTGTTGTTCCCCGGACGCGCACGTCCGCCGTTGGAGACATTGGAGACATTGCGCGCAGTAGCCGAGCAGAGCAACGACCAGCCGGCGAAGTGGGAATACGAACTGCTCAGCGCACATTGTGAAGTCAATGCGGGCAACTATCCTGCGTATTACGGTCGGCTGGAGATACTCAACAACAAGATGTGCGATACGGAAGAGGGTTCGATTCCGCGATTCCAGATCTTCCAGAAAGCCAATGTCGAAGTTCAACTCACGGCGGCCGCTTGGCTCGTGGGACGACCGGGAGAGGCGATGTCTCGGGCGCTTGTGGCCGCCCGCAGCGCCATCGAAACCTCGCATGCGCTGACCTTGGTCAACACGCTGGCTCGCGGCGTCATCTGGGCGCTTTACATGTGCGGGGAGTACCGCATAGCGCGGCACTACTCGGACCTGCTCGCGGACACGGTATATCGGTGTGGCATGTCCACTTGGATCCCAGCGGTCGAATACTATTCGGCAATCCTGGAATTCCGGTTGGGGGAGCGACGTTCACCCGAGGTTTTGCGTGCGAGCTTCGAGACCTTGCGAACAGGCATCGTTCATCTGCGAAGCCATGGCCACTTCGCTTCCTTGGCTTTGGCGTTGGTCGAGGCCGGCCGACCCGATGATGCGGTGCCCATCCTGGACTATCTTTTTGGGGGGGGCGGCCCCGCCAAATGGTGCCTGCCCGAAATCCTTCGTGCTCGCGCGGCGGCTGAGTTGGCGTTTGGCCGGAAGTCCGATGCGATCGCCACATTGCGTGAGGCAGTGTATATCGCCGACTCCCTTGGAGGGGTGTCCTGGAAGCTTCGCGCCGCGCTTTCGCTTGCGAAGCTACTCCACGATCAAGGAGGCACGAGCGAGGCGCAGCAAGTGCTTCACTCGACCTACGCGCAATTTCATGATGGATTTGACTCCCAAGATCTACGCGAGTCGCGCCTGCTGCTGGCAGCGATGGCTGCTGGCTGAGAAATCGTCGCAGGTTTAGATTCGTCCTTGATCCCGTCGCTTCGCGCCGCTGCTCGTCCTGGACTCCCAGATGCGGTGCTATAACCTTCTATCCGGACGATTGCTGTTGAAGCACAGGATGACCACCCTGGCCGACTGCCCGTCATGTTCTGCTGCGGCCTTTGCGCCGACCTCGTCGAGCTTCATATCCGACCTTCAGATGTTTTGCCGACCATGCCCGAGTCCAGTCCTGTGCACAAGCCGTCTTCATCCTGTCGTGCCAGGCCGGCTGCAAGGCACGTGCTCGTTGGATTGGCTGCATTGCTCCTGGCGCTGTCGTCAACGGATGCGGCCGCACTGACCCTGGCGGAGTACGAGCACACGAGCTGGGGGCTCAAGGAGGGCGTCGTCTCGGTGGCATGGACGGCGGACGCGCCGAATGGCATGCTCAAGCTCGCGACATCGATCGGCGACCAGGTGTTCGACGGCGCCAAGTTCTATCACTTTGCGAATGGTGAACCGCCGCCGCTGGCCGACTATGTGGGCGCGCTGGGCCAACGCAGTCCCGCGGGACCCATCTACTTCCCGGACCCGGTGACGAGACACCTGATGCGGCAGTGGAACGGCATGACCGAAGCTGTCGACGACAAGGCGATCTTCGGCCTCCGGGCAGCGCAGTTCGTTTTCGATCTGGACGGGATAGGCTGGTTTCAGAACGGTCAGGAGCTTTATCGGCTCAACGGGTTGAAGATCGAACCTATCGGGCCCTCCTGGGGCATCACCAAGGCAACGTTCGGAAACGTCGTGGTCGACACACGTGGCACAGCTTGGGTGGCCACCGACGAAGGTGCCCACGGCGCGCTTTACTATCTTCCGCGCGGCGCACGAAGGTTCGAACGCTTTGCGGAGCCGATCGCCTGCTTTCCCGGCGCTTTGGCCCCGGACGGCTCGCTCTGGTGTGCCACCGACCGTGGCGTGGGAGTGGTCACCATCGTCGACGGCAAGCCGGTTAGCTTGCGCTTCGTCAGCAAGTTGTTCGTATCGGCCATCGCGTTCGACAGCAGCGGCGGATTCTGGGCCGCGAGTATGTCCGGCGGCCTCGCGCACCTGTCCGACTGGCGTACGTTGCTCTCACCTGATGGAGACGCAGCTCTAGCAGCTGACACCATGATGCCCAAGGACGGGCTCACATCCGATGGAATCTGGTCGATTCGAGGCGATTCGGCAGGCAACGTCTGGGTGGCCACGCACTCCGGACTCGAGCGATTCAGGGCTGCAACCTTCACGCCGGTCAAGCTACCGCGAATCGGCTGGGGGGCGGCACTCGAAGCCGATGCCGACGGCAGCCTGTGGGCTGCCAACTTCGAAGGCAACCTGATGCACATCTCGAACGGCCGGATCGAGGATGTTCCAGAGATCAAGCAGGTCAGGGCCATGCGCCATGACGCGGATGGCCGCATCTGGGTGACTGGAAAATTCGGCGTCTGGCGCAAGGAGGCCGGAGGGGCGTTCGTCCACGTCGAGGGCCCCGCCAGTTCCTCGATACCGCAGTTCACTGAGATCGCCGAAGACGACTCAGGGGCAATGTGGTTCAGGCACACCACGCAGCTCATGCGCCTTCGGGATGGCCAATGGTCAACGCCGGAAGGGCCAGCGGTACCGCCCCCCAGCGCACGCTATTTCATGCTTTCGGACAAGCAACGCCAACTCTGGTTCATCGGAACCGGGCGCGCCTATGTCTTGAAGAGTGGAGTCCTTCGGAAGAACGAGTCTCCGGAGTACGGCGCGATTGGGAACCCCTTTTCCGCATACGTTCGCGGGCCCCGAGTATGGGTCGGTGCAACGATGGGAGTCGGCGTTTTCATCGGCGATGAATTCCACCCGTTGAGGCTGATTACCGATGAGGCCAATCTAAGCATCACTGGAATCGTCGAGACACCAGAGGGCGATCTCTGGCTGCATGGACTCGGGAGGGCGTATCGCATTTCAAGCGCGCAGGTCGAAGCCGGACTCAACGGACAGGCAGTGACGCCGGAGGTGTTTGACTATCACGACGGCTTGCTTGCAGTGACCAGTTCTTTCGAGCCACGCCCGACCCTTATCCAGGACGCCGCCGGGCGACTCTGGTTTTCGACCGCCCAGGGCTTATTCTGGATCGACCCGCACGCGCCGCGAAAAGTGATTGCGGCGGCCCCCCGGACGGTGCTCGGGGCGGTGACGAGCGACGGTAAGCTGATTCCGGCCGGCGCGGTCGTGTCATTGCCGCCAAACCCGGGACAGACGGAGTTCAGCTACGCCGCCGCAGCGCTTGGGGTCGGTGATCGTGTGCATTTCCGATATCGCGTTGACGGCATTGATAAAGATTGGCGTGATGTTGGTGCACGCCGTACTGCTTATTACACGCAATTGCCGCCGGGACGCCACAGGTTTGAGGTGATGGCTAGCGACGAGCAAGGCCTGTGGTCGCAATCGCCCACAACGCTGGATTTCGAGGTTCAGCTGGCGTGGTACCAGACGCGCTGGTTCCTGCTCGCCGCTGTCGTGCTGTCCGTCTGTTTGCTCTGGCTCATTTACCGCATGCGCATCAGCGTCGTCGCCTCGCGCGAACGCGCCCGCCTGGATGAGATCTCAGCGGAGCGCGAACGCATCGCCCGCGAGTTGCACGACACGCTGCTGCAGAGCATGCAAGGCGTGATCTTGGGATTCCAGGGCTTGGCAACGAAGCTGCCGCCGCAGGATGAGGTCCGGCAATCGATTGAAGGGCGCTTGGACTACGCGGACCAACTGCTCGGCGAAGCGCGCGACCGGGTGCGCGACCTGCGTGGAACCGGTGCGACCGGCACTGGCCTGCGCGAAGCCTTCGAGCAAATCGCCTGCGAACTGGCAGATACCATCCGACTCAAGGTCGTCGAGGAGGGATCGCCGCGGCTCCTGCGTCCCGTCGCCCGTGACGGCATCTATCTCGTGGGCCGCGAGGCGTTGCTGAACGCCGTGACGCATGGCAAGGGCACCGACATCGAACTTCGGCTGCAATTCACGCCTCGTCGATTGGTGTTGCGGGTGAGCGACAACGGTATCGGCATCGATCCGGCCGTGTTGGCGGCGGGCTCCCGGCCAGAGCACTTCGGATTGCTTGGCATGCGTGAGCGAGCCGCGCAACTGGGCGCCGCCTTTAACTTGTCACGCGCTCCCGGCGGCGGGACGGAGGTCGTGCTGGACGTACCCGCGTCCCACGCCTACGAGGCCACTGAAGAGTCTGTTCTTTGGCGTCGTCTGCGAGGCAGCGTGCGAATTCTGTCTCGTGCCATCTCAATCGGGATGGGACGCGTCCGCTTTGCCTCGGCGGGCAGGCCGAAGCGCGGCTAGCATCGGCTGGTGCCGTTGTATGACTCGCCGGAAGTGCTCCCGGCTGCTTTGAGCAAACCGAGCACAGCCGGCATTGCTATGGTGACAGTGTGCAAGGCGGTGCGGTTGACGCCGAGGTCAGCATTGAACCAGCGGACTGTCCGCCTCGCCATCCAAGAGCGGAGGTTTGCGCTCGGTCTGAGGGCAGGCTGTAAACGTCAGCGACGAATACATAGCCACGCAGGGCAACGCTCTTGATGTAGCGGCTGCCTCCGGGTGTCAAGCCGAGGGCCTTTTGCAGCGTCGTGACTTGAGTCTTTAGATTGCAGCTGGACACGCTGAACTCCGGCCACACGATTTGCATCAACTCTTCATGCGAAACGATCTCGCCCGCGCACGACACGAGTGCGAGGAGAAGATCAAATGCACGTCCTCCGATCTGGACAAAATCGTCGTTCCGAAGCAGAACGCGTCGTCGGGGCAGCAGTTGAAACGCGTCGAAGCGCAACAGCACATGTCCCTCGAGGGGGACGACTCTCGCTGTTGAGGTAACTTGACTTGTCATGCCCTGATCTTAGGGAAGTGCACTGCGCGTGCCAGCCTCCTGCCAGGGAGTCACCACTCCCTCTCAAGAGGGATACGGTACTCCCTGGCGCGAGGGGTCTTGATGCTCGTGTCGCATCCGAGGTTCTCCGCCTCGAAGAATGGTTAGGACGGGTACAAACCTCGCTAACGTAATTCACCACGTTTCACCTCGACGGCGGCATTGCGGCTCTAGAGTTGACCGAGAGGGTCGCCAGTCATGATTGGTCGTTCGCTATTGACACCAGAGGGAACTGAACGACCTCGCAGACGGATGGGTCTACCTCTTGCAACGCGGCGCCGGTGCCGACAAGATCGCTGGCCGAAACCCCGAATGGGGAGGGATGCCCGCCTCCGCAGCCCGAGCTGACCCCGCGTTAGGAGGCATGCAGTGTGGTGTAGAGGCGGGGCACGTCAGATCCGAGACTGTCCTAATCAGCCTGTGATCGGTTAGCCACGAACTGTCTTTTGAACTTCGAGTCAGACACCGATTCCAGGAGGTCTGCGGGATGCGCAAGTCTCCATCGGTGATCCGTGTTCTTGCCGTCGACGAACATCCGCTCATTCGATACGGCGTTGCATCCGTCCTCGCTGACGAGAAGGACATCTTGGTGGTCGGCGAGGCCGGAGACGCCGCACAGGCACTCTCGTGCTTTCGCTCCTTGCGGCCGAACGTCGTCCTTATGGACCTTCAGCTTCCGGACACATCGGGCTGTGATGCCATCGTCGCCCTCGTCGAGGCGGACCGGCGCGTGCGGGTCATCGTCCTCACGGCGCTGTCAGGTGACCTTGGCGCCCGTCGCGCCCTCGCAGCCGGCGCGCGCGCATATCTGCTCAAGGAGCGCATGCGAACGGAACTGGCCGACGCGATCCGTGCGGTGATGAAAGGCCGATGCATCGTCGATGCGAAGGTCAAGCGTGATATTGAGGCGCGATCGAACGACGAGGACTTGAGCCTACGTGAGATTCAGGTCTTGCGTTTGGTGGCAGATGGAATGGCGAACCGCGAAATCGGGGAGCGTCTTTCGATCTCGGAGGGCGCTGTGAAGAATCACGTTAAGCACGTCCTTCGCAAGTTGGGCGCCGCTGATCGGATGCATGCCGTGTTCATCGGCGTGGAACGTGGCGCGCTCGACAGGCTTTGAGTCCGCTATGAGGTGACCGTGTCGGAGAAGGCAACGCCGACGGCCGCGTGGCCGTCAGCAGCAAGGTCGCCAGCGATTCTCCCTGAGGCCGGGCTTGCGCTCAGAGCGCCGCGTCTATGATGCCGCGGCGCATGGCGATGACCACGGCATGAAGGCGGTCGTCGGCATTCAGTTTGGCAAGAATGCTCTTCATGTGTGTTTTGACCGTCTCTTCCGTCACACCGAGACGTTGTGCGACCTGCTTGTTGTCGCGACCGGCTGCCACTTCGCCGATGACCTCCACCTCGCGTGGCGACAGCGCCTCGTCGATAGTCCTCACGGAGAGCTCGAGCGCCACCTCGGCCGCGATGTAGCGCCTCCCGGCGTGTATTTCGCGTATGGCAGTCACCAGTTCCTTGCGGATCATGGTCTTCAGGAGGTAGCCCGTCGCGCCGGCCTTGATGGCGCGCAGTGCCTGCATGTCCCCACGAAAGGTGGTGAGCACGAGGATGCGGGTCTCCGGCGCGCGGATGCGAATGTCCGCGATCGCCGCCAGGCCGTTCATCCTCGGCATCTGGAGGTCGATCAGCACGACGTCAGGACGGAGCTTCTTGAAAAGCGTGACGGCTTCGATCCCATCGTTGGCCTCCGCGACCAAGGTCATGTCGGGTTGCTCGGCGATGACGGCGCCGATACCGGCGAGGATCAGCGGATGGTCGTCGGCGGCAAGGATGCGGATGGGGGAGGAGGACTGATCAGGCATAGGGCAGGCTGCGCAGCCAGACAAGCCGACGGCAGGAAGTGACCATAGTGCGCGCAGGGGGGCGAAGTCAAGAAAATGTCTCGTCTTGGCCGTCTCGCCTGGGCAGGCGTTGCCCCTCAGCCATGTAGATCTATGATGCCGCGTCGCAAGGCCAGCGTTACAGCGTGTGTACGGTCGCTCGCGTGCAGCTTGTGGAGAATGGCTTTCATGTGGGCCTTGACCGTGTCCTCGGTCACGTTGAGCGTCAACCCCACGCGCTTGTTGGAGCTTCCGAGAGCAACCAAACGCAAAACCTCGACTTCTCTCGATGACAGGTCGTTGTCGTTGATGCGATCGGCCAGGTCGAGCGCGATCTCCACCGGCACCGACCGCTTGCCAGAGTGAACTCCGCGAATCGTATCGACTAGGTCGCGACGGAGCATGCTCTTGAGCAAGTACCCAGCTGCACCGGCCTCGAGTGCGCGTCGTGCCTGCACGTCTCCCTTGTAGGTCGTGAGAACAACAACGCGCGCCTCCGGCCAGGCCTCTAGGATGGCGCGCGTCGCGTCGATGCCATTCATCAGTGGCATTTGAATGTCCATCAACGTGATGTCTGGGCGTAGGGATAGGCAAAGGTTGACCGCCTCGATGCCGTTGGCAGCCTCGGCGACCAGCTCCATGTCAGTTTGGCCTTCGATCACGCTGGCTATCCCGTCGCGTAGGAGCGGGTGGTCGTCCACAGCAATGAGTCGAATGGTAGGTGGGGTAGCTGTAATCATCATGTTCGTTTCCAGGACAGAAGCGCGAGCTTTCCTCGGTGGACGCGTCCCCGCATGCGAAGCTCCAAACGGATCTGCGTGCCATCACCTTCCGCGCTGGTCAGTGTGAAGCGAGCCCCGATTGAGCGCGCACGTTCGCGCATCCCCGCTAGGCCCCAGTGACCGGCGCGACCGGCAGCGTATTCGCGCCGTGCCGGCATGCCGCAACCATCATCCCGCACCTCGACTGTGAGTCGCTTGGGAGTCTGTTGAATGATCAACTGTATGGTTGCGGCGTGTGCGTGCCGCGCGGCGTTAAGCAATGCCTCGCGCCCAATGTGCTCGACCTCGTGGCGTACGCGGGCCGGCAGCGACGCACCTTCGCCTCGAAGTACAGCGGAGAACTCGTGGCCATGTTCGGCCGCCAATTCTTCCCCGAAGCTCGCGAGAGTCTCCCCGAGTGTCGCGCCTCCGCTTGACGGTGCACGCAGTTCGCTGACACGGTCGCGGCCTTCCGTCAGCACCTCTTCTGCACGGTCGAGCGAGCGCTCCAGCGCGATACGCGTCGGATCGTCTATTGGCATGCGGTCGACACCTGACTGGAAGCGCAGGATCAGCCCCTGCACGCTTTGTAGCAGGGTGTCATGGAGTTCGCGTGCGATGCGCTCTCGCTCTATTAGCATCGCCGCATGGCGGTCAGCGTATCGAGCTGCAAGCTGGCGCAGCCGCCATCGCAGCAATGCCCACACGACCAGTCCTGCGATCGGCAGCCACATCAAGCGGAACCACCACGTTTGGTGGAACGCTGATGGTACGAAAAACTCGAGCGCTGCCGGCTGCGCGCTCCAGATACCGTCTTCGTTGCGCGCGAGCACGTGGAATGTGTAGTGCCCAGGCGACAGGTTCGAGTAGTGCACGCTCCGACGGGTGTCGACATCCTGCCAAGTCGCGTCAACGCCGTCGAGGCGAACGCGGAACTTCACTCGTTCTGGTTGCGCGAGTGCGGCCGCGGTGTAGCGCAGGTCTAGGGTTCGGGTTCCGGCCGGCAGTGTCGGGGATGCAAGCGGCCAGGATTGACCGCCGACCTCCAGCGCAACGATTCGCGCGGGCGGCGGCACCAGGTTGCGGCGGATATGGCGGGGGTCCACCCAGACAACACTGTTATTCGTCGAGAACCAGAGCACGCCGTCATCTGCGGCCACAGCGGTAGGCACGGGTCGAAGTTGCGCCGGCGCGCCATCAAGACCATCGTGGTAGTCCAGCCGCTCGGCCGCAACAAGGTGCGACGGATCTTGGAGGGCGTGAGCTACCTCGTCGACCGGTAGTCGGAAAATGCCAAGTGCTGTGTTCAGCCAGACGTCGCCCAGCACGTCGATGACGATGCCCGAGACGCCGGCGAGCGGTTCGTTGTCATCAATGTGGATTGGATGGACTCGCCCATCCTGCACCAGAGCGACACCAAGCTCACCACCAAGCCACATCCGGCTCCCTTGCGGACATAGACTCAGCAAGCTGCCCACATGCAGACCCTGCGGCGGTCCCCAGGAGCTTTGGGCTCCGCTCTCGTCCAGCATCACCAATCGATCGAACGCGTAGCCGAGCCAGAGTCGACCTCTGGGGTCGCGCGTCATGGCAAGCGGGTTGGCGTCGGGACCACCAGGCGGTTCAGCGATGGGATGCCAGCCAACTGACGGCGCAACGTCTTGCTCCCATTGCCCGTGGTGCAGTATTGCCATGCGCACGCGACCATCGCCGAGGTCGACCATCGCCTGCACCGGTGTGCCCGACAGGTCGCTTGGTAACGTGACTCGCTCGGCGGCACTGCCAGCGATGCGCCAAACGCCGCGGGCGCCGGCCATCCAGACCATACCGCGGGTGTCTCGCAGCACGCTGGTGATGCGCGGGCCTACACCTGGCAGCCGACGTTCGTCGTGGCCCAGTCGCATTGGCTCACCTTCGGTGCTGCCGACCCACACTCCTTCGCCGGGAGCAGCGGCGAGCGACGGTGCCGCCAAGTCGGCGGGAAGCGATGCTCGCGTGAGTTTGTTAGCACGGAACCGGTCGATGCCTCCACTCGTACTAATCCAGATGTCACCCTCGCGATCCTCGAGGATGGCCAGTACGTCCCCACCGCTCAGACCGTCCGCACGCGTGAAGCGCTGCGACTGCAGCACCTGCGGATCGCCGCCAGTACCGAGCTCGGGCAGGTTGTCCGGGTCAACGAGCCGTGCAACGCCGCCCAAGCTCCCGACCCACAACGCTCCGTCGCGGTCGAACAGCAGCGCCCCAACGTGCCCAGGGCCGGGGACGGCTGCGCGCAACGGCGGCGGCCCATCGGTTTCGGGCAAGGGCCAAATGCCTTGCGTGCCGTTGGACTCCCAGACGTGCCCGTCCTGGCGCTCGGCGAGCCACGCATAACTGATCGACCGTGTAGATCGCGTGAAGTGCTCGGCGCCGCGTGCCAGTCGCCAGGTGCCGCTATCGGCTGCGGCCCACACAGTGCCGGCACGATCAGTATGCAGCGCATAGGTGGCACCCGCGGGGTAGCCAATTGCCTCTTGAGGCTTGGTCCAGGCATGGCCATCGAACCGCGCGATACCGGTCGTTGTGCCGACCCACACGCGGCCTTGAGCGTCCACAGAGACGGCGGTCACCGTACCGGATGGAAGTCCATCTCCACGTCCGAAGTGGCGCAACTTCCCGTTGTTCCACCAGCCGACCCCGCCGAATCGATACCCAATCCATAGACCGTTACCCGGTTGGGCAAACAGCGTTGACACACTGCCCGTTGGCCCGCTCTCACCTTCCGGCGGACGAAAGCGCTGGAACTGCAGACCGTCAAAGCAAAACAGGCCTGTGGGGCTGCCTAGCCACAGGGTTCCGTCATCGGTTTGGGCTAGCGATTCAACTTCCGCCGGCGCGCCGTCTCGCGTCGACCACGCAGTGTGGTGCAGCTGTTCCAGCGTCAGCGAACGATCCAGCGCATCCGCTGGTGCTGCCGCGACTGCGCAGGCGGAAAAAAAGAGCCAAAGGAGTAGCCGACGGGCGTTAGAAGTCGCGAGGGTGACAGGCATCGGCAAAGGCAAAACAGACTAGCGAGACAGCCGCGGCGCGGCGCATTCGGTATGCGTCATGCAATTGTGACGCGCAGAACGGTCGACGGACTGTCGACTGCCTTCGATTACCCGAAAGAGGTATGCCGGTCTTACTCTGAATCGCGAGAGGTCAACGGCCACCGAGCGTGATCGCAACGTCCCGCCGGCTAACCGTGACCAGGCTCGCCTCATGAGTCGTCGGAGCTCTTGGCGAGGAAAGCGCGTTGGTCTCGAAGAGATTTAATGGCAAACGACCAAATGAAGCCATCAAGTCGGATGGGGGGAAGATCGATGGCGCTCGATTCGTGACCACTACAGCCGCAAAGCACTTACAACATCGACGTTGGACTTCGGTTTTACGATGGCGACTTCGTCAGCGTCGCCGTTGATGCTGACGACCGAGTCGAATTCCTTGGCAATGCACCAGGCACGAAGTGCGTCCTTCATCCCGTCATGCTGCGCTTCGCAAAGGTTGTAGGTGAAGGCTACTAGCGATGCCTTGTCAAAGTCGGCAGCGCTCAGATCATTGAGAGTCACCAGATCCAGCTTCATTGCAGGCATATTCACATGGGGCGCTCCGTTCAGGGCCGTGGGTCTGTAGAGACTGCCCTTCACGGGACTACACGTCGTCCAGAGCATTTTTCCGTCGTCGATGGCTGCGCGGTTCCGGATGTGACCGCAGTGCCACAGCTGCGTGTCCTTGGGAAGAGTCAATCTCCGCGAGCCTGTTCCCAGCCAGACCAGTGTCAGTGCGTTGAGGTGCTGCTGAGTAACTAACATTCGGAAGATCTACGGATTGCTATTGGATACGTGCATTCCGCTGGAACGCGGCGGCTCGAAATTGCGGCCCAGCCCATGTCTTGGCGGCACGTACGCTACTTTTGGAGTTGGCGCCGTTGCTCACCCGCAGGGTGAACACCGGCAAACCTTCGAGTGGTCATGAACGCAAGCGTACGTGCGCCTCGATCAGCCGATACGCTCCCGCGTATCGGCGTTCTCTTTAATGGTGCCGCGCGAAAATCTGCGCAGACTCAATGAACAGCAGTCCGTTAGGAACGCCGTAGCCGGTAGCGTTGTCCCAACCGACCGTGGCTGCGAGGGAAGCATCGAGGCCAAAGCCAATATCGTTCCAACCGGGGAAAGATTCGGTTCCAACCAAGACCATAAAACTCGCAAACCCCGTTTTCTGTGTCAGGCTCAAATCGAGCAACTGCGGCGCCGTGTATTGGGTCAAGACACCGTGATACAACGTTGAGTCAACCACGGCGTGCTTGGTTGCCTTGATCGGGAGCACATCACGTATCGCGAATGGTGGTAGCGAAGCGATCACCGGTGCAGCTTGCCCCAGCGATTCGCCCGCCGCCTCGTCTGCCAGTGCCCAAATGGCAGAGAAGATGGGCGTAGCAAGGCTAGTGCCGCCGATGACGTGCCAGACGGGGGTTCCGTCCGCAGCGGACTGTACGACGATTGCACCCGTCTGGGGATCGGCGATTGCAGAGATGTCAGGCGTCTGGCGACCGGCACCCGGAAGCTTGTGCTGCCAAGACGGCTTCTTGAAATAGACACTTTCTCCGCCCCCTCCACCCTGCACCGTACGGTAAACCTGCGGCACGGGACTCGCATCGATGTTGGTTCCAAAAACGGTTTTTGAAAGACCCCAAGCGGACTCGACTGGGCCGTTGTCGCTCGGGATGTTGATGCTTGTCCCACCGACTGCCGTGGCATACAGCGAGTCTGCCGGGACAGCAGGGGCGCCCACCGGAGTACCCACGCCGTTGTCGGCGTTGTCGCCGGTAGCGACGTTGACGGCGACCCCGCGTGCTGCGGCATGCGTGAACGCGTGATTGAATATCTCGGCCGCCGACTTGTCGGTCTTGGCTTCAGGCTCCCCCCAGCTGGCGGATATCACGTTTCCGAGACGATGATCAGCCGCGTAATCGACCGCGTGCGCGAGGTCGGCCTCTTCGAAGCTCGGCGCCACCACCAGGACGATCTTCGCTTCAGGAGCGAAGGCGTGAGCCCATTCGATGTCGAGCGTGGTTTCGGTTGCCCAGTCCGGATCCGTGTCCGTTGGGGTGCCGTCTGGATAGACGACTTCAAAGGTCTTCGACGTCATCGCCGGAAGGCCCATGGCGCTCGAGAAAGTATTCAAGTCAGCCAATGCGGTCGGCGAGCCGTAGGCATCGACAATGACGATGGTTTGTCCACGACCTTTCAAGCCTACCGCGTGTGCCTCGTTGACGCCGTAGTGAGCGACGAGTTGTTGAGCGGTGTACGCGCACGAGGGCCTGATGAGCGTCGTCGGGTCCAGATACGTTGGACCATTAATGGTGGAGACAACGATGCCGCCACCGTTAGCATTCCTACCAAAGCCCTTTACTTGTTCCGTTTGGTCCGGGCCGAAGCAGTTTGTCGTGAACGCAGCAAGGGGGTCGGTGCCGGCCTGCGGCACGACGCCAGGCATCGGCAGGCCCGTCGCCAAATCCATTTGGCGGGCCACGAACGGCTTCGCCACTGTGCCGCCCAGTCCCGAAACACCGCCTATCAGTTCCGCATGTGCACCCTTGTAGGCCGGCGCGCTCGTGGATTTGTAAAGCGTTCGACCGGTCGATGTCTGCAACACGTGGATCGTCGTGCCAAAGGCCGCTTGAAGATTTGCGCTGGTTCCAGACACGCGAACGTATCCACCGCCGTCCAAGACCTTGTCGATGCTCAGGCCCTGTGCGGTGAGCGAGGCAATCGCGGTTGCAAGATCCTGCGCAGATGGCTTGTAAGCGGCAATGTCGGCATCCTGCATCCATTGGTGGTAGGACGTGGAGGCCGGATCATTCAATGCGGCCACGGCCTGGTCGAGAGAAGCGCTGTTGCTGCCTTTCAGCCAGACAACCACCGAGACTGTCGTCGACGGTGCGACGACGCCCAGGTCGAGTGGCGGTGCCACTGCGGTGGCGTGCGTAGACAACGCGGCGAAGGACAGCGTCACGGCTACCAATTGCGCGGTCAGCCGCGACACCTTGTGGACGCGAGATTTTCGCGAGGACTCAATCTCTTTCATGGCTCTCTCTTCTCTCTCTTTTGATAATTGGACTGGTGCTAGGGAAATGTGCACCGATTGCGCCGTCAAGCGGCGATTCGACATGTGATCCAGCCGATTCGGCTGGCGGTACGTACGATGCCGCAGGCATTAGCGCCGGTGCCACCGCAGGGTGAACATTGGCGAACCTCTCCAGCGGCCTCTCGCGCAGGCGTACCTGCCGGTTAATCAGCCGATACGCTGCCGCGTATCGGCATTTCTTTAGTGGTGCCGCTTAAAAATCTGCGCAGACTCAATGAACAGGAGCCCGTTTGGCACGCCGTAGCCGGTAGCGTTGTCCCAACCGACCGTTGCTGCGAGCGACGCATCGAGGCCAAAGCCAACGTCGAACCAGCCGTAGAACGGCTGCCTCCCGGTGTAGACAAGCGCACTCATGAATCCCGTCTTCTTCGTTGGGTCGAGGCCCAACAAATCCGAAGGGCTGTAGTTGCTCAGAACGCCGCGGTACATGATCGAGGCGCTCGTCGTGTACTTTGTCGCCTTGATGGGCAGGACGTCACGGACAGCAAACGGCGGCAGCTCGGCGAGCACGGGCGCGGCCTGACCGAGCGATTCGCCGGCGGCCTCGTCGGCAAGCGCCCAAATCGCAGAAAAGATCGGCGTGGCCAAGCTGGTGCCACCGATGACGTTCCAAAACTGTCCACCGGTGTTTGGATCGGTCAGGACAAAAATGGCACCAGTCTGCGGATCGGCGACAGCCGAGATATCTGGTGTTTGGCGACCCATGCCTGGAAGCTTGCGCTGCCAGCTCGGCTTCTTGAAGTAGACGCTCTCGCCGCCACCGCCCCCAGTAGTGACAGGTGCAGTCTTGGGCACAGCCAGCGTGACGATGACATTGCCAAGAGTCGTGTACTTGAAGCCCCAGGCCGACTCCACCGGACCATTGTCGCTCGGGACGTTGAGGCTTGTGCCGCCAACGGCCGTGGCGTATGGCGAATCAGCAGGAACAGCCGTCGCTCCCAGCGGCGTGCCGACGAGGTTGTCGGAGTTGTCGCCCGTGGCGACGTTGATGGCCACGCCACGTGCCGCGGCGTGCTTGAAGACGTGGTTGAACAACTTTGCGCTCGACTTGTCCGAATCGACCTCTGCTAGTCCCCAACTGTTTGAGATCACATTGCCGAGGTGATGCTCGGCTGCATACTCGACCGCGTAGGCGAGGTCGGCGTTGTCATTGCTAGGCGCGACGACAAGCACGATCTTTGCCTCAGGAGCAAAGGCGTGCGCCCACTCGATATCCAGGCTGGTTTCGGGCGCCCAATCCCCGGTGGCATCTTCACCCGGCTGGCCATCGGAGTAGACCACCTCGAAGTTCTCGGCCGTCATTGTCGGCAGTCCCATGACCTGTGAGAAGAGATTTAAGTCCGCCAGCGCCGTTGGCGATCCGTACGCGTCGACGATGACGATGGTCTGGCCTCGACCTCTCAAGCCCAGCGCGTGCGCCTCGTCGACGCCGTAGTGCGCCACGAGCTGTTGTGCGTTGTATGCACAGGCGGGCCGATTGATCGTCGTCGTCGGGTCCAGATAGGTCGGACCCGTGGCCTGGGAGACGGAGTGACCGGGGGCATCGGGATCATTGCTGAAGCCCGTCATTTGCTCGGTGTATTTCTTTCCAAAGCAATTCGCCGTGAAGCCCGCCAACGGATCGGTGCCAGCCGGCGGTTGGATGCCCGGCAGAGGTACTCCGGTCGCCAGATCGAGCGCGTGAGCGATAAACGGCTTGGTCGTTGTTCCGCTTAGCCCAGAGATGCCCCCAATCAGTTCAGCGTGGACGCCCTTATAAGTCGGCACAGTCACTGCCTTGAACATCGTGCGGCCCGTCGCGGCCTGCACTGCGTGGATCGACGTTCCGAACGCGGCTTGCAACTGCGCCGCGGTGCCTGAAACACGAAGGAATGCGCTGCCTTCGAGCACCTTGACGATGGTGAGTCCTTGCGCCTCAAGCGAAGCCCGCGCTGTTGCAAGATCCTGCGCCGAAGGTTTGTAGGCGGCGATGTCGGCGTCCTGCATCCACTGGTGGTAGGAGGTGGATGCGCTGTCATGCAGTGCATCGACGGCCGCATCGAAGGCGGCGTCATTGCTGCCCTTGAGCCAGACGACTGCCGAAATCGTCGTCGATGGCGCGACGACGCCCAGGTCGCGTAGCGGTGCCAATGCGGTGGCATGCGCGGAGAACGCGGCAAAGAACAGCGTCACGGCAGCCAATTGCGCGGTCAGCTGCGATACCTTGTGGACGCGAGACTTTCGCGAGGACTCAATCTCTTGCATGGCGCTCTCTCCTATCTCTAGTTTGATGACTGGATTGCGGATGTCCGACCGGTAGGACGGATCGGCGCAGTCTAGGCAGCGCGTACCGAGTCACAAACTGCTATTCCGAGGCGATGTCGTCTTACCCTTTCGGGTAACTAGTGCTTAAACAAGCAATTCGCACGATAGTGATGAATAAATATTGCCATGTTGGGGCGAGACGAAGTGAAAAGAACGCTTGTTAGCATCCCAGGCACCGCGGTAGTGCAATAGCGTGCGTTGCGCAACGAGGTTAATTCTGGTTAATTGGACGCCGGTGACTTCATTGAGTCGATCGTGCTGGCGTGGTCAACGGGAGTTGAGCCTAAACAGGAAAAGTTTGAGAAGTGAGCGAGCGTCGCAGGTCGTAATGCGGGAGACCTTCGAAGTCAGACATTAAATCTCCGAGAGATTGCGGCTGCACACGGGAAGACATTGCTGATCGGCTGCTTCCGGCTACCCGAAAGAGGAGTCAAAAGCTCACTCGAAATATCGGTTCGTTCCGTGAAGGATCGTACCTAGACTGACATCGACGCGAGGCGGCGCGACTTCGCGTCCATCCAGTTCAGCCACACGTTCGTCAACGGACATGTCCCCCCTGTCAACGCATCGCCGCCTTGGCTGGGAACAGGAATGATTTGCAGGTGGCTGAAAGGCTAGCGTCTGGTCCTCTCATCAAAACTCATCCTTTGGAGTCTCTTTAATGATCGATAGCAAGCCAGTTCGAAAAAGCCTCGCGCGAGTCGCGCTCTTGTGTGCCGCGGTTGCCGGCGTAGCGCTGTCACCGCAGATCGCTAGTGCGACCGTCGTTACGGATGACTTCAGCGGCAACCCCCTGTCCGTCGTCCCTTTCAATTTGAACGGCGTCTACTTGAACCTGCTGACTGGCGCTGCGAGTGAGTCAGACACGTCGGTGCCTGGCTGGGACATCAATCCCTTCTTTTCCGGCACTGGGGGCGGACAGCCTGTGAGATTCGACTTGTACACGCCGCAATACACCGGCGGTATTGTCACCGTCGGAGTTATTCCGAGCATTCCTGCGGAAGACCTTCCGATTGGGGCGACGATTGGGCCTGGCTTGGCTTACAAGAATGGCGCCGTCAACGCAAGCTCAGACGACACCGACGTCCACTACATCGGCTTTAGATTTCT
>JAMFSK010000180.1 GCA_026225235.1 Burkholderiales bacterium
AATATGGATATCGTCTTCGACGATCAGAATGCGTTTGGGCTGGTCCATCGAGGGTCTTTTGCATCCCGTTCGGGCGGAACGGCGTAAGGATTGAACGGCGAGGGGTCTATTCTCCGGAAATTCACGGTACCGAAGTATCACAAATTAGTTAATTCTACGTGAGGACTTGGATACCGCGCGCGCGAGACACTCTGGACATTCACGAGAGCCATGCAGGCATTCAGGAGCGCATCATGCAATCACGACGTGGGTTTTTACTCTCAGGCGGCGCCGCCGCAGTCGCCGCGACGATCGGGCTGGTCCGCTGGAGTTCGCTGCGCGCAGCGCCGACCTCCACCGGTGCGGATACGGCCAGCGAGACTTTTCAGGTCGTTCACACCGACGCCGAATGGCGCCAGCTGCTCGACGCCAATCAGTACGAAGTCCTGCGCCATGAAGGCACCGAGCGTCCGTACAGCAGCCCTCTGAACGACGAACACCGCCCGGGCGTGTTCGGCTGCGCCGGCTGCAAGCTCGACCTGTTCTCCTCGACTACGAAATTCGACAGCCATACCGGCTGGCCGAGCTTTTGGCGGCCGCTCGACCACGCCGTCTCGACCCACGACGATCACTCTTTCGGTGTGTTGCGCAGCGAAGTCCACTGCGTGCGGTGCGGCGGCCATCTGGGCCATGTGTTCGACGATGGTCCGAAGCCGACCGGTCTGCGGTATTGCATGAACGGACTCGCCATGAACTTCACACCCCGGCCGGCATAACAACAACATACTCGAAGCCAGACCATGCTTATCCTGATCCTTTCCTATCTCGGCGGCGTCCTCACGATCCTGAGTCCGTGCATTTTGCCTGTGCTGCCCTTTGTCTTTTCACGGGCAGATCAGCCGTTCCGGCGAAGCGGGCTGCCCTTGCTGCTCGGCATGGCCGTGACTTTCGCGGCGGTCGCAACGCTTGCGGCCGTCGGGGGCGGCTGGGTGATCCAGGCCAACCAGTACGGGCGCTGGCTCGCGATGGCTCTGCTGACCTTTTTCGGGCTGACGCTGCTGCTGCCGAAGTTCGCAGACCGGATGATGCAACCGCTGGTCCGCGCGGGCGATCGTCTCTCGCAGATGGCTCAATCGGATAGCGCCCGCGCCGACGGTCAGGTCAGCGCGGGATCGTCGTTTCTGCTCGGTATTGCGACTGGCCTGCTTTGGGCGCCCTGCGCGGGGCCGATCCTTGGCCTCGTGCTGACCGGTGCAGCCCTGCGCGGCGCGAGCGTCGGCACGACCTTGCTCCTGCTCGCCTATGCGGCAGGCGCGGCGACCTCGCTTGCGGTCGCCCTGCTGATCGGCGGGAAGGTGTTCGCCGCGATGAAGCGCTCCCTCGGGGCAGGGGAATGGATCCGGCGCGTGCTCGGCGCCGCAATGCTCTGCGGTGTCGTTGCGATCGGACTCGGTCTCGATACGGGCGTGCTTGCACGTGTCTCGACGGTGGCGACAGGTGGCATCGAGCAGTCGCTGGTCGACCGCTTCTCGCCACTCCCGGAGGCGGGGAACGTAGACGTGAACGGCAGCATGATGGCATCGCAGAACGCGATGATGAGTGCCAGCGGTGCAGCCGGTGGGTCTGCGGACAACGCGCAGCAGCCGGCGATGATGGCTACGTCCGGAGCGATGGTGGCTTCGTCGGGGGCCATGATGGCCTCGTCCGGGGCGATGATGGCGGCTCCCGGCGCGGCTCATACCCCCGCCGCCGCGGCTGCCGAAGCGCTGCCGAGCGAAGGCCCGCTTCCCTCCCTTACCGGCGCAGTCCAGTGGCTCAACTCGCCCCCTCTAACGCCCGAAGGTCTGCGCGGCAAAGTGGTGCTGATCGACTTCTGGACCTATTCATGCATCAACTGCCTGCGTAGCCTGCCTTACGTCGAAGCCTGGTCGAAGAAGTATCGCGATCAAGGGCTCGTTGTGATCGGTGTCCACGCGCCGGAATTTGCATTCGAGCGAAATATCGACAACGTCAAACACGCGATTCACGACCTCGGCATCGACTATCCCGTCGCGATCGACAACAACTATGCGATCTGGCGCAGCCTGCATAACGAATACTGGCCCGCGCACTACTTCATCGATGCGAAGGGGCAAATTCGCTACCATCACTTTGGCGAAGGCGACTATGCCCATTCCGAGCAAGTCATCCAGCAACTGCTTGCGGAAGCCGGCGATAAAACCGTCACGTCAAGCCTGATCGACGCGCATGCTCAAGGCGTGCAGATGGCGGCTGACGACGCCGATGTGCGCTCACCCGAAACGTATGTCGGATCCGACCGTGCCGAAAATTTTGCGTCGCCGGGTGGCCAGATTCCTGACAAATCGTCGGACTACACTCCGCCAGCCCACCCCACGCTGAATCAATGGGGGCTCGCAGGAGACTGGCAGATCAGCGGCGAGCATGCGACTTCAACCGCCGCTCACAGCAGCATCGTCTACCGGTTTCATGCACGGGACTTGCACCTGGTGCTGGGCCCCGGCAAGGATGGCAAGCCGGTTCGGTTCCGTGTAAGTATCGACGGCGCAGCACCGGGCGCAGCGCACGGCACGGATATCGGAGAAGATGGCACGGGCGTGGTCAATGGACAGCGTCTGTATCAGTTGGTTCGGCAAACGGGCCCAGTTGCCGACCATACCTTTACGATTGAATTCTTGGATCCGGGTGTGCAGGCCTTTGCTTTCACGTTCGGCTAAACCAAGCAGATCGTCCGGCCCGGGCGATAACCCGGGCGAGGATTGTGTTCACTTTGAAGGAGTCGCTCATCATGACGACGAACAGAACGAATCGAAACGTATGGGCACGCCCGTCGATGCTCAAACTCGCCGGCGTATGCGTACTCGTGGCAGGCATGTTCGCAGGCCAGCACCTCGCGCTTTCCGCGGAAGATGCGACCACGGTCCCCGCGCCCAAGCAGGACGAAACCGTGGTGGCCACTCAGCATGCCGAAACCGCGGTCTTTGCAGGCGGCTGCTTCTGGGGCGTGCAGGGCGTGTTCCAGCACGTGCGCGGGGTGACGCAAGTTGTCTCGGGCTACACAGGCGGCGCGGCGCAGACAGCACAGTACGATACGGTGAGCGGCGGCGATACCGGGCATGCTGAATCGGTCCAGATCACTTACGATCCGACCCAGGTGACTTACGGTCGGCTGCTTCAGGTGTTCTTTTCGGTCGTGCACAATCCGACGGAACTGAACCGCCAGGGTCCAGATCGCGGCACGCAGTATCGGTCGGCGATTTTCCCGACCAGCGACATGCAGCGCGGCGTGGCTCAGGCCTACATCGCACAGCTCGGTGCGGCCCATACGTTTCCCGAACCGGTCGTCACCAAGGTCGAAAACTTCAAGGGCTTTTATCCGGCCGAGAACTATCACCAGAACTTCCTGACCTTGCACCCCGACTACCCGTATATCGCGGTCAACGATATGCCGAAAGTGGAACAGTTGAAGCAACGGTTCCCTGCGCTGTATCGCAATGATCCGGTGTTGTTGAAGACCACGGGTTGAGCGTTGCCAAGGTGTGGTGTGGGCAATGGCCTTTGCCTGGGTTTCTGCATTCGCAGGGACACCGGGCAAGGCCCTTGCCGCTATGCGCGCGTGCGCAATAGCGCGGCCTTGACCGCGGCGTTGAGTTCCGAAATCTGAAAAGGTTTGCGCAGCACCGCGTAATCATCGACAGGAACGTCGGCGATATCGATGTCCGCATAACCGGTTGCCAGAATCACGGGCAGGTGGGGATGGGTACGCCTTGCCTCCGTGATCACCTCGATGCCGTTCATACCCGGCATGGCAAAGTCGACCATCATCACATCCGCGGATTCGGCGGCAAGGCGATCGAGTCCGGCCCGCCCGTGCGATGCCTCGATCGCGACGTAACCGAGCATCGTCAAACAATGGACCAGGAAGGTCCGTACGTCCGGGTCGTCTTCGATAACGAGGATCCGTTCCTGTGCCCCTTGGCGTTCAGCCTGCGGCCTCACCCCTTCGACCGAAGGCGCAGGCTTGTCGCGCAGCGGCAACCAGATCTCAACCGTGGTGCCCTTGCCGACTTCGCTTTGAATCCGTGCCGTGCCCCCCGCCTGTCGTGCGATCCCATAGACCTGACTGAGACCCAACCCCGTGCCCTTGCCGACCGGCTTGGTCGTGAAGAACGGGTCAAACACGCGCGGCAGCGACTCCGGCGCGATCCCGCTACCGTTGTCCGCGACGCCGATCACCACATAGGACTTGGCGTCGAGCGTCTGATCGGGGCTCCCGTGCAGCGAGACTTTGAAGGTCAGCACCCCGCCATCCGGCATCGCATCGCGGGCATTGATGGCGAGATTCAGGACCGCTAGTTCCAGCTGGTTCGCGTCTGCCTCGACCCATGCATCTTCCGCTTCGAACTCCATACCGAAACGCACCCCCGCACCAAGCGACAGCGAAAGCATGTCGCTCATGCCGCGCAGCAATGCCGTTGCATCGACGGCCTTGAGGTCCAGATTGCTTCGCCTCGAAAAGGTCAGCAACTGGCCCGTGAGCTTGGCGCCGCGCTCCGTCGCGCGCTTCGCGGCCAGCGCCATGTTCCGGATACGCTCGTCGTCGCTCAGGCGCGTGATCAAATCTGCATTGCCCATGATGACGTTGAGCAGATTATTGAAGTCATGGGCGATCCCGCCAGTCAACTGACCGAGTGCCTCCATCTTCTGCGCCTGCGCAAGTACCGCCTGGACCTTGGCCCGTTCGTGAATCTCCTTCATCAGACGATCGTTGGCGGTCGCCAGCTCTTTCGTCCGTTCAACGATGCGCGACTCGAGCGAGTCGTTTAGCCGCCGCTGCTCTTCGACACGTTCGGTTTGCTGTCGACGTGCCTCGTATTGCCGCAGGCGTCCGCGCAACGCAGCGGCCGTTGCACGCTGAAGCGTATCGCTATTGAGCGGTCGTTCGAGACCCACGACGTTGCCGAGCCGTTTGAACGTGTCGAGCGCCGCTTCACTGATATGGGCGCCGCGTTTGGTGAGCAGCAGTACGAGCGGGAAATCCGACCAGTTCGGTTGACAGCTAAGCCAGTCGTATAGCGGGCGTGTGTCCGCGCTTTGCAGCGCCTCTTCCGCAATCAGCGCCGTGCCGGCGCCCCGTTTCAATTCGTCGACAAGCGTGGCCGCATTGGTGCAGACTTCGCAGGCGCAACCGTCCTTCTCCAGGACTTCCGAGATCACCTCGGCATCGCGGCCATAGGGGGCAAGAATCAGAACTCGATGTTCCACACATCACTCGCTCATTTCGTGGTTATCGACCAATTGGTTGTCGAGCATTGCCGTGCTGCCGTCATAAGCCCGCAGCCCCGAGATCACGCCTTCGAAGTGTTTGAGTGCTTCACCCACTTCAATACCGGCTGCCGAGACACGGAACTCGCGAATGGTGCGTTCATGGTGAGCCACGCGACTCTTGACCGCCGAAACAGCCGTCCTGACCGCGCCGTCGTGCTCGAAAAACCGGAACAGCACCAACACATCGCTGAGGTAACTCATATCGACAGAACTGTGCATATCGCCGATCACACCGTGTTGCCCCAGCACCAGAAGCGAGACCACGCCCCGTTGGTTCAGGTAGCCGAGCAACTCATGCATCTGCAGCAGCAAATAGCGCTCCCCGGGCATCGCCTGGAGATACGCGTTCAGGCTGTCGATACCGACGAACTTCACGCCCTCGTTTTCGACCGCCTCGCGGACGTCGCTCGCGAACTCGCCCGGCGAGATTTCGGCCGGATCGATCTGGCGCAGGCTCAGTGACCCGTCGTCGATGTGCTGACGCAGATCCATCCCCAAGGCTTTCGAACGCGTAAGCAGCGTACCGAGCGTTTCATCGAACAGGTAATAGACGCAGCGCTCTCCGCGCTCCAGTGCTGTCTTGAGACACCGCATGACCGTGGTCGTCTTGCCCGCACCGGACGGCCCCACCAGCAGCGTATTGGTGCCG
This sequence comes from Burkholderiales bacterium, assembly GCA_026225235.1. Lineage (GTDB taxonomy): Bacteria > Pseudomonadota > Gammaproteobacteria > Burkholderiales > Burkholderiaceae > Pararobbsia. Next base: position 5,975 of record JAMFSK010000180.1, read on the forward strand.
GGCACGAGGCCCCCGCCCAGCATGGCGTCCATACCGGGCGAGCCCGTGCTCACGATCTGGCTCGGGAACTCGACGTGATGTTCCGCCGCGACGAGGCGCGGATACACATCGAGGCCGCCCGTGTTGAGGGTAAAGTCGTGGAACCCTTCGCGAAACTTCATGCCGCGCATCTTCGCGACCCGCATGCGCCGGCGCAAGCCGCCGTAGTCGTGCACGAGTTGATCGAGACTGATCACCCCGTGCGCGATGCTGTGCAATTGAAGGTCGTTGGGCTCCGAAGTATTGTCATCCAGCAGCAGTACCGTGCAGTCGCGGGTTGCAAAATAGCGTTTGAGCGCCAGCACCTGACGCCGGTAACGCAAGGGACTTTGCGAGAGCAGACGCAGCTCCGATAGGCTGTCGAGCACGATACGCGTCGGCCGCACCACATCGACCTGGGCGATGACATTCTTGACGGTCTCGCCAAGCTCGACTTCTGCCGGGTGAAGCACTGACTGTTCGAATTGCGGATCGAGACCGGCGTCAGACACCAGTTCGATGATGTTCACGCCCTCGAGATCCCAGCCGTGAGTCGCGGCCGCCGCCAGCAATTCTCTGCGGGTCTCCGACAGTGTGAGATAGAGAACGGACTCGCCCGCAGACGCGCCCTGTAGTAAAAATTGCAGAGCCAGTGTGGTTTTGCCCGCGCCGGGAGACCCTTCGACAAGGTACAGGCGGTTGGGCGTCAGTCCACCGCCCAGAATATTGTCGAGGCCCGGAACGCCGGTGGACAAACGCGGATCGGCGCAATCAACGGTATTTTTCTTGATCATGGCTTAGCGCAATCGAATGCTGAGGGAAAGTTTGCCAATGAAGCTTGCAATTGCCCTACCGAACTTCTGTCGAGCAATTTCTGGTCCTCCATGCAAAATTCGGGCCTTTTCAATCCGGGCCACTGGGAAACTCGTTCTGCGGCACCAGGAAACGAGCGAAACCGGGAATGCTACGATTGGGGTTCCAGCGGGACGTTCGGGCCCGACCAGCAGATGTGGGAAATGAAATACGGGCCTGCGCGAGGACTTTGACAATGAAATGTCCATGACAGCGCGCCCATCCAATCAATCGATGGCTACAGGAACATCATGACAACGACCGAAACCCTGCATGGCGCGCTGCGCGCCACCATTGAGACGTTCTACCGGGCCGTCGCCGAGCAGGACATCGCACTGCTCGGGGAAGCCGTCACAGAAGACTGGCTTTACATCCCGCCCGGCGCCGCGGACGCGCAACCTGGCCCCGCCCAGATGCAGGCAGCCTTCAAGAATCTCGCGGTTGCCCTGTCGGATATGAAGATCGAGTTGATCGACGTGCTGATCCACGACAACAAGATCGGTGTGCGCGCGCGCGTCACCGGCCGTCAGACCGGACCCTGGATGGGCGCTGCCGCATCGTCGCTTCCCGTCGACTTCGCCGTCCATTCGTTTCATGAAGCCCGTGATGGCCGGATCTGCAAGACCTGGCATCTCGAAGACTGGCTGAGCTTTTTCCGGCAGATCGGGGCCGTACCACCGAACCTAACGGTCTAGCGCGCCGCCCTATAAAGACCGAGACAACCGAGGAACCGATGACCCGGCCTGACTTCATCAAGCATTGGACCGAACTCGAAGAACCGGAGGCCCATCATTATCGCAACGACACCGAGTTGATGGGAATCGGCGCACCGCTCGCCAGCACGCTCGGCCTCGAGCGCATCGGCATTCACCATATCCGGCTTCTGCCCGGCCGCCGCACTTCCTATCCGCACGCAGAAAGCGCGGAAGAAGAGTTCGCTTTCGTTCTGCTGGGCAAGCCCGACGTGTGGATCGACGGCGTTCTGCACCCGCTGAAGGAAGGCGACTCCGTCGCGTTTCCGGCCGGCACGGGAATCTGCCACACGTTTATCAACAACACCGAGGAAGAAGTGCGATTGATGGTGATCGGCGAGAGGCCAAAGGCCGAGAACCTCATCAAGTACCCAATGAACGAAGCGCACGAGGCGACCCGCAGCGACCGGTGGGTCGATTGGCCTGTGCGCCCGCTCGGCGATCATGACGGCAGACCTGGCGGCGGCGATCAGAGCAGCAACCCATAACTGTGTTTGGGGCGCGCAGCGCGTGGAGTGAGATTAAAGAACTCGCGGATTGTGTCGATATGAGGGAAGGCTGTTGGCTGGCATTCCTTTCGATAATCTGACACTCGGTCCCTGAAGGATCGCAGGATAGTCTGCCCCGCAATGCGTTCACACCCTTTTCGCTTTGTGATGGTCGTGTGTGCGACGCTGATCTCGCTCGCCCAAGCCGCATTCGCCTACCCCGAGGACGGACCCCGAGATACGCCCGACGCACCGCTGAACGAACAGATCCTGCATGTGCCTGTTTCGACGGCGCCCCTCGTGCAACTCGTCGTGACGCTGTACATGCCGTCAGGTGGGGGACCTTTCCCGCTTGCGGTCATCAACCATGGCTCGTATTTCGATCCTCCTCGCGCCCCCCGACTCAGCGACAATTTCGCCGCCTACTACTTTCTGTCGCGTGGCTACGCGGTGGCTTTGCCGATGCTTCGCGGCTACGCGGGATCTGACGGGCATTTCGTGGCGCACGGATGCGACATCATCGCGACAGGGCTTGATGCGGCGAAGGATATCCGCACCGTCGTGACTTATCTGAAACAAGTACCCGGCATCGATCCTTCACATATTATCGTCGCTGGAAAGAGCATCGGCGGGTGGAACACACTCGTGTTCGGGACTCTGGATGTGCGCGACATCAAGGGCCTTGTGAGCTTTGCGGGGGCGATGAAAGAGTCCGACTGCAAGACGCCCGACGCCACCTTGATCGACAGCGCGGGGAAGCTGGGTGCGC
>JAMFSK010000181.1 GCA_026225235.1 Burkholderiales bacterium
CGTGGTTGGCATCGGTCTGTTGCGCCAATCGCTTGCTGCGTTCGGCATAGACCTTCGAAAGCGCGTCGAGGTCCTTGTTGAGTGCGGCCCGCACCTCGCGGTTGGCGTCGTTGTCGCCCCACTCGCGCCCGGCGGCCGGACCGATCTCGACGCCACGGCGAACCAGTTCCTTGCGGAAGTCGACGAACTGATCGATCCGCTTCCGGAAAACCGCGAACTGCGCGGAATCATCGGCCTGGACCAGTTGTTCCCAGTTCGCGACCACGGCCAGAAGCTGTTCGTTGAACTTGAGCAGCCCTTCGCCGAACTTGCCGGCGCCGGCTTTGTCCGTCGACATGTAGACGCCGCGGGATTCCATGACGATCGCGTAAACCAGCGAATTGACGCGCTGGACGTTGAGCGCGGCGCGGCTGGCCGTCTCGACGGCATCCATCAGTTCGGCGCTGCGGCGGGAGTTGTAGTCCGATAGTGCGGTGATCGCCGCGATCAGGACCGCGAACAGGCCGAAGATGGCATATAACTTGGCCGCAAGCGAAAGCTTGGACATGGGCGTCCTGACGGAAAAGTGGTTATGGGGAAATGTGTTTGTTGGGGCATCACAGTCTCGTCAATGAGACCGCATGCTCTGCCGTCCAAAAATTATGCAGAGCTTTCGTGGATAAATCCTTAATTTACCTATCATTTGTGACATTAGAATTTCGATAAATATCAATCACTTAAGGGAAAAGAGGAGCGTTCGTGGCGGTGGTCGGGTGCGTCCCTTGGCCGCAAAGGGCGCGGTGGGTCTCAAAAGCCTGTGCACAGCCAGGGTCCGATCCGGATAGCGAAGAAGCGAAGAAACGTGAGATCGCCACGCGCTTTCAGAACACCGTCGGCTTGCGTGGGGCGGGTGAGGGGGCGGTCCGCACTCCAACCATCGCGTTGACCCCCGAACCGCGCATCAGGCCGGATTGCCGCTGCAACGCGGCGGCAATGTCACGTATTTCGAGACCGGTCAGCGCTCTGCACTTTCCTGTTACCGGATTTCGCCTCGCGGCCTATCGCTTGAGGTGGCTTCGTCCTGAAGATCGGAACACCGGAGCGATATCTCCAACAAATCATTTGATCCGCAAGGCTCTTGATGGACGAGGCTCTTGAATAACAACGCCGCCGAACAACATGGCCATTGAACAACGCCGCTGCCACAATGTTGAAGAATTTGTGGCCCAGCGTTGAACGTGCTTCACTATCAAGCCACTACCGATTTGTAGCGGCAGAGGAAACTCAATGCGAGCTCAAGGCACAGGAAACGCCCGGCGGATTCTCTGCGTATTCCCGCGCTACACGTCTTCGTTCGGCACGTTCGAATATTCCTATCCCCTGACCGACGGCGTGCAGGCCTTCATGCCCCCGCAGGGGCTGCTCTTGATCGCGGCCTATCTGCCCGAGCATTGGCCGGTCCGCTTCATCGACGAGAACATCCGGGCCGCCACGCCGGAAGATTTCGAATGGGCGGAAGCGGTGCTGGTGAGCGGCATGCATATCCAGCGTCCGCAGATGAACGATATCTGCCGCCGCGCGCATGCCTACGATCTGGCGGTCGCGATCGGCGGACCCTCGGTCAGCGCCTGTCCGGACTATTATCCCTCGTTCGACTATCTCCATGTCGGCGAACTCGGCGACGCCACCAACGACCTGATTGCGCGGCTGGCGCGCGATCCATCGCGGCCCGAGCAGCAGGTGGTGCTGAAGACCGCCGACCGCCTCGACATGACCCAGTTTCCGATTCCGGCTTATGAACTCGCCGACATCCCGAGATATTTCCTCGGCAGCATCCAGTATTCGAGCGGCTGTCCCTATCAGTGCGAGTTCTGCGATATCCCCGGGCTCTATGGCCGCAATCCGCGGCTCAAGAGCCCGCAGCAGATCACCGCCGAGCTCGACAAGCTGTTGGAATGCGGCATCATGGGCTCGGTCTATTTCGTCGATGACAATTTCATCGGCAACCGCAAGGCCGCGCTCGACCTGTTGCCGCATCTGATCGAATGGCAGAAGAAGACCGGCTATGTGCTGCGCTTCTCCTGCGAGGCGACGCTCAATATTGCAAAA
>JAMFSK010000182.1 GCA_026225235.1 Burkholderiales bacterium
CGACCCCGAAGAGACGTTCGGTCTTGTCTTGAGCGGGCGCTCAATCGTCATAAATCGGGGGGCCACGCACCATTTATCGTTAAGTCGTTCGTCCATCGGAAGATGAGGATTCCGATTGGTGAAGAAGAATTTGACAGCAAGAAACGGAGCGCGGAAATGGATCGAATTCAAGATACTGGCGACTATCCATTCCCAAGGTGTTGATATGTCTGATTCACACGTTCTAAGCGAGCCTGCCATCCTTTACTTCGGAACACCTGTGGTTCTGATCAGCACAATGAGTGCAGACGGCACGCCCAATATCGCGCCAATTTCTTCAGTATTCTGGCTCGGATGGCGTTGCATCATTGGGATCGGCGCAGCATCAAAGACGACAGAAAATCTTAATCGTACTGGCGAGTGTGTGCTCAATCTTCCATCGCACAATGAAGTCGGGGCAGTCGATCGCCTCGCCCGCACCACTGGCTCCAATCCGGTTCCAGCTTCAAAGCACGCGAGAGGATATGTATTCGAGCCGGACAAGTTTGGTCTGGCTGGACTGACACCAGTTGATTCGCTGACGATAGGGGCCCCACGAGCGCGGGAGTGTCCTGTTCACATGGAGGCAGTTGTGGCCGCGCGGCACGGCATCAGCAAAGATACACCGCTACTACGCGGCGCCATCAATATCTTTGAGTTGAGGGTTCAACGCGTACATGTGCGCCCTGATCTTCTTCTCGATGGCGATCCCAACCGCATCGACCCGGACAAATGGAATCCGCTTATCATGAGTTTCCAGAAATTTTATGGCTTGTCACCGGAACAAATACATAGCTCGAAACTGGCAGATATTCCAGAGTCGGCGTATCGAAGCCCAGATGTTGACCGGGCTCGTACTTATCCGCGTGCCGGCATCTGAATCGAGCTGCGCAACCACTGAAGCCCATTCTTGACTGACCGGTTCTGGCCGGGTGCTCCTCATGCAATCGGTACGTGGAACCTGAATCTCGGCTGGCTGCGCGCGGCAGCACGCGACCCTCAAGGGACCTTCGTGCTTTTCCGAAGCGGCCATTTGCTACTGGCTACCAGTGATCGGATGGGTCACGTGGGAACGACCTTCGACATTTCGGTCGTGCCACTCCAGCCCAACCCTGCATACATGCCGCGTCCTTTGTCGGTTGCATGGAGAATGGCAAATTGAACCCCTCTCTTTGCAAATTCCGCATCTGCGAGGCGCATCAAATCGCGAGCCAACCCACGCCGCCTGTGTTCTGGTTCGACGTACACATTGAGAACATAACCGCGCTTGTCCATTGTGGGGTGCGAGGGGTGTGGGGGCCAGTCGATAAGCATCAACCCAATGCCTGCGATTGGTTGACTGTTATCGCAAACGACAAAGCCAAAATATGTGCGATCACGAAGACGTGGCCGCAACCAGTCCCGGAAATGCTGAGTCATGACCTGCAAAACTTCTTCGCTACGGCCAGCATCGCGAAACATTTCCTCACGGTGTCGACATACGAGCTCAATGTCGTTTTCCGATAGCTCACGCACGTCCATTCAATCCCCCTTTGCGATTTAGACAAATTTGCGCTTCGATCTCTTTGCCCATAAACCTGCGCCGGGCGTCGGTTCGTGGTCGAACCCGGAAGTTCGGCCAGCGCCCATCAGTTACCTGCCCGAGCTCGGCGCGAATTTCCCTTGTCGACCCGAAACGGTCTGTCGGGTTTCTCCACAGCGGACACTCCACGCAGGCAGTTAGCCGTGTTCTCAGCGCTTGGTATCATAAGGAGAAGTCGGGGCAAGCCCCGATTCGCTAACAACCTACATCTCAACTATGGGTTTACTCGACCGCTTTCGCAAACCGTTTACGCCACAACCACTCATACGCCCGGTACTGAAAGATCACTTTTATCATGATGGTCGTGGTCCAACGCTGATGAAGGTTCATTACGGAAGCGGCGGTCGAGCTATCGTTGCAGTGGACTACTTTCTCGCCGACGAGCCGTACACACCGGAGAATTTGCGTCATCTGCTGTTCGTGAAGCCACAGGTGTTCATGTTCACGCCTGAGGAAGTCGAATCGTACGCGTCGGAATTTAACCCTTGGAATGGGAGCGCACGGTTCGCAGCGGTGGACCTAGGTAAGTCATCTTGGTTTCAGCGATTCAACGCACGTCATCTTAGGAACTGTAGTCACTACCGATGCATGTTTTACGACGAGCTTTTGGATGTGATTTGCGAGGACATAAAAGCGGGGCGCGGCGGTTACGTCGGCTGAAAACGTGTGCCTTAGAGGTGTGGATTGCCGACGATTTATGCGCCGATGTCGAATGCCCGCTTCTGGCCGAACTCTGCCCGAGGCCGACGCGCGCATGAACGCCAAAACCACGCGTCTTGTAGAGGACCGTAGCCGACCCGAAGCAGCCCCTGGAGTTTCTACAGAGCAGGCATACGATCCGCGTATAGATCCACTGCTTGTGCCTGCCCGGCAGCTTCGCTCTGGAGATCTTCGGTCACTGGCTCCGGGCGCGACTTCAGCCAAAGCCCGAAGTCGCGCATGACCTCGACGACAGGTCTTAGACGTTGGCCACTCTCAGTGAGCTGATACTCCACTTTTACCGGCACTTCGGCAAACACTGTCCGCTGAACCAAACCGACCTGTTCGAGAGCTCGCAAATCAAGCGTCAACATGCGCTGGGATATTCCCGGGACATCCCTGCGTAGATCGTTAAATCGCTTCGGCCCGTCTAGCAGATACGACACCAGCAGCAGACGCCAGCGCCCCCCCAGCAAACGCATTGCCTCTTCAACTGAGCATCCCGTAGCACTTTTCTTCATCGCTTTGTCCTGCTCAAGTATATTTTTTGTACCTATATCACAAACTTCTGCCTTCTTCATTTTTTATCCTTGCTGGGCGATATTAGCTTCTGCGCCAAAAAATCGGCGGAACACGTTTTCGACCATGAGGAAAAATGCATGAAGCTATATCACGCACCCGGAAGTTGCTCACAAGCAATTTGCATTGTCTTGCAGGAAACCGGACTGAATGCGGAAATCGTCAACGTCGATGCCCGTAGGCATGTATTGGAGGACGGGACGAGCTACTACGAATTTTCCGAGCTGGGGTATGTACCGCTCTTGCAGCTCGACGATGGTACGTTTTTGCGTGAAGGACCAGTTATCGCGCTGTATCTTGCCGATCAGCGCCCCGAGTCGGGATTGGCGCCAGCTTACGGCACGATGGAACGCTACCGGATGCTTGAATGGCTCAACTTTCTGACTTCGGAAGTTCATAAAGGTTTCATTCCGTTGCTTTATGTCGTTGCAGCGGGAAAATACGTGGATACCGCGAGGCCAAAGCTCGAAAGCAGGTACGAATGGATTAATCGACAGCTAGAAGGCAAACAGTTTCTTATGGGCAGAGACTTCTCTATTGCCGACTCCTATCTGTTCGCGCTAACGGGCTGGGGTAAGGCGACATGGATGAAGTCTGTTTACAACGCAAACATTGACTTCAGTTCACACCGTCACCTTCAGTCCTGGTACGAACGAGTCAAGGACCGACCGTCAGTCCAGCACGTCCTCAATGCTGAGGGATTGCGAGGCACTGAAACGTGATGCCATATGAGTTCTCGTCTGACCGTAGTCTCCGGTCGGAAACAAACGCGCAAATTGTCGGCAATCTTCTCGAGAGGGGTGACCGTCCGCTCGTGGCCGGTCACTGCCCGACGCGGTCGGCCGAAGCCGACCCTGAACAGTCTTTCGGCACGCTCGATGCGATAGCGCCGTGCTGGACATCGATCTGCATGGGGAGAAATCCTATGCCATCGCCGATTCGCTCACACAACGCCATGTGCGCTTCGTTTTCACAACGGGCTATGGCGCCCATGCGCTCGAGTTGGCCTATCTCGTCTACCCCCGATGCGAAAAGCCACTCGACGCGCGTATGCTTTTCAAAGCATTGACCGTCTGACGGCCATCCCTGGCGTACGCTTGCGACAGAGACGACGACGGCGACAGAGCGGCAAAGGGCGTAGCGAACCCTGCGCGGTCAAGGACAGACGCCGTTGGAGCCAAATGGGCCTTGTGCTGCGCACTTTTCAGCACTCGAAAATTTGTTCGGATGCGCTCAATTGGGCCTCGTCCACGGATAGCGCCCCGGGAGCGGCGCTCAACCGCGCACCTATCGGGCTGTCGACCACCGGAACGAGGTGGCGGCGTGTATCAACGCCGGGTCGCGTAAAGCCGGTGTGACGTCGGCGTCGTCGTGAGCCTGCCAATGCACTTCGAACGTTTCTTCGCGTATCGTAGAGACCGCCTGCATCGAGAATGCGACGGCCACGAGCCGGCAGCCGTTTCGCTCAAATGAATCGATGAAGGCCTCGCGAAAAAGACTTCCGCTCTCATACGAAACGATCACCTGTGCGCTGCGGGCGCGTGGCAGGCGCGACTCCACCCACTTCGCTCCCCACAGCACGACCAGCCCCGGTGCGAGTCCAATGGCACCCACCGCCATTTGCCCGCCGCCGATGCACAGACCGATCACCGTAACATACCAAAGCGTCGCGGCCGTCGTCACGCCCTTGACGAGCCCGTCCTTGCGCAAGATTGCGCCGGCGCCGATGAAGCCGACGCCCGAGAGAATACCAAGGGGCAAGCGCATGAGGTCCAGCACGGCAAAAGAGGCGGACGTCTTACCTGTCTGGGCGAGCATGGCGTTGACCTGCAGCATCGCCAGGCAAGCGGCTAAACAGACCAACAGCGTCGTGCGAAGTCCTGCGACCTTGCCTGATTCGCCCCGATTGAGTCCCACGAGTGAGCCCGCTAAGACCGCAAACGCGATGCGCCCGAGCGCGTCAGACCATTCGAGTGTCAAAGGCATCGGAAACATGGTCCACCCGCTCAAATATTTACGTTGTCTGACTGATTCCACCGGCTCCCGCGTTACTCGGGAAGCGCGGTGCGCCCATTGCCGTTGCCACCAGGGCTACGGCATCGGCCTCAGCGGTTTCCTGCTGGAATCCGCGACTGGGGCCGTACCACCGTCTCTCTTAAAACTGCGGCAAACCGACAGACGGGTGCTACGGAAGGGCGATCCGGTCGGTGTTCAGTTTATGCATCGCCGAGATTCACCACGATCTTGCCGTGCACATGGCCCTTTGCCAGCGTTGACAGGGCATCCGCCGTCGCATTGAAGGGGAACGAGGCGACGACATTGACTTTCACGTAGCCCACTTCGATCAGCCGCCCGATCTCCTCGAGTTGCTCGCCATCCGGGCGTGCGGTGTAACGTCCCGCGCGGGCGCTGTGCGCGCCGGCCTCCTCCGACGAGGGTTCGGCGAGCGTAGAGATCAGTGCACCGCCGTGCTTCACGACGCTCCAGGAGCGGCTTTGGGTATCCCCGCCGATTAGATCGAAGACGAGGTCCATATCCCGGGCGATGTCTTCGAACTGCTCCTGGTGATAGTCGATGACGCGATCGGCGCCGAGCGACTTCACGAAGTCAATTCCGTCGCCGGATGCGGTGGCGAAGACCTCGGCGCCCTTGTGGCGCGCGAATTGCACGGCCAAGTGTCCCACGCCCCCCGCGCCCGCGTGAATCAGGACACGTTGACCGCGCTCCAACCGGCCGTGATCAAAAAGCCCTTGCCACGCGGTCAGCGCTGCGAGAGGCAGTGCCCCAGCCGTTACCCAGTCGATACTTTTCCGGCGCGCCGCGAGCGCCTGTTCGTCGGTGACGACGAATTCGGCATATGCACCTTGACCCTGACCCACAAACCCGAGCACTTCGTCGCCCGGTTTTCGGACCGTCACGTTCTGCCCGACGCGCTCGATGACACCGGAGAAGTCGCGGCCGAGCGTGAAAGGCAGCGTGTCTTCATCGACCATCGGGTATTTTCCTTCACGCGTCTTGAGGTCGACCGGGTTCACGCCCGCCGCGTGTACCCGAACGAGAATCTCCTCGGCACCGATCTCGGGCACATCGATTTTCTCGGAGTGTAAGACTTCAGGACCGCCGAAGCGATGAATTCGGAACGCCCGCATTTGAGTCATAACGGCTCCTCGATCGCGTGGCGAATTGTCACGCTAGCTGGTTGAATCTTCTCGAGCAGCAATGAGCATTCCCCCTTAGCGTCTTTGCGGTTTCTCTCTGCATCTCGTCAGGCATGGGCGATGCGCATTCATGCGAACCGTCGCCACACCGGCGAACGTCTGCTTTTAGGAGAACGCCATGAAAGCACTGGTTTATGAAGGTCCTCGCAAAGTCAGCGTAAAAGAAATGCCGGACGCAAAGATCGAGCGTCCCAACGATGTGCTTGTGAAAGTCACCACGACCAACATCTGCGGCTCCGACCTGCATATGTACGACGGTCGGACCAATATGGAAACCGGTCGTATCCTCGGTCATGAAAATTTGGGCGTCGTGGTGGAAGTCGGTCCGGGCATTGAACGGATAAAGGTGGGCGATCGTGTGTGTCTGCCTTTCAATATTGGCTGCGGATTCTGCAAAAATTGCGAGCGTGGACTGACCGGCTTCTGCCTGACGGCGAACCCGGGCATGGCGGGGGCCGCCTATGGTTTTGCCGGTATGGGACCGTATAGCGGCGGACAGGCGGAGTATCTGCGCGTACCGTTCGGCGATTTCAATTGCCTCGTCTTGCCGCCCGACGCTGAAGAGAAGGAAAACGACTACGTGATGCTGTCCGATATTTTTCCGACGGGCTATCACGCGACCGAATTGGCCGGCGTATTGCCCGGCGAAAGTGTTGTGATCTATGGGGCGGGACCGGTGGGGCTGATGGCAGCATTGTCGGCATCGATCAAAGGCGCGAGCAAGATCATGGTGGTCGACACTCACCCCGACCGGCTGAAGTTGGCGGAGAAGATTGGCGCCATTCCGGTGGATGACAGCGACGGCACGTCCGCAGATCAGATTCTGGAGTTGACGGGTGGCGAAGGCGCAGACCGTGGCTGCGAGTGCGTCGGCTACCAATGCAGCTGCAAGGGCCATGAAGTGCCGAATCTGACGATGAATAATTTGATCAAGGCTGTGCGGCCCACAGGCGGAATCGGCGTAGTGGGTGTATTCGTCGCCGAAGATCCGAAGTCCAAAGACAAGCTCTTCCAAAAGGGGCAACTCGCCCTCGACTTTGGTCAACTGTGGATGAAGGGCCAAAAAATTGCGACCGGCCAGGCAAACGTCAAGGCATACAACCGCCGCTTACGTGACTTGATTGAAGCAGATAAGGCAAAGCCCTCGCAGATCATCTCCCACGAACTGCCTCTCGCCGAGGCGGCAAAGGGCTACAAGCACTTCGACGAGCGTGATGAGGGTTGGACGAAGGTCGTATTGAAGACGGCCGCATAAGACGAGATTCGCCTGACGAGAGCTGGTTAGGCGGTACGCGTTCGATGAGTGCCCTTGTCTCCAAAAGCGAAGAGCAAGCGCTACACCCGCGAGACTTGCGTGGGCGTGCCTGGGGGGATGGCATTTGCCTGGGGGGGCGCACTGCGCATTGTGTGGCGAACGAGTCGTCTTCGACGTAAGGATAGGACTACACGTGCGCCGGGGTGCCATCAAGAACAAGCTTTGCGGGGCTCTCCAGAATTCCGTGCTGAGATGGCGTTTTCCGATCAAGGCTGCGCCTAGGCATCCGCACGGCACGACCTTACGCGTGGTCTCTCTGGAATGAGCTTTGCGTGGTCGGCGTTATCCGAAGGAGAAGACATGTCGAGCCTACCGAAGCAGAAAAACCCCACCAAGGAAAAGTCCGGTGATGTCGCGGGGAACGTCGCAGAGCATGTGGACGACCGCTCATTGCCCGCATGCGACCCGCCTGCTATCGGTGCTGCGACGCGGACCTTGTCCCAGCACGGTGACGAGGTCGAAATGGATAACTCCGTACGCGTCAACCACAATTTTTCTGGCGCGCGTGGTTTCATACCCGTCGCACGCGAGGCCGTTACGGGCTTCCTAACCGACCGATGCACGACGCTGGGTGCCAGCATCGCTTTCTACTCCGCTTTTTCTCTTGCTCCGACGCTCCTTATCGTTCTCGCGGTCGTGGGGCTGTTCTTTGGCGCGGACGCTGCCCAAGGTCGGCTCTTTGGGCAGATAAAGGACATCACCGGTCCGGAGGCAGCGGCCGCCATGCAAGCGATCGTTGAGCACGCGCATAGAGCCAGTGGAAGTGGTATCGCCGCTGCGTTGTCAGTGGTGCTTTTGGTGGTCGGTGCGTCGGCTACGTTCTCCTCGCTGAACACGGCCCTGGATATCGTTTTTAAGGCCAAGTCGCCAAAGGGTTTTTCCGGTTTGGCACTGCTCTTGCGCGCCCGCTTGGTCTCCTTTGGTTTCGTGATGGGCTTTGGATTCTTGCTCGTCGTCTCGTTGGTCCTGGACGCCGCAATACAAACAGTTGGGCGTGCGGTCCTTGGCAGCATGACGTTGACAGTCATCGCGGCCATCATTCAGTCGATTTTTGGATTGGTGGTGATGACCGCCGGGTTTGGTGCGCTCATAAAATGGCTGCCAGACGTTACGGTTGTCCTGCGCCATGCTCTGATTGGTGGGCTGGTGTCGGCGATTTTGTTTTCTGTCGGCAGACAGCTGTTCGGTCTTTATATTGCACACGCGGGGACTGCAGGCTCCTTCGGCGCTGCTGGCTCGCTCGCTGTACTCATGATGTGGTTGTATTTCTCGGCGGCGGTATTTCTCCTCGGCGCGGAGGTGACCGCACGTCTCGAGCGCGTTCGAGGGGATCCCACTGAGTCCCAGCATGACGAGCCGCTGACGTCCCGCGGCGGCTAATCTGGATGCGTGCATTTACCCTGCCGTATGTTCCTCACGCTTGTGTCGCGGGAAAGAAAGGGGGTGAAGCCGGATGACAAAAGTAGGGGCACGGGACGCGGTTCAATGAGTAAAAAGGCGAGGTGTATCTCCCATCGGCGCTTGAGATGCCTGTTGTCGATGGTAGGCCGAAGTTTTTCGACGCAACCCGTTCGTAGTGCGCGAGCCTGTTCGAAGGATTCACGTCGGTTCTGGAAGAACACCGAGGTGAGATTTCCTGTGCTACCACCGGCCCCATAAATCGAAGTGCCCATTTTGAAGGCCCCGTGCGGCAAGAATATTGTGATAAACATCCGTTTTCGCATCGGTTCGGCTTTGGCTTGATCATCCGGCAGTGTCGGGCTTTTTTGTGTTCGGTTTACAAAAGACAGAGTTCGATTTTTTTAGAGATCTGCGAATACTGAGCTCGTGGTAGGCCGAATCGGCACACCCAGGGCGCGAGGTCTATGTCATGGTGTACGTATTTATGCGTTTATGGAGGTAGCCATGGCCGCCGCATTCTTGGTGCAGTCCACCCCACCGACTCAGGACGTCCAACCTGGGACGACCCGTGTTCGCGCCAACCTGACGTTACCTTCCGACGTCATGGAGCGCGCAAAAGCTCTCAAGATCAACATTTCGCGCGCCAGCGAGCGCGGCGTTCGCGAAGAGATCCGTGAGGCCGAAGATCGTCAGTGGGCGACTCAGCATGTCACCTTTATCAAAAATTCCCGCGAATGGGCTGAGGAAAACGGCGCGCCCCTGGACGAACATAGGGCTTTTTGATAGCGCGTTCGGATACCTATAAGAACCTCGGCTCTGGTTCTGGATTCCTCCGAACAACCGGCTGGAACTTCCCATAGTTGATCGCGCTGGGCAATGCAGCATCTGCGTCAACGATCAATGACGCGTGTGCTACAGGTTCGAGAATGGCGATGGATTCGATGTCGAGATTGTCGACTATCACTGACTGGAGAAACACCATGGCCCGCGAAGTGACCTATCCGACTCCCGGCGAGATACTTCAAGAGGAGTTCCTAACGCCGATGGGCGTCACCGCCTATCGACTCGCCAAGGATATTGGCGTGCAGCAAGGGCGTATTGGCGAGATCATCGCCGGAGTGCGCATGATCACTGTCGATACCGGCTTGCGCCTATCGCGGTATTTTGGCACGAGCGACG
>JAMFSK010000183.1 GCA_026225235.1 Burkholderiales bacterium
CGGGCTGACGACTCAGGCTGCCGCCCAAGGTTGCCGACCGAGGCGACGACCTTTCGGCCACCCTCTGGGTCGGAGCTCAGACCTTAGACTTCAGCCGCAAGGGCCGTGCGCATCTTCTTCATCGCGCTGGCTTCGATCTGCCGGATCCGCTCGGCCGACACGCTGAATTCGGCCGCGAGGTCATGCAGCGTCGCGCCGCCCGTGCCGTCGTCCGACACGTTCAGCCAGCGTGCTTCAATAATGCGACGGCTGCGCTGGTCGAGCGAGCCGAGTGCCGAAGCAAGGCCATCGGACTGCAGATGGTCGAACTGGCGCGCGGCGAGCACCTCGGTCGGCTCCTGACGGGTATCCGACAGGTAGGCGATCGGCGCATAGCTTTCCTCGCCGTCGTCAATCTGGCCTTCGAGCGCGATATCGCCGCCGTACAGGCGCGTTTCCATTTCGACGACTTCTTCGCGCTTGACGCTCAGTTCCTTCGCCAGACCTTCGATCTCGTCCTGCGAGAAGGCCTGCACACCCTGCTTGTGGCTACGCAGATTGAAGAACAGCTTGCGCTGCGCCTTCGTCGTGGCGACCTTGACCATGCGCCAGTTACGCAGCACATACTCGTGAATCTCAGCCTTGATCCAGTGCATCGCGTACGACACCAGACGCACGTTCTGCGCGGGGTCGAAGCGCTTGACCGCCTTCATCAGGCCGATATTGCCTTCCTGAATCAGGTCGGCGTGGGGCAGCCCATAACCCATGTAGTTGCGTGCGATCGACACGACCAGACGCAGGTGCGACAGCACCAGGCGGCGCGCGGAGTCGAGATCGCCGTGTTCGCGGTAATCGCTCGCGAGCTGCTTTTCTTCGCCCGGCGTCAGCATCGGGATCCGGTTGACGGACTGGATATAGGCGTCGATATTGCCAAGCTGACCCGGCAACATCGCGTTCCCGGCAAGCGCGAGGGCGCCAGCGGCAGGCGCGGCGGAACGGTTTGCTTTCGGAAAAGTCGTGGCAGTGCTCACTCGGTAAGCTCCTAAAGGACATCGGTTTCCATCTTAGCACTCTCCAAATCAGAGTGCTAAGAGTTAGATCAGGTTACTCCCTAAGGGTTCCCGTGTCACTATCAAAATGTAGATGATGATAGCAATCTTGTGTTTTGACCCGGACGAGGGGGCAGGGTTCCCGGTAAAAGGCGGGGAGGCAAGCTGTTGTTCTGCGGTGGATCAATTTCGACAAACGTAGGAAGGCGGGCGAACGTGGTATAAATTTCAGCAATCGATCTGATGGCTTTCAGGCGGCGAGGTTCCGGATGGCGGCGAAGTTCAGCGAGACAATCGTGAATACGGTCAGGGAGCTCGAGCGGGAGCGGTTCCGGGCCATGGTCGATGCGGATGGCGAGCAGCTCGACGCCCTACTGTCCGACAGCGTCAGCTATATCCACACCAACGGCAAGCGCGAGAGCAAAACACAGTTTCTCGCGGCGATCACCAATGGCAAGCGCCGCTATCGTCAGATCGAGGTCCAGACGCAGGACGTATTGCTCGCGAGCGATGAGACCTGTGTCGTGACGGGCCGCGCCCTGGTCGAACTGGAGGCCAACAGCGGCGCGCTGCTGTTCCAGATCGCCTACACGGCCATCCAGGTGTACGAGGGCGCCGTCTGGCGCCTCGCGGCCTGGCAGGCGACGCGCTGCGCCACGGATTGATCAGGCGGGTTGCAAGACGGCTTCCGCGTCACGTGCGACCACGCCGAGTCCCCGGTTCACCGATGCGATGACCGCATCGATCACTGCCACTTCCTTCGATTCCCGGATCGCCGCGCCGTAGCAATGCACGCTATTGCGCCCTGCCCCTTCGGCAGCATCTATCGCGTCAATCCGAATCCCGACAAACACCGCCGTCTTGCCGTCCGCCGTGCGCTGTTCCTCGAAATCGACGACAACGACGGGCCGGCCAATCGCTTTTTCAATGCTGGCGGCCACTGCGGTCGCATCCGCTCCAGGCGGCGGCGCAGCGAAACTACGGCCATCGCAGCGAAACGCCTTCGCGCTGGCTCGCTCGATCGGGCCCTTTACGTCGAGATAGGTTTCCCGGAAGAGATCGCAGATACCTTGCGGGGTGACTTCCACACCGGTCTGGTCGGCCACACTCTGGACGATCCGGCTGAATTCGATCTGCATGCGCCGCGGCGGCGTCGCGCCGATACCGCGTTCGAGCAGGTAGGTTGTGCCGCCCTTGCCCGACTGGCTGTTCACTCGAATCACTGCGTCGTAACTGCGGCCGAGGTCGGCGGGATCGATCGGAAGATAGGGGACTTCCCAGATCGCGTCGGGCTGCTGCTGGGCGAAACCCTTGCGGATCGCGTCCTGATGCGAGCCTGAGAAAGCGGTGAACACCAGGTCGCCCGCATACGGGTGGCGCGGGTGCACGGGCAACTGGTTGCAGCGTTCGACGGTGCGGCGCACAGCGTCGATATCCGAAAAATCGAGACCCGGGGAGATGCCCTGGGTGTAGAGGTTCATCGCGAGCGTGACGAGGTCGACATTCCCGGTGCGCTCGCCGTTACCAAACAAGCAGCCTTCGATGCGGTCCGCGCCTGCGAGCAGTGCCATCTCGGCCGCCGCGACGGCGGTGCCGCGATCGTTATGGGGATGCACGGAGAGCACGATGCTGTCGCGATAGGCCATATTGCGGTCCATCCATTCGACCTGGTCGGCAAACACATTGGGCATCGCCGCCTCGACCGTCGCCGGGAGGTTGATGATCATCTTGTGCTCCGGTGTCGGGCGCCAGACGCCTGCCACCGCGTCGCACACTTCTCGCGCGAAGCTCAACTCGGTCATGCTGAAGGTTTCGGGCGAATACTGGAAGGTCCACTCCGTCTGCGGGCGTTGCGATGCCATGTGCTTGATCAGGCGCGTGCCGTCGACGGCAAGCGCCTTGACCTCGTCCTTGCCGAGTCCGAACACGATCTTGCGGAAGGCCGGGGCAATCGCGTTGTAAAGGTGGACGATCGCGCGCGGAACGCCGTCGAGCGATTCGAACGTGCGCTCGATCAGGTCGGCGCGCGACTGGGTGAGTACTTCGATCGTCACGTCGGCCGGAATACGGTTTTCGTCAATCAGGCGCCGTACAAAGTCGAATTCGGTCTGGGAGGCAGAGGGGAAGCCCACCTCGATCTGCTTGAAGCCGATTCGCACGAGCATCTCGAAGAATTCGATCTTCGTTTCGATGCTCATCGGGTCGATCAGCGACTGATTGCCGTCGCGCAGATCCGTGCTCATCCAGATCGGGGCCTGGGTGATGGTTCGCGATGGCCATCGGCGGCTGTGCAAGGCGATGGCGGGGAACGGACGGTATTTGGTAGACGGGGTGTTGAGCATGTTCGCCTCGAAAGCAGTGGATTCAGTGTGTGTGTGGCTTGAGGCGAACGGAATTGCCACAGGGCGCGCGTTCCGTCAGCCGATCGGTAGCGGTAGCGATAGGGTGAGATCGAGGTGCGCGGTGCTAAACATGGTGTCTTCCAGGGTGGCTCGCGGATCGCGGGGGCCAAGGCTTTGAAATGGTGCGGTCGGCGGGCGGATAGCCTGAGGCCGTCAAGACCACTTCAACTGAAATCGGGGGAACTGCGGGAACTGCGATGCGCTTACGCGCGGGGGCCTTACGCTAGCGCCGGTAGTAGGCGTAGCGATAGCCGCTGCGGTAGCAGACGGACAACGCGGAGGGAGAGGGATGCGGTAGCTTGCATAGGCCCGACTATAGGCGGGCGGTTTGCAAGGTGTCAATAAGAAATCTTTGGGATACGGGTTTCCGGGGGGACATCGCCAGCGGAAGACGGCGGATGGTAGCCTGAAGCGGGAAGGCAAGAGCCCGGAACCCGGGGCTCCCTTGCCGCTACTCCTTTGCCACGAGCCGCTTGATGGTTTCCACCTGCCGTTCGATTTCGGGCGGGGTGGGGACGTCGCCCGCGAGTGCGGCTTCGATCCAGCGTGCGGTCGCGTCGGCCTCGCGATCGGGGAGCACCACCGGCGGCGCATCGGTGTCGCGGCGCTCAGGCTCGATCAGGGTCTCGGCGATGCCATCGTGAAGCCAGTCGATCTGGACTTGCCGCCGCGTGTCAGCCACCGCCTCGCCTTCAGTCCCTCGTGCGAGCAGCGCGCCTCCTGCGCCGATTTCCGGATGCTCGCGAAACAGCGACGACAGGCTGTCGCGATAGGCGGGATGGGTGTAATTCACGAGGCGAAGGCCCGGTTCGCGAAATGGCTGCAGCAGCTTGACGAGCGTATGCGTCGAGTTGCGCACGCCGAGCACCCGCCGCAGCGACAGCAGGCGCGCAAGCCGCGGCGAGAGGGTGCTGATCGGCGCGAAGGCGACGTGATTGCGCGCCAGCGCCTCATTGATATCCGTGACCTCAGCGGCAGCCGCCACCCCGAGCCGCGCAAAGATTTCCGCGCTGGTCACCCGACCCGGGTCTTCGGTCACGCCGTGCACGAGCACCGGCACGCCCTCGCGGGCGAGGCGCAGGGCCAGTAGCGGCGTCAGGTTGGCTTGCTTGCGCGCGCCGTTATAGCTCGGGATCGACACGGCGCGGTGCGCCCCCGCGGGTGTCGCCAGCAA
The DNA here is from genome assembly GCA_026225235.1 of Burkholderiales bacterium. Classification (GTDB taxonomy): domain Bacteria; phylum Pseudomonadota; class Gammaproteobacteria; order Burkholderiales; family Burkholderiaceae; genus Pararobbsia. Next base: position 4,605 of record JAMFSK010000183.1, read on the forward strand.
ATCGAGCGTACTGTGCGCCGCGACCAGCATGCCCGACAACTCGGCCGGGGTTTCGCCCTTGAGCCGGTAGGCCAGCAGCACTGCGCCGAGCTCGACGTCCGTGACCCGGCCATTGAGCATCGCCGAGTACAGATCATGCGCATCGTCGCGCGAGAGGGGCCGTGCCCCGTTGGGTCCACGCCCGATTTCCTTGATGAAGCGGGCGCAGGAGAACGTCATTTCGGTCATTAAATTTCGCTGGAAAAGCTTCGTGTGCGCATTATCGCCTGCCCCACGACGAGGCTCACGCTGGATTGTGAAGTGGTGTGGCCTCGATGAGCCGCTTCAGCTCAGGGACGCACGAGCCGCACTGCGTGCCGCACCGGAGCTGCCGCTTGAGCGCGTCGAGCCGCTCGCCGCGATCAGCCGAAGCGGGTTGCAAGGCAAGCAGATCAACGATCTGCCGTTCGCCTACGCCGATGCAATTGCACACCGTCTTGCCGCGCGGCGCGACGCTAGACGGGGGCGCGCTCGACGAGGGTAGCAGGAGCCGTCGTCCGAGGCTCGCGACTGAGGTGGCGGCATCGAGGTAGTCGCGCAGCCAGCCGGCCGCTGAGATATCCCCCGCAAGCGACACGGCCTTCAGGACACCGTTTTCGACGACGAGGCGCCGCGCGGTGCCGCGCCGGCCGTCCTTGTAATCGAGCATATTGGGCGCACCGGAGACGATGCCAAAGTGCGCTTCGACTTCCTGCTGAAGTTCGAGGTCGACGGCCTGGTAATCGGCCGCGCGCCACGACACGCCCACCCGCCCATCGGCGGCGGCGAACGGCACGCAGCTCGCGAACGGGAAACGCGTCAGGTAGGGCCGCAGGGCCAACTGGACTTCGAGTGCTTCGTCGGCCGGCAGGCAGGCGAAGACGGTCCACTGCCAGCTGAGTTCGGCCTTCATGATCCGGATCGCGGCGTGCTTGAGTTCTGGCTGTTTGGAGAGCGGGTCGAACGCGCCGGTCGTCAGCGAATTCACCCCGTGGGCCGGTTGCCCGCCGGCCGAGCCGGACAGATACTCCTCGCCCCAGTGCATCGCGACGAAAGCCTGTCCGGGCTGCACGGTCTCGCTGGCGCGCACGGGCATGACGATACTTCCGCGACGCGAAGTCAGGTGCGCGAGGCTACCTTCGACGAGTCCGAGTCGCTCGATATCGCGGGCATTGAGCTCGACACCGGGCTCAGGCATGTGCGAGAACAACTTCTCGACGGTGCCGGTGCGGCTCATGCCGTGCCACTGATCGCGCAGACGCCCGGTGGTCAGCGCGAACGGATGCCGTGCATCGACCGCTTCGGCAACGCTCGTGTAACGGACGTTCGCGAAGCGGGCGCGGCCGTCCGGCGTGGCGAACCGGTGATCCAGATAAAGTCGCTCAGCCGCTCCTGTCGCTCCGGCCGGATAAGGCCATTGTTGCGGCCCTTGCGTCTCGAGTAATGCATAAGAAAGTCCTCCAATGTCCAGGTCACGGCCCACTGTCGTGGTGCGGTGCTCGTTCCAGACTGATTCTGCGGTTTGATAGGAAAAGATGCTTGGCAGCCCGGGTCGCAGCCGGGCCTCGAGCCGCCGGGCGACATCGGCGGCGATCTGCCAGTCGTCCCGCGCTTCGGCATACGCTGCGCGGGCGGCGCGCACACGCGAGATGCGTCGTTCCGAATTGGTGACCGTGCCTTCTTTCTCGCCCCAGGTGGTCGCGGGCAGCAACACGTCGGCAAACGGCGCGGTCGCGGTGTTCGCATACGCTTCCTGCAATACGACGAACTCTGCGCGTGCGAGCGCCTTGCGCACCAGCGACTGGTTCGGCATCGATTGTGCAGGGTTGGTGCAGACGATCCAGATCGCCTTGAGCGAGCCGTCGGCGAGTGCGTCGAACATTTCGACGGCGGTCTTGCCCGGTTTCGCGGGCAGCGCTTCGACGCCCCACAGCCGCGCTATCTCGTCGCGGTCGGGCGCATGGTTGATATCGCGATGGCCGGACAGCAGCGTCGCCATGCCGCCGACTTCGCGACCACCCATGGCGTTGGGCTGACCCGTCAGCGAGAATGGGCCGGCGCCCACCTTGCCGATTTGCGCCGTGGCGAGATGCAGGTTGATCAGCGCGGCATTCTTTGCGCTGCCGGACGACGACTGGTTCAAGCCCTGGCAGTAGAGCGACAGCGTGGGCCCCTCGGCGAACCAGCGCGCTGCCGTGACAATGTCCTCGGCCGGTATGCCGCAGACCCGGCTCGCGCTGCCCGGTGTCGCATCGCGCACGGTATCGCGCAGTGCTTCGAAGCCGGAGGTGTGGGCCTCGATAAACGCGCGGTCGACGAGGCCTTCCCAAAGCATGACGTGCAACATCGCATGAAACAGCGCGACGTCCGTGCCGGGTATGATCGGCAGATGCAGCGTTGCTTCGCTGGCTGAATCCGTGCGGCGCGGGTCGACCACGACGACGCGCAGCGCAGGGTTCGCGGCGCGTGCATCCTCGAGCCGACGATAGAGCACCGGATGCGCAAAGGCTGGATTGGCGCCCGCGATAAACACGGTGTTCGCGTGGTTGAGATCGTCATAGCTGCACGGCGGCGCGTCGGCTCCGAGCGTGAGCTTATAGCCCGATACCGCCGAGCTCATGCACAGCCGCGAGTTCGAATCGATATTGTTGGTGCCGAGCAAACCCTTGGCGAGCTTGTTGAACACGTAATAGTCTTCGGTCAGCAACTGGCCCGAGATATACAGGCCGACCGAATCCGGACCATGTTCACGCATGATCGCCGCAAAACGGTCTGTGACATGGGCGAGCGCTTCGTCCCAGCCGACACGTTGGCGCGCTTCGGTCCGGTCCACGCGAATTTCCGGATGCGCGGCGCGCGTCTGTGCGTAACGGTGCCCGGCCGCGCTCAGATGCAGCGTGGCGCCCTTCGAGCACAGGCGTCCGAAGTTGGCCGGATGATCGGGGTCGCCGCGCACACCGACGATCTCGCGTGCGCCGCTCGCCGGATGACCCGTCTCGCGAGTCTCGATGATCACGCCGCAACCGACCCCGCAGTAGCAGCAGGTGCTGCGCGTTTCGCCGGGTTGCAGCGGCGTCATCATGCCCGCTGCACAGTGAGCGTGAGCGGTTGCGGCGCGCCCGCGCCGTCATCGATACCGATTGACGCCACTTCGTTACGCTTCAGATAGATCGCCTCGCCCTCGCGCTTTATCGCGAAGCGTGCGACGCATCCTTCGTCAGGCGCTTGTACCTGTCCGCTGCTCAGTGCAATGTTGAAGCTATGCAAGGGACAGGTGACTTGCTCGCCGTGGACGATGCCTTGCGAGAGCGGGCCGCCCTTGTGCGGGCAACGGTCGAGCAAGGCGAATACCTTGTCCTCGGCGTTGCGAAACACTGCGAGCGCCGGGCCTCTGGCGCGTTCGATCACCCGCGCGCCGAGCGGGGGAATGTCGCCGGCTTCACAGATATACAGCCAGTCGCCAGCGTCGCCAGTGTCGTCAGTGATCGGATGAGTGCTCATGAGGGTTCCTTGCCTTATTCGGCCGCGACGGACAGCGGTGTGAACTGCCGTAAATCGACCTTTGCTTCGACGGGCTGGTGCCACGGATCGGGTTCGTCCTTGAGGGTGAACTGCAGGCGCTCCCAGAGCGCGTGGCGGTTATCGGCATCGTCGAGTACCTTCTTCTTCACATAGTCGAGTCCGACCCGAGCCAAGTAGTGCACGGTCCGCTCGAGATAGAACCCTTCTTCGCGATAGAGTTGCAGGAAAGCGCCCGCATATTCGAGCACTTCCTCGTGCGTGCGGACCTTGACGAAGAACTGCGCGACCTCGGTCTTGATCCCGCCATTGCCCCCGACATAGAGTTCCCAGCCAGAGTCCACACCAATCACGCCGACATCCTTGATGCCCGATTCGGCGCAGTTGCGCGGACACCCCGAGACCGCGAGCTTGACCTTGTGGGGTGCATACATCCGCCACAGCGCGCGTTCAAGCTGCTTGCCCATCAGGGTCGAGTCCTGCGTGCCGAAGCGGCACCATTCCGAGCCGACGCAAGTTTTCACGGTACGCAGCGCCTTCGCATACGCATGTCCGCTCGGCATACCGAGGTCCTGCCAGACAGCGGGCAAGTCTTGCTTCTTGACACCGAGCAAATCGATACGCTGGCCGCCTGTGACCTTGACGGTCGGGATCTGGTATTTGTCGACGACGTCAGCGATGCGTCGCAACTCACTGGAGGTCGTCTCGCCGCCCCACATGCGCGGAATTACCGAGTAGGTGCCGTCTTTCTGAATGTTGGCGTGCGCGCGCTCGTTGATATAGCGCGATTGCGGATCGTCTTCGACTTCGTGCGGCCAAGTGCTCAGCAGGTAGTAGTTGAGCGCGGGGCGACAGCTCGCGCAGCCGTTCGGCGTGCGCCACTCGAGAAAGCGCTGAGTCGCCGGGATCGAGAGCAACTTGTGTTCGCGAATCGCCTGACGCACTTCGCCATGCGTGTGGTCGGTGCAGCCGCACATCGGCTTCGCCTTGGGCGACGCGGAATAGTCGCCGCCCAGCGTGTTCATGAGGATCTGTTCGACCAGGCCCGTGCACGAGCCACATGAGGCCGAGGCCTTGGTGTGCTTGCGGACATCGTCGAGCGTGAAGAGACCCTTGTCCTTGATCGCATTGACGATGACACCCTTGCAGACGCCATTGCAGCCGCAGACCTCGGCTTCGGCCGTCATTGTCATCGCTTGATTCTCGCCGCCGTGTCCTGTGTCGCCGAGACTCGATTCACCGAACATGAGCGTGTCGCGGATGTCGGCGATATTGCGGCCTTCGCGCAGCAGCCGGAAGTACCATGCGCCGTCCGCGGTGTCGCCATAGAGGCAGGCGCCAACGAGCTTGTCGTCTTGAATCACGAGCTTCTTGTAGACGCCGCTGATCGGGTCGGACAGCGTGATGTCTTCCGTGCCTTCCCCGCCCAGAAAGTTGCCCGCCGAGAACAGGTCGATGCCGGTCACTTTGAGTTTGGTCGAGGTCACCGAGCCGGTGTACTGCCCGATGCCGAAGTGCGCGAGATGGTTCGCCGCGACTTTTGCCTGCTCGAACAGCGGCGCGACGAGGCCGTAGGCGATGCCGCGATGGCTCACGCATTCGCCGACTGCGTAGACCCGCGGGTCGAAGGTCTGCATGGTGTCGTTGACGACGATGCCGCGGTTGCAATGCAGACCCGCACTTTCAGCCAGTGAAGTGTTCGGGCGGATGCCGACAGCCATCACCACGATATCGGCGGGGACTTCGACGCCCCCTTTGAAACGCACTGCGCGCACGCGACCCGATTTGCCGTCTGCGGAGTCGCCGATCAGAGCTTCGGTCTGCGTCTCCATCATGAACTGGAGGCCACGTTCCTCGAGCGATTTGCGCAGCAGCGTGCCTGCGCTGCGATCGAGCTGACGTTCGAGCAGCGAGTCGGCCAGATGCACGACGGTCACGTTCATGCCGCGGACCTTGAGGCCATTGGCGGCTTCGAGACCGAGCAGGCCGCCGCCGATCACGACTGCGTGTTTGTGCGTCGTGGCGGCATCGATCATCGCCTGCGTGTCGGCGATATCGCGATAGCCAAGCACGCCGTCGAGATCCTTGCCCGGAATGGGCAGGATGAACGGGTTCGAACCGGTGGCGAGCAACAGCCGGTCATAGTGGGCAGTCGTGCCATCGCTTGCGGTGACGATCCGGCGCATGCGATCGATGCTGACGACCTGCTTGCCCGTGTGCAGGGTGATGTTGTGCTCGGCATACCAGTCGTAGCCATTGAGGATGATCTGTTCGATCGTCTGTTCACCCGCGAGCACCGGTGACAGCAGGATCCGGTTGTAGTTCGGGTGCGGCTCGGCGCCGAACACCGTGATCTCGTAGAGGTCCGGTGCATGCTTGAGCAGTTCCTCGAGGGTGCGCACGCCGGCCATGCCATTGCCGACCATCACCAGTTTTCGTTTCGTTGTCATCGTGTTCTCCATTCGCTCAGGCATGGATCGAAAAGTTGTCCGCATACGCATGAGGGTCGGCGGCGTTCCAGATCACGCCGTCGACCAGTGTCGAGCGGCGGTGTGCGTCGGGCGGCAGTGGCACATGTGCCGCGCTCGCAGCGTCGCTGTACAGGTCGATGCGGTTCACCCGGCTTGCGAGCGCGAGGTAGTCGGGATGGTGATTCACCATGCCCCAACGTTTGTGCTGCGTCATGAACCAGATGGCGTCCGACAGATAGGGGAAGTTGACCGCACCATCCGCATGGAAACGCAGGGGATGTGTGTCGTCCCAGCTCTGGCCGACGCCGTTCGAATAGTGGCCCTGCATGCGCGGAGCGATGCTCGCGGGATCGACGTCGATGTAGTCGGCCGAGGCGATCGTTTCGACCGTGCGCGTGCGATTCGCCTCCGACGCATCGATATAGCGTGCTGCTTCGAGCAGGGCCGCGACGAGTGCGCGCGCGGCGTTCGGATGACGTTCGACAAAGGCCGCACTGGACGCGAGCACCTTCTCGGGGTGGTCGGGCCAGACCGCTTGCGAGGTGGCGGCGGTGAAGCCCGCGCCGCTCGAAATCGCGTGCGCATGCCAGGGTTCCCCGGCACAGAAACCGTCGATACGCGATTGCGCAATGTTCGCAACCATCTGCTGCGGCGGCACAGTCACCGTGCGTACATCGCGCAACGGATCGATCCCATGCGCGGCGAGCCAGTAATTGAGCCACAACGCGTGGGTACCGGTCGGAAAGGTCTCGGCGAATACGGCGCGGCGCCCGTTTGCGCGCAGATGCGTGGCGAGCGTCGTGCCATCCTTCACGCCGGCCGCGGCGAGCTGCGACGAAAGGGTGATCGCCTGGCCATTCTGATTCAGTGTCATCAGCACCGCCATGTCGGTCTGGCGGCCACCGATGCCGAGTTCCACGCCGTAGATCATTCCGTACAGTGCGTGGCCTGCGTCGAGTTCTCCACTGACAAGCTTGTCGCGCACAGCGGCCCATGACGCCTCGCGGCGCGGCACGATATGAATGCCGTACTTGCGATCCAGTCCGAGTGCGACTGCCATCGCGACGGGCGCGCAATCCGTCAGAGGCATGAAGCCGACGCGGATCTCGGTCTTCTCGGGGCTATCGGACCCGGTCAGCCAAGCGCGACTATGCGCCGCGCCTTGGGCCGACGGCATGGATTCGCGCGCGGCTTCAGACACGTCTTCAGGCGCGACCGATCCCGCGGCGGGCGGTGTCGCGTCAGGTAATTCGTCTGCGCTGTCTTGGGTGACGGTCATATTCAACAAGCCAAAAAAAAGCGTCCCGATCCGAACGTCGAAGACGTTTCGGATCGGGACGCCGATGTCCCTGGGAGATCGCCATCGAGGCGCTCGTCCCGTGAGCCTGCGTTGGCTCGGAACTTATCAATGCAAGCGCCATGCCATTGCGTTGCGCGAAAACGGACTGCACTGGCGCAAGCCTTGATGACAAAGGCTTTCAGTCGGAAGGATGAGATGGGGCGGGGATCAGCGCGGCTGCAAGGCGATGCGACGATGCGGTGCCGTGAGCGGCGCCGCAGTGCACGATGCGATTCCATGGTGCGTTGCACCGCTTCGGTGTAACTAGTCGCCGAGCACAGCTGAGATATCGATGATGCGTTGTGCCGCGTCGGCGAGGCGAAGCTTCTTTTCCATCGCGAGACGGCGCAGGCGGTGATAGGCCTCGTCTTCGCTCACGCCGAGCTGTTTCATGAGCAGACCCTTTGCGCGTTCGACGAGCTTGCGCTCCGAGAGTTGGTTGCGCGTCGACGCGAGCTCTTCGCGCAGCTGCTGTTCGAAACCAAAGCGCGCGAGCGCAACATCGAGCACCGGTTTCACACGCTCGGGCGTGAGCCCGTCGACGATATAGGCCGTGATCCCGGCCGCGAAGGCGGTACGCATCCGCTCGGTGTCGTTGTTATCGGTGAATAGCACGATCGGCCGGGGTGCGTTACGGGTCGAGACACAGACATGTTCGAGTACGTCACGCGCAGCGGCTTCGGATTCGATGATCAACAGGTCGGGCTTCGATTCTTCGATAAGCACGGGCAGATCGACGTCGGCATCGGCCACACTGACCAGTTCATAGCCCGCATTGGCGAGCCCGGCACGGATGGCCTCGACATCCTCGTCGTGGGAATTGAACGGATCGCGTACCAGCAGGATGCGCAGGGGCGTGCCCTTGGCGGGACTTCCTGAGGACGGCGATGACCGAGGCGGAGACGGGGGTTTGGACGTGCTCATCGATGCGCAGGGCGACCGGACGGTTATTCCGCAATTCGCAAGTTCTACACCAGCGCGCGCGGGCATGCAGCGGTGCTGGCGGCGCGGACTGTAACATAGCGGTTTGCCCTCAGGCAGTCTGCCTTTCTTTCCCGGAGGTTTCATGGCTTACGTTTTCTCACCGGCCCCTGTCACGTCGGTGCCCGTCGTGGGTGTAGCCGAGCAGTTCCCGGTGCGCAGGATCTATTGCATCGGCCGTAACTACGAAGCGCATGCGCGCGAAATGGGCGGCGACCCGAATCGCGAGGCGCCGTTCTTTTTCGGCAAGCCGGCCGATGCGGTGGTCGTCGTCCCTGAAGGGACAGTCGGCGAATTCCGTTACCCGTCAGAAAGCAAAGACGTGCACCACGAGATCGAACTCGTGGTCGCCCTGAGCAAGGGGGGCTCGAATATCCCGGTGCACGAAGCGCTCGAGCATGTGTTCGGTTACGCGGTCGGCCTGGATATGACGCGCCGCGATCTGCAGGGGGAAGCCAAGAAAGCGGGGCGGCCTTGGGATGTGGCGAAGGGTTTCGACGGCAGCGCGCCGATGGGGCCGATCTACCGGGCGGCCGATATTGGCCATCCGAGAAGCGGTGCGATCTGGCTCAAGGTTGCCGGACAAGAAGCTCAACGCGGCGACCTGAGCGAGTTGATCTGGTCGGTGGCCGAGACGATCGCTCATCTGTCGCGCTTTTTTGAACTCAAGGCGGGCGACCTGATATTCAGCGGTACACCGTCGGGTGTCGGTCCGGTGCAACGCGGGCAACTTCTCGAAGGCGGCGTGGCGGGCGTGGGCGAGCTCAAGCTCAACGTTTCCTGAGCGGCACATTGATGAAGGCGACACTAGAGCAGCATCACGCATGACGGCGACAGACTTTGGTTCCTACCAGGCGCTCGCAACCTACGCATCGGGGTTCGGGCTCGGCGCGAGCCTGATCATCGCGATCGGCGCGCAAAATGCCTACGTGCTCAAGCAAGGCTTGATCGGTCGCCATGTGCTGCTGATCGTATCGATCTGTGCGTTCATCGATATGACGCTGATTGCGCTTGGGGTGGGCGGCATGGGCGTGCTGATCCAGCACTCGCCCGTGCTGTTGACCGTGGTCAAGTGGTTCGGTGCGGGGTTTCTGTTCCTGTATGGGCTGCGGGCGTTTATGGCGGCCTGGCGCGGTCCCGGGCATCTCGATGCCGGTGGCGACGAGGGCAGCAGTGTGCGCACGACCGTGATGACGGTGTTGGCGCTGTCCTTACTCAACCCTCATGTGTATCTCGACACCGTCGTCTTGCTCGGGTCGATCGGGGGCCGCAATGGCTGGCCGGGCAGTCTCTATTTCGCGCTTGGCGCGATGAGTGCGTCGGTGGTGTGGTTCTTTACGCTGGGGTTTGGCGCGCGGTTGCTGCGGCCCGTGTTCGAACGCGACATCTCGTGGCGGATCCTCGATGGCGTGATCGGCGTAGTGATGTGGTCGATCGCGGCGTCGCTGGTCTTGTAAGCGACGCTTCCGTGTGCGGCTTGAGGCGAACGCGCAGTGGGCTGCACACGGCGAAACGGGTATCGGCTCAGCCCAGCAGTGCGTCCGAGAACTCTTCCGCCGAGAACGGCTGGAGGTCTTCGACCTTTTCACCGACGCCGATGAAGTAGACCGGAATCGGGCGTTGCCGCGCGATCGCGGCGAGGATGCCGCCTTTTGCCGTGCCGTCGAGCTTGGTCACGATCAAGCCGGTTAGCCCAAGCGCGTCATCGAATGCCTTGACCTGGGTCAGACCGTTCTGCCCCGTGTTGGCATCGAGCACCAGCAACACTTCATGCGGTGCGTCTGGCATGGCCTTGCTGATCACCCGTTTGATTTTTCTGAGCTCTTCCATCAGGTGGAGCTGAGTCGGCAGGCGCCCCGCGGTATCGGCCATGACGACATCGATCTTGCGCGCGCGCGCCGCCCCGACTGCATCGAAGATCACCGCAGCCGGATCGCCGCCTTCCTGTGAAACGACTGTCACCTTGTTGCGTTCGCCCCAGATCGCGAGCTGTTCGCGCGCGGCGGCGCGAAAGGTATCGCCCGCAGCGAGCAGCACGCTCTGGTTGAAGCCTTGCAGATGCTTGGCGAGCTTGCCGATGCTGGTGGTTTTGCCGGCTCCGTTGACGCCCGCAATCATCACGACCAGCGGTGAGGCGCGGCCGAGCACCATCGAGCGCTCCAGCGGCTTGAGCAGTTCGACGAGCAGCGTGCGAAGGGCCGTCTTGACCTGGGCGCCTTCGGTGAGGCGTTCGGCACGCACTTTTTCATGGAGCGCGTCGAGAAGGTACTGGGTGGCTTCGATACCGGCATCCGCCATCAGGAGGGCGGCTTCGAGTTCCTCATAGAGATCCTCGTCGATCTTGACGCCGACAAACAGCGTGCTCAGATTCGAACTGGTTTTCGACAAGCCGCTGCGTAAGCGCGCAAGCCATGAGTTTTTTGCGGCAGCCTCGACGGGCGGCGGCGGAATGACAACGTCCTCTTCTTCAACTTCCTCGGACTCGTCCGGCGTTTCCGGCAGGATGGTCGGTGCGAGGGAAGGTGCAGCGGCAGCGGTCGGCGCTGGCGGCGAGACCGGCGCGGGCGTAGCGCCGGGCGATGGCGCGGCGGCCGGCGACGTTATCGCGGGCGGCGTGCCTTCGTCCAGCAGGCCGCTGGCGGCGTCTTGAGACGATTCGGATTCGGATTCGGTCGGGGTATCCCCCGAGGTCTTCGAGCCGGATTTAAAACGTTTGAAAAAGCTGAACATGGCGGAAGGTCTGAACCCGTCAGGGCGTCGGGTCGATGAAGGCGAATCTTAACAGAGCCGGTAACACAGCCGGTATGAGCAAGCGGGCTGGTGCACGGTGTGGCTCTCCGGTCAAACGTGCTCCAAACCTGGCGGAAACCGCAGCGCGCAGAGCGCCATCGGGCATAATTCGACGTCTTTCCCGGATTCCATCATGCCTCGCCCGATCAAGCCCGTTGCCACGCCCCCCCGGGCTCCCGTCAAACTGCACCACGCACCCCAGCAGGTGCGCATTATCGGTGGCCTGTGGAAACGCACGCCCTTGCCCGTGACCGCGATCGACGGCTTGCGTCCGACGCCCGACCGCGTGCGCGAAACGCTCTTCAACTGGCTGGGTCAGGAACTCGATGGACTGCGCTGCCTCGACCTGTTCGCGGGCACGGGCGCGCTTGGTTTCGAGGCGGCCTCGCGAGGCGCGGCCCGCGTTGTGCTGGTGGAGCGTCATCCGCGCGCGGTGAAACAGTTGCGTGCGATCAAGGACAAGCTTGAGGCGAGTGCCATTGAAATCGCCGAAGCCGATGCGATCCGTTTTGCGGCGAATCTCGCTCCGGGCAGTTTTGATGTCGTATTTCTCGATCCGCCCTTTGATTCGACATTGTTCGGTGATGCGTTAAAACTCGCATTCCCACTGGTCGCTCCGGGCGGCGTCCTGTACGCCGAAACCAGCACTCCGATCGAAGCCTCGGGGGAGTTGCCAACAGGCTGGTCGGTCGACCGCCAGGGCAGGGCTGGCCTCGTGCATTATCATTTGCTGCGCCGCGAAATTGGTTGAATAATGCGCGTGCGCGACGCGCTATGAGGAGAAGGCTATGGTGGTTGCGGTGTATCCCGGCACATTCGATCCGCTCACACGCGGGCATGAAGATCTGGTCAGGCGCGCCTCCAGTATCTTCGGCAAACTTGTGGTCGGCGTGGCCGACAGCCGGAACAAGAAGCCGTTTTTCAGTCTGGAAGAGCGCCTCGATATCGCGCGCGAGGTACTCGGTCACTATCCGAACGTCGAAGTCGAGAGTTTCACCGGACTACTCAAGGATTTTGTCCGCAAGAACGACGCGCGGGTCATCGTGCGCGGCTTGCGAGCCGTATCGGACTTCGAGTACGAGTTCCAGATGGCCGGCATGAATCGCTATTTATTGCCCGACGTTGAAACCATGTTCATGACCCCGTCCGATCAGTACCAGTTCATTTCCGGTACTATCGTTCGTGAGATCGCCCAACTGGGCGGTGACGTTAGTAAATTCGTGTTCCCCTCAGTCGAGGAACGCTTGATAGAAAAGGTGGTGGCGCTCAAGCGTGAATAACGCGGTGCGCCTGAAATTATGGCTTTGTTGATTACTGACGAATGCATCAACTGCGACGTCTGCGAGCCTGAGTGCCCGAACGACGCCATTGCGATGGGCGTCGACTACTACGAGATCGATCCGAACAAATGCACGGAATGTGTCGGGCATTTTGACGAGCCGCAATGCCGTCAGGTCTGCCCGGTCGATTGCATTCCGCTGCATCCTGACTGGGTCGAATCGAAAGACCAGTTGATGACGAAATACTTGCGACTCACGGCGGTCAAGCCGGGCGACTAGCTCCGAGCCCGCAAGGGTTGCCGGGCCGCGGATCGAAGCGACCCGTTTGCAGGACCAGGCCTAGAAGCCACCGATTGCGCCACTGAGCAGACGAGATAACCCCTTCCGCTTCGCTCAGGCGGTCCGGTGAAGTTGCATCATCGCGCGCTCGACTTCTCCCTTGATCACCATTGGCATCACCGCGCTCGCACGCTCCAGCGCTGCATCGATCGCCTGCTGTTCTTCCTTTCGCGGTGGCTTCAACACGAAGTTGACGACATCCGGTTTGCCGCCGCCTGGAATCAGATCCCTCGGATGCCCTACGCCAATACGCAGACGGTAGTACTGCGGCGTGGTCAGATGCGCGCTGATGTCCTTCAGGCCGTTGTGGCCGCCGCTACCCCCACCCAGTTTGAACTTCGCGATACCAGGGGGCAGGTCCATCTCGTCATGCACGATGACGATCTCGTCGGGCAGGATCTTGTGAAACCGCGCGAGCGAGACGACCGACAGTCCCGAACGGTTCATGAAGGTCTGGGGCTGCAATAGCCAGACTTCTTCACCATGCAGGCGCGCCTTTGCCGCGAGGCCATGAAAACGCGACTCGGTGCGCAGTGTTGCGCCGGCTTCGCGCGCAAGTTCGTCGACGAACCAGAAGCCTGCGTTATGGCGTGTCGCCGCGTATTCCGCGCCCGGGTTGCCGAGACCGACGATCAGCTTGATCATGAAGTGCGAGTCGAAGACTGGGTCTGAAAAAAGGACAAAAAAAACCGCCGGGGCAGTGCGCCGCGGCGGAATCATTCGACCGTCGCGAGACGGTCGAGAGCATAGCATTGTGTGTTCTACGGCAGCCGAACTTAGGCTGCCGGTGCTGCGCCTTCTGCAGGTGCTGCTGCGGCATCGCTTTCTTCCGCCACCACGCCAGCCGGCACGGTCACCGACAGGAACACCGGGTTTTCCTGTTCCAGATGCTGGGCCAGTTCCACGCCATGCGGCAGTTGCAGATCCTTCACGTGCAGCGACTTGCCGATTTCGACTTCAGCGAGGTCCACTTCGATGAATTCCGGCAGGTTGCTCGGCAGGCAGGCGATTTCAACTTCGTTCATCACGTGGGTCAGGACCGCACCACCGAACTTCACGGCCTTCGACGTTTCCTGATTCATGAAGTGCAGCGGCACCTTGGTGTGCAGCTTCTTCGACGGGTCAACGCGTTGGAAGTCCACGTGGAGGATGATTTGCTTCCACGGGTGGTATTGCACGTCGCGCAGCAGAACCGGTTCGTTCTTGCCAGCGATTTCCAGGTCGAGAATCGACGAGTGGAACGCTTCTTTCTTCAGCGCGTGGAACAGTGCGTTGTGGTCCAGCTCGATCAATTGGGGTTCGCCCGTGGCACCGTAAACGATGGCCGGGGTCTTGCCCGAATTGCGCAGGCGGCGGCTCGCACCCGTTCCCTGCAGACTGCGCTCGAAAGCGACTACTTTCATGGGTTTCTCCAAAAACTGTCCACGACCAGACAGCGGATTAGGACTCGATGAGTCCGGTTTTAAAATAACGAAAGCGACGCCGAATGCGTCGCTTCGATCCCCGATACGGACGCGTATCGGGAAATTCTCACAGCACCTTCAACTACCTTGTTCTGCAAACAGCGACATCACGGATTCGCCACGGCGAATCCGCTTGAATGTTTCAGCGAGCAGCGGCGCACTCGACAGCGTACGGATCTTCGAGCACTGCAGCGCTTCTTCACGCAGCGGGATCGTATCGGTTACGACGAGCTCGTCGAGTTCCGATGCCGCAATACGTGCAGCCGCGCCGCCCGAGAGCACCGGGTGCGTCGCATAGGCAAACACGCTCAGCGCGCCCCGCTCCTTAAGCACTTGTGCGGCCTTGCACAGGGTGCCCGCGGTATCGACCATATCGTCCATGATTACGCAGGCGCGACCGGCAACATCGCCAATGATATTCATGACTTCAGCGACATTCGCCTTCGGGCGCCGTTTGTCGATGATGGCGAGATCCGTGTTCAGCTGCTTCGCGAGCGCTCGAGCACGGACTACGCCGCCGATATCTGGCGAGACAACCAGCAGGTTGTCGTGGTTTTGCTTGCGCAGGTCCTGCAACAGGATCGGCGTAGCGTAGATATTGTCGACAGGAATGTCGAAGAACCCCTGGATCTGGTCAGCATGCAGATCCATCGTGATGATCCGGTCAACGCCTGCGATCTGCAGCATGTTCGCGACGACCTTGGCCGAAATCGCGACACGCGCTGAACGAGGACGACGGTCCTGGCGGGCATAACCGAAATAGGGGATTGCTGCGGTGATCCGGCCTGCAGATGCGCGCTTGAGCGCATCGACCATGATCATCAATTCCATCAGGGTATCGTTGGTCGGCGCGCAGGTGGACTGCAGGACGAAGACATCCTTGCCGCGAACGTTTTCCTGGATTTCAACCTGGATCTCGCCGTCCGAAAACCGGCTCACCATCGCTTTGCCAAGCGGTATATCGAGAGTCCTGGTTACTTCCTGCGCAAGCCCGGGATTGGCGTTGCCGGTGAAAACCATCAGGCCATCGCTACTCATCTTGTACCTGCAAATGGTCGCCCAACGCAGGGCGTCTGGCGCGGTCTGGCAAAAATCGAGATATTTGGCAGGGGAGGAAGGACTCGAACCTTCGGATGCCGGAATCAAAATCCGGTGCCTTAACCAACTTGGCGACTCCCCTACACTTACCGGTAGCTTGCCGGGCATGTAGGCAACCCGACAACAACAAACTCTATGACGCGAAGTCAAACAGCGGGTGGCGCTGCAAGCTTGCGGTTACGGCGCTTTTCCATCCGGCCGGCACTTTCGCTTGCGCTTCAAGTGCTGCTGCCTGGCTGGGAAACGCTGCAAACACACACGCTCCGGAACCCGTCATGCGCGAGGCCGCGATTATATCCAACCAACCGAGCACTCTCGCAACTTCTACGTACTTTTTTGCAACCACGTTTTGCATGTCGTTCCGGCCGAAACTGTCTGGCCATCCCGTCTTGCTGGCGTTCTGTGCAAGAAAGTCCGTCATTGTGACGACTTCACTGTTACGTGTCAATTCCGGATCCGAAAAAATTTCAGCGGTCGGAACATGTGCATTTGGGGTGATGACCAGGAAATGTCGAGGGGGTAATTCGACCGCCTCGAGCACCTCGCCGACCCCGCCTGCGAAGGCATTCCGCCCAAAGATAAAGAACGGCACATCGGCGCCAAGCTTGAGGGCAATTTTTTGCAGATCCGCGCGCGATACGTCGGTTTGCCACAGGCGGTTGAGCGCGAGCAACGTGGTTGCGGCATCGGAGCTGCCGCCCCCGATGCCGCCGCCCATCGGAAGCCGCTTGTCGATCTCGATATCGGCGCCCCATGGCGTGCCTGTATGGGCCTGTAGCAGGCGTGCCGCACGCACGGTGAGGTCCGTGTCGGCGGGCACGTTGGGAAGGTCGTTGACGCGGTGAATCGCGCCATCGTCGCGACGGCTGAAGTGCAGCACATCGCCCCAGTCGACGAGCTGGAACACGGTCTGCAGCGCGTGATAGCCGTCGGGACGCCGACCCGTGATGTGAAGGAACAGATTGAGCTTGGCGGGCGCCGCGCAGTCGCGCAACGTGGGGCTCACCGCCTGTGTGTGTGTCGCGGGCATACTGAACTCAATGATCGAGCACGATCCCGATCGCGAGCGGCGGGTCTTCGTGCGTCAGGTGCATACGCTTGACGCTGTTGTCCTGCGCGTACTCGTAGTAGTCGACCGTCCAGCCATTCTGCTTGAGTTCCTTCAGTCGTCCGTTGCCCGAATCGACGTCGGTCTTCGCAGTCGAGTCGGGAGCCGGACGCGCTTCGAGCCAGTAGCGCAGGCTGGAGACCGGCAGCGCAAAGCCAAGCGCATCGTGCATCAGGTCGTCGATTTTCGCGGCGGTCTGTGGGGGATGGTTCGGCAACTGCAGCGTGGCGCTCGCCGGCGCCGACTCGATGATGGCGAGTGTCTGGCCGAGCGGGTTCTTGAACTCGACGCTAACTGTGTCGCCTTCCTGATGCCAGGTGAAATTGCCGTAGGCGTTACGCTCAGTGCCGTTCTGGTCGTTGTACTTGACCGCGAAACGGCCTTCGTAGTCGATCAGGGTGCGTGCGGTCGCTGCGGTATCGGCCGGTGACGGAGGCCGCACACGCGTCGCCGCGCAGCCGCTCAGCAACAGCGCAAGCGCTGTGGCCGCGACCATGGCCGCGGAGCGTAACGGGAAGGTGCGCATATCAGGGGTTCGAAACGTCGAAGTGCTTGATCGTATTGAGGACGGTCTCGTTGTCCGGCTCGAGCTTGAGCGCGTCGTGCCAGGCCTGGCGCGCTTCATCCTGATGGCCCGTCACCCACAGCACTTCGCCGAGGTGGGCGCCGATCTCTGCATTTGGCTGGATCTGATACGCGCGCCGCAACAGCGAGATCGCCTGGTCCTTGTCGCCCTGGCGGTACTTGACCCAGCCGAGGCTGTCCATGATGAAGGCGTCAGTCGGCGAGAGTGCGCTGGCGCGTTCGACCAGCTTCTCCGCTTCAGCCAGGCGCTCATTGCGATCCGCCAGCGAATAGCCGAGCGCGTTATACGCGTTGGCATTGTTCGGCTGGACCGAGATCAGTCTGCGCAAGTCCGTTTCCATGGCCGGGTAGTCGGCGAGCTTCTCTTCCGACATGGCGCGGTCATACAACAGGTCCGGATCGTTCGGGAACTGCGTGAGGGCGCCGTCCAGACGCGAGCGCGATTCGGCATAGCGTTTTGCGTCGAACAGCATGCCAGCGTCGGCGCGTGCGATGGCAGCCTGATCGCGTGGGTCCGGCGCCTGGGCCTGAAGCGCCGTCAGGACCTTGCGCGCACCGTTGATGTCGCCCTGCTGGGCCATCACCTGCGCACGCGTGATGCGCGCACTGACGAACTCCGGGCTGGCGTCGTTGACCTTGTCGAGCCATTTGAGCGCAGCGGGGAAGTTTTTCCGGTTGATCTCGATTTCAGCAAGGTAGATGTAGGCTTGACCCGCATCGATGCGCAGCGAGGTGCCTTGCTTTTCCGCACCGGCCGCATATTGCTGGAGGTAGGTGCTGGCTTCGTCGTATTGCTTCTGTTGAAGATCGATCAGCGCGAGCGCGAGCAGCGGGGCGAGATCGTTCGGATCGTTCTGGCGCATCGCCTGGAACTGCTTGCGCGCGTTCTCGATCTGGTCGTCCGCGAGATAGAGCTGGGCAAGCGTCGTGCGCAAACTGCGCGCGGTCGGATTCGCGGCCACCGCCTTTTCCATCAAGGCGATCGCTTCCTTGCGTTCCTGCGGACCGATCTGGGCCAACAGCAACGCCGCGGGTTCGAAGTCGGGCTTGACCTTAAGCGCCTGTTCGAGCGACTCGCGTGCACCGGACTGGTCGCCCGCGATCAGTTGCTGGCGTGCGATCACCACGCTCGATTCGGGCCGCTGCATATCGTTCTGCAACAGGTTCTTCAGCAGTTTCACGCCACCCTGGCGGTCGGGGCCGCGCGAGATCAGCAATTGCAGCGAGACGATCGCGCTGGTGCGTTGCTCTTCAGGGATAGTGGCGAGCTGGGCGGCGAGCAGCGGCTGCGCATCGTCGAGCTTGCCGTTGAGCACGAGCAACGAGGCATCGAGCTGCGCGGCGCCGGTCGAGCTCGGGGCGAACTCGTGCCAGAGTCGTGCAGCGGCAAGCGCGTCGGCCGGGCTCTGCGCGCGCAGGGCGATCTCGGCCGCGCGCTGCGCCATGCGCGGGTCTTTCGTCTCGCGCGCCAGTGCGATGTAGGTCTGATACGCGGGGGCAGGCTCGGAGCGCTGTAAGGCGATCTCGGCGGCCAGCACCTGGAACATGATTTCGCCTGTCAGTTCCACATCGGGCAGGTTCTTCGTGTCGTCGGTGGTCGCGCTGCTGACGACGGTCGTCGCTACGCTGTCGTCGTCGGGATCGGCCGGAGGCTGCTGCTGTGCATGCGCGCCGGAAATCGTCAGGGAGAAGGCCGCCAGCATCGCTGCGCTGAAACGGGTTAACGCGCGCGTTGGCAAGTTTTGGGGCATCGACCGCTTCGTGAGAAGGTCCGCGAAAGAGAAGTCCATAAATATCCGGGCCAGGTTTCCAATGATTGTAACGCGGGTGGCTACAATAACGCGCAACATGCCTGCCGCCCTATTCGGCGGCGTAAACAGCAGACCCATTCAAGATGCCAGAGTTGCCGGAAGTCGAAGTTACGCGCCGCGGCATATCACCGCACATTACGGGGCAGCGCATCGAGCGCGTCGACGTCCGCACTCCGGCCCTGCGCTGGCCGATCCCGATGGGGCTCAACGCACTGGTCGCGGGGCACCGCGTCGAACGCGTCGAAAGGCGCGGCAAATACCTGCTAATCGAAGTGGACACCGGCTGGTTGATCGTCCACCTCGGCATGACAGGCACCTTGCGCATCCTGCCACGCACCGCGCTTGAGACGCGGCCCGAAAAGCATGACCACGTCGATCTGGTGTTCGAAGCGTGCGTATTGCGCCTGCGTGACCCTCGCCGTTTCGGCGCCGTGCTCTGGCATTCGCGCGAGGCGGGCGATGTGTTCGAGCATCCGCTTTTGCTGCCGCTCGGTGTCGAGCCGTTTTCACCGGCGTTCACCACGCAGCTTCTGTTCGATCGCACGCGCGGGCGCTCGATGTCGATCAAACAAGCCCTGCTGGCCGGCGATATCGTGGTCGGTGTCGGCAATATCTACGCATCAGAATGTCTGTTTCGCGCGGGCATTCATCCGGCTCGCGCAGCAGGACGCATCTCTAAACTTCGCTACGAAAAACTCGCGGAAGCGATTCGCGATACGCTCGCCGAGGCGATCACCAAGGGCGGCAGCACGCTGCGCGATTTCGTCGGCAGTGATGGCGCACGCGGCTACTTCCAGCTCGACTATTTTGTCTACGATCGCAAGGGCGAGCCTTGCCGGGTATGCGGTACGCCGATTCGGCAAATCGTCCAGGGTCAGCGCTCCACTTTCTACTGCCTCACATGTCAACGTTGATTCAGCGCAAGACCTCGGGCGCGCAGGCCGTCGCTCTCGCGCAGACGCTCGGCCCCGCGAGTACGCGTGAATCGTTGCTCGCCGCCTTCGCGCCCACCCTGATCGCCTGGCAACGCGAGCACGGGCGCCATGACTTGCCTTGGCAACGTACCCGCGATGCCTACCGGATCTGGCTCTCGGAGATCATGCTGCAGCAGACCCAGGTATCGACGGTCATCCCCTATTACACGCGCTTTCTTGAGCGTTTCCCCACGGTCGCCGCACTAGCCGCGGCGCCAGCGGACGAGGTCATGAGCCTGTGGGCCGGGCTCGGTTATTACTCGCGCGCGCGCAACCTGCATCGCTGCGCACAGGTGGTCGTCGCCGAGCATGGTGGCGCGTTCCCCGCTTCGGTGACATTGCTCGCCGAATTGCCCGGGATCGGTCGCTCGACCGCGGCGGCCATTGCGGCGTTTTCGTTCGGCTTGCGCGAGACGATTCTCGACGGCAACGTCAAGCGCGTGCTCGCACGTGTGTTCGGCATCGAAGGCTTTCCCGGCGAAAAGAAGATCGAGAATGCGATGTGGCTGCTGGCTGAATCGCTGCTTCCGCCAGAAGGCGACAAAGGCATCGATGCCTACACACAGGGCCTGATGGATTTCGGCGCGACACTCTGCACGCGTGGCCGGCCCGATTGCGAGCGTTGCCCGTTCGCCACTCATTGCGTTGCCAACGCGACCGGCCGCCAGCGCGAGCTGCCCGTGGCACGACCGCGCAAAGCCGTGCCGGTCCGTCACACCTTGATGCTCGTGATGCGACGCGGCGCCAAGGTGTGGCTGCAACGGCGTCCGCCTACGGGCATCTGGGGTGGCCTATGGAGTCTGCCGGAGGGCGAGGATACCGCCACGCTCGCGCGCTTCGCCGAGCGTCTCGGCGTGCACGACAGTGCAGTCGAATTCGAGCCCCTGACACCGCTCACGCATACGTTCACGCATTTCAGGCTGGAGATCGAACCGCTGCTGCTTGATGTGCCGAAGTCCGTGAAGATGCTCGATGTCGCCGCATCTGAAGAGGGGTGGGTGCCGCTCGACGATCTGGAATCCGTGGGGCTGCCCGCGCCGGTTAAAAAGCTCCTGCTCGGCCTGACTGGCACGCTGCTTTAGCGACACATGTATCGCCTCATGCATCACCTCTGTGATGCCCATGTGCCGACCACGCATCGACATGCTTGTGCCTCACTCGCCACCGACCCGCACGGCGGCTCACCCGTGCACGAGACCTACAGCATCTGATGTTGCTGCATGAAATGATGAACGATATCGAGCCGTGCTTCGGCGTCTTCGATCTCCATCAGTTTCTGCCGCGCGCGTAGCGGAATCGGCAGGATCTCGGCGAGCCGATTCGACAACCAGATTGGGTCTTCGAAACGATAGGGTTGCAGGAAGGGCACATTGGCCGGATCACGCTCGGCGACGCCCTTGATAATGCGCTCCAGCACCTCGGCGCAAGCCGCATGCGCGGCGAGGTGCCGGGTGCCCTCGGGGCTCGGATCGTCACCGATCGGCTCGGCCATGCCGCGCAGCAGGCCGTCCGGTTCGACACGCGTCGACAGCAGTCGAAAGCGATGGCCGCCCTTTACCTTGATCTGCATCAGACCGTATTCCTGGACATCGCAGTCGAGCAGATGCGCGAGGCACCCGACATTCTCGGGCACAGTTGGCTCGTCGGGTCGCGCGACTTCATTGCCGGTCTTGATCATGCAGACGCCGAAGGGTGTCTGCTCACGCAGGCAGTCACGCATCATGTCGAGATAGCGTGCCTCGAAAATCTTCAACGGCAACAGGCCGTCGGGGAAGAGCACGGTATGCAACGGGAACAGCGGCAAGTCGGCAAGAATGGATGACATGGCGCTCCGCATCGTGATGCAAAGGGTTCAGGCAGTTTTCCTGAGTTCGTCCGGCGGGGTGATCTCGCGATGCCGGACCAATACCTGCGCTTCGCCCGCGAAATGCTTGCCGAGCGTCTCGGAGATATAGACCGATCGGTGCTGCCCGCCGGTGCAGCCGATCGCGACAGTCAGGTAGCTGCGGTTATCGTCGCGAAAGCGCGGCAACCACTTGTGAAGATAGGCCGAAATGTCGTCGATCATCTCAAGGACATCGGGCTCCGCTTCGAGAAACTCGATCACTGGCCGGTCGAGACCCGTCAGGGGGCGCAGACGGTGATCGTAATAGGGATTCGGCAGGGTTCGCACATCGAAGACGAGATCCGCATCGAGTGGCAAGCCACGCTTGAACCCGAACGATTCGAACATGAGCAGCAGCCCTGGATGCTCATGCTCGACGAACTTCTTGACCCATGCCCTCAGCGCATTCGCGCGCAGGTTGCTCGTATCGATCTGATGACCGAGCTCGGCGAGCCCCGCGACGAGTTCGCGTTCATGCTCGATCGCGTCGGCGAGCGAGTCGGCACCCACGCCCGGGTCGTCAGGGGAACTGGACAAAGGATGACGGCGGCGCGTTTCGGAAAACCGTTGAATCAGCGCGGAGGTGCTGGCGGTGAGGAAGAGAACGCTGACCTGATGTTCGGCGCGCAACTCGCGCATGACCGCGGGCAGGTCGCCAATCGACGCGCCTGAGCGCGCATCGATTGCGACGGCGAGACGTGCCTGCCCATTGCGCGACAGAAACGCGGCAAGTTCAGGCAGAAAGCCGGCGGGCAAATTATCGACACAGTAATAGCCTGCGTCTTCGAGCGCATTCAGAGCGACCGATTTGCCGGAGCCGGAAATCCCGGTGATAAGAATAATGCGCATGGGCGAAAGGAGTTTCGCCTCATGATACCGTCAGATCAGCTTGCCGGGAAACTGACTGTCCGGATCCTGCATGGCGAGCCGCTGCCGGTCCATGAAGTCACGCAGCGTATCGATGCCACGCAACTGCAGGATGGTGTTGCGCACGGCGGCTTCGACCAGCACGGCGAGGTTGCGGCCGGCGGCGACCTGAATGGTCACCTTGCTGATCGGCAGGCCGAGCACGTCGATGGTCTGCGACTCGAGCGGCAGGCGTTGAAACTCTCCATCGGGGCGCCGCACAAGCTGAACGATCAACTTGAGCTTCATCTTCCGGCGTACTGCGGTTTCGCCGAAGATCGTCTTGATGTCGAGCAGGCCCAGGCCGCGGACTTCGAGAAGATTTTGCAGCAAAGGTGGGCAGCGGCCTTCGACGAAGTCAGGGCCTAGCCGCACGAAGTCGACCGCGTCGTCGGCCACGAGACCGTGGCCTCGGCTGATCAGCTCCAGTCCAAGCTCGCTCTTGCCAAGCCCCGAGTCGCCGGTCAGCAGCACGCCCACACCGAGAATATCGAGGAACACGCCGTGCATGGTCGCGCGCGGCGCGAGGATGCGCGACATGTAGAGCCGCAGACTGTCGATGATCGCCGCGGCCGACATCGGCGTGGTGAACAAGGGCGTCGAAGAGCGCGTGGCGCGCAGCACGAGATCGGGTGGCGTCTCGATGCCGCCCGCGACTACCAGGAATGGCGGCTCGAGCGCGATCAGCTCAGCCATGTTGCGGCGGCGATCTTCGTCGGACTGGCGTTGGTAGTACTCGATCTCCGCGTCGCCGAGCACCTGGATCCGGTTCGGATGGATCAGGTTCAAGTGGCCGACCAGATCGGCGCTGGACGTGGCGGTTGCGACCGTCGCGGGCAGAAAGCCTCGCTCCCACCCTTCATGCCCCGTCAGCCAACTGAGTTTCAGCGACGCAGCGTTGTCGTCGAAGATGCTTTGTGCATTGATGCTGGACGTGTCCATGGTCTACGGTAGTGGGTGCCGGGATCAGCCCCGGACGTTGGCGTGGACCGGCTCGGGGCGGAGCCGCGAGTGGCGCATCAGGGCTGCGTTCATGGTTGCCAGGCGGTGATCAGTTGATGGACCGCCGTGCGGTCCGTCTCGGTGGTCAACAGGGTGCGGGCTTCGCGATCAGACAGCAATTGCGCGATTTCGGACAGGATTTCGAGATGTTGCTGGGTCGCCTGTTCCGGCACGAGCAGGAAGATCAACAAGCCGACCGGCTGGCCATCGGGGGATTCGAATGCAATCGGTTCCTGCAGCCGCACAAACGCCGCAAGGGGCTGCTTGAGCCCTTTGATGCGGCCATGCGGAATGGCCACGCCTTCGCCGAGCCCTGTCGAACCGAGCCGCTCGCGTGCGAACAGATTGTCGGTGACGACGCTGCGCGCGATCCCATGCTGGTTCTCGAAAATAAGACCGGCCTGTTCGAACACACGCTTTTTGCTGGTGACGGCAAGCCCGAGAACGACGTTTTCGAGCGGTAGAAGTTTGGCTAGACGATTCATATTGGCAGGCGGATCGCGCTCAGGTGGCGCGTCCGGCACGGCGCTTGGAATGGCAAATTCGCCTTCTGGGTCGTCGTGTCGCGTATTCCGGCTGGATTTGTCCCCGTAAAGAGTCGGGACATTATAGATCAGCCAAACGGGCGATGGTGCGCCGCGCAACCTTGGGGGCGACGACAGAAGAGCCGGGCGCCGATCAGGCAACGAGGGTGGGCCCGTAAACGACTTCGCCCCGCAAGGCGGGGCGATCCATTATGCGACCCGGCAACGCAGGGCGCCGGGCACGCGGGCAGTCTCGGGGCGGGCTGAAAGTGGGCTAGAAGCCGGCCGCCAGCGAGCTAGACTGCAGGTTGTTCATTGAGCGCCGGGTCGGCCTGATACTTGATGGCCTGGTGCGGATAGCCTTGCAGTTTGTCCTTGTAGCGAAGCACCTGGCGGTCGAGCTTGTCGATGAGCAGATCGATCGCCGCGTACATATCGACGTCACATGTTTCGACGAAGATGTCCTTGCCCTTCAGATGCAGATTGATTTCAGCTTTTTGACGCTTGTCCTTTTCCCTATGATTGTCGACGGTCAGTAGTACCGCAGTCTCTATCACCTGGTCGAAATGGCGTAGCACGCGGTCCAGCTTGTTTGTCACGTATTCGCGCAGGGCGGCCGTAACTTCGAGATGGTGTCCACTGATCTTCAAGTTCATAGTGCTCTCCGTACAGAAAACCGCAACGCGGAGTTCCTTGTACGATCGCAGCGTCGGTCGGCGTGAGCCTACCGCCCGTCAGTCACCTGCACTGGTGAGCGGAGAACGTCCGGCGAGAGATATCCCGAAAAGCCGAAGCTTCACATGAGATCCCGTCGAGGCGCGCCCTTCGTCGGCCGGCCTGAATCGCACATGCGTCGCGGCCGGGTGGTGCTCGCAGCGGTATGCCACAAGCTAGGGACTACTACAGGGACTTGCGCAGGTTGACTGCCGGGATCTTGAGAGCTTCACGATACTTGGCCACGGTGCGGCGAGCGACCACGAAGCCCTGTTCAGCCAGCAGTTCAGCGATGCGACTGTCTGAAAGAGGTGTCTTCGGTTCTTCGGCTCCTATCAGTTGCTTGATGAGGGCGCGGATCGCCGTCGAGGATGCTGCCCCGCCGGTATCGGTCGACACGTGCGAACCAAAGAAGTATTTGAACTCGAGCGTCCCAAAGGGCGTGAGCATGTACTTGCCGGTCGTTACGCGCGAAACCGTTGATTCGTGTAAACCCAGCGTATCAGCAATCTCGCGCAAGACCAAGGGGCGCATGGCAATTTCGCCGTGAACAAAAAAATTCTTCTGCCGATCGACGATCGCCTGCGCCACTCTCAGTATGGTTTCGAAGCGTTGCTGGATATTTTTTATCAGCCAGCGCGCTTCCTGCAACTGCTGACGCAGCGAACCACTGCCGGGGTCGCCGCGGTTATTGCGCAAGATGTTCGCGTACAGATGATTGATGCGCAGGCGCGGCACGATGTCTGAATTGAGGTCGGCTATCCAGCCGTCCTTCGTTTTGCGAACGATGACGTCGGGCACGACATAGTCGGCCTCTGCTTTGCCGTACGCTGCGCCCGGAAAGGGCTCGAGCGAGCGGATCAGGGCGTGCGCATCGCGCAATTCGTCGTCGTTGACCTTGAGCTGCTTGCGCAGCCGCGTGAAGTCGCGCGCGGCAAGCAGTTCGAGATGCTGGAGACAGATTTCGAGGGCCAGTGTGCGCACCGGCGAGCCTTCGAGTCGCAGCAGCTGCAGCTTGAGACATTCGGATGCTGAGCGTGCACCGACGCCGGGGGGGTCGAAACTTTGAAGCAGGGCCAGAGCAGCGGCCGCTTCATCGGCATCGATATCAAGCTCGTCGGGCAAGTCCGCGACGACCTCGTCGAGCGACATCGACAAATACCCATCGTCGTCGAGCGATTCGATCAGGAAGGTGACGAGTGCGCGGTCGCGCAGGCTTGCATTCGTCAGCCGCAACTGCACGCTCAAATGGTCGCGCAGGCTCGTGCCGGACTCCTGCAGTTGCATCGGCGGCATGTCATCGTCATCGGTGCCGCCGCTTGGGCGCGAATAGTCGTCGAGGCTCCACGGCGAGTCGCTGTCGCCCGCACCACTGCTGAAGTCGTCGAGACCGTTGCGTTCGTGGTTTTCTTCACCCTCGGCGCTGCTACTGCTACTGCTCGAGTTCGAAATGACCGGCGCTTCCGGGGCGGTCGACGGCGCGCTTTGCTGGGAGGCCAGCAGCGAACCGTCGGCGGTCACCCGCAAGGGGCTGCTCATCCAGTCTTCGTCGTTATCGAGCAGGGGGTTCTGCTGGACAGCGGTGGCCACCTCCTGCTGCAGTTCGAGCGTCGACAATTGCAAAAGCCGGATCGACTGTTGCAATTGCGGAGTCAACGCTAGGTGCTGCGAGAGACGTAGTTGGAGGCTCGCTTTCATGTCTGGTGTGGGTCCGTCGGTTCCAGGTCGGCTGTCTTGCAGGCAGATGCCTGCGACGACGGACCTACCCATTGTAGAGAGTTTGCCGCGCAGCGGAAACCTCGGAAAAAGGCACTTCGGGAACGCTTGACGCACGGTGCCTGAGGCACTAGGCACGCGCGTGCCAGGTACCGATCAAAGCACGGGTTCGTCGCGTATTGCGTGCGGTCGCCGAACAAATTAGTCGACTATTTGGGACGTGGGGGCGACTTGCGGCCAGGAGCGCGCGCGTGAGGCGGCTGGAGGGGGGGCGGGGAAGACGGGGGAAGACGGGAAGACCGAGAAGACCGAGAAGACCGAGAAGACCGAGAAACCGAGAAACCGAGAAACCGAGAAACCGAGCCGGTCCCCGGTCCCCGGCCTGGGTCCTACATGCGGAAATGCTCGCCGAGGTAAACGCGGCGCACGTGTTCGTTCTCGACGATCTCGGTCGGCGCACCGGCCGCCAGCACGCTGCCATCGCTGATGATGTAAGCGTGGTCGCAGATGCCCAGCGTCTCGCGCACGTTGTGATCGGTAATCAGCACGCCGATGTTGCGGCCCTTAAGAAAGCGCACGATCTTCTGGATTTCGAGCACGGCGATCGGGTCGACCCCCGCGAACGGCTCGTCGAGCAGGATAAAGCTCGGATTGGTCGCGAGCGCCCGGGCAATTTCAACGCGGCGGCGCTCGCCACCCGAGAGCGACAACGCGGGGTTGTCGCGCAGATGGGCAATCTGGAGTTCGTCCATCAACGCTTCTGCGCGCTGGGTCACGGCCTGCTGCGAAAGCGGCTTGCCCTTTTCATCGATCTGCAACTCGAGCACCGCGCGGATATTCTGCTCGGCGGTCAGCTTTCGAAACACCGACGCTTCCTGCGGCAGATACGACAATCCCAGCCGCGCCCGCTTGTGGATCGGCATGTCGCTGATCGAGTGGCCGTTGAGCACGATATCGCCCTTGTCGAGCGAAACCAGCCCCACGATCATGTAGAACGAGGTGGTCTTGCCGGCGCCGTTCGGGCCGAGCAGCCCGACGACTTCACCACTCTTGACGTCGAGCGAGACGTCCTTGACGACCGTGCGCGCGCCGTAGCGCTTCTGCAGGTTGCGGACATTGAGCGTGGCGGTGGTGCCCGGCGCGTTGAATTGAGGAAGCGCGGGTGCGTTCAAGGCTTGGTTGTTCCGGGTAGTTTGCTGCTTGGCGACAGCGAGACGCCACTGTCCGACGCGGCCGAAGCGGATGCGGCCGATGCTGGCGACGCGGTGCCGGTGGCACTCGCGCTCGTCGGAGCCGTCGCGGCGCCGGTGCTGGTCGAAGGCGCCAGCATGGCGCGCACGCGCGTGCTGCCGCTGCCCGAGCTGCCTGCGTTGCCGTTCGAACTCGCGGTATAGAAGTCTTTCTGGCCGTCGTAGGTGATGACGTCGCCGCTCACGGTATCGACCACCTTCGAAAGACCTTGCAACCGACGCACGGTGGCGCGGCTGGTCAGGGTCGTGAAGTCGCGCTTGCCGTCGTAGTCGAGCTTTTCGGCATTGCCTTCGATGTATTCGTCGACGCCGTCGCGTTTCTGGCGGAAATACGCCAGGCCGCCGCTGTCTTCGGTTCCCACCGCATATTGGTAGCCCTGCGGGTCCTGGGTCACGACAACACGGTCGGCCTTGATCAGGATCGTGCCTTTGGTCAGCACGACATGGCCGGTGAAGACGTTGACCTGCTTGAGGTCATCGTACGTCATGTTGTCGGCTTCGATATTGATCGGCTTGTCGTGGTCGGCGCGCTCGGCATGGGCTGCGGCGGCGGGCAGCAGCACGGCGAGCAGTACCGCCAGTGCGGCAAACAGGCGCTCCGGGCGGGCGAAGCGGCGAGCGAACGGGTCAGTCATTGGGCGCGTCAATTTGTTCTGGTCGAGTAAGCGAGTGGAGCACTGCGGCCGGCGCGTCATTTGGAGCTGCCTGGCAGCGTATCGGACGCGGCGATCATGCCGCGCACCTGGCCAAGCAGGTGCATTTCTCGCGTGACATTGTTGTAGATCATGCCGCTCGCCGTCATGACCGACGGTCCGCGCACAAGTTTAACCGGCTTTTCAGTTTTCACGATGTCGTCGTTGACCAGCACCTTGAAATGCTCCGAATAGGCCGACATCGCCGGGTCGCCGGCTCCCGGTGCGCGTAGCACGCGGGCGTTGTCATAGAGATCGACGACCGAACCGTCGCCCTTGATCACGCCGCGCTGGCCGAACGCGGTCACATCGGGCTTGCCCGGCGTAAAACCGCGGATCGACGGCAAGGTCGCATCGATATTGTCGTCGTCCTCGTAGTGGATCATCTTGGTGGCGTTGATCCGATACTGGGTTTGTCCGGTGTCGTCGAGTGTTGTGATCGAAAAGTTGTCGGCGAAATAGTCCGGCGTATGGCTTTTCGGCCGCACGGTCTGCCGCGTGATGTTCGGCAGGCTCAAGTGCAGCAGCCAATAGGTGCCCCCCGCGAGCCCGGCCATCGCGAGCACGGGCAGCCACTGAAGAAGATTCATGCGACGTACCATCGTCATGCTCCGCACGCTTGGTCGAGCAGCGCCTCGTAATAACCGCGTGCACGCAGGATCAGGTCGCAGACTTCGCGAACCGCACCGTATCCGCCGCGCTCATGCGCGACATAGTGGGCCCGACGCTTGAGTTCGACATGGGCATTGGCCGGCACGGCCGCGAAGCCGGTCTTGAGCATCACGGCGAGATCGGGCCAGTCGTCGCCCATGTAACCGGTGTCAGCGGCTGCGATGCCGGTCGTCGCGAGCAATTCACCGAATGCGACGGTCTTGTCGTGCACGCCCTGGAATACATGGTCGATCGCGAGTTCTTTCGCGCGGCTTGCGACGATCTGCGAACTGCGCCCGGTGATGATGGCGGTCTGTACGCCTGCATGGCGCAGCATCTTGACGCCATGGCCGTCGAGCGTATCGAAGGCCTTGAGCATCTCGCCTTGCGGGCCGAAGTACAGCCGTCCGTCGGTGAGCACGCCGTCGACGTCGAAGATCATCAACTGGACGCGCGCCGCGCGTGCGTCTGCGTCAGCTGCAGGGTGTGCGGCCGTGTTCTCGCTGGCGGGGGAAAAGGATGCCGGATCGCGCTCACTCATCACATGACCTTGGCTTCGAGCAAGTCGATCGTATTCAGCGCGCCGATTAGCATACCGGCCTCATCGACGACAAGCATTTGGTTGATCCGGTGGCGTTCCATCATCTCGACCACGGCCACCGCAAGATGATCGGGACCGATCGAGCGCGGCCGCGCCGTCATCACGTCGGTGATCGGCAGATTGCGGAAATCGCCGCTGCGCGCCAGCACGCGCCGCAAGTCGCCATCCGTAAAGATTCCTGCGACATGGAATGCGTCGTCGACGATCGCCGTCATGCCCATGCGTTTATCCGTGATCTCGAGCAAGGCCTCGGCGACCGTCGCGCCCAGACCGACATGCGGAATCTTGTCGCCGGTGCGCATGACGTCACGCACATAGGTCAGCAGGCGTCGGCCCAGCGTACCGCCGGGATGCGAGCGCGCGAAATCTTCGGAACTGAAACCGCGCGCATCGAGCACCGCCATGGCGAGCGCGTCGCCGAGCGCGAGCGCGGCGGTGGTGCTTGCGGTGGGCGCCAGGTCGTGCGGGCACGCTTCCTTGTCGACGCGAGCGTTCAGGTGGATGTTGGCGATCGAGGCGAGGCTCGAATCGGGGCGGCCGGTCATCGCGATCAGGCGTGCGCCCGTGCGTTTGACGAGCGGCACGATGTTAAGCAGCTCCTCCGTTTCGCCGGAGTTCGACAGCGCGATGAACACGTCGTCTGCGGTCACCATGCCGAGGTCGCCGTGACTCGCTTCAGCCGGATGGACGAAGAACGCGGGCGTCCCTGTGCTCGCAAACGTCGCGGCAAGTTTTCTTGCGATATGGCCTGATTTGCCGATTCCGGAGACCACCACACGTCCCTTACATTCGAGCAGGATTTCGATCGCCTCGACGAAGCTGCCGTCCAGACGAGGGATCAGTGAGCGGATCGCGTCCGCCTCGGTCTCAAGCACCTCGCGAGCCAGTTCCAGTGCCCGGTCGCCATTGATTTTCGCTATCATTCGCGGAGTATAACAAAGCCCTTCCGGCCAAGCGGCGCAAGCTGTTACGGCCCATTGACGCGACTGGAGACGCTGCCCGGATGACCTCACCGCTGGAACTTACCCTTGTGCTTTTGGCTGCCGCGGTGGTGGGGGTCGTTGTATTTCGCAGTTTGAACTTGCCGCCGATTCTCGGCTATCTGGTGGTCGGCATTCTGATCGGCCCGCATGCCTTCGGCGTCGCGAGCGATGCGCCGCGGGTCCAGTATCTCGCCGAGTTCGGCGTCGTCTTCCTGATGTTCTCGATCGGGCTCGAGTTTTCGTTCGCGAAGTTGCGCGCCATGCGCCGAATCGTGTTCGGACTGGGGCTCTCGCAGGTCGTGCTGTCGATTCTGCTCGCGATGGGCGCGGGCCTCATCTTCAATTTGTTCCTGCCGTTCGGATGGGAGGCGAGTCTGGCCCTCGGCGGTGCGATGGCGATGTCCTCTACGGCCATCGTCACTAAATTGCTCGCGGAGCGGCTCGAGCTTGACTCGGAGCATGGCCGCAACATCATGGGTGTGCTGCTGTTCCAGGATCTTGCCGTCGTGCCGCTGTTGATCCTGCTCCAGGCGCTCGGCAACGATTCGACCCAGCTCGCCCAATCGCTGATGCTCGCCGCGGTCAAGATCGTGGGTGCGCTCGCGCTGTTGCTCTGGGTCGGCCAGCGCGTGATGACACCGTGGTTCAACCTCGTGGTGCGGCGTCGTTCGCAAGAACTGTTCATGCTGAACTTGCTGCTCGTGACGCTCGGCATTGCCTTCGTGACCGAAGCGCTCGGCCTGTCGATGGCGCTCGGCGCGTTTATCGCGGGGATCCTGATTGCCGAGACGCCTTACCGGCATCAGGTTGAGGAAGACATCAAACCGTTTCGCGACGTCTTGCTCGGCTTGTTCTTCATTACGACCGGGATGTTGCTGAACCCCTCGATTCTGGTCGCGCATCCGCTGATCGTCCTGGTGTTCTTCATCGTGCCGACCCTGACCAAGGTCTTGCTGATCACGGGACTGGCCCGGCTGTTCGGTTCATCGCCCGGCGTCGCGATGCGCACCGGTATCGGCCTCGCGCAGGCGGGTGAATTCGGCTTCGTGATGCTCAACGTGATTTCGGGCAACAAGCTCGTGCCGCCCGAACTGCTCAACGAAGTGCTGGCAGCGATGCTGCTCTCGATGCTCGCGGCGCCCTTCATGATCCAGAACGCGGACCGCATCGTGATGCGCCTGTCGTCGACGGAATGGCTCAGGCAATCGCTGCAGATGACGCGTATCGCGACGCAGACGATCAAGACCAGCGGACACGTGATCATTTGTGGCTATGGCCGTAGCGGGCAGAATCTCGCACGCATGCTCGAACAGGAAGGCCTGGCCTATGTCGCGCTGGATTTGGACCCCGACCGGGTCAGTGCGGCGGCATCGGCCGGCGAGTCGGTGGTGTACGGCGATGCCGCGCGGCGCGAGTCGCTGTTGGCAGCGGGGCTGCATCGTGCCGCGGCGATTGCGATCACCTATGCGGAGACGCCCTCGGCGCTCAAGGTCCTCCATCACGTGCATGAGCTCGAACCCGCGTTGCCGGTAATCGTGCGCACCGTCGATGATGCCGATATGGACCGGCTGATCGCCGCCGGCGCGACCGAGGTGATCCCCGAGATCGTCGAGGGCAGCCTGATGCTGGCCTCGCATACACTCGTGCTGGTCGGTGTGCCGATGCGGCGCGTGGTGCGGCGCGTCGAGGAAATGCGCGATGCACGCTACAGCCTGCTGCGCGGCTACTTCCGGGGTGCTGACGACGACGAGGAAGGCTACGATCACGAAGGCGTGCGTCTTCAGTCGATTTCCCTGCCGGGCAATGCGGACGCGGTCGGCCGCACGCTTGGCGAACTCGCGCTTGAATCGCTCGGCGTCGGCGTGACCGCGATCCGCCGGCACGGCATCCGGGGCGTCGAGCCCGATTCGACGACCCGCCTGCGGGCGGACGATATCCTTGTGCTGCGCGGGCTGCCTGATGCGCTATCGCAAGCCGAACAACGTTTATCGGTGCACCGGCGCGTCTAGCCGCACACTGTCTGATCCTTATATTTACGGAGTCACCATGTCGGAATCGCCGACTCACGGCGGGCCTGCGAACGGCCCTGCAACTTTACCGGCCGCGCGTGCGGCAGCGCCAGGGGCGTCGCTTGCGCCAGCTATACCGGGCGTGCCGGGCCTGTCCGCGGCAGTGCCCACCGCGGCGGCTGGCTCCGAGCCGCCGCGCGCCGAGGCACGGGAGTATGTGCGCAGCCTCGTTCGCACCGTGCCCGACTGGCCCGAGCCGGGCGTGCAGTTTCGCGACATCACGCCGGTCCTCAAAAGCGCGAAAGGCTTGCGCACGCTCGTCGATATCTTTGTCGACCGCTATTTCGACGCGAAGCTCGACTACATCGCGGGTCTCGATGCACGGGGTTTTCTGATCGGCCCGATCGTTGCCTATGAACTCAATGTGGGTTTCCTGCCGATCCGCAAGGCAGGCAAGCTGCCGTGGAAGACTTTGCATGAATCGTATGACCTCGAATACGGCAGTGCGACCGTGGAGATCCATGCGGATGCGTGTGACGCGGGAGACCGCATCGTGCTGATCGACGACCTGATTGCGACGGGGGGCACGATGCTCGCGGGCAAGACCCTGCTCGAACGGCTCGGCGCAAAGGTGGTCGAGGCCGCTGCGCTGATCGACCTGCCGGATCTGGGGGGCGCTGCGCGGCTGCGTGCCGCTGGCTTGCCGGTGTTTGCGGTCTGCGAGTTTGCGGGGACTTGATGGGTTTTCCGTGTCTGGGCGCCGCGCGCCGTTTTGAACCGGGCCGGCATTTGCCGTTTGTGATCGACAATCGTCAGGTCGGCTGGGTTCGCCGTGACGATCTGCATTGGCTGGCCGGCTTCGAGCATGTGATCGGCGTCGACGCAGACCGCGTCGAATTGTCCCCTTCGCTCGATACCGTTGCCGCACGGAGCGACGCACTGCGCGACGTGATCGGTGCGTTGGCGGCGAACGGCCGTATCACGGGCTGGCGCGACGAAACGTACGGGGTGCGCAATCGGTTCGACGATCCACCGCTGGCGTTTATCGAGCGCGCCGCCTCACGTTTCTTTGGTACGCAGACCTTCGCGGCCCACTTGAACGGCATCGTCCAGGCGCCGGATGCCGACGAGCCGAAGATGTGGATCGCGCGCCGCAGCCTCAGCAAGGCTGCCGACCCTGGCATGCTCGACAACCTCGTCGGCGGCGGCATCGGCTGGGGCTACAGTGTGGAGGAGACGCTGTACAAGGAATGTTGGGAAGAGTCCGGCATTCCCGAGCCCCTCGCGAGACAGGCGGTGCACGGCGGCACGCTCTACGTGCTGCAGGAGATCGAGGAAGGGACGCAGGCCGAACAGTTGTTCATTTTCGATCTCGACGTTGGCGTGGACTTCGAGCCGCGCAACCAGGACGGTGAAGTTGCCGATCACCGGCTTGCCGCGATCGACGAGGTCCTCGGCTGGATCGGAGAAGGGCTGATGACGGTGGATGCGAGCCTCGCCGCGCTTGACTGGATGAGTCGGGAGGGTGCGCGAAGAACCCACGGCGCCACGGCTGGGCAATCTCGTGTCGGCGAACCGCCGGCCGGTGCGTGGCTCGATGTGGCTACGCGTGAAGCGCTGCAGGCGTTGACGCAACCGACCTCATAAACCCACACTGCTGCCCTCCCGCAGCCCTAACCGCGTACGCAAGGAATTCACCGCATGACGACCGAGCACAGCTTTATCCTCACCCTCTCGTGCGCCGACCGGCCCGGTATCGTTCATGCGGTATCGGGATTTCTGTTCGAGCGTGGCGCGAACATTCTCGATTCAGCGCAATTCGGCGACCGGTACACCAGTGAATTCTTTATGCGGGTTCACTTCCAGGAAATCGGCGGCGATCCCGGCGAGGAAAGGCTGCGGGGAGATTTCAGCGCACTCGCCGATACGTTCGCGATGCGCTGGGAGCTGCACGACGCGCGCGTCAAACCGCGTGTGCTGATCATGGTCTCGAAAATCGGTCATTGCCTGAACGACTTGTTGTTTCGATACCAGACCGGTCAGTTGCCGATCGAGATTGCGGCGATCGTCTCGAACCATAAGGATTTCTACCAGCTCGCGGCGAGCTACAACGTGCCGTTTCATCATTTGCCGCTTGCCGCCGGGGCGCCAGACAGCGCCAAGGCGGCCCAGGAAGCGCGCATCATCGAGATTCTCGACCACGAGCAGATCGACCTTGTGGTGCTCGCGCGCTATATGCAGATCCTGTCGCCCGCACTATGCCGCCGGCTGGAGGGTCGCGCGATCAATATCCATCATTCTTTTCTGCCAAGCTTCAAGGGCGCGAAGCCCTACTACCAGGCGTTCGACCGCGGGGTAAAGCTGATCGGAGCGACGGCGCATTATGTGACGGGCGATCTCGACGAAGGGCCGATCATCGAGCAGGAAGTCGAGCGCGTCGACCACGGCATGGATCCCGATCAATTGACCGCGATCGGTCGCGATGTCGAGTGCGTGACGCTCGCGCGCGCCGTCAAATGGCATGTGGAGCACCGCGTCGTGCTCAACGGGCACAAGACGGTGGTCTTCAGGTAAGACGGCCGGTGGTGACTACACCCACCGGCAGCGACGCCCGCCGGTATCGATACCCGCCGGTAGTGACGCCCGACGTTAGCTACTTCTTTCGATAGCGACACCCGCCGGCACTACACCAGCCGCGCGACGATCAGTTCCCGCTTGATATACGCATAGAAGATCGGCGCGGCGACGACGCCCGGGAGCCCGAAAGTCGCCTCCATCACGAGCATGGCCAGCAGCAGTTCCCACGCGCGGGCCTCTATCTCGCCGCCGATGATGCGCGCGTTCAGGAAATATTCGAGCTTGTGGATCAGCACCAGAAACACCAGCGAGGCGATCGCGACGGGCAGGCCGACCGAGAGCGAAATCACCAGAATCGCGGTATTCGAGATCAGGTTGCCGATCACCGGCAGCAGGCCCACCACAAAAGCCAGCAGCACCAGAGTTTTGGAGAGAGGCAGGCTTGAGTGGAATAGCGGCAGCGCGATCAGCAGATACATCCCGGTGAACACCGCATTGATAAACGAAATCTTCACCTGGGCGAACACGATGCGCCGAAAAGCATCCGAAAACCGCGTCGCACGGGTCACGAGCGCGACAGTCAAGGGCAGCTTGTGGGAGCGTTCCGACGCGACGCTGAGCGCGACCATCGCGCCCAGGATCATGCCGATCACGATATGCGTGAAAGTCCGCGCCACGCTGATCCCGCCTTGCTGGAGATCAACCATATGGGTGCGCGCGAGGGCAAACGCCTTGTCGCGCATGTCGGCATTGTCGGCCGGCATATAGACCTGGGCCCATTCCGGCAGCCGCTGGCGGGCGTCGTCGAGAATGCCCGTGAGCTGCTGGATCAGCAACTGCGCATGCGGCACGATATGTTCGACGTGTTCGATCGTGCCGAGAATCGCCGCCGTCAGCAGTCCGATGATGGTCGCCGAGAGCAGCACGATCGAGAACCAGAGGGCGCGCTTGCTCGACAGCTTTTTGGAGAGTCGGGGCGTGATGAGTTGAATGAGCTGGTAGACGAGCAGACCCGACAGAATGCCGGAGAGCAGGTGCAGCCGCATGACGGCGAGCAGGGAAATGGCGGCAAGGACAAAACTCGTGATCTCGATCACCGTGTAGTGCACGGGATCCTGGCTGATCGCGCGGAGCTGGCGCGCATTCATGCGTCGTTCGGCAGACGGGTCGGGCCGGACACAGTCATCGGCGACGACGTCCCGTGCCGGGGGCCGGTCCAGCCTGTCTTTGCGCGGGTTCTGCGCCTGACGTGACATCGTGTAGTCTCCGTGGTCGCCCTGTTTGGGCGTCCTGTTTTCAATCGAATTGCCTTCCCACACCTTCGACCTGCGCCGAACCACGCCGCACTGCGGCGCCGGATCGCAGGGCGTCCCCATCGCCCTTTACTCCCTGCTTGTCATCCCGGTAGCAAACCCCGCGCCGCCGGTTTCAAGCCTTGTCCGAATCCAGTCCCGCTTTGAATCCCGCTGCGGCTTCCGAGCCCACCGCCAGCACCTGCCGCTCGAGTAGCGGCGCCAGATAGCGGCCGGTAAAACTGGCTTTCGCCTGGGCCACCTGTTCCGGCGTGCCTTGCGCAATGATCTGGCCGCCGCCCGCCCCGCCTTCGGGGCCGAGATCGATGACCCAGTCCGCCGTTTTGATCACGTCCAGATTATGCTCGATGATCACGACCGTATTGCCCTGATCGCGCAACCGATGAATCACTTCAAGCAACAACGCGATATCGTGAAAATGCAGGCCCGTAGTCGGTTCGTCGAGGATGTACAACGTGCGACCCGTATCCCGCTTCGACAGTTCCAGAGAAAGTTTGACTCGCTGGGCTTCGCCACCCGACAAAGTCGTTGCCGACTGGCCCAGCCGGATATAACCGAGCCCGACTTCAAGCAGTGTCTTGAGCTTGCGCGCGATGACCGGCACCGGCCGGAAGAATTCATGCGCCTGCTCGACCGTGAGGTTGAGCACCTCGCTGATGTTCTTGCCCTTGTATAGGATTTCGAGCGTCTCGCGGTTGTAGCGCTTGCTGTGGCAGACGTCGCACGGCACGTAGACGTCGGGCAGGAAGTGCATCTCGACCTTGAGCACGCCATCGCCCTGGCAGGCCTCGCAGCGGCCGCCCTTGACGTTGAACGAGAAGCGCCCGGCCTCATAGCCGCGCTCCTTCGCCGCGGGGACGCCCGCATAAAGCTCGCGGATCGGCGTGAACAACCCCGTATAGGTCGCCGGGTTCGAGCGCGGCGTGCGACCAATCGGCGACTGGTCGACATTGATGACCTTGTCGAAATGCTCAAGACCGTCGATCGACTCGTAGGGGGCCGGTTCCGTCGATGAGCCGTACAGGTGATGCGCGACCGCGTGATAAAGCGTGTCGTTGATCAGCGTCGACTTGCCGGAGCCCGAGACCCCGGTCACGCAGGTCAGCAGGCCGACCGGCAGGTCGAGCGTGACATGCTTGAGATTGTTGCCGAAGGCTTCGACGATCGTGAGCCGCCGCTCGCCCGGCGCCTGGCGCTTCGAGGGCAGGGCGATCGAACGCGCGCCGGACAGGTACTGGCCGGTCATCGAAGCGGGATTGTGCTTGATCTGCTCGGGCGTGCCCTCGGCCACCACGACGCCAC
This sequence comes from Burkholderiales bacterium, assembly GCA_026225235.1. GTDB lineage: Bacteria > Pseudomonadota > Gammaproteobacteria > Burkholderiales > Burkholderiaceae > Pararobbsia. Next base: position 42,506 of record JAMFSK010000183.1, read on the forward strand.
CATGCACGCCGGCGCCCGGCCCCATGTCGACCACGTGGTCCGACGCCATGATCATGTCTTCATCGTGCTCGACCACGATCACCGAGTTGCCGAGATCGCGCAGATGCTTGAGCGTCTTGATCAGCCGATCGTTGTCGCGCTGATGCAGGCCGATCGACGGTTCGTCGAGCACATACATCACGCCCGTGAGCCCCGAGCCGATCTGCGAGGCGAGCCGGATACGCTGCGCCTCGCCGCCCGACAGCGTATCCGCGCTGCGGTCGAGCGACAGGTAGTCGAGCCCCACGTTGTTCAAAAAACTGAGCCGCGCCGTGATTTCCTTGATGACCTTGTCGGCGATCTCATGCTTGGAGCCTTCGAGCCGGAGCGTCAGGAAATAACCGAGCGCATCGCGCATGGGCTGGTTGCTGATCTCATAGATCGGCCGCGCGTTTTCGCCGTCGCCGATCTTCACGCAGCGCGCCTCGGTACGCAGACGCGTGCCTAAGCAGACTGGGCAGGGCTGGTTGTTCTGGTACTTCGCGAGTTCCTCGCGGACCGCAGCCGAATCCGTCTCGCGATAGCGACGTTCAAGATTCGGGATGATCCCCTCGAACGCATGGTCGCGTACCGTCGGGCGGCCACGCTCGTTCATGTACGTGAAAGGGATGGTCTGCTTGCCCGAGCCATGGAGCACGAACTGGCGTGTCTCCGCGGGCAGGTCTTCGAACGGCGTGTCGATCTCGAACTCGTAAAACGCGGCAAGACCCTGCAGCATCTGGAAGTAAAACTGGTTGCGGCGGTCCCAGCCCTTGACCGCGCCCGAGGCCAGCGACAGCGACGGGTGGGCGACGACCCGCTTCGGATCGAAGAACGTGATCTGTCCCAGTCCGTCGCATTCGGGGCAGGCGCCCATCGGGTTGTTGAACGAGAACAGACGCGGCTCGAGTTCCTGCAGCGAATACGAGCAGATCGGGCAGGCGAATTTCGAGCTGAACAGGTGCTCGCGGCCGCCGTCCATCTCGAGCCCGATCGCTCGGCCGTCCGCGAGCCGCAGCGCCGTTTCGAACGATTCGGCGAGCCGCTGCTTCATGTCCGCGCGGACCTTGAGCCGGTCTACGACGACGTCGATCGTGTGTTTGTCGTTTTTCTTGAGCTTCGGCAGGGCGTCCACATCGTAGACCTGCGCTTCGCCTTCATTGGTCGTGCCGCCGCCCGAGCGGATCCGGAAACGGATAAACCCCTGCGACTGCATCTCCTCGAACAGTTCGAGATGCTCGCCTTTACGGTTCGCGACGACGGGCGCCAGGATCATCAGGCGCGTGTCTTCGGGCAGTGCCAGCGCCGCATCGACCATTTGCGAGACGCTTTGCGCCTGCAGCGGGATGCCGTGATCGGGGCAATAGGGCGTGCCGACCCGCGCAAAAAGCAGCCGCAGGTAGTCGTGGATTTCCGTGACTGTGCCGACCGTCGAGCGCGGATTGTGCGAGGTGGCTTTTTGCTCGATCGAGATCGCGGGTGACAGGCCTTCGATCAGGTCGACGTCCGGCTTTTCCATCAATTGCAAGAACTGGCGCGCGTAGGCCGACAGGCTCTCGACGTAGCGGCGCTGGCCTTCGGCGTACAAAGTATCGAATGCCAGCGACGACTTTCCCGATCCTGACAGGCCGGTAATCACGACGAGCTTGTGCCGCGGCAAGTCGAGATTGACGTTTTTCAGATTGTGGGTACGCGCGCCACGGATCCGGATTTGTTCCATGAACCTGCCGAAAGTAGGGGGGGCCAAACCTGCTACTATAACCACTTTTGCGGCGGGCCGATCGGCTCGCCCAGACCGCCTCGCCTCTTGCCATTCCCATGTCGCAAACGACTTTCACGCCTCCGGCCGCCGCGCGGATGACCCCACAGGAACTCCGTTCGAGCATGTCGCTGGCGGCCGTGATCGGCCTGCGCATGCTCGGGCTGTTCATGATCATCCCCGTCTTCACGATCTATGCGCGTACCGTGCCGGGCGGCGACAACGGCACGACCGTGGGCATTGCGATCGGTATCTACGGCCTCGTGCAGGCCTTGTTTTATATCCCTTATGGCTGGTTGTCGGACCGTCTTGGGCGCAAACCCGTCATTGCTGCGGGGCTCGCGATCTTCGCACTCGGCAGCGTGATCGCCGCGCTGGCGCACGACATGAATGGCCTGATACTGGGGCGCGCGGTGCAGGGGCTCGGAGCCGTATCTTCGGCGGTGATTGCCTTCGTCGCCGACCTGACCGCCGAAGCCAACCGGACCAAGGCCATGGCCATGGTCGGTGGGTTTATCGGTATTTCGTACGCGATTGCGATCGTGTCGGCTCCGCCGCTGTTTGACTGGATCGGCATGAAGGGGATTTTCCTGCTGATTGCTGCGCTGGCCGTCCTCGCGATCGCGGTCGTGTTCTGGGTCGTGCCCGATCCGGGCGCCAAGCCTGTTCATCACAAAGCGCCTTTCCGGGCGGTTCTGCATCACCCCGAATTGTTGCGCCTGAATTTTGGTGTGTTCGTGCTCCATGCCACGCAGATCGCGCTGTTTGTGGTGATCCCGCGTGCGCTGGTGGCGGCCGGCTTGCCGGTTGCGCGGCACTGGGAACTGTATCTGCCGGTGATGGGCGTCTCGTTCGTCTTGATGGTGCCCGCCATCATCGTGGCGGAAAAGCGTGGCCAGATGAAGCCGGTGATGCTGGGCGCGATTGCCCTGTTGCTTGTCGGTCAGGTGCTCCTCGCGACCGTGCCGCATACCTTGTGGATGGTGGCGACATTCATGCTGATCTACTTTCTGGGTTTCAACGTGCTCGAGGCGACACAGCCCTCGCTCGTCTCGAAACTCGCGCCGGGCGAACGTAAAGGCGCGGCGATGGGGGTGTACAACACCACCCAGTCTCTTGGCTATGCGGCTGGCGGCGCTGGTGGCGGCTGGCTGCTCGCGCACATTAGCGGCAATGCTGTTTTTGCCGCGTGTTCGGTGCTCGTGCTTGCGTGGCTCGCCGTCGCCTCGACCATGGCGCGGCCGCCGCAACGCGGACGTAGCGACGTGGCGGCGCGAAAGATTTGAGATGTCGTCGCTGAACGCGATTCTATTTGAGGCGCGTCGCTGAAGGTGATTCGGTCGGGAACGTGACCTGGCGCGGTTTGCGGGGCGGGCAGTGACTTTGTTTTGCGCTGCTGTTCAGGCTGACGTGTTTCTTGTCGGTCGTGTTTCCCCGCGTCTCGTTGCCTGCGTGCGAAAATAACGCGTTTTCGCGCGCGCCGAGCGACCGACAACAGGGTTTTTCGAGCGATGGTCCCTTGTGTAGCAGGGGTTGAGCCGACCATCCTGTCTTTTGGCCGACTATGCCGGTGGCGCGCATTGATCTAGTTTTAAGTATTCAGAGGAGAAACCATGGCATCCGTCAATAAAGTGATACTTGTCGGCAATCTGGGCGCCGATCCGGAAACGCGCTACCTGCCGAGCGGCGATGCCGTGACGAACGTCCGTCTCGCGACGACCGACCGGTTCAAGGACAAGGCCAGCGGCGACATGAAAGAGCTGACCGAATGGCACCGCGTCGCGTTCTTCGGCCGGCTCGCCGAAGTCGCGGGCGAGTACTTGAAGAAGGGTTCGTCGGTGTATGTTGAAGGCCGCATCCGGACGCGCAAGTGGACCGACCAGGCTGGGCAGGAGCGTTATTCGACTGAAATTGTTGGCGAACAAATGCAGATGCTCGGTGGTCGTGGGGCGGGTGGTGCAGGCGGTGGTGGCGATGAAGGCAGCTATCGTGAGCCGTCGGAATCGCGGTCGTCGGGTGGTGGCGGTACGCGGGCGTCGTCGGGCAGTGGTGCTAGCCGGGGTGGTTCAGCCGGGGGTGCCGCTGCGGGCGGTGGCGGCCGGTCGAACGCGCCGGCGGGTGGCGGGTTTGATGAGATGGATGACGATATTCCGTTTTGAGGTTTTGCAGAAGTGTAATTACAGGCCTGCAGTCTACAAACTGCGGGCCTTTTTCTTATTTACGCCGCAGCTCCTCCGACCTTTGCAAGAAATCAGTTGCACCGCCCCCTCAAATCGTCGAAGACTCCGTCGGTCTATCTACGCGGAAGCAGAAACCACTCGCCTGCTGGGGATGTCTGGACTACGAGGGCCTCGACTTTGTATAGCGAAGGTAGCCGAGATGTTCTAGCGGTTGCCGCATTCGAAATCGGGAAGAAGGGGGCAACAGCCCGTCGCCCAGGGGTCTCCGGGGGAGGCAACGCAGATTTCTAGTGGAATGGTAAAGCGCAATTCTAGCCAAATTGCGAAACGCAATTGACCGCGAAATATTGTTCGACAGCGAGCACGTGCTTGCCGTCCGGTAATGGCAAGAGCACCTCGCGTCGCGCGACCGGTTGAAGTACCTGAGCTTCGCGAATGCCTGCTTCTTCAAGTAGCTCTCGTACCGCAGCCGTAGCAAACGTCTCACCATGCTCAACACCACCACCACCTGGCCTTGCCCAGTAGACCTTTCGTGCCAGCACGCCAGTCTTGTGCACGAACCGGAAGAGCAACACGCGCCGCTTCGGGGTGGTTATCAGTAGCCTTGCCGACGGACGTTCGCGCATGGAATTTTGTCGAAACTAGAGGCGAAGTACGCGTCCGGAAGCGAGCAACTCGGACGGCCGATGTAGCGTGAATGTCTTAGAGTCACGCAGAGTCGTTTTTTTTGGCGATCAAAAACCGGCCGGCTTTTTCGCGGCAGACAGTTCTTCAATTCTGTTGATGTCGGCTGGGACTGGGCTAGCCCCTTTAGTTTGCATCCGCGCGCCATTCCATTTTTTGAACGTTGATGCCCGGGTGGCTCGCCAACATTTCCCACGTCGGCAGGAACACAAAGCCCTGGCGACGATAAAGATTTGCGGCTTGAGCATTGTCCGGCGACACGCTCAATACCACTTGCCTATGCCCCCTCTCCATCGCGCGCGCTTTGATTGTCTCGACTAGACGCGCGGCGATGCCCTTGCCTCGGTATGAAGGACGAACGTACATCGCGATCAGGGTGTATCCCTGCGCCGGGTCGACTGCGCCGCCGACCAGTCCTACCGGTTGCCCTTGATCGATCGCTAGTAAGAACTCTGGCAGCGTCATGCTTGATGCGCGTTCGCGCCACTGCTGTTCGCTATACGCCGCAGCAGTCTCATACCTCACGCCGAACGCAGTTGGGCTGTCTAGCAGCGCAGCCAGACGAATGTGCTTCAGAGTCTCCCAATCTTCTTCACAGGTCGCCCGAATCTCGACCGCTAACCGATCTACTGTCATTGCTTGTTAAGTTGGGATACGCCGGTGCCGATGGCCTTAGAAAGAAAATGTCTGGTGTGCCTGCCACAGAACCCGTTTAGTCGACCAAATTCTCGATATCCGAGTCGTTCGTAGAATCCAAGCGCTTGAAAGCTGAATGTGTCCAACTGCGAGAACTGACAACCTCGCGCTATGGCTTCGCTTTCGGCCTTCTCCATAAGCTGCGTGGCAATGCCCAGGCCTCGATGGGCTTCCGAGACCCACAGAAATTCTACCTCGAGATAGTTCCAATAGGTCCTGCCCGTCAGGCCGGCAACGATCTCACCCGAGTCGTTCCGATTGAAAACGCAGAGAGGGCGTACGTCCCGCTCTGTGAACGTGGCGTTGTAGCCCCTTGTTTGCGCGATCACAAAAGATTCATCGCTTTCTAGCGGTTGGTCAGTCAACTCAATTCGCATATGTGAGCAGTGTCAGATGTGGATGAACCGTCATCGTGTCGACCGATAGCCGTGAGCTCAACTCAATCGAAACCTCGACGTGTCTCCTCCCTCAGGTCGCCATACGGTAATCGTATCGACCGCGACAAACGTATATTGGCCCGCGTGCTCACCGAGCCGACGAAAGATAGCGTCGTGGCGTCAGCCCAAAGCCCGCGTGATTTCTGCGAGAGGAAGCCGTTCAATAGCGTCGAGCAGCCGAATCTCGCCGGCATTGGGCTGCGCAATGTCATTGACCTCTGCGCGTACGCGAGCGACATGCCTCGGGAGTTCGACCAGAAGTTTGTCGAGTTCAATCTCCGCGCCGGATCCACGCATGCCCAGCTCTGTAGCAAACGCCAGCACATTTGCACGATTGAGTTCACTGAAGTGGCGAGCCTCACCCATCGGCATCGACAACTCACAGTGTGGCCAGCGCTCACCGTGCTCATTGTACGTGGGCGTGTTGTAGACCACTGTGCTGACGAGGTCGTAAAACGGCGCGAGCTGATAACCCTTTGCGTTTGAGAAGAACGAGACATTTTTGAGGTGTGCGTCAGCGTTCCCGATGAGGACATTGAATACCGACCACCGGAAAATGGCGAGACGCGCCGCAGCCTTTGCACCAAGCTTCTCGATACACAAAGCAAGCGACGTAGCAGTAGCGTTGTTGTACTTGAATGACTTGTCCTTGTTCAGCAACTGGGTTGCATCGAGTGTATGAATCCGTGAAGCGGGGCTTGTCGCCGAGTCGCGGTCGAATCGGTCGATGACATAGCAGGCCGAGGGAACCCGGAGAAGGTGCGTGTCGGGTACCGTCAGCCCTATCCGGCGCGCCAGCCGGGCGCAGAAGAACTCGTTGATCGCAGAGTGTGCATAGCCAGTCACGCGCATATCCGGCTTGAGCAGGTGCATCGAAGGTTCCGCGCCTTCCGGTTCGAACAGTGCGTAGCGTGGGCGTTGCCCCGTGAGGATGAGGAGCAACTTCTGTTGCGCGCCGGCTGCGGACATTCGTTTAGGCGATGTGGCCGTAAGGGCCTGCTGTGGCATCGCCTGGATGCGGGCTTCAAGCTGTTCGAAAGAGAGCGGAATGCGGCTGCCTGCTGCTTCGAGCCTATCCGGAATTCTGTGGGCGGGGCATATCATGAGAGTTAAAGATCATGGATATGCCGATGAAGAAGAAACGCACGGTAGCTTCTCAGGCAGCGGCTCGTGGGCCGTTGCCCACCCTGCCTGA
>JAMFSK010000184.1 GCA_026225235.1 Burkholderiales bacterium
CGCTTTCGCGAACACTTCAACGCCACCCGCCAACACCGCTCAGAAGCCCTATCCACCGGCCTTCCCGCAGTTTCGATCTGCGCGTATCAACCGCACATATCCACCCCTTCCGCCCTCACCGTCTGACCACCCGGTGAAGCTCGTCTTGCAACGAGGAGGCGAATATTAGCCCCCCATCTCGCCTATGACAAGCGGATGACCCAATTTATTTTCTTCGAGGCACTAGCATGGGTCCATCGAGGTCAATACGACGTCGTCCAAACGTGATCTGCCTGGAGGCCACATGCATGTCGAAGCGGAGACTGCCCAAGTAACCAAGCACCCCGTAGCCGCGCGAAGCCGATGCCTGAGACCCGCGCTTCGATCTCACCAGGCCCCGATGCCGAATGATGGAGAGAGGCCCGATAGCGTGCGCTCGATTGATTATCGTGCGCGCCAGCCCTATCCTTGCCCGTCTCACCGCTGCTCGGCCAGCTCGCCGCCAATGGTCTAGGGCCGTACGCCGTAGTGCGAACGTGGAGTCGCGATTCATTGCGGACACGCGCACTTCACCTTTCGCTTTTGCACACCCTCTCACCTCACGCTTTGCGATGGTCTCGACAATCCTTGTCATCCTGCCAATCTTCGCGCTGATCCTTGCGGGCTATCTCTGCCGCAAACTGGGTGTTCTCGGGCCGCGCTCATCGCCCGAGCTCAATCGCTTCGTCGTGTATCTAGCCTTGCCTGCGCTGCTATTCGACATCATGGCGCACACCACGGAGCAGCAGATCTATCAGCCAGCGTTCGTGGCCGTGTTCGGGCTCGGCTGCCTGACTGTGTTCGCGGCAACGGTCATCCTTCGCTGGCGCGGCACACGCCACCTGGCCGATGCGAGCATCGATGGTCTGAACGCCGCGTACGCCAACACTGGGTTTATTGGTTTTCCGCTCGGCTTGCTCGTCTTCGGACGCGATAGCCTGAGCGCGGTGACGATCGCCGCGATCCTGACGGTTTGCGTGCTGTTTGCCATAGCCATCATTCTGATCGAATCGGGGCTTCAGGCCGAGCGGCGCCCGGCTCATCTTCTGCTTAAGGTCGGCCGGTCGCTGTCGCGTAATCCGCTTCTGGTGGCGCCGATACTCGGTGCGCTATTTGCGGCCTCCAGTGCAACGATGCCCTCCAGCGTGGAGACATTCTTCAAGTTGCTGGGCGGCGCGGCAAGTCCCTGCGCGTTGGTGGCACTTGGACTCTTTATTGCCGAGAAGCGCGACTCGAGCGCCACTCAAGGCCAGTCGTCGTGGTTGCTCGTCGGTCTCAAGCTGATTGTCCATCCGGCGGTGACCTGGGTGCTTGCCTTCAAGGTGTTTTCGCTGCCAGCCACGCTCGGACATCTGGCGGTCGTGCTGGCGGCATTGCCCACAGGAACAGGACCGTTCATGCTGGCCGAGTTCTATGAGCGCGAGGCTGTTGTGACATCACGTGCCATCCTTGTCTCGACGATCGGCTCGGTGTTCACGCTGACGCTGTATCTTTATTTCACCGGAATGCATACATCTTGAGTTCGAAGCCATCACCCGATGCCTCGCGCACGCGCGCATCGCTGCCGCGCGTCGGTTTTGTCGGTGCCGGGCGTGTCGCAAACGCCCTCGCAATGGGTTTGAGCGCGGCGGGATATCCGGTTTCGGCGATCGCCAGCCGCTCGTCGAAATCCGTACGCAAGCTGGTTGGGCGCTTGAATGCAAGTGGGAACACTCAGGCGATTGAAACTGACCCGCAAGCCGTGCTCGGACACGCAGACCTCGTTTTCCTGACGGTGCCTGATGACGCATTGGTCGCTACTGCGCATTCGTTGCAGGCGTCACCCGAGCAGTCGATCGTTCATTGCAGTGGCGCATCCGATGTCGACGTGCTCGAGGGCCTAAGCACACAAGGTGCGCTGACGGGAGGCTTCCACCCGCTATATCTGTTTGCAGGCCTCGAAGATGACGCCCAGCGGCTCGCCGGGTGTTCGATCACGATCGAGGCAGCGCAACCGCTTGCATCCACACTGCGCGAAGCCGCTAAGGCACTGCGATGCAAGGCGATCTCGATTCCTGCGGGGCAACGCACGCTCTACCATGCGGGTGCGAACCTCGCGGCCAGTTCCCTGCTCTGCGTGCTGGATGAAGCCGTAGGGATCTGGCAGCAGATCGGCATTGCCGAGGCAGACGCGCTCGAAGCACTATGGCCGCTTGTGATGGGCACGCTCGCTTCGGCCCGGCAAAAGGGACTGCCCGGGGCCTTATCGGGGCCCGTATCGCGGGGAGACGACCGCATCGTCGCGCGACATCTTGAGGCACTCGATTCGCTCGGCTCCGATCATGCGGCCTTTTACGCGGCCTTGACTCAACGCGCGGTTGCACTCGCGCGACGGCGTGGCAATGCCGATCCGGAAACCGATCAGGCGCTCACGCGAATCGACGATATGGCCAACCAATACAGCAGGAAAAGCTGATGCACACCTCCGACCCGGACGACAGCAACCAACGCCATCAAGGCGGCGATAACACGGGCGGTAGCGCGCGCGACTCCCTGCACGCGCTCGAAGCAGCCGAGCGGGCAGCGCCCACCGATCCGCAGATCCAGCGGGCGCTGAGCGTCGCCTACGAAGCCGCACGCGATCCGCTGAAAGCAGTTGCCGCGCGCATTGCCAGCCTGGCGCTGACGCAGCGCGCACCGTTGCCGATCTATAACCTCGCGACGGCCTACTTGATGAAGGGTCAACTCGCCGACGCGGAGAAGTGGTATCGCGTCACCCTCATGCTTGACCCCGACTTGCCCGTCGCGCACCAGAACCTCGCCTCGATTCTGCGCGAGAACGGCGATCCTGCGGCAGCAGCCGAGCACCTGAAACGCGCATATAGCAAACAGGCCGTGTTCATCGAAACGGCCGATGCGCCACTGGCCCGCGTGTTGATGGCGTGTGCGGCAGGAATCGGCAATGTGCCGACCACTCATCTGCTGCCGGCAAACCGCTTCACGCAAATTCGATGCTTTGTCGACTATGCCAGCCCGAACGACTTGCAAGCGCTGCCCGACTACGATCTGATTTTCAATGCAATCGGCGACCCTGACGTTGTCGCCGACGACGACGCACAACTTCATACGGTGCTCTCGCATTCGAACCGGCCGCTTTTGAATCGTCCCGAGTCCGTCGCTGCGACACGGCGCGATCGCTTACCGGCGCTACTCGCGGGAATCGATGACATTGTCGTGCCGCCCGTCCAGCGCATCGACTTGCTCGGAGCGGGCACGCAGGCGCTCTCAGGCGCGATTGACTCCGGTCCGCTTGCCTACCCGCTCATCGTGCGGCCGGGTGCATCGCATGGGGGCGCCGGTGTGCTGCTGGCCCATGGACGCGAGGACGTCGAGCGTTCGGAGCTGGGTACGGTCGATGCGGCCTACGCCACCGCTTTCCACGACTATCGCGCGGCTGACGGCTACTTTCGCAAGTACCGGATGATCTTTGTCGATCGCCAGCCTTACCCTTATCACCTCGCGATCTCGAAGCACTGGCTGGTCCACTATTTTTCCGCCGACATGCTCGAGGCGCCTTGGAAATCCGACGAAGAGCGCCGCTTCCTCGACGACCCCGCCACTGAACTCGGACCCCGGGCATTCGATGCGATTTGCGCGATCGCGCAGCGTCTCGATCTCGACTACGCCGGCATTGATTTCTCGATACTGCCTGACGGACGTGTGCTCGTCTTCGAAGCCAACGCGACGATGCTTGTGCATCCCGAGCCCGATGGTGGAGCACTCGCGCATAAGAATAGTCATGTGAACGCGATCATCGGCGCGTTTGAGCAGATGCTAGTGGCGCGCATCCGCCAGCCGTCTCGACATTGAGTCTCACGATGGCGGCACGCCTTATCGCCTATGCTATCTTTGAATGCGGCCTGCGCAGGTCATGACGCTTTCCATTCACGCTGCACTTCCACAAGAAGACGACAACATGAAATTCAAAGTGATCTCCTCTCTGACCCTGGCCGCATGCACGCTGTTGGCCATGCCTTTTCAGGCACAGGCGAGTGCCACGGAGACGTCGGCGACTGCCTCGAACAACAGCGCGCACCGAGCAGTCAAGGTGATGATCATCTCGATGTTCGCACCCGAGGGTCAAGTCTGGATCGACAAGCTCAAGCTCACGCAAGCAATCCCCGTCGCGGGCCTCTCGCCCGACTATCCTGCGGTGCATTGCAATGCCAGTGGCGTGTGCCAGATTACGACGGGGATGGGACATGCCAATGCCGCCGCTTCGATTGCCGCGCTGGTCTATTCACATCGGTTCGATTTGCGTCAGACGTACTTCCTGATTGCAGGTATCGCAGGAATCGACCCGCAGCAGGGCACGCTCGGATCGGCGGCATGGGCGCGCTATCTGGTCGATTTTGGTATCCAGTGGGAGCTCGACGGGCATGAGGCCCCTGCAGGCTGGAAGTCGGGCTTCCTCGGCATCAATACCAAGAGCCCGGATGAAAAACCGGCGCTCGACTACCGAACCGAGGTGTTCCATCTGAACGATAAGCTGGTCGACGAAGCCTTCGCGCTGTCGCACGGCGCGGCGCTTGCAGATAGCCCTGAAGCTGCCGCGGCGCGCGCGAAATACAGCTATGCGCCGGCCAATCAGCCGCCATCGGTGATCCAGTGCGACACACTCGCGGGCGATACGTGGTGGTCGGGCACGGTGATCGGCCAACGTGCGCGTGACTGGACCAAGCTGATGACGGACGGCAAGGGAACGTACTGCACGACACAGCAAGAAGACAACTCGACCTACGAGGTGCTCAAGCGCGCCAATGCGGCCGGCCTGACGGATCTCTCGCGCATCGCTGTGTTGCGCACTGGCTCAGATTTCGACCGCCCGCATGACGGCCAGACCGATGCAGACAATCTGCTGAACTACCAGCAGCAAGGCGGATTTGGTCCGGCGGTCGAGAACCTATACCGCGCGGGCAGCCCGCTCGTCGAAGCCATTAGTGGACATTGGTCACAGTGGAAGCACGGCGTGCCTGATAGCACGAGCCCTTGAACAGGTGAAGGGCTCACCCGCCGAGTCATCAGCGGCGGGAACTATCCGGCGATGACAGGTCTCTTGCTTGGCCATTCAGTCATCGGCCTTCCCACCCACTAATCCCACTAATCCCACTAATCCCACTAATCCCACTAATCCCACTAATCCCACCAATCCCACCAATCCCACCAATCCCACCAATCCCACCAATCCCACCAATCCCACCAATCCCACCAATCCCACAAAGTCGCCCACCCTCCCCTCAAACGACCATACTCGGCGGAAACAGTAACTCAAAGCGCACCACATTCGGCTTCGGGCATGACGCTTCCGCGCTGCCCCCGTGCAGATTCATGATGGCACGCACGATCGCCAGGCCAAGCCCGTTCGATTCTGTATATTTGCTCCGCGCGGCATCGCCGCGATAGAAGCGATCGAACAACCGTGCCAGTTGGTCAGCCGGGATATCCGCACCATCGTTCTCGATAATGATCGATGCCCCGCGCGCGTCCTGCCGCCCGCGCAAGCGCACGACAGAGTTCGCCGCCGCATAGCGGACAGCGTTGACCACGAGGTTGTTAACCGCACGGCGGCACATCATCGGGTTCGCCCACACAATGCCTGCCGCTTTCACGTCGAAGGTCAAGCCGCGTTCATCCGCCGGCCCTTCGAAATAATCGGCGATCTTGTGGAGCTCATCATCAAGCCCAATGTCCGAGCGTTCGATCGCCAGGGCGTCATGATCCGCATGCGCGAGAAAAAGAATGTTTTCGGCGATCGTGCTGAGCCGGTTCAATTCCTCGAGGTTCGATTCGAGCACGGCCTGGTATTCATCGACGGGACGCGTCTGCCCGAGTGTGACCTGGGTCGTCCCGATCAGCGCGCCGACCGGCGTACGAATCTCGTGTGCAAGGTCGGCCGAAAACTGAGAGAGCCGCTGATACCCATCCCCAAGCCGGTCGAGCATCGCGTTGAACGACTGCGTAAGGAGTCTGAGTTCAGGCGGTACATCTTCGACACTGAGCCGAATCGACAGATTGCCCGGGCTGATCTCGGCAGCGCGCTCCGCGATATGCCGCACGGGCCGCAGGCCACGACTGATCACCACATAGCCAAGCACTGTCGACGCCAGTCCCGCTACAAAAATCGACAGCAATACGCGAGCGCGATACGCCGAGAGCATCTGCACTTCGTGCGTCAGCGGATGCGCGGCGACGACTTCGACCACATCACCGCTCTCGGTTGCCTTGGCTGTCGCCATCACCCATTCAACCGGGGGGCCGCCGCCGGCCGGCGTGATCCGATGGACATCGTCGCGCGTGATCCCGCGTCCGAACGGCACGACGGGAACATCCGGCACCGGCAGGTTACCCGGGTTCACGTGAATGAACGGCGCTTCGCCGGGACGGCGGAACATCAGCACGTCCTGCTCGGCGCCCAGCATCGTTTCAAACAGCAAAGGCCGCTGCTCGAGTTCCTTGACCGTATAAACGTTATCGACCAGGTTGCGGAAGTGATCGACGCGACCGATCAGCTGCGTGTCGGTGCGGCGTTCAAGCCCTTCTTTCGCCGACTGATAAAAGTAGCAGCCAAGCACACTCATCACGACAAGGGCGATCAGCCCGAACAGCGATGTCGTGCGTGCAGTCAGCGAAAGGGATCGCCAGAGCCACCAGGATTTCATGCTCCGTCACCAAAGGTATAGCCGATGCTGCGCACCGTGTGGATCAACTTCTTTTCGAAGGGCTGGTCGACTTTGGCGCGCAGTCGCTTGACCGCGACATCGACCACATTGGTATCGCTGTCAAAGTTCATATCCCAGACTTCAGAAGCGATCTGGGTGCGCGACAAGGCTTCGCCCTGCCGCTTGACGAGCAAGTGCAGCAGCATGAATTCCTTGTTGGTCAGGGTAATGTCGACGCCCTGGCGCGTGACCTTGCGCCGCAGGACATCGAGCTTCAGATCGGCGAACTCGAAGAAATCCGCTTCGCGCACCACGCCCCGGCGCAACAGGGTCCGCACACGCAAGACCAGCTCGGTGAACGAAAACGGCTTGACCAGGTAGTCATCGGCACCGAGTTGCAAGCCATGGATCCGGTCGTTCACGTGATCGCGGGCGGTCAGGAAGATGACCGGCAAATCGCGCTTGGCGCGCAAGGCACGCATCACTTCCCAGCCATCCAGCCCCGGCAGCATCACGTCGAGGATCACTAGTTCGTACGGATGCTCGAGCGCCATATGCAGACCATCCGTGCCGGTGCGCGCGAGATCGACCGCATAGCCGCTCTCTTTCAAACCCTTCTTCAGGTAGTCGCCGGTCTTCGGGTCGTCTTCAATTACAAGAATGCTCATGGCGTGGCTCGGCTTCACGTTTAACGTCTCTGCCTTGCATTTTAGTCCGACGTCACCTCGATTTTGATTACGTTTTTGTCACCATGCAGTCATTCGAGTGACCCGCGCGCGCCCGTAAAGTTGACCCACAACCCAACCTTTTAGGAATCTCAATGCGCCTTGTCCCGAACCGATTTGCCCGCGCCCTGCTTGGCTCGACGCTATTTGCCGTCACTTTGCTGGCCGGCGTTCAGGCCGCCCAGGCCCAGACTCCGCCGCCGCCGATGGGCGTGCGCGGGACGATCGTCGCGCTGAATGGCGATGACCTGAAAGTCCATACGAATGGCGGTCAGGACACCGACGTCAAGCTGACCAAAGACACCCCGGTGCGAGGCGTGACGATCGCCAACATCTCCGACATCAAGCCGGGCAGCTATATCGGAACGGCCGCGATTCCCCAGCCGGACGGCACGCTCAAGGCGCTCGAAGTCCACGTGTTCCCGCCGAGCATGGCAGGCAGCGGCGACGGACACCGCCCCTGGGATCTCGGCAAGAACAGCTCGATGACCAATGGCATGGTCGGCGACCTCGTGGTCAGCAACGGCCGCACGATCACCGTGAAGTACAAGAACGGCGAGAAGAAGATCCTGGTGCCGGACGACGTACCGGTGGTCAACCTCGAAATGGGTGACCGCACGCTGTTGGTGCCGGGTGCGCACGTCGTCCTGTTCGCGAAGAAGGACACCGACGGGTCGCTGACCGCGCTGTTCATCTCGGCCGGCGAAAAAGGTGTCGTCCCGCCGATGTAATGCGAAGTGGCCGCGGGGCCTCCGGCCCTACGGCCGGGCCGCCCGCTCACCCGGGCGGCCGAACCCGTCAGAACGAATGGCATGAGCGGCACCGCGCCACGGTAGTCAAACAGCTTCTTCACCCGATCGACTCGATATGGCTTCTCATCCCACGCCGGCCGCGCGTGCCCCGCGCGTCCACGTCATTCACCCGCTGGTGGTGCGCGTGACGCACTGGATCAACGCGTTCGCCATTGTCTGCATGGTGATGAGCGGCTGGGCGATCTATAACGCGTCGCCGATGTTCCCTTTCAGCTTCCCCGACTGGGCAACGCTCGGCGGCTGGCTTGGCGGATCGATCGGCTGGCATTTCGCGGCCATGTGGCTGCTCGTCGCCAATGGCGTGTTGTACGTCAGCTATGGGATCGGCGCGGGCCATTTCCGCCGGCACTTCCTGCCGCTGCATCTGCGCGATGTGGCACGTGATGCAGTGCGCGCCGCCACCTTCAAGCTGCCGCACCAGCCCGGCGTCTATAACGCGGTTCAGCGCCTGCTGTATCTCGGCGTGCTGCTCCTGGGCGTGCTGATCGTCGCCTCAGGGCTGTCGATCTGGAAGCCGGTGCAGTTCTTCTGGCTGACCGACCTGTTCGGCGGTTTCGACTTCGCGCGACGGGTTCATTTCGCCGCCATGGCCGGCATCGTCGCTTTCGTGCTGGTTCATCTCTCGCTGGTCTTGCTCGTGCCGAGCACGCTGTTACCGATGTTCACGGGCCGCGCGAAGACTCACGACACTATTTCAGAGAGAAAGGGGCAAGCATGAGCGATCCCATCGTCCCCCGCCCCGAGCGCATCGACGTGGCCGACTTCAAGCCCGCATTGGCAAGGCTGCAACGGCGCATGTTCCTGCGCTCGAGCTTGTCGATCGGCGCCTTGTCGATGCTGTCCGGCTGCACAATGCAAGACGGCGACACGGTCGACAAGGTGCTGTGGGCCATGTCGCACTGGAACGATCGCGTGCAGGGCTGGCTGTTCGACCGCAATCGGCTCGCGCCGACTTATTCGGCGAGCCAGATCACCCAGCCGTTCCCGTTCAACGCGTTCTACCCCGAATACAACGCGCCCGAGATCGACGGTTCAAGCTACCAGCTTGAAGTCTCCGGCCTCGTCAGCGACAAACGTCCGTGGAATCTCGCCATGCTGCGTGCTTTACCACAGGCCGGCCAGATCACACGGCATATCTGCATCGAGGGCTGGAGCGCGATCGGTGACTGGCGCGGCGTGCCCTTCAAGACGTTTCTCGAACGTATCGGCGCCGACACCACGGCCCGTTACGTCGGCTTCAAATGTGCGGATCACTATTACTCAAGCCTCGACATGGCGACCGCACTGCACCCGCAAACCTTGCTTGCGCTCGATTTTGGCAAGGATCCACTGCCGGCCAAATACGGCTACCCGCTCAAGCTGCGGGTGCCGACCAAGCTCGGTTTCAAGAATCCCAAACACATCGCGGCGATCTTCGTCACCAATACCTACCCAGGTGGGTATTGGGAAGATCAAGGCTACAACTGGTATAGCGGCCTCTAGATCATGGCAAAGATCCTTTTGATAGAAAACGATCCGAGTTACGGCGCGGCGCTCGTTGACGCGCTTGACGCACACGGATTCCGGGTGGACTGGAAGCGCGACGGTATCGATGGGCAGGCGGCGGCGCTACGCGGAGAGCACGACCTCGTTGCGCTCGGGCGCCTGAACCCGTCGCTCGATGCGGTTCAGGTGCTGTCAATGCTGCGCGATGCAGGCCTGCAGATGCCGGTGGTGGTGTTCAGCGAAGACAACGATGTCGAACAGCGGATTCGCGTGTTACGCACGGGCGGCGACGACTATATCGTCAAGCCCTTTCATCGCGAGGAGGTCATGGCGCGTTTCGAAGTGCTGTTGCGGCGCTCGATTCCCGGCGGCTATGCACTGCGCGAAACCACACTGCGCGTCGGCCCGATCGAACTCGACTTGCTGAGCCGGACGATTCGCGCCGACAACCGTATCCAGCCGCTGCAGCCGACCGAATTCCGCCTGATGGAATACATGATGCGCAATTCCGGTCAGACGCTGACACGCACGCGGCTGTTCGAGGCGGTATGGGGATATCACTTCAACCCGGGAACCAACCTCGTCGACGTGCATATCGGGCAGTTGCGCAAGAAGATTCATGGCCTGGTACACCGCCCGTTGCTGAGGACGGTGCGCGGCGCAGGCTACGCACTGGGTTGATGCCCCCGGCGGCTGCGACCTTCGGTCGTGCCGTGGGTGGGATGAGGAATCCGGCATGTCTATCGGACTCGCTTGCCAGATTGCTTTGTCGGACGCCTTTATCGGAATTCCTTAAAGGAACTCCGCCGTGGGACGTCTCCCGCGGACTCCCTAGCGAGCGTCCTTAACAAACGTTCAGCTCAGCGACAGCCTTTCCCAGCGTGCCCCGCCGCTACTCGGCGCATGCTGGTCGGCGACATTGGCGCCGATCGATACCAGCGCTTCCATCAAGTCCTGCCGCGCCGTCGAGAAACGCCATTCCGGCGTGGGGGCCTCGCGCAAAATCACAGGCCCTTCCGCCAAACCGCCGCCCTCGGAGCCACCGTCCGGCCTCGCGATTTCCGCAGGAACCGATGCCGCCACTGCACGAAGCGCCTCGAGGAGGGCCGCGGGCTCCGGGTGATGGACGGCAAAGCCGACCGACGAGAACTCCGCGATGTCGATGCCGAGTGCTGTGCAGACTGCGGCCTTGAGTGGCGCCTCGCGCTGATCACTGGCCCGCGATTTCTGAATCGAGTCCCACACCTGCGCGTCGACGACCTGCCCTTGGCGGACCAAAGGCTGGGGCAGCGTCCATGCTTCCGGCGGGCAACCCTTATGAGCAGGTTCAAGTGCGATAAAGGGATTGATTTCCGCAGGATAGATGCGGCATACGAGCGGCCGTTCGAGATAGATGTTGCAGCGCTGATCCGGCAGCAGGTTCGGACAGGCATCTTCGAAGCGCGCCGCCAGCACGACGATCACGCGCACGGGCAGCCCCCCGCTCATGGCGGGGAATGAGCGCCGACGCTTGTGGGCCGCGACCAGTTGATCGGGTTCCGGCTCGCTCTGCCAGGGGATGGCTTCGCACATCAATTCGACCGTGCCCGCTCGCTCGAGCCACGCGATGGCTTCTGTGACAGTCAACGGCAAACGCAGCCCGTGGCAGCACTTGCCGCACTCCGTGCACTGAAAATCGATCGAGGTGGGGTCCGGGGACGACGCCACCGAGACTTCGTTGATTTGATCCGTCATATCTCCACACTGTGCGGATTCTGCCGATATTGGCTCAGGCTTGGTCGATCCTGGAGGCAGATTCTTACACAGGAAGTTTCCTGGACGATTACGACCGAAATGTTTTGACGGTGCGGCACAGCACGACGAGCCGGATCGGCGTCGACCTGAGCGCTCGTCGCACACTCAGGTCCGATGCGGCCGCATCGAACCAGGCTCGCGATAGCGCAATATTGGGCCGAAAACTCATCAGAATCCAGGCGATGACCGTCATGACCGGTCCCGCCATTTGTGCCGCCCGATAAATATCCACTGCGTAATACCAGTAGATATTTATGCAGACGTTCATCAGTTTGCGTACAACGTCGAATCAAGCCGTTGCATCTCACCACTTTGTTCAGAGCGAATCAGCTCTTGATAAACTTCGGCGCGCGTTTTCCCGACACTTTGGTCCTCAGGCATTGACGTAGCCGAAGCGGGCGCGGCGGACATCGCCGCCGTGTCGGTTCCCGTAGTCTGAGCGACGGGTGCCGCATCGGCCGCAAACGCCGGCCCGGCGGAAAGGAGCGCGGCACAAGCGGTCAACGCGGCGATCAGGGTCAGATTCTTCATGATGTGTGCTCTTTTGATTTATCAGATTGAACGGCGCCAATGAATCGCGGTGACTGCTGGCCCGTTGAAACAAGTCTATGACTCGCTTCCTGTCTAATCCGGCACATTGGAATTAAAGTATGTTTAGATTTGATTCCTTTAAAGGACGCCTAAATCGTTTTTGATAAATGACAAAATCCGGCTCATATTTATTAAACATCTTTTAAGACGGACATGTGATTTTGGATAATACTGGGAGATATTGATAAGGCACGTCGGCGCGCGAAAAAGGAGCGCCCCGGCCGTGCCCCGAAACCACTGGACAGCTGTATGAAATTAGCAAACTTCACGCTTTCCCATCGCACCCGCGCCCCGGCGTGGCGCGCTCTCGCGCTAGGTGCGCTCGTTGTCACCAGCGTCCTCGCGTCATCCAGCGCCGCACAGGCGCAGGGCGTAGTCAATGCGCCGGCGCCGACCGTCGACGAACCGGTGAGCACCGCACATACCGAGACCGCGGTCCTCGCGGGCGGTTGTTTCTGGGGCGTGCAGGGGGTGTTCTCCCACGTCAAGGGCGTCACACTCGCCGAATCGGGTTACGCGGGCGGGAGTCGCCGCACCGCACACTACGATCAGGTCAGCGGCGGTGACACAGGTCATGCGGAGTCGGTGCAGATCACCTTCGACCCGACACAGGTCAGCTATGGGCGACTATTGCAGATCTATTTCTCGGTCGTGCAAGACCCGACCCTGCTCGACGAGCAAGGCCCCGATTCCGGCACACAATACCGGTCGGTGATCTTTCCGCAGAACGATACACAGCGCCAAGTCGCGCAGGCTTATATCGCCCAGCTCGACAAGGCTCACGTGTACCGTGCACCGATCGTCACGAGGGTGGAGCTGTTCAAGGGATTCTATGCAGCCGAGCCCTTCCATCAGGACTTTCTTGCGCTGCACCCCGACTATCCGTACATCGTCGTAAACGACATGCCGAAGGTCGATGAGCTCAAGCATCTGTTTGCGTCGAGCTATCGTGCGCAGCCGGTCCTGGTCACGGCCAGGACATCCTGAGTACGGACAGGGCCGGTCAACCGCGGCCAAGGGTCAAGACCCCGGTTTGCGCGCAACGCGGCATCCAGGGCGAGAGCGGCATTGCGCCTCCCTCTCTGACCCGCTTCGCGTTTAAGGAAACACCGTCTTCCAATCGCTTTTCATATCGATGACTGTCCAGCCCTTGCTGTTGGCTTCATCGAGCGCCTTGTCCAGCTTGCCGATCTTGGACGTCCGGTCGTATGCGTACTCGCGTGTGGCGTCGGTGTGATGAACGAGTGCGGCGAAGCGCGGACCGGAGCCGCCGGCCGTCCATTCGAGCATCGGCAAGTCGCCGTCTGAATTACCGAAGGCCATCAACGGGCGCCGCCCGATCACCCCTTGGATCGTCTGTGGCTTGCCAGGACCATCGTCGACGTTGGCGAGCTGTGCAATCCGGGTCAATGTCGGCACGCCGTCGATCACGCTGTATTTGTAGCGGATCGTGCTGCCGATCACATGCTCGGGGGGAATGCCGTAGACCGACTCGGATATCTCGCGAACAAACTCGACCCCGCCACCGGTGACGATGTAGTTCGTGAAACCGTTCGCCTCGAGGTAGCGCAGTACCTCGATCATCGGCGCGTACGCCAGTTCGGTGTACGGCCGATCAAAACGGTGGTCCTTGGCGCTGGCGAACCACTTGTGCACGATGTCGCTGAACTGATCGGTTGTCATCCCGGCATGGGTCGCGGCAAGCAGCTTTAATGCACCCTCCTCGCCCGACGCGGCAACGCCCGCCATATTGCCTTTCAGCACCGAGCGGAACGGCTCTTGAGTTTTCCATTCGGGATGCTGAGGCGCGAGCTCATGCACACGCTGCAGTGTGAAAACCAACTGCGTATAAGCGGGTTGTTCGAGCCAGAGCGTGCCATCGTTATCGAACACTGCGATGCGCTCTTCAGGCGGTACATAGTCTGGCGTACCCGGCTTGACGACACGCGCGACAAAGTCTGTGATCGCCCGTTTGGCAGGGCCGTCGTTCCAGTCCGCAAGCGCGTCAGGTGTCGGCGGGGGCGCCGGCGGCACGACCGTCTCGACGACGGGAAAATGGCTCGCACAAGCCGAAAGCATGACCAGCGTTACAACCACTGAGAAGTGCCGAAGCATTCGATTCATGGTGCCCCTCGCAAAGACGTTGACCTGCCCCAAACAGTCTGCTGCCCCGCCGCCCACCCCGCGCCCTGTCATCACTGCGCAGGCGTCACCGCCGGTGGCGTCCAGCGCCCGTCGAGCACGGGCTGTTCAGGCCAGTACGCACGGATGTAGAGCGAAAAATCATCGTCGGCTGGCGCAGGCAACCAGTTCGCGCGGCGCACGTCCGTCGGCGGTGTGCTTTGAATGTACAACGTCAAAGTGCCGTCGTCGCCAAGCCGAAGATCTTTATTCTTGGTGCCAAGCGAATAGCGCTTCTGCTCATTGGGCGAGAAGAAGTGATGGGCGTTATAGAGTGTGAGCGACCAGAAGCCTCTTACGGGCGGCAGCTTCCCCTTGGGAAAGGTCACCACATAGGCATTCTTGCCGTTGAGACGCTGCCCCTTGGCATCCAGGTCGAGGTAGAAGTACTTCGTCTCATCCGGCTGATTGACGAAGATATTCGAACGCGCGACCGCTGTACGCGTGTAGTAGTCCGTGCCAAAGCGCGCGCCGTTGGTGATCGTGTTCCAGTTAGCCGGCAGCCGTTGACCAAAGGTATTGAAGTCGAACAACGGCGCGATAAGCTCGTGCTCGGTCTTCACCGCTTCGTCCACAGCGGCCGCCTTGAGTTGAGGATCGTGCCCGACGATCGCGAGCAGCGCCCGCGCCTGCGTGTAAATCGCCTGTTCGCCCGCAAGCGGGGTCACGGCATCGAGCACCGCAGGCAACTCATCGAAAAACTTGTTGGGATCGACCCATTGGATCTCGGCTGAGCCGGAGGCCGTTGAAGGAAATTTCGGCAGCGTCGCCCAGTCACGCGTTTTCATATGACCGTCGTAATCGGCAACGGGATAGAGATCGATACGGTTGATCACACGCTGAACGACTTCACGGTCCTCCGGAGTATCGTCGAGGAACACCCGAGGGATGAAACTTCCCACTCTTGTCGACGCATGAAATACCTGGCGGATGCCGCGCGGCACCTTGCCGTTCCAGTGCGGTCCGACGAAGAGATAAAAGCCGGGCTTGGTGCCGTACATTTTGCCCAGGGTCGCGAAGCCATCCGTGCGTCCATCGGCTGCCTGGTACACCCAGAACCGATTGCCAAAATCCGGCACTTGAACCACCACGGCCGACTGATCGAGATCAAGGATTGCCGAGCCGTAGACCACGTCCTGATTCGGGCAGGCGACAAAGCGCTCTTGCGGCTCGATATAGTCACGCAGCATCGACAAATGATTGGGCGGCGCAACGGGCACGATGCCGCCGTTGAGCCCGGCTTGGGGCACCTGCTGCATCGCGAGCAGGCGGTTATAGACATTCACCATCGGCCAGGCCCAGAAGTACGTGGCACGCGTCACCAGCCGCACATAGCCTTCGGAGGTCGTATAGCCCGCGACAGGACCTGACACGCTCGACGCCGTGGCCACTCTCGCATCGGCTTTGGCAAGCACGGGGGCCGCCAGCGAAGCGAGCACTGCGGCCGTCACCCAGGTCGCTGCGTGTTTATTTACGTCGCCATCCACAGGGTCGTCCATTCACGGCCAGCCTTTCCGGGAGTTCGCACGCTATTCATTGCACTGGGGAACGGAGTGAGATCATGAACTGAAAGCGCACGATTATTCCGAGCGGGGAATTTTTCCGTTGATTCCGGATGAGGATTAAATCACTCAGCTACCCATAACAACGCGCCCACAAATCAATACGACGAGTATGCTTTCGCGCCAACCCGTTATATTTGAATGCACGAAACAAAGCCCGGGAACAGTTGAAACCAACAATCACTCGGAGCCAATGCGAGCCTGATCCGCCCACGCAACGCCGAGGCGGCAGGCCGTTCGAAACAGTTCGATTACTGACTCCGTTGGAGGTCAGTGTTCGATTCGGATGCTAGCAAAGCGCACTATGAACACCAAAAAATAATTTGTAACCGGACAAATAGGGCAGATCACGCACGAGGGCCCATAAAACCTTCCTTTCTCGAATCGACTCACAACGACGCTCGATGTTTTTACTAGTGCGCTGATTATTAGAGAGCAATGTGAATTGCGTGCGCTATTCTCGACACGTTCGAAGAAGTCCTCGATTTACACGACGCCTCGCAGCCTCACCTCAGAGATCCGTAGCGTGCTGGCGTGTCGTCCCATCTTCCCGTCCGGAAATACCGCTCGCAAACTGTAGAGAGATTGACTGCGACGGTCGTTCCAGCTTGGACAAAGCCTGACAGACCATTGATTGACAAGGAAAAGTACGGCAGGAGGGGCTCGAACCCCCGACCTACGGCTTAGAAGGCCGTTGCTCTATCCAGCTGAGCTACTGCCGCAACGAAGCAAAAAGACTACATAACTAAGATGCAACTCCGATCCACCCTCAACAAGACCCTCCAACCTACGGCTTTAAAGGCCGTTGCTCGGTCCAACTGAGCCAGGGGCGGGACGTAAAGATGGCGCGGTTCACGCGCGAGCCGCGATTCTACACGCAGCGGCGCGCGTTCCGACAGACGGATTGTCCTCTGCACTACGCCAAGGCTCAACCCAGGACCCAAGCCGCTGCCGGCTTTCCATGCACCCATGACGTCGTGTCCCATCCGGTGACGCGACGTCGCGCTCCGTCGCGCTCAGGCCAGGTCGGGATGCAGCATGAACCAGCCCAGGCAAAGCAGGCCGGCGATCACGCAATACACGCCGAAGGTCGCCAGCCGCCCGCGTCCCTCGAAGTATTTCATCAGGAAGCGCACGCTCAGCAGCGCGGCGACAAAGGTCAGCACGCCACCGAGCAGCGCGTCCATCATCTGGCCATGCTCGTGCATCAGTTTCGGCAACTCGAGCACGCCGGCTGCGAGAATGATCGGCGTGCCGAGCAGAAACGAAAACTCTGCCGCCTTTTCCGCCGACAGGCCCGCGCGCGCACCCGCGAGCATGGTCAGGCCGCTACGCGAGAAGCCCGGAATCAATGCGCCGATCTGCGCAATACCGACGAGAGCCGCTTGGCCGAAGGTCAAACGCGTCGGCGATGACAGCGACAAGCCGCGGCGGCGCTGGATCCGGTCGCCCGCCCACAGCATGATGCCGTTGAGGACAAGCGCGGCGGCGACGATGCGCAGATCGTGGAACAGCAGCTCAAGACGTTTTTCGAGCAGCAAGCCGATCAGGCCGGCGGGAATCGTCCCGATGATCAGCGCCCACGCCATATGGCCGTCGGCGCTCTGGCGTCCGCCCAGCGAGCGAAAGAAGCCGCTGACCAGTTCGACCCAGCGCCTGCCGAAATAAACCAGCAGCGCGAGCGCGGTGCCAAGGTGCAGCGCCACCAGAAAGGGCAGCAGCTGGGGGGCGTGCTTGTCGAGATGCATCCCGAAGACGGCGGGAACCAGCAGGGTATGGCCCAGGCTACTGACGGGGAACAGCTCAGTCACCCCTTGCAGGACGCTCAGGAAAAGCAGGAATGCGAGACTCACGCGATGGCCCTCGTTAATGGATCTGTTGCATAAAAAGCTGAGCGCGCGGCAACGTTGCATCGCACCACACGACGGCTCGAGTGGGCCTGATTATGCCCGCCAAGCCCCGTCGCGCCAAGACGGTGGGGTGGCCCGCAGCGCGGGATAGACCCGGCCGGCGGGTTGCACTTTTGCCGCATGTGCGCGCCTGAGAACGATAAATATTTCGGAACGCAATCATGAACACACACCAGTTGTCGGGATGCGACAAGGGTAAAACTTGCCCACTGAGACGTACGCATTCACGGCAAAATACGCCTCATCTTGTGGCGGCGACATGCGCGCCACAGCCTTCAGCCAGACGTTCCGAGCTGCGCCGCCCTTTCGGGGAGCAGGCAAGCAGCAGGACCGGCAGACGGACCGGTCGCTCCGGCTGAAGTGCATCAACGACAATGCTACGGGGAAGTTGCAAGCCCGCTCTCACCAGAGCGGGCTTTTTTTTCACCTCGTTTTGGCGGCCTCGGGGTGCCACAAGGTGCAACCCGTCGTCTTCCGACAAAAGCTAGCCTCACCACGCCAGCCGCCTGCTGATCACAGTCCGCGCTCGTTTGAAGCGCGCATGCGCCGAGCGCGATGACCCCGCGTTCATGGCACGTCCGAGCCGCCTCCGATGCCTCTGCCTCGCACCACAGCCGCACTGCGTCTCCCTGCAACGCAATCCCCTGCATCGCCAATTCCCAACAGCACCGGTATCCTTGTCACTCGGTTTCCCGTAACACCTTGGCTTTGCTCCCCTTCCGCTCACACTTCAAGTCTGCTCGCCAAAATGACATTTCAGGGCCACGACGTAATCGAACTGACGCACGGGGATGCTTTCCTGCGCGTCGCGCCGCAGATCGGAGGCCGCCTGCTGACCTGGACGGTCGGCGGCCACGAGGTAATCCGCTGGCCAGACGCGCCGGACTGGACGCACCCCGCCAAGATCCGGGGGGGCAACCCCCTGCTGTTCCCTTTTCTCGGCCGGCATCGCGTCGATGGCAAGGTGGGAGCGTGGCGCGACGAAGACGGCACGGTCTACGCCCTGCCGGTACACGGCTTCGCACGTGACTCGGTATTCAGCGCTGAAGTGGACGCGACAGCGGCAAAGGTCTCGATGACGCTGACCGACTCGGACGCGACCCGCGCGGTCTACCCGTTTGCGTTCCGTTTCAGCGCGGTCTTTCAACTGGTCGACAGCGACACGCTAGAGATCTCGTTGATCACCGAAAATCGCGGCGATCGCGCACTGCCCTACTACGCGGGTCACCATTTTTACTTTGTGCTCCCGCATGCATTGCGTAGCGAAACCACGCTTGATCTCCCGCCCAGCGAGCGTCGTGACCAGCAGCCCGACGGTGCCCTGAGCGCGCCCATACCGGGCGAGCCGCAATACCGGCTCGACGATCCGCGCATTCAAGATCGCTTTCATGTCATCGACGCCGTGCCCGCCGCGCAGCGCACGGCCACCTTGCATACGCCCTCGTTGAATCGTACGGTTGAATTCGATCTGCGTACCTCTCCGACGCCGTGGTACTCGATCACGACGTGGACCGAAGCCGATGATTCTGATTTCTACTGCGTCGAGCCGTGGCTCGGTCTTCCCGATGCGATTCACAATGGTGCCGGCTTGCGCTGGGTCGCGCCGGGTCAAAGCGAGACGGCGACCCTACGCCTGAAGGTCCGCTTTGCATAAAGGAGCCTACCCCGCTGTTCAACGTTTTGAGATGACGCACTGCCAGTAGAATCAAGGCTTCTGAATTTCGTGGCGCGCAACATCGCGGCACACCTGCTGTTGATAATGAGAAACAGAGTCTTGCGGGGAATCGGATGCGCGACGCTGTTGCTCGCGCTCGTGGCGTGTGGGTCCGCACCGGTCGGCCCGGGCTATTACCGGGTCGAGCGAGGCGACACCCTGTCGCACATTGCGATGCGCAACCGGACGTCCGTTGCGGCGCTCGTGCGCTGGAACCACTTGCGTGACCCCAACGACCTCGACGTCGGGCAAGTGTTGCGTGTGGTCACGCCGAACGGGAGTGCGCCTGCCGAGAGGACAACGGGTGAAGGGGATGCGTCGTCTTCAGGTCGCGGCGCACCGGTACCCACGCCGCCTTCATCGGGGGGCTCGCCCGGTGCCTCGAACAACTACACGACGAAGCCTGCGCCCGCCGGCACTTCGATTTCATTGATCTGGCCCGCACCGGGCAAAGTGCTTCAAGGATTCAGCGGCAACAACAAAGGCATCGATATTGCTGGTAACGACGGCACCCCGGTCGTTGCAGCGGCCGCCGGCACGGTCGTCTATGCCGGAGACAGACTGCGCGGCTACGGGATGTTGTTGATCGTGAAGCACAATGCCGATTTTCTGACGGCGTATGCGCACAATCGCACCCTGCTGGTCAGGGAAGGCGAGACGGTCAAACAGGGACAGAAGATTGCAGAAATGGGGAACACGGATGCCGATCGCATGATGCTGCACTTCGAAGTGCGCTATCGCGGCGAGTCGGTTGACCCAGCCCGTTATCTCCCGTCGCGCTGATTTTCGACGCAACCTCACCGACAGCAACCAGGGCCTACGATGAACGACACTCGACGCTTCAACGCTATTCGCCACGGCTCGCAGACTTTCGCGCTGCTGCTTTGCTGCAGTGCCACCTTGCTGATCGCAGGCTGCGATACCAACTCGATCAACCGCACCTACTTGCCGAGCGGTGACGTCGGGTTCACGGTCAACTGTAGTGGGGACAGTTCGGATTCGAGCTGGGCTGCCTGCTACAAGCAAGCCGGCCAGGCCTGCGGTGCGTATGGCTACGACGTGGTCTCGAAAGATGGCGACAATGGCGCGCCCGCTGGCGGCTCACTTGGGGGCGCCGTGGCCGCCAACGTCAAGAACCGGTCAATGCTCGTGCGTTGCAAACAGTAAGCAGGAGCAAGGCCTTCGCAAGGCAACAGCTACTGCACTCGCATCCCCTCGCCCTCCTTACCTAGCCTCGCGACCCCCTGTTCCAAGGGGCTTCAGCGCACTTTGAAAAAGTGCTCTTGAAATGATCTGACACAACCCCATATCGACGAGCAAGGTCTGCGTGCCCGATCGCCGTAACTGTCCGACACAACTTCGATACATCTTGTAGCCTGCGTGCCTTCTTGCTCATGCATCATGGCGACTCGCTCTTGAACTGCAGTTGATCGAGAACCAGCAAACGTGCGCATCACGAGCACGTCAACAGAGAAGAACGATTGAGAAAGGTCCATCATCATGCCGCGCCTGTTGAGCCCACATGAACTTGCCACCCTGCTGCTGTTGCTTCACGCACCGGCACAGGTAGCGAACGGCAACCCCTACCTCGAAGCACTTCGTCGGGAAAGCCTGGTCGAAGTCGTCGCGCTGGCCGATGCGAACGAGGCGAACCAATACCGCCTGACGCAAGAAGGCAATGCAGTACTCAAGCGTTTAGGGGCAGTCTGACAACTGCACGACGCCGGCCTTACACCCCGCCGACGTGAAGCGCCGCCACCTGATTCCTGCCCTGCCGCTTGGCGGCATATAAGGCAGCGTCCGCTTCGTTGATCAACATCTCATAGGTCGTGAACGATTCGCGCGTAGCCGATACACCCAGGCTCGCCGTAATCCACAAGCGCACTTCACCGTTCTCGATAGGGTCTTCCGCGATCGCGCGCCGCACATCTTCGGCGACGATCATCGCGTGATCGAGGCCCATGCCCGGCAACATCACGGCGAACTCTTCTCCGCCGTAACGCGCGAACATATGTTCTTCTGGCAGCACTTCGGGGACTCGCGCAGCAATCTCACGCAACACCATGTCGCCGACCAAATGACCGTTCTCGTCATTGACGCGCTTGAAGTGATCAATATCGAACATCAGCAATGACAACGTCGGACCGGACTTCAACCAGTGGTCGAAGGCAATGCGCATCTGCTCTTCGAAATAACGCCGGTTATAGATACCGGTCAGACCATCACGGTCGGCATTGGCACGCACGAGCTTGAGCGCGGCCTCACGCTCACGTTGCAGGATGCTGAATTCGGTCACGTCCGCCAGCGTCACGCACACCGCGACCACCTGACCGTCTTCAACCAACGGCATGAAAGTGCAGTCCTGCTGCATAAAACCATTGCTGCCCGACAACGGCCGGTCGTGATGGAATTTGAACAGGAAGGGGCGTTGCTCCCAGGAGCTGAACGCGTAGTTGCCGAGCACGAATACGCTGTCGAACTTGCGCTTGAGCCAGCCGCGCGGCAACTCGGGAAAACATTCCCAGAGGTTGCGGCCGGCCACCTCTTCGAGCGACTGACCGCTGTAGTCCTGCATGAAACGGTTCCACATCAGGACATTGCAGTCGCGATCGACCGCGAAGATCCCGAACCCCACCCGCTCGACCACCAGCTCGGACAATGCCCGGGACAAATCCTTCATATGCTCGCCAGCAACTCGTCCAATGCAAGACGCAATCGGTCAATCGATTCATCGGCGGTCAGCGTGACCAGATGTGCGCGGAAGCTGCGATTTTCGAGCGCGAAGTTCACTTCGAGCAGCAAGGCCGCACTCCACTGGAGCGTGTCGGGTTGCACGACGATCTCAAGCGGAATGTTGTGACCGATCAGGCGCGGTGCCGAATACGTGAGTGTGCAATTGAGTTGTTCGAACACAGATGCAAGGCAGGCACCGATCAGGATATTGGCCGCCTCGTAGGCAACTTCCGTCTCGTCGTGTTCGCCTTCGACGTCGTCGACACCGAAAGCTGCCGCAATCTCGCGGATACCATCGCCATCGAAAATCACCACGGCTTCGCCGTTGATGTCCGACTTGAAGCCTTGGCGCACCGCAGTCACGTTGTCGGTGAAGGCCAACATCTCGTCGAGCGCAGCCGGCAATTCGTCGCGCTCGATCACACGGATACGCGGCACCGACAAGGAGACAAACGAGCTCAGCAATTGAGCAAGCCGCGCCCCGGCATGGCCCATGCCCACGTTGGCGACCTCCTGCAGGGCGTCGCGCTGCTCTTCAGTGAAGGCGCGATCAAGCATAGATTCCATATTCCTTCAGAATCGGCAGCAGTTTTTCGCTGGTCACGGGCTTCTGGATAAATGCCATCGCACCAGCGGCCTTGACACGTTCCTGCGCTTCGAGCTGAACGTCGGCCGAGACGACGATCACAAACGTGTTGAGTTCTTCGCGCTTGAGCGCTTCAAGCACTTCGTAGCCGTTCATGTCGGGCATCGTCAGGTCGAGAAACATCACCGACGCCTTGCCGGCCCGATATTGGGCGAGTGCCTCGCGGCCATTGGATGCGTACGAGATTTCGACGTCCCAGTCATCCGGCAGTGACTTGGTCAGAACCTTGCGCGCCAGCGCGGAATCATCGACGACGAGAATCTGAAGTGCCATTGGGGTCAGCTCGGAAAGAGACAGTGAATCTGGTCGAGTACTTAGGCTTGTTATCGGCAGGTTTTGGGAAATCTTTTGCCTCAAACGCTGCCCAAACGTTACTTTGCCACTGACAAGTCCGAAATTATGCCTCGACGACGTTATTCTATCGATTTAAACGACCATTTTAATGGCCGCCTTTTCGCGTGCCGGCCGGCTCATGCGCTTACCCGTGCGGCGCCCAAGCCCGCTGTCGGCGCGCGGTAGTATCTGTCTGCCGCACCCCGAGACCCACTGCATGGCAGCCCATGGCGCACTGCACCTGACGCCGCCCCCGATCATCCCCCTCACCGGAGTTCCCTCGATGGCGACACACTCGACCGACAAGCTGCCCCTCTGGACCTGGATTCTTCCTGTGCTCGCCATCGTTGCGCTGGTGGCCAAGCCATGGCTCGAACTCAACTCCATGCTGCTCACCATCGCAGTGATCTTTCTGGGGGCAGCCGTGTTCGCGGCGGTCCACCACGCCGAAGTGATTGCACATCGCGTCGGCGAACCGTTCGGTACGCTCGTGCTGGCCGTGGCAGTCACGGTGATCGAAGTAGCCCTGATCGTATCGGTGATGCTCACAGGCGGCCCCGAGAAGGCTGCCCTCGCGCGCGACACCGTCTTCGCAGCTGTCATGATTGTTTGCAATGGGATCGTCGGACTCTGTCTGCTCGTCGGCGGTATCCGCCATCTCGAACAAGGCTTCCAGATCCAGGGAGCGAGCGCCGCTCTGGCCGTGCTCGCCTCGCTTTCCGTGCTGACCCTCGTGCTGCCGAATTACACGAGTACCGTCCCGGGGCCGTATCTGTCGTCGTCGCAGTTGCTATTTGCCGGTGCCATCTCGCTGGTGCTCTATGGCACATTCGTTTTCGTGCAAACGGTTCGTCATCGACACTATTTCCTGCCGGTCGAGACGAACGACGAACAAGCCGTTGCGCCGCGTCCGAACGGCAAGACCACCTTGCTGAGCGCCGTGCTGCTGATGGTCTCGCTGATCGCCGTGGTCGGCCTCGCAAAAACCTTGTCGCCTTCGATCGAGAACGCAGTCAAGGCGATGGGCGCACCCGAAGCGCTGGTCGGGATCGTGATCGCCGCACTCGTGCTATTGCCTGAAGGGACGGCGGCACTGCGTTCGGCCCGCGCCGACCGTCTCCAGACTAGTCTGAACCTGGCGTTGGGCTCGGCGCTCGCCAGCATAGGCCTGACCATTCCCACGGTCGCCGTGGTCTTTGTCGCGATTCATCAGCCGCTCGTGCTCGGCCTCTCGCCCAAGGATACGGTCTTGCTCGCGCTGACCCTGCTGACCGGTGCCATCACCCTTGGGACCGGGCGGACGACCGTACTCCAGGGGGTGGTGCACATCGTTCTGTTTGTGGTCTTCCTGTTCCTGTCGATCGTTCAGTAGCGCGCGCGACCGGCCCGGCCTCGACGAAACGCGCAAACGCCTCGGCCGTCAGGGCGGCCGAAAAGAGCCAGCCCTGGCCGTAGCGCGCGCCCCGCTCGCTCAGATACTCGGCCTGGTCTTCGCGTTCGACGCCCTCTGCGACGACCTCGAGCCCGAGGGTCTGCGCGATACCGATGATGTGCGGTGCGACACTGCTCGATGCCGCGTCGCGACCGACCTTGTCGACAAACGATTTGTCGATCTTGAGCACGTCGATCGGCAAGGTCTGCAGATACGAGAGACTCGAATAGCCAGTACCAAAGTCGTCGATATAGACCGGATGCCCGGCGTTGCGGAAAGCCTGGATCACCGCCGTAGCGGCGGCTGCATCGACAAACCCGCGTTCGGTCGCCTCGATGCGCAACTGGGGCGGCAGGATGCCGGTACCGGCAAGGCGTCGACCCAGATGATCGACGAATCGCCGCGTGCTCAGATCGACCGCACTGACATTGATCGAGGCATAGCAGTCCGGATGGGTGTGCAAAAAGTCACCCAGGTCTGTGATGATGCGTTCCAGCACGAGATCGGTCAGCGGCTGAATCAGGCCCCGGCTTTCCGCCAGCGCGATGAAGACGTCGGGCGCCACGGCCTCCCCGCCGTGCTGCCAACGCGCGAGCGCC
>JAMFSK010000185.1 GCA_026225235.1 Burkholderiales bacterium
AATCTCGAGAATGTTCGACAAGCCTCCAAGGACTTGGGCGTTGAC
This sequence comes from Burkholderiales bacterium, assembly GCA_026225235.1. GTDB lineage: Bacteria > Pseudomonadota > Gammaproteobacteria > Burkholderiales > Burkholderiaceae > Pararobbsia. The sequence goes on from JAMFSK010000185.1 coordinate 46, forward strand.
TACCCGGTTGCCGTCGACAATGGTCATGCCATTTGGACAGATTTTCGAAACGAATATTGGCCAGCCCTCTACTTTATCGACGCGCAAGGTCGCATTCGGCATCGACAGTTCGGTGAGGGCGACTACGAAAAGTCCGAAGTGGTGATCAAGCAGTTACTCGCTGAATCGGGAAGCAAAGATATCGACGACAAACAGGCGCCGATCGACGCGCCGGGAGTTGAAGCACGTGCCGATTGGGTCAACGTCAAGTCCCCGGAAACGTATGTCGGCTACGCGCGTGCCGAGAACTTCGCTTCCCCCGGAGGCCTCCGGTTCGACGAACCTCACGTCTATGCAACGCCTGCACGATTGAGCCTCAATCACTGGGCGCTGTCGGGCGAATGGAAGGTCGATAAAGAGGCCGCTTCGCTCAACAGCGCAGGCTCGATCATCTACCGTTTTCACGCTCGAGATCTCCACCTCGTCATGGGAGCGGTTGCTCCAGGAAGCCGAGTGCGATTCCGCATCCTCATCGACGGACAGCCACCAGGTTCATCCCACGGCATTGATGTCGACAGTCAGGGCAATGGGATTGTGAGAACCCAGCGTCTGTATCAACTAATACGCCAAACACAACCCGTCGCCGACCGGGAATTCGAGATCGAGTTTCTCGACCCCGGGGCGCAGGTATTCGCATTCACGTTTGGATAGTGAAGAGGGCCGATACCAACGTCTCGACCGACACCATCGTCCAATCGATTCATCGTTGCGGTTCTGGTCTGATGCCCATGTGCCGCCAAGCGCACACCATAAGCACTCCTCCTCGCAGTTACTTGAAGGAAATCTATCATGTCCATCGTTTCGTCAACGCCTTCGTGGCGTAGTGTCTTTGGATTCGCAGTGGGTGTCGCAATCCTCGGCATTTCGCTGCTAACCCCGACTTGCTTTGCCCAGGTCGCGCCGGACAGCAACGCTCGCGCGTCTGCTGCGAGTGCCAGTTCCGGAAGTCTATCTGCTGCCTCCGATGACACGTCTATCCGCCCCTACCATGTCCATGTCCCCGACGCCGCTCTCGTCGATCTTCGCAAACGTATCGCGGCAACCCGATGGCCTGAAAGGGAAACAGTCAGCGATCAATCCCAAGGTGTTCAGCTGGACAAGATACGAGCGCTTGTCAAGTACTGGGGAACGGGTTATGACTGGCGTAAGGGCGAGGCAAAGCTCAATGCGTTGCCTCAATATGTGACCACCATCGACGGCGTCGATATTCAATTTGCGTGGATTCGGTCTCCCAATCCGAACGCCATGCCATTGATCATGACTCATGGGTGGCCCGGTTCAACCTTTGAGCTCATCAAGGTCGTCGGCCCGCTGACCAATCCCACCAAGTTTGGAGGTCAGGCCGAAGATTCTTTTGATCTCGTGCTGCCCTCGATGCCTGGATATGGATTCTCGGGCAAGCCAAAAGGAACGGGCTGGAATCCCGACCACATCGCTCGCGCCTGGGTGGAACTGATGAGGCGTCTCGGCTACAAGCACTATGTAGCTCAGGGTGGTGACTGGGGATCTGTCGTCGCAGACAAGATGGCTCATCAAGCGCCGCCGGAACTTTTGGGAATTCACGTCAATATGCCGGCGACTGTGCCCGCAGACGTAGCGAAAGCGCTCAGCGATGGCGACCCGGTTCCTGCCGGATTGTCCGACAAGGAGAGGGCCGCATTTGCATCTCTCGATGACCTGTATAGGAAGGGCGCGGGGTACGCTGCGATGATGGTGACTCGCCCGCAGACCGTTGGCTACGGTCTGGCTGACTCCCCGGCAGGACAGGCTGCCTGGATGTACGACAAATTTGCGGCGTGGACTTATACAGGAGGCGAGCCCGAACGCGAGCTTACGCGCGACGACATGCTTGACGACATCACGCTCTATTGGCTCACGAACAGTGCGACCTCGTCCGCTCAGCTCTACTGGGAAAACAATGCCAACAACTTCAATGCGGTCGACATCTCGATTCCTGCCGCCGTTACCGTTTTCCCCGGTGAAATTTATCGTGCGCCCCGTAGTTGGACCGAGCGCAGCTATCACAACCTGATCTACTTCCATGAGGTAGACAAGGGCGGCCATTTTGCAGCCTGGGAACAGCCGCAGCTGTTCGCTGAAGAGCTCCGAGCGGCATTTAGGCCGTTGCGCTGATTCGACCCGACCGAAGGTGCGAAACAATTTCGCACCTTCGAGTAAGTGAATGCAGCGGACCGTCGAACTTTCCGTAACGCCAATATCCAAGGGAGCAAGCCATGAACGACAAGACACCAGTACGCGATAGCGAAGCGGTTGCTCGACGCGAGCGCGATTCGCCAGCAGGACGCATGAGCCCCTCCCCGTCGACGTCTACGAGGGCAGCCAGGGCGTCATCCTGTGGGCCGAGCCGTCGGGCGTCACCAAGGAAAAACTCGATGTGAAGGTGCACGACAGCCGTCTTTACATCGAAGCCGAGGCGGTCGCTCCCACCCCCGCCAATCTACGTCTGCTGCACGCAGATATGCATGAGTCGCATTTTTCTCGGGCGTTCTCGCTGAGGGCCGCCTTCGATACTTCGAAGATCGATGCGAGTCTGCGGGACGGTGTGCTGAAGCTCATGATTCCGCGACACGACGAAGCCCGGCCGCGTCGGATCGAGATCCACTCCGGCTAGCCCGAGCAAAGTATCGGAGGCAAACGAAGAAAGCTGTGGCGCCCCGTGGGGCGCCACAGCAGAAGCGACACCCGCCAGTGCCGGACGCGCGAACGTCAAGTCAGCAGAGCCTGCAGTCCGCCTGAATTACTCAGCCGCACTGACACCTTTCTTCGTCGCGAGAGTCTGGGCTATTTGAAGATGCTCCTGGATCGTCGGCAACGCCTTCTGTGCGGCCTCCTTGAGATCCGCGTTCTGCCCGTTATTGATCTCGTCCTTGAACGCGGCGACTGCCTTCGTATGCCCCTCAAGTCCGACCTTCTGAATGTAGGCGTCGTCGAACGCCTTACCCTTGAGTCCTTTCAGCGAGTCCAGGACCTCCGTATCAGAGTTGTCCTTTGGTACAGCCACGCCGTGCGGAGCTGCCATCTTTAACGATACCGTCAGCTTGGTGTGATCCATGGCCATATGGCGTGCAAACGACTTGACGTCCTTGTCCTGCGAATTCTTCATCGCAAGCTTGCTCGCGTCAATTTCAGTCGAACTGGACATCGACGCCGCTTGAACGAATGCCTTGTCGGGTACGGGCAGATCATTTGCAGCGGTTGTCGATGCGGCCTGCGACTGGGCGTTCACAAGCGGGCTTCCCACAAGCAGGAAGGTCGTAGCGGTTATCAATGTGGCGATGCGTCGGCGTGTCATGGGAATCCCTATCTGAGTTGATGTACCTCCGAAGCGATTCGCAAACAGCATTCCCGACTGCATTGAATTCCCTTCCGAGCAGACGCCAGATCGGCATCTTCAGGTACGCCATTTGCCCTTGGGGTTTCAGTCCTGACTCGACGCCATATCAGAGTTGGCGAGTTTGCAATCCTGTCAGAGAACTCAACCACGCCTGCGGCCAAATTCATGTCATACGAAAACAGCATTTCTGAGGGGTCTCCGTTTCCGCTCGGCGCCACATGGACAGGGGACGGCGTCAATTTCGCCTTGTTCTCCGCCAATGCGACCAAGGTCGAGCTCTGTCTCTTCGACGATAAAGGCGAACAAGAGTTGACTCGAATCGAGCTGCCCGAGTACACGGACGAAGTCTGGCATGTATTTGTCGAGGGATTGCGCCCCGGAGCGGTCTACGGATACCGCGTCCATGGTCCCTACGAACCAGAGGCCGGGCATCGCTTCAACCCGAACAAGCTTTTGCTCGACCCCTATGCGAAGGCGCACGTCGGTGAACTCAAGTCGGATTCCGAGGTCTTCGGCTATACGCTGGGAAGCGAAAAAGACGACCTGAGCTTCGACGAACGAGACAGCGCACCATTCGTACAAAAGTGTCAGGTGGTCGACCAGAGTTTTACATGGTCGCACTCAAACCGGACCCGTGTTCCTTGGGAAAAAACCATTTTCTATGAAACCCATGTTCGGGGTTACACCAAACGCCATCCCGCCGTTCCGGAACACCTTCGCGGGACATTCGAGGGGCTCGGCCACGCGGCAGTAATCGACCATATCAAGCGTCTGGGGGTGACGTCCGTTGAACTCCTTCCAATTCAAGCGTTCGTAAACGACAGCTACCTGACGGACAAAGGCCTGACAAACTATTGGGGCTACAACACCCTTGGCTTTTTCGCGGCCGACCCACGCTTCTTTGCGAGAGGCTCTGGGGCGATCGCCGAGTTCAAGGAAATGATCGACCGCTTCCATGAAGCGGGGCTCGAGGTCATTCTGGACGTCGTGTACAACCACACCGCAGAAGGCAATGAACGGGGACCGACACTGTCGTTTCGCGGCATCGACAATGCGTCGTACTATCGACTGATGCCGGATCAGAACCGGTACTACATCAACGATACCGGCACAGGCAATACGCTCAACCTCTCGCACCCGCGCGTGCTGCAAATGGTGACTGACAGCCTGCGGTACTGGGTCACTGAGATGAATGTTGACGGCTTTCGTTTTGATCTCGCAACGATCCTCGGCCGCGAGCCCTATGGTTTCGACGAAGGCGGTGGCTTTCTCGACAGTTGCCGACAAGATCCGATCTTGTCGAGCGTGAAGTTGATCGCGGAACCGTGGGACTGCGGTCCGGGCGGCTATCAAGTGGGACGATTCCCTCCGGGTTGGGCAGAATGGAACGACCGATATCGCGACACGGTGCGTTCGTTTTGGAAAGGTGACGATGGCGTAGGAGCAGACTTCGCGACGCGCATTACCGGCTCGGGCGACAAGTTCAATCATCGTGGTCGCCGCCCGTGGGCCAGCGTCAATTTTCTGACCGCTCATGATGGCTTCACGTTGAATGATCTGGTGTCATACAACGACAAACATAACGATGGGAACGGCGAAGGCGGTAAGGACGGCCACTCGGACAACAAGTCCTGGAATTGCGGGGTGGAAGGGCCAAGCGATGATGCTGGGATCAGAGAACTGCGTGAACGACAAAAGCGCAACATGCTGGCCACCCTGCTCTTCTCACAGGGAACGCCGATGATCGTGGCAGGAGACGAATTCGGTCGAACGCAGCAGGGCAACAACAACGCGTACTGCCAGGACAACGAGATCAGTTGGGTTGACTGGGAGGGGATCACACCCGAAGGCACCGCCCTCACGGAGTTCGTTCGCAACCTCACCGCGCTGCGTCATGCCCTGCCCGTGCTTCGCCGAGGACGCTTTCTGACCGGCGAATATAACGAGGAACTGGAAGTGAAGGACGTCAAGTGGCTGAGCCCGGCGGCGACAGAACTGACTTCCGAGCAGTGGGGCGACGCAAACATGCGCTGCTTCGGGCTCGTCATCGACGGACGGGCACAAGCATCAGGTATTCGCCGCCCGGCATCGGACGCCACGCTCCTTTTGATTGTCAATGCCCACCACGATGTCGTGGAATTCAAGCTTCCCGAGATTCCGGGCAACGACCAATGGAGTTGCTTGATCGACACGAACGTACCGGTCCGAGAAGAACTGGCCCAGTTCGAGTCAGGCGACACCTATCAAGTCACCGGTCGCTCGTTGCTGCTGTTCGCTCTTCACGCCCGAGGGCAGACACAACGTGTATTTATGCGCCTGGCTAAGACGCTGACGGAGGAGACACCGGGACGGGGATGATCGAGCGGAAGGGGGCAAGAGCCGCCAGCTCATAGACGCTCCCTTTCGCCGGTCGACACTTGGTCCGCCATGGGTCTGGGTATCGCTCCACAGCAGACCGTGCCGAGAAAACGCAGAAAGCGCCGAAAGTCTGACGCCATGCCAGGAGGAACCAACATGCTCAAGATCGCCACGTTCAACATCAATGGGATTCGTTCGCGGTTGCCGAACCTCATCGAGTGGCTCGAGCGCGAGGAACCGGACGTGGTCTGTCTGCAGGAGCTCAAAGCTCCGGATGCAGCGTTTCCGATCGACGAGATTCGCAAGGCCGGATACGGTGCGATATGGCACGGGGAGTCAGCCTGGAACGGCGTGGCGATCCTACAAAAGGGCAGTGATCCATTGGAAAGTCGGCGAGGCCTGCCTGGCAATGCGGCGGACAAGCATAGCCGCTATATCGAGGCCGCTGTTGAGGGGATTCTGATCGGTTCTCTATATCTGCCGAACGGCAATCCGCAGCCCGGGCCGAAGTTCGACTACAAGCTCGACTGGTTCGAACACTTGATCGCTTACGGCAGCACCTTGCTCAAAAGCGGCCATCCGGTTGTGCTCGCGGGAGACTTCAACGTCGTGCCGACCGACTTCGACATCTACAACCCGCGCTCCTGGCTCAAGAACGCCTTGCTTCAGCCCGAAAGCCGCGAATGCTTCGCTCGTCTCGTAAAACAAGGCTGGGCCGACGCGTTACGCACTCATTTTCCCGACGAACGAATTTACACGTTCTGGGACTATTTCCGCCAGCATTGGCAACACGATTCCGGCCTGCGTATCGACCATCTATTGCTGAGTCCGGACGTCGCGACTCGGTTGCGGGGTGCCGGCGTCGACCGCTGGGTTCGCGCCCAGCCTCATGCAAGCGACCACGCACCGACGTGGATTGCGGTTGCAAAGGCGCGCTTGCCTGTGCCGGCAAAAGAAGCCGCCCGAAAGAAAACGGGCTAGCGCTCCAAGTCCATCACTTCGTTGCTTCCGGGTTGCCAGTCGACAGCCTTTGAGAGGCTGCTAGTCGGAGCGGTTGATTTCCGGCGCTATCGCAGCATGATTGAGTAACGCCACAAGTGAGACCCCGCCAAGTATGTTGCCAATCAGTGTGGGACAAAGGAAACGCGTCAAATAGTCGCCTATGCCCACATTCCCGTTCAAGACGGAGTACGCCACCTCGGCAGACCCCGCGATGACGTGCGAGAGCTTTGTCACGGCAACCACGTAAGTGATGACGAGGACAGTCAACAATCTGCCAGATCGAGCGCTCGGGAGCAGCCACACCATAAGAGCGATCAGCCACCCTGCGAAAATTGCTCGGATTACCGTAGGCCCGAACCCGCCGTTGCCAAGAGCTGCCCGTGAAACGTCACCGAGCGCCGTCGCGACGGCCGGGTCAAACACATTTCGTATGTGGAGAATTGCAGCAAAGACCCAGGTGCCGAAAAGATTGCCCAACAACACGACGGCCCAGAAGCGCAAAGCCGACAGCGCGGTCCTCCAGTTCCGTCGGGTAAGGACGGGAAGAACCACTGTCAACGTGCTCTCGGTGAATAGTTGCTGCCTTCCTAAGATAACTAAAACAAATCCCGCTGAGTACCCAAAGCTGGATATCAGTGCACGCCCTGGAGTGTCGGGGAGCCCCGCTCGGAGCGCGGACTCGGTCAGGAACGAAAAACCCATCGATAGGCCCGCAGCTAGGGAAGACCAAATTAGCGCACCCACGGTCCGCCGGAGCGCCTCCTCTCCCTCTTCCCGAATAATTTCGTGGAGCACGAGAGCACGCGGGGAGCTGTGGTCGGCCGCTTGCCCTCGCTGCCCCTCGTCGAGATGCGGTGAATCCGCTCCTGCGTCTTCGGCACGTGGTTCATGCACACCACCTTCCGAGGAAGAGGGCTGCGGGCCGCCGGAGTTGCCCAGACTAACATCTCTTTTCATCATAGCTTCGCAAGGCCGAGCGGGTCCGCTCGGCTATCCAGAATCGCTGCCGGCGAGAAACAATCGGGCATATTCTCTCAATCGGTAGGCACAGCGCCCCTCTCCTGCAGCGCCATGCCGTTCGATGCTGATCAGACTCCCGCCAGTTCAGCACTCACTTCCTGCTCGGCCAGAATGCTGAGTTTCTTGTCCGTCGCCTTCTCTTCCTCGAGTGTGGCGGCCAGGA
>JAMFSK010000186.1 GCA_026225235.1 Burkholderiales bacterium
GCGCCATCGGAGCGACCGTCAGCGGCTGGTTGATGACCCGCTTTGGCTGGACGGGCATCGTGGTGTTTGGTATCGCGCTCGGCCTCGTCGCTTCTGCGCTCCACTGGATCGCCACACCTCGCCGGACGGAATCACCGCAGAGTCCTGATGCCGACACGCCGCTTAAGGCGAGCGGGATCTCATCGAAGCCAGATTGAGGTAAGCCACAGAAAATCTGGTAACCGGAGGGCGCCGAGGGTCGGTTGCCGCCGGCTTTGAAATACTGGAATTTTTATGATCGGCATCGTACGCATCGCGCTGAACAGGCCTTATACGTTCGTTGTTCTGGCCATCTTTATTCTTATCGTCGGTCCGCTGGCCGCGCTTCGCACGCCCACCGACATCTTTCCCGCGATCGACATCCCGGTGGTCAGTGTTGTGTGGCAATACACCGGACTCTCACCCGACCAGATGGAGGGGCGCATCATGGCGCCGTTCCAGCGGGTGTTGACCACGACGGTCAACGGCGTCGAACACATCGAAGGGACTTCGCTTAACGGCTATGGCGTCGTCAAGATTTTCTTCCAGCCGGGCACCAACATCGCGACAGCGAATGCGCAGGTCACTTCAATCTCGCAGGAAATCCTGAAGCAGTTGCCACCTGGCGAGACACCCCCATTTGTCCTTAACTACAACGCCTCGACAGTGCCTGTCATCCAGCTCGCGCTTTCCGGAAAGGGGCTTTCCGAGCAAAATCTCGCGGATCTGGGCCTCAATCAGTTGCGGCCGATGTTGACCTCGGTAGCCGGCGCCGCTATCCCGTTTCCGTTCGGCGGCAAAACCCGTCAGGTTCAGATCAATGTCAAACCATCCGAACTGCAGGCCCGTGGACTGTCTGCCGAGGACGTTCAAAGTGCGTTGTCAGCACAGAATCTCATCACGCCCGTAGGCACCGAAAAGATCGGCAAGACCGAGTACACGCTGCAGTTGAATGACGCACCGTCGACGATCGCCGCGATTGGCGACATGCCCGTCAAATCGGCCAACGGAACCACGGTTTATATGCGCGACGTTGCCGACGTAACCGACGGCGCGCCTCCCCAACCGAACATTGTTCACGTAGAAGGCAAGCGGTCGGTGCTGCTCACCGTGTTCAAGAATGGCTCGGCATCCACCTTGGCCATCATCGCCGGGATCAGGCAAAAAGCGGTCGATGCAAAATCCTCCCTGCCAGACAACCTTCAGATCGATCCGATTGGCGACCAGTCGCTATTCGTTCGCTCGGCCATTACTGGCGTCGCCCGCGAGGGTGTGATTGCCGCCCTGCTCACGAGCGTCATGATCTTGCTGTTTCTGGGTAGTTGGCGCTCGACGGTCATCATCGCGACGTCCATCCCACTCGCGATTCTGGGGTCGATTTCAATACTGTCCGCGCTGGGCGAGACGCTGAACATCATGACGCTCGGGGGGCTTGCACTCGCGGTGGGGATTCTCGTCGACGACGCCACCGTGACCATCGAGAACATCAACTGGCACCTGGAGCAAGGCAAGGCCGTCGAACCTGCCATTCTCGACGGCGCCGCACAGATCGTCACACCGGCGTTCGTTTCTCTGCTTTGCATCTGCATCGTTTTTGTGCCGATGTTTTTCCTGGGCGGCGTGGCGGGATTCCTGTTCGTCCCGATGGCAGAAGCGGTGATCTTCGCGATGATCTCGTCGTTCATCCTGTCGCGAACGCTCGTGCCCACGATGGCCAAATACCTGCTGAAGCCGCACGTGCTGGACGAAGAACAACACGGCGAACAAGGGTATCGCGTTTCATCCAATCCACTGGTGCGGTTTCAGCGCGGATTCGAGCGGGGTTTCGAACGTGTTCGTTCGAACTACAGCGGAATACTCGAGGTGCTATTGATGCATCGTCGTGGCTTCGTCATCAGCTTCTTCGGAAGCGTTATCGTGTCGTTCGCGCTGGTGCCGTTCCTTGGCCGCAACTTCTTCCCGGATGTCGACGCTGGCCAGATTCTGTTGCATGTGCGGGCGCCAGTCGGTACGCGCATTGAGACAACGGCCGAGATTTTCGCGGACGTGGAAGCGCTGGTACGAAGGACAATTCGGCCATCGGAGCTCGGTACCGTCGTAGACAATATGGGCCTTTCAACCAGCTCCATCAATACCGCCTACAACAACACAGGAACGATTGGCTCGCAAGACGGGGATGTTCAGATCTCGCTCAAGGAAGGTCATCGGCCCACGGGCGAATACGTTCGCAAGTTGCGCGAGCAGTTGCCACGCGCGTTCGCAGGCGTCACGTTCTCGTTTCCGCCAGCGGATATCGTCGGCCAGATCCTGAACTTCGGCTCACCCGCACCGATTGACCTTCAAATTCGCGGCAAGAATCTGCCGGCCGACTTTGCCTACGCGAACCTGCTGCTACGTCAGATCCGCCATGTTCCCGGTCTGGTCGATGCGCGCATCGAGCAGTCGCAAGCCAATCCCCAATTCAATATCGACGTCGATCGCGTCCATGCACAGCTTCAAGGCATTACCGAACGAGACGTCACCAATAGCCTGGTCGTGCACCTCGCAGGATCCGGTCAGATCGCCCCAACGTACTGGCTCAACCCGGCCAATGGCGTTGAATATCCGATCGTCGTGCAGACACCGCAATACGGTCTCGATTCGCTGCCATCCCTGATGAATCTGCCCGTCACCGGGGGCGGCGCCACAGCAAACGACGGACAGATCCTCGCCGGCGTGGCCACGATCCGTCGCACGGCCAGCAATGAAGTCGTCAGCGACTACAACGTCCAGCCCATGGTGGAGATCTTCGCCACCACCCAGGGGCGCGATCTCGGAGCGGTTGCCGCCGGCATCCGTGAAATCGTATCTGCCAATGCCAAGGGAGTGCCGAAGGGTTCGAGGGTTGTCCTGCTCGGCCAAGTCCAGACCATGAACAGCGCGTTCGGCGACCTGCTTTTCGGGCTACTCGGCGCAGTCGTGCTGATCTACCTGCTCATCGTGATCAATTTCCAGTCGTGGATCGATCCTCTGGTGATTGTCACGGCTTTGCCCGGCGCGCTGGCCGGCATCGTCTGGATGCTGTTCGTGACCCACACCACCCTGTCGGTTCCCGCCTTGACGGGCGCCATCATGTGCATGGGCGTTGCCACAGCCAATGCCATTCTCGTGGTGAGTTTTTGTCGCGAACGTCTGGCCGAACATGGCGACGCGTTCAAGGCCGCACTCGAGGCCGGCGCCACGCGGTTTCGTCCTGTCCTGATGACAGCGTTGTCGATGATCATCGGTATGGCGCCGATGGCACTCGCACTCGGTGAGGGGGGCGAGCAGAACGCGCCGCTGGGCCGCGCAGTGATTGGTGGGTTGCTGTTCGCTACCGCCGCGACGTTGTTCCTCGTGCCGGCCATCTTTTGCATGATCCATTCGCGTCGGGGTCGCAGTTCTGGCGAACCGACGTCCGGAGATCCGATCCATGGCGTATGAACCCACTCCGCGTGCGGCGCCGCCGCAACGCCATCTTTTGTTTGCAGCGACTGTCGGTGCCGTACTCGCCGTCATTGTCGTCGTTGCCGGTATCGCACTTCGCGTGAAAGATGAGCACCAGCTCAAGGACTGGACTGAAACTCAAGCCATACCGTCCGTGAATGTCGTGGTGCCAGCCAAGGAAGCGCCCGGCGGCTCGCTTGAACTCCCGGGCCGGCTGGAGGCCTTCGAGAGCGCTCCCATCTATGCGCGTGTCAATGGCTACTTGAAATCATGGCGTGTCGACATCGGTAGCCGGGTGAAGGCAGGCGAAATGCTCGCCGAGATCGAAACGCCCGAACTCGATCAGCAGTTGAATCAGGCGAGGGCCGACCTTGCAAGCGCGAAAGCCGATGCCGTCCTGGCAAAGACGACTGCCGGTCGCTGGCAGAGTCTTCTGGACACCGACTCCGTATCCCGTCAGGACGTCGATGAGCGCACGCAAGACTATGTGGCGAAGGAGGCTCGCGTAACGGCGGCTCAAGCCAATGTCGACAGGCTGGTCGCGACGAAAGGCTTCGCCCGCATCGTCGCTCCGTTCGACGGTGTGATCACCGCGCGCGACACCGACGTCGGCGCATTGATCAGCGCCGGCGGGGGCACGGGACCGCAGCTCTTCTCGGTATCGAGCGTCGACAAGCTACGTCTATATGTACGCGTGCCGCAAGAATATGCACCATTGATCAAACCCGATGGAACCGGCACCTTCACCGTCCCGGAGTATCCCGGCCAGCACTTCACAGCCAGGGTTGCAGGGCTGGCCGACTCCGTCAACGCGGCATCGGGAACGACACTCGTCCAGTTGCTGGTCGACAATCCCGGCCATCTTCTGCTCCCTGGCGGTTTCGTCAATCTGCACTTCGCACTGCCGGTTCGTGCCGGCGCGTTACGCGTGCCGGCCAGCGCGCTGATATTTGACAACCAGGGGCTCCGGCTCGCGACGGTCGATCCTCACAACACGGTTCGTTTCAAGTCTGTGGCGATCTTGCAGGATCTCGGCAACACTGTGGATATCGGCTCGGGGTTGACCGAAAGTGATCGCGTGATCGATACACCGCCCGACGGGCTTGTCGAGGGCGATCATGTTCAAGTGATCAAACCTGCTGCCAAGGCTGCAAACCATGGCTAACTTTCGGACATGGGCCTCACTCGGGAGCGCGATGGCGCTGGCCGGGTGCTCACTCGCGCCGGACTACCATATTCCGGATGTGCCTGTCGCGGCGCAATACCAGTCTCAAGGCCCGTGGACCACGGCCAGCCCGGCTGATCAGCTCGACCGCGCGGGGTGGTGGAAACTGTATCAGGAGCCTGAACTCGATGACCTCGAGCAACGCCTGATCGCCAATAACCCCGACCTGCGCGCCGCGCTCTTTCACTATGAGCAAGCTGAGGCCTACATCAAGCAGGTCAGCTCGCAGTTGTATCCTCAAGTCTCCACGGCCGGCAATGTCCAGCGCGAGCGCGAGTCGGACACGAGGCCCTTGCGCAATGCCACTGCGCCAGCCGACTACAACTCGGCCACGCTGGGCGTCGAAGTGGACTACGAAGTCGACCTTTGGGGACGCGTGCGCGATTCGGTTGCTGCAAGCAAGGATGAAGGCCTGGCAACAGGCGCCGATCTCGCATCGACACAGTTGAGCCTCGAAATCGAGCTGGCTCGCAGCTACATCGACTTGCGCGGCCTTGATCAGCAAATTCAGCTTGTCGAGCGCACTGACGATGCCTATCAAAAGGCGCTCGATCTAACGACCCATCGTCATGGCGCGGGGATCGCGTCAGGGCTCGATGTCGCCCGTGCGAGCACCCAGTTGTCGTCAGCCGAGTCCGAGCTCACCCAGATCAGGGCCAAGCGAGCACTACTGGAACACGCGATTGCTGTCCTGGTCGGAGTGTCACCATCGGACTTTCGGATTGCATCAGGTACCGATCCAATCGGGTTGCCCGTCATCCCGCTTGGTGTCCCATCGGCGTTGCTGCAAAGGCGACCGGATGTCGCTGCAGCCGAGCGGCGCGTAGCGGAGGCCAATGCACGGATCGGCGTTGCACGGGCCGCGTACTTCCCATCACTGACGCTCAGTGCGCAGGGCGGCGTGCAAAGCTCGGTGTGGGCGGATCTGCTCAGCGCCCCCAGTTCCTTCTGGACGATCGGGCCAACGCTTGCGGTATACCTGTTCGATGGCGGCAAGCGAGCGGCACAAGTGGAGTCTGCGAAGGCCGCAACGGCCGAGGCAGGCGCTCGCTACCGAAGCGTGGTGCTGGCCTCATTCAGGCAGGTAGAAGACGATCTCTCGTTGCTCGACGACCTGGGCATCGCAACCGATCAGCAACAACGGGCCGCAATCGCAGCCGACACGTCAGTCACTCTGTCGCTGGCGCTCTATCAGCGCGGTGCAGTCAGCTATCTCGACGTGGTCGAGTCGCAATCCGCTGCGCTTGAATCGGAACGCAGCGTCATCCAGCTTCGAACGCAGCAATTGGACGCGAATGTAGACCTCATTCGCGCGCTTGGCGGTGGCTGGACCGACGATGACTTGAAAGTCGGTTGAAAGAAAACAGCTTATTCACCGCTGTGCCCTTGAGCTGCACTGCCCCCTCTCGACGGCAGTCGCCGTCGCGTGAGCGTCGTGTTCCCACCCCATCCATCCGACCACCCCGAATGGCACTGCGGCGGCCGAGGTTGTATCCTAGAAAAACCTGCTTCTGCAGCGTTGAAAATCGTGGAAATGCCGTGATGTGAATCGCTTTCGCGAGCGTACCTTGCCCGGATCGGGCGGCAGCCCGATGACAGCGTGCGGCAGATGATGGCTACCTATGGGTCCGGTGCCGATGGATAACAGCCTCCAGATTTTGTGGGACGATGGCGAGCGAGTCTTCTGTCGAGCGCGGCGTCCCGGCGAGGGCGATAGCCGCACCGTGCTGATTGCGCGGCCGGCCACCGAACATCCTTCGCCCGCCAGTCTTGACCGCCTCGCTCACGAGTTCGGCCTGAGAGTCGAGCTCGATAGTGCGTGGGCCGTGCGACCCCTCGAGCTGATGCGCGAAGGCGGCCGGACCCTTCTGGTCCTCGAGGATCCCGGTGGTGAGCCGCTTGCGCGACTGCTCGGCGCGCCCATGGAGCTCGACCATTTTTTGCGGTTCGCCATCGGCATCGCCGCGGCACTGGGTCCGCTTCACCACCGCGGTGTTGTCCATAAAGATCTCAAGCCTACTCATATCTTGGTGAACTGCGCCGACGGACACGCTCGGCTCACCGGCTTCGGTCTCGCATCGCGCCTGCCGCGCGAGCGACAGGCGCCCGAGCCGCTCGAGACCATCGTCGGCACGCTTGCCTACATGGCGCCCGAACAGACTGGCCGGATGAATCGCTCAATCGATTCGCGCAGTGACCTCTATGCGTTCGGCGTGACGCTCTATCAGATGCTCACGGGCGTGCTGCCGTTCACGGCCTCCGACCCGATGGAATGGGTGCACTGCCATATAGCGAGAAAGCCGGTACCACCCGCTGCCCGAGTAGAAAACGTGCCTGCGACGGTGTCCGACATCGTCATGAAGCTGCTCGCCAAGACGGCCGAGGAGCGCTACCAGACTGCGGCCGGTGTGGCGCATGATCTGGCGCACTGCCTGGCCGACTGGCATCGTCAGCACCGCATCGATGCCTTCCCGCTGGGCCGACACGATACCTCCGAGCGACTGCTGATCCCCGAGAAGCTGTACGGCCGGGAGCACGAGGTCGACATCCTGGTCGCCGCATTCGACCGGATCGTCGCGAGTGGCGCGCCGGAACTGGTGCTGGTCTCGGGCTACGCCGGTATCGGCAAATCCTCGGTAGTCAATGAACTTCATAAGGTGCTGGTGCCGCCTCGGGGACTCTTCGCCTCTGGCAAGTTCGACCAGTACAAGCGCGACATCCCGTATTCCACGCTGGTGCAGGCATTTCAAAGCCTGGTGCGGCCGCTTCTGGGCAAGCGCGACACGGAGCTCGCGAGCTGGCGCGAGGCGCTGCTGGAAGCGCTGGGTACCGATGCGCGGCTTATGACCGACCTGATCCCCGAACTCAAGCACATCATCGGTGAGCCGCCGCCGGTTCTGGAACTGGCGCCACAACTCGCGCAACGCCGCTTCATGCAGGTGTTCGGGCGCTTCATCGGCATATTTTCCCGGGAAGAACATCCGCTAGCACTCTTTCTTGACGATCTTCAGTGGCTCGATGCGGCGACGCTCGACCTGCTCGAGGATCTGCTGTCCCGCCCGGATCTGCGATATCTGATGGTGATCGGCGCCTATCGCGACAACGAGGTGGATGCCACTCATCCGCTGACGGGCAAGCTTCAGGAAATGAGGAACGCGGGCGTCAGGATCAACGAGATCACGTTGGCGCCGCTGGACCGTGCGCATGTCTGGCAGATGATCTCGGAGGCCCTTCATTGCGAGCCGGAACGCGTCGAGCCATTGGCTCAACTCGTGCATGACAAAACCGCCGGCAACCCGTTCTTCGTGATCCAGTTTCTGTACGCGCTGGGCGCGGGCGATCTGCTCACCTTCGATCATGACGCGGGGCAGTGGCAATGGGACCCGAATCGCATCCACGCGAAGGGTTACACCGACAACGTCGTGGACTTAATGGTCGGCAAGCTGAGCCGCCTGCCAGATGAAACGCAGCAAGCGTTGCAGCAGCTTGCCTGTCTCGGGAATGTCGCCGGCGTCTCGACCCTGTCGACTGTCCTCGGCGTCGCGCCGGCGCGGGTCCATGCGGCGCTGTGGGAGGCGATTCGTCAGGAACTGGTCGAGCGACTCAATGGCTCTTACAGGTTTATTCACGATCGGGTTCATGAAGCCGCCTATTCGCAGATCCCCCAGGCATCGCGCGCCGAGGCCCATCTGCGGGCCGGGCGGCTGATCGCCGCGCAGACACCCTCTGAAAAGCGGGAAGAAGCCATCTTCGAGATCGCGAGTCAGCTCAATCGCGGAGCGGCTCTGATCACTTCACGCGACGAACGCGAGCAACTGGCCGAATTCAACCTCCTCGCCGGGCAACGCGCGAGGGCATCGACCGCATACGCCACGGCGCTCACCTATCTTGTCGCTGGTGCCGAACTATTGGACGACGACTGCTGGGAGCGCCGACGTGGGCTGACCTTCGCACTGGAACTGAACCGGGCCGCCTGTGAGCTCTTAACGGGCCAGTTATCGGTCGCAGACGAGCGGCTGGCGTCGCTATCGAAGCGAGCCACCACGACAGTCGAACAGGCCAGCGTCGCCTGCCTGCACACAGATGTCTGCACCACCCTGGATCAGAGCGGCCGCGCGGTCGCTGTGTGCCTCGACTACTTGCGGCATGTCGGCATCGAGTGGTCGCCCAATCCGAATGACGACGAGGTGCGATACGAATACGAACGCATCGGCTCACAGCTTGCGGGCAGGACCGTCGAGGAACTCATTGATTTGCCGCTGATGGAGGACGCGGCCTCCCTCGCCACCGCCGAGGTTCTGAGCAAGCTCTTCGCGCCGGCCTTGCAGACGGATGCAAACCTCGCCGCCCTGATGAGCTGCAAGGCCGTTAATTTCAGCCTCGAGCGCGGTAACTGCGATGCCTCATGTTTCGCCTATGTCGTGCTCAGCAGAGTCTCCGGACCGCGTTTCGGAGACTACCCGTTCGGCTTCCGATTCGGCCAACTCGGCTACGACCTTGTCGAACAACGCGGGCTAAGACGATTCGAGGCGAACACCTATCTTTGTTTTGCGCTCTTTTCGGTGCGCTGGATGAAGCACATACGTGCCGCTCGCGATCTGCTGCGCCGCGCGTTCGAGGCGGCGAACCGAATTGGCGACCTCATGTATGGCGCCTTCGCGTGCACGAATCTTTACTCAGATCTGCTCTTCGCGGGCGAGTCATTACGCGCGGTGCAAGGCGAGGCCGAGTACGGCCTTGCGTTCGCCGAGAAGGTGCGGTTCGGTCTGGTCATTGACTTCATCACGACGCAACTCGCGCTGGTCCGGATGCTGCGCGGCTTGACGCCGACCTTCGGTTGTCTTGACGGCGGACAATTCAACGAGCTTCGCATCGAACAGCATCTGTCTGGCAATCCGGCTCTGGCCGTCCCCGCGTGCTATTACTGGATCCGGAAATTACAGGCCCGCTATTTGGCCGGTGACTATGCTGCCGCCTTGGTTGCCGCATCGAAGGCGCAACCGCTGCTCTGGACTTCATCCTCGTTCATTGAGGAAGCCGAGTATCACTTTTACGGTGCGCTCGCCCAGGCCGCGAGGTACGACACCGCTCTGATCGACGGGCGGTTTGAACACCTGAGCGCCATCGCTGCACATCACCGGCAGCTTCAGATCTGGGCGAAAAACTGCCCGGAGAATTTCGCGGACCGCGCCGCGTTGATCGGTGCCGAGATCGCCCGGATCGAAGGCCGAGTGGTCGATGCCGAGCATCTCTATGAACAAGCCATCCGCTTGGCGCAGGAAAACGGCTTTGTCCACAACGAAGCCCTCGCCAACGAACTCGCGTCCCGCTTTTACGCGGCCCGCGGTCTTGAGAAGATTGCCCGTCTGTATTTACAGGACGCACGCTATGGCTACCTGCGTTGGCGCGCCGACGGCAAGGTGCGGCAACTCGAGGACAGGTATCCCTACCTGAGGACCGACGAGCCTGCGCCGGGCCCCACCACCACGATCGAAACGCCGGTCGAACACCTCGACCTGGTGACCGTAATCAAAGTCTCTCAGGCCGCCTCGGGCAACATCGTCCTCGAGAAGCTGATCGATAGGGTCATGCGTACGGCCATTGAACAGGCCGGTGCCGAACGAGGTCTGTTGATTCTGTCCGATGGCGATGAACAACGAATCGCAGCGGAAGCGACGACCGAGGGCAACGCGACCCGCTTACAACTGCGTGATGTTCCGGCGAGCGCGACGATGCTGCCGGAGTCGATCCTCTACCATGTGCTGCGCACCCGAGAGAACGTCATCCTCAACGATGCCGCGGCGGAGCCCTCGTTTGCCGCAGATCCTTACGTCCGTGAGCATCGCGCCCGTTCAGTTCTCTGCCTGCCTTTGATGAATCACGCGAAGCTCATCGGCGCGCTCTACCTCGAAAACAATCTGACTGCCCGAGTGTTCAGTCCGACCCGGATCGCCGTGCTTAAGCTGGTGGCCTCGCAGGCCGCGATTTCGCTGGAGAATGCCCGCTTGTACCGCGACCTTGCGGAACGCGAATCGAAGATCCGGCGCCTCGTCGATGCCAACATCATCGGGATCATGGTCTGGAATGCCGGGGGGGCCATTCTTGAAGCCAATAACGCCTTTCTTCACATGGTCGGATACGAGCGGGAGGACCTTGTCTCGGGTCGCGTGCGCTGGCGGGACCTGACCCCGCCCGAATGGCGCCAGAGCGGTGAACGCGCCCTGGCGGAGACCGTGGAGACGGGGTGCGCGCAGCCCTATGAGAAGGAGTACGTCAGGAAGAATGGCAGCCGTGTGCCCGTGATAGTCGGTCTGGCGACGTTCGAAACGAGTCGGAAGGAAGGTGTCGCGTTTGTGCTCGATCTGACCGAGCGCAAGCGGGCGGAGGAAAAAGCCCGCCAGAGCGAGCGGCGCTTCCGCGAGGTACAGGGGGAGCTGGCACACGCAAACCGCGTCGCGACAATGGGCCAGCTCGCGGCCTCGATCGCTCATGAGGTCAAGCAGCCGATCGGTGCGACGGTCGTCAACGCGCAGGCGGCGCTGCGATGGTTGAGCGCCCAGCCTCCCGACATGGAGGAAGTGCGGCAGGTACTTGGTCGTATCGTCAACGACGGCAATCGAGCGGCCAATGTGATCGGCCGGATCCGCGAACTCCTCAAGAAGGCGCCACCCCGGAAGGAACCGTTGGATATCAATGCGGCGATTCGCGAGGTGATCGAGCTCACGCAGCGCGAAGCCATCACGAGCGGCGCCTCCGTGCAGACCCAGCTCGAGGACGGTTTGCCATTCGTTGAAGGAGACCGCATCGAACTCCAGCAGGTCCTCCTCAATCTGGTCATCAACGCGCTTGAGGCGTTGAGAGACGTCGGCCACGGCGTACGAAAATTGCTCATCAGCACGTCAAGCGCCGACTCTGGCACCGTGCTCGTGATGGTGCGCGACTCGGGCCAAGGCTTTGGACCGCTGGGCCCCGAGCACATTTTCACCCCTTTCTACACGACCAAGGCCACCGGTTTGGGCATGGGGCTATCAATCTGCCGCTCGATCATCGATGCGCATGGTGGTCGAATGTGGGCAAGCGCGAACCTGCCCCACGGCGCCGTCATTCAGTTCACCGTGCCTGCGCTTCCGGCCGTTTCATCGTAGACGGCTTCAGCGCGCGCCTGTTTGCCCATCGCTGTCAACGTCGCTTCCATGAACTGCCGAAAGTCCTCATGGACGAATCGTGAAATAAACCAACCGTCGGGCAAGCCCTCGGGGCGGAACGAATATTCCCAACGAATGTGCGTGCCACGGTCGCTTCCTGAGAAGCGAAAATCCGAAAGCGCGTAGTTGATGTATCGACCGGTGTCGTTCGTGAGATTCCACACCTCGTACTGGAAACGCCGTGGCAATTGAACCGCTGTCATCTCCTCAAGAGCACTCGTGCCGTCAGCAAAGATGACTCGTCGACGATCGCCCACGGTTTTCCACGAGCCAATCAGCGCATCGCTGTATACCGCACCCAACACTGCCGAAGATGAAGAACGAAGTGAAGGAAGAGGAAAGCGAGAGGCAGTACCCGTCATGAAGACGGAAAACTCAGAAGCACCTTTCTCTGCAAACCACTTGGAGAACTGGTCCAGCGGAACGGGAAAATCGAAGTCAACGATCACGGTCTCGTATGACGCACCCGGCACAGCAGGTGGGCGCATTGCTTCCCGTTGTGCCTGATCGCGTTGTGCTGTCGTCAGCGATGGATCACTGCCCACCGGGGTTGAACTGCAGCCCGCCACGCCAATGACGAGGCCGGTCAGCGCGGCGATCGAGAAATATCTTGTCATGTTGCTACTCATTTGAAGCCAAAGTTTTGGGTATGCGCCCGCCGCCTGATCATGCCGGGCTTGAAAGACCTGCCATACGTGCGCTGTCGTGCCAAAGGCCGTTCATCACCTCATCCTCGCGCGAAAGCGCCGATGGATCGGGCCACGTGAGCTGGCGTTTCACAAGCGAGGCATACAGACGTCCGGCGGGTGGCGTTATCCGTCCAAGTGCCAGGTCTGCGAGGGTTTGACCCGCCTGATCCACAGTCGCAAGCCGCGTCATCGGTCGGATCAAACCGGCGGTACCCATCGCCAGTCGGGCCCAAAGCGGCCACGCTCGAAATAGCGATGTCCCGATCGTAAGACCCGGGTTATAGGCGACCACAGTAAAGCGCTTCGCCTTCGCTTCTTCGGATGTGGCCAAGCCGCGAGCCATCAGCAGATCGCAGAGCTTCGATGAGGCATAGGCGCGAAATCCCGCTGAGAATCCCGTCGGTCGACGCTGAACTGGAGGATGAGCCAGCAACTCCGGATCGAGTTCTTTTGGGGCCATCGGATTGGTCTTCGGGTCGTGTGTATCGCTCGTCGTGATAACGACCGTCGCACCTCGAGCAAGCTTGGGCAGCAGCAACCGGAGTATCAGGTAGTGCGCCAGATGATTGACGGCGAACGTGGTCTCAAAACCATCTTCCGTGCGCTGGTCAATATTCGGAAACTGCGTCCCCGCATTCAGCACCAGCCCGTCAATCGACGTATCCCCAAGCTCATGAATGACGCCTTGCGCAAACTCCCGGACACTGGCGAGGCGGGTAAGGTCGAGCGGTCGTGTCTCGGCGGCGGATTGGCTCCCACGACGTGCTCCAAGCACAAGACGCACGCCCGGCGTCCTGGCGATCTGCCGTGCGGCCACTTCGCCTAGACCCGACGTACCGCCGGTCATTACGATGGTTTTCAATGGATCATCCTCGTCCCTGTACGAGGCGTGCATGCCGCCGCCTGCCTCGATGCAAACGGTGGTCACCGCCCGTGACGGCGGCCACCTTTCCCACCGTATTTCCTTGAACTTCACCCGACATGTCGCACCTCGTGAGTGGGTTGTGCATGCCAGGCAGTATGGGATGAAGGAACTGAGGCCCGAATGCCGGAATCCTCAAATATTTTGCACAATCCTCCAAATCCGATTTTGTTTTGAGATTGAGGACTAAAATTGCCCACAGCGGTTTAGACCGCACTGAACGCCTCTCATCCGCTCCGGAAGCCTCGCATGTCGCCGACCTTGATAGCCGCCTTGAATCGATACCTGGACAGCAACGGCGGGGACGACGGCGTGCTCGTCACTCCGGTCGAAGGATTGTTTCTGATGCGCTCGACGGGCGAGAGGCTGCCACACCATGTCATGTACAAACCCGTGCTTTGCATCACGGTGCAGGGAGCGAAACAGGTATTGTTCGGCGACAAGCTGTTTGACTACGGTGAGATGCAAGCGCTCGTGGTCAGCCTGGAACTACCCGGCGTCGGCAGAGTGACGCGAGCGAGCGAAAGTGAGCCCTATCTGGCCATCATCCTGCCGCTTGACCTGGGCATATTGCGGGAGATAACAGCACAACTCTCTCCGCCTCCCAAACCGAGTGGAAATGCCCGCATGGGAGTATTCACGATGGACGTCGACGGGCCGCTGGCCGACTGCATCGACCGGATGATCCAGATGCTTGGAACGCCTCAGGCTACGCCGATCCTTTTCCCTGCCATCATGCGGGAAATATCCTATTGGCTGCTGACCGGCGAGGGTGCCGATGAAATCTGCAAGCTGGTGTCCCCTAACGGCCGCACACAACGCATTTCCGAAGCGATCAGCCTTTTGCACGATGACGTCGCTCGTCCTATCCGCATCGAGCAACTTGCTGATACCGCTCGGATGAGCCCATCGTCCTTTTACCAGCACTTCAAGTTACTCACGTCCTTGACCCCCATCCAATATCAAAAGCAGCTGCGCCTGCTCGCGGCACGGCGCCTGATGGTAGAGGACGGGGCCAATGTAACGGGTGCCGCTTATCGAGTGGGGTACGAGAGCGTCTCGCAGTTCAGCCGCGAATACGCGAGGATGTTCGGAACACCGCCAAAACGCGACATCGCCGAATTACAGACAGTCTCGGCATAGCAGATGCTGCGTGAAGACCGTGGGCTAACCCATACGGCGCTTAGCCCAGTCTTGCTTCCAGGGAGCACCGAACCTACGAGCTCGTCAAGAACCGGCGGTTCAGGCCAGCTTCGCCTGAGCAGCCTGAACCAGTGTCTGTAGCATCGGGCGCGCTGGTGCGAAGAACGTGGTGCCGGTGTGCGGCGTCGAAAAATCGAGCAGCCGATCGTATGCGCCCGGCGGGTCACCGAGATACATTCGTTGCAGCATTTCTCGATGACCCAGAGGTATCGCGAATAACCAATAAATACGTGCCGAATTCCCGTTGCCCGGGCCGCCCAAACGGCATGTTGTCGCGCAAAATATCGTATTCGTTGCCGTCGGCATCCACGATCGTGGCTAGCGACTTGTGTGATTTGCGAGGGGCATCATCGTCGTCGATTTCGATATTGTCGATCTTCGTGCGACCAATGATCTCCTCTTGAAGCGGCGTCGGAGTCTGTGCCCAAGCACTCAGGTCGTGCAAATACTTCTGGGCGACGATATAGCAGCCGCCCCGGAACGCCCCGTCCTCATCGCCAACCAGCGCCGAGGCCGGCAAGTCCAATCCGATGGGGTTCGCGGTGCCGTCGACAAAACCCAGAAGATCGCGGGCATCAAAATAACGAAAGCCCGAGACTTCATCGACGACGGTCACGTTCGTACCGAGGTTATCGAGCAAGATGCGCTCGAATTCAAAACACAGATCGAGGCGTTCAGACCGGATGTGGAAGAGAAGATCTCCGGGCGTCGCGGGTGCCGTGTGAACGGCGCCCTGGATCGGAGAAAACGGCTTCAGTTCCTGCGGTCGTTTATCGAGGTGAAGGCGATCCCAGAGCTCGAGGCCGATACCCACGATGCATGACAGCCGGGCAGAAAGATCGCGGAATCCTACGGTCTTGACGAGATCATCTACACCGTCAAGCACCGAGCAGATTTTGGCGAGAGCGGCTTGGTCACTGCCAACAGTAACGAAGAAAGACGGCCGCTCGCGAAAGAGGCGCATCGATACTTTGCGCGTCGATCGGTACTCTGTCCCACCTCTGTTCCGTCATCCGGAATGCTCCATTCTTAACTGAAAGTATCGCGGGCACAGTGCTGCTGGCCCACCGCGTGTCCACCTATCCTAACTCCAATGATAACGGCATGCACATCGTCAGGGGCCTGACGCGATCTACCCGCCGTTTTTGCTATGGCTCGACGTCGGATGGCCCCACGGGATCGGCGCTATGCATCGAGGCAGGGGACGCTCTCCGTTCTCCGCTCTGCGGCATGCCTTGAAGCCCGGGGTTGCGGAATGAGGCTGCCCGTTCAAGTCATTTAAATTATTAATATTATTAATAATTATCAAAAATACACTCAACGTTAGCGTTTAAACGTTCTGATAACCTTATTGTGCAGCGCACCCACCCGTAATAAAAAATTACTACTGCTACGGGATTCTCCCGAGGCGCCTCACCGATAATATTGATTAATATTACTGGCGAGTACGGCTGCCCCACCGCCGCGCACCATCGGATGCCGCCTCTTCGGGCCGACGTTCGATGATAAAAAAAGGAGACGATGATGGTGAGTTGCGGAACGCTTCAACGTTTGGCAATGCTATTGGCCACCGATCTTCCATTCGATGCGAGCGACACGCAATGAGCGTCGCCATCGCACACCACACCGGGTAACACGTCGCAGCCGCAGCGGGCAGTTAGCGCGCGACGCCGCTTTCCAATATCAAGCTACTCATTTCCGTACGGAGCATGACGGCGGCGTCGGCTCGCGCCTGCTCGTTATCCACCTACGCTCTGTCGGACGTGATCAAAAGACGTTGAACCCAATGCATGTCTTGGCTTTACAGGAGGAAGTTATGATGGCCAGAGGAGCAGGACTACTTTCCGTGTTGATGGCGATGACGATCGGGCTCGCCGCATGTAGCGGCGATAACGGCGATTCGTCGCAACCCGTCGCGACCAACGCATCGACTTCAAACAACAGTGTGGCGGCCGTGAGCAGCGTCGCTGCCGTGGACACCGCCGCGCTTCAGGCACCCAATGCGCCTACGCTGCCTTGCGACGCAGCAGCAAATGCGAATACGCCCTGCTCGGCCGCTCACAGCGTAACGCGCCTGCTGACGAAGAACTACACGGGGCCGCTGTTCCAGCTCGTGCGTGCATCCGACAGTAAAACGCTCGACGTCTACCCGTACACGAGAAGCACATTGGGGAATGGCACAAGCTCGAGCCTGATCGGCTCAGCCAACGTCAAGAACACGAACACGTTCTGCAACAACACCACGTGCAGCGTCTCGTACATCTACGACCAGATCGACCTGGTTGCGCCACTCAAAGGGGGAGCCTTCGGCAACGTCGCAGCAACGCTGACACTGAATGCCGACGGAACCGAATCGCTGACCGTTCCGTCGAGCACGGCAGGATCGCATAAGACGACGAGCGTTCCGGTGCTCAATGGCTTTGCGACGATCACCCTGCCTGGAGCGGGCGGAACGCTGAAAGTTCAGCTTCTCCAGCCGCCAACTGCACTGACCGCACAAGCGCCGACGCTGCAATTGACCATCGGCAACGATCTGCCCGCGCTGCCGGGCACACCAGCGAAGCTAAGCTTCGCATCGCTGCAAGATGTTCAGATTCCCGCGCTCAGCACGCTGGGGGGACAGGCCTACCGCAACCGGTTCGGTACAGTGAATCAAGCCATCGGCGACTCTGACATCGCCGAATACATGGTCGCGGGCGCGCACTACGGTCAGTCCTCGACGTGTTGCGGCACATACGGAAACATGGAAAGCAGCGCCAACCCGAGTACGTACGCGCACGGAGAAGTCGAAGGCGAAATGTTCGCGCTCTCGTTCTCAAACGGCAATGCGGCGACGTTTGGCTATTGTGACGGTAACGCCGCGCAAGCACCGACCGTCAAGGACCCGATGTGCAACGGCCTCGATACCAACTGGCCTGGCGTCGATGCGGAAGCGGGTGTCTATCTGTACGGCCCGCAGCAACCGCCCAAGGAGAAGTTCGTCACGGTTCTCTCAAAGTACTCGCCGCCCGGCGTATCGAACGTGTTTGCGGTCAAGAGCGGTTCGGCTTCGCAAAGCGTGCTGACCGCCGACTTTGATGCTGCGCCGCCCCAAGCCTATAACTTCGGCAATGACGCCGGCCATGCGTTCAACGGCCAATGGCAAGGTGGCCTGTCACTCGGCGAAGGGGGAGATGGAAGTGCTGCGCCGATTCAGTTCTTCGAAGGCGCAATCGTCACCAAGGCAACGTCCGATGCAACCGACAACGCGATCCAGACGAGCATCTCGAGCTTCTATGGGCCGCCAGCCGACGAAACCACTGCCGCCTGCAATGCGGGCAATCTCATCAACTCGCCGCTGGCTCTCGCAAAGCCGGATGCATGGGCACAACAGAATGGAGGAACAGCAGTCCCCGCGACCGACGTCTCGGGCATCAACAAAGGCGCAGCGATGGTCACGAGCACCAATGGCTCCGCTGTTTCCAATATCCGCGAGATCATCCGGGTCCAGGGTGCTCAGACGTATACCTTTAGCGACTATGTTCTGGCAACGAACGGTGCAACTGCGTTCCCCGGCGGTTCGGTCCAGACTGACGATCCGACCGGCAGTGAGTTTGCCTGGGTTCTCAACACGAACACTGGCAGCATCGTGAGAGGCACATGGGGTGCCGGGCAAGCCACATCGCTGAGCGCGGTCAGGGCCGGCCAGTGGTGGAAGATCACGATGACATTCACGGCGCCCGCAGGATCGAACAACGCCCAGGTGTTCATCGATCCGCCGACATCGAGCAGTGCTGGCGTCCGCTCGCAACAAGCCTCGTATCTTAGCGCGACGCACTATTGCCCCGCCTTGGCGATCGTCAAGAACGCGACTTAGTCTTAAACGCTTGAGCTAAGCTGTATCGAGGGCTTCGACCCGATTCACGAATCGGGTCAAAGCCTAAGCTGGATGCAGCCATAGCCGCGAGCGTTTTGCCCCCGCCTATTGCCGCTGGAGAAAGTTTCAGTGCACCGTCACGCGATCTGCTCAACCCATCGACTCCGCCAAGCGGGCGCCTCGAAAGGATCCGAGAAATACTGAGTCTCGTGAAAGACCTTGCCGTTGCCAAACTTCATGATGCTCACGACCAGTGAGGTTTGGCCCTGATAGCTGATCGAGTATTCGGTGATCCAGAGCTCGCCGCTTCCCTGAACTCGCCTGACATCGAAACCCGACGGCTTACCGGGATGATGTCCCCGCAACGCCTGCAGATTGACTCGTCCGAGGATCCGTTCGCCGGATTGAGGATAGTCACAGATCGCATTGTCGTCGTAGATATCGTGTTCCGCGTCGAGATCGCCAGCGGCCGACGCGTGCCAATGCGCATTCAGGGCTTCACGTATTTCTTCGCTTTGCATCGACTGCCTCCGGACGCGGCTCCTGTTCCCGGTGTGCGACAATCGACGCCTAAGAGGCGAGTCACGTTGAGTCGCAACTCACCCGCCGTCATCAGGATCCGACCAGGAGCCAAACAGGTTGACTGGTTGACTGGTTGATCCAATGTAGCAGACGCGACGCAGAACAGCAGTGAAGCTTTTGGGAGCTGCGCTCGCGGGTACAAACCGCGAGCACCATAGTCGAACCCGGCTTCAGGCAGCCTGATGCGTACGCACCACGGGAAAATCAATCTCCGTGTTGGTCACCACGTTGGTGTAATTCGTCAAGACGCTCAATGCGACATGCACGACGATCTCGACAATCTGCGCATCGGTGTAGCCGGCCTCCTTGATGGCACGCAGGTCTTCGTCGGATACGCGACCACGCTCGTGCGCGATCTTCGCGGCGAACTGAACGGCCGCAGCGGCCTTGGGATCATTCGAGCCGCCATTGCGATTGGCGGACATTTCCGCGTCGTCAAGCTTCGCTACGTGCTTGCCCAAATAGGTATGTGCAGACATGCAATAGTCGCAGCCATTGATTTCGGCGACGGCGAGAGCGATGCGCTCGCCGGTTTGTGCCGGAAGCGCACCTTTTGCCAAGGCTCCGGACAGACCAAGATAGCCCTCAAGCGCGGCAGGGCTGTTCGAAATCAGACGAAAGAGGTTCGGGACCACACCCAGTTTTTTGTTGATCGCCTCCAGAAAAGGCTGAGAAGCGGCGGGTGCATCTGCGATCTTGGCGGGTATCTGAAGACGGGACATATCGGTTCTGCCTCTGGAAAGAAAAGATTCAGTGAATCACTCTAGTGAAACAATCGGCGGCTAGCCATATCGCGGCCTCCGGTTTGCATGATCTATCGTCCTGCCACCGGAATTGCCCAACGCACCGGGGCCGATTCAAGGCGTTGTCGCCAGGGCGACGAGGGCATCGAATTTCTCATCCAACGCCTGGGCGGCCTCTAGCAACGGCGGATTGTCCTTGACCATCATCAGGCTGGACGGCCGCATATACGTCACCGTTGCCCCCTGCTCGTCTTCGGCTTCAGTCACGAGAAGCTCGACCGGCGCGAACAGGCCTGCGGCGATGTCGTGTCGAATCATGGTGACGGCGATCAGCGGGTTACCCAGGATCCAGCGCACAGTACGTCGGTTGATCCCGAACTTCGACAGCCAACCACCGTGATCTATTTCAGCAAAGAGCATGAAGCCACTGTCGCCGACGAACCGTGTACGCACCTCGCGAACATAT
This sequence comes from Burkholderiales bacterium, assembly GCA_026225235.1. Lineage (GTDB taxonomy): Bacteria > Pseudomonadota > Gammaproteobacteria > Burkholderiales > Burkholderiaceae > Pararobbsia. Next base: position 20,375 of record JAMFSK010000186.1, read on the forward strand.
TCCGCTTCGGTAACGGGCAACTTGGCCAAGGCCACAATATCCTGCACGCTGGCGCGGCCCATCTGCGCGTGGAGGCGCGCAAGCACCTCATCGAAGCCGAGCGATGTGGTGACTTCGGTGCGCACGGCGTTGACAGATGTGTTCTCAGTCAGGCTTCTCATGACCTTCTCCTCGGAGTGTTGCTGAATATCGATGAGCGGCCTGCAAGACGGTGCGCGCAAGCTCGGTTATGCCGAGACTCGCCCCTTCAAGGGTAGACCCTTGAAGGCGAAGGCGGAACGACCAAGTCGCCGCGCCTTCGCATCCTGGACCAACCCTTGAACCTCTACTTCGCAGCGGCTTCGAGATCCTTAGCCAAGCCGTCCGGGTCGGTAAGGAACGGCGTATGACCGGTCTGCAAGGTGTATTCGGCTCTCACCGGGGTAGCGGCGACCATCTTGGCCTGGTACGACGGGCTGATGACCTGGTCCAGGGCCGTATGGATATAGACCTTGTCGACTTGACCAAAGTTGGTGGCCGTCACATGCACAGGGGTGACCAGCGGACCCACCGGCTCATCCAGGATCAGATCAGGAATGGCCTTGCGCAGCTCGTCAGGACCGCCATTGGCAAACAGATCGGCGCGCGCCGAATATTCGATGGAGGCAATGCCCTTCTCCTTATCGATCTGCAGGTGCGGTCCGATCTTGGCGTCTGCGTCCTTGTTGGCCATCGACACGAGCGAGTCGCCGTCTTGCGGCAGGTAGGCAGCGACGAAGACCAAGGTCTTGATCTTCTTCGGTGCCGCTTCCGCCGCGTCGGCGATAACGATGCCGCCGAAGCTGTGCCCCACCACGACTGCCGGACGATGGAACTTGTTCAGTGCCGCGACTACCGTATCGCGATAGAGATCAAGGCTGACCTTGTCCGGTGCGGCGGGCGCGCCCGGACGACCCGGCAGATCGACAGCCACCACCTTATAGCCATCGGCTTGAAGTTTGGCGGTGACATGACCCCAGACCTGAGCGTTTTCAAAAGCGCCGTGGACCAGAACGATGGGGGGCTTTGGCGCAGCTATCGCACTGGTACTCAAAGCGAATGCTGAAGTGGCGAGAGCCGCGAGGAGGAGTTTCATCTGTATAACGTCCTTAGAGAGACATAGGTGTCGATGCCGGAACTTGACGACCCACTCTAAAGAACGTTACCGAGACTGACCATATCCCGGCGTCCGCTTCGCATGATCGATCGTACGATCGATGCAATCAGACAAATGGGAAGGTTGGCGCCACTCGGTGACTGCCTCGATGCGCTTGAAAAGAAACCGCCGTGGCAACAGTTTCGACAGACAAATCAGGCCAATGACGCCCAAACAATTGTCAGAGGAGTTCCGAACTTCGCGCGAGAAAGACCCCCGTCTGCGCAATTCGATGCGCATCGCGCGGTGGATAGCCAAACTCCTCCTTGAACGCGCGACTGAAGGCAGCCTCGGAGCCGTAACCCGCACCGTGGGCCACGTCGGTCACCTTTAAGGTTCCTCCGCGCAGCAAGTCAGCTGCAATGGTCAATCGCCACCGGGTCAGATAGCGCAACGGCGGAAGCCCCACCACCGCCGTGAAGCGATCCGAAAACATCGAACGCGACATCAATGCCGTCTCGGCGAGCGCCGAGACCGTCCATGCACGGTCAGGTTCGAGATGCATGGCGTTCAATGCGCGCCCCACGCGTTCATCGCTCAATCCGGACAACCAGCCGACCCGATCGCCTTGCCGGCTGACCCACATACGCAATGTGCGGATCACAAGCAGATCGATCAGCCGCGAGATCATCAACGATGACCCTGGGCCCGCGCTATGCGATTCCACGTCCAGGAAATGCGAGATGGAGGCCAACCAAGGGGGTTCGCTGACTTTGTCGCAGGTCAGATGAATCAGCCCGGGAAGCCCGGTGAGCAAAGAGCGTAACGGCGCCCCGTCAAAATAGAATGACCCTGCGAGAAAGGTTCCTGCGATGCCGTCATCCGTCTCCCAACTAATCGTTCGAGCATCCCTGTCAGGGATAAAGTCCACGACTGCCTCGAAGCGTTGACATGCTTTGCTGCCCGGCTCGCTTCGAATCGTGTGTCCGTCCGCATGGGGTAAAAGAACGAAGTCACCTGGCCTCAGCAGCACGGGGTCTCCATTGCGCTGAGACACGGAGAGTTCCCCGGTACGCAGATGCAAAAAAGTCGCCGGCCCCGGGGGGAAAATCACTTCGGTGGAGCTGCCCAGTTCGCCATGGAAAACGTGATCGCCGCGAAGGCGAATCAGCTTGAGTACCTGGGATAAGACATCGGCGTGCTCGGACGACATGGGTTGCTCCTCTGGGGCTTGTTCGCAAGACTGCATCCACCGACGATATGTGCAAGGTCAGGAAACGCAGAATAGACGGACGCTGCGACCATCAGCGAAATTCTGATGATCGGACAAGGTCTTTCCAATGTCGATCCTGCCGTCGCGCTGACCCGAAGACAGATCATGCAGCGCGGACGCCCCGTGGGCAACCCGAGCTCCGCATTCGAGCCCTAGACAGACCCGCCCGCCGCCCTAAAGGTACCCGACCGTACGATGGATCATGCAAACGAGACGCCGCGATATGGTCAGTCTCCGATACCTTCTTTAGAGTGACTAGCTCGATTCCTCCTCTTTTCGCGGAGGAAGATCGTCGTGACCGAATTTTCGAAAGTGCATCGACCTGGGAAAAGATTGAACGTTCGACATCTCGCAACTGATGCTGTCTCCGTTGACAAGGTAGGGGAACAACGCGTGCTGTCCGAACAGTGTGACGCGTTGTCACAAGTGCTCAAGCTCGTTCGTCTTCGTGGTGACATCGTCTTCCACGGCGAGCTGGGAGCCTGTACCGAGGTGGCATTCCCGCCGGGACCGGCGGGCTTCCTGCATCTGCATGACGGCGAAGCATGGGTCTCGCAACGGGATGGCGAACCCGTGCTGCTGAAACCCGGCGACTTTGTTCTGCTGCTCCATACAGAGGGCTATACGCTGCGAGACCGGGCTGGCGGTGATGCGCGCCGGCGTTTCGAGGCAAACGTGTCTTTCAGCCCCGGCCAGGAAACGAGGACGGTGCGATGGGCCGCCAACCACGACATCGTAGGATGTTTTCTCGCCGGCGCATTCTATTTCAACGGTGGGCCATTGCGATCCTTGCTGACGGGGCTGCCCGGCATCATTCACGTGAAACGCGACGGCGATAATGTGCCGTCGTGGATGGCAACGATCTCACAGTTCTTGACCGACGAATCGAGCAACGTCGGCCCGGGCTCCTCACTCATGATCTCGCGTCTCATCGACCTGCTCGTCATCCGCACCTTGCGTACGTGGATCAACAGCCAGAGCGACCGGCTTGGATGGTTGTTCGGACTGAGCGACGAACGTATCGGACGGGCCTTGAACGCGATGCATCTCGAGCCTGGCCGCGCATGGACGGTGGAGACGCTGGCAGAGACTGCTGCGATGTCCCGATCCATCTTTTCAGATCGTTTCACTGCAGCGGTAGGCCTGCCGCCATTGCGCTATTTGACGCGGTGGCGTCTGAGCATCGCAGCGGAGTTGCTGCGCGCGGGCAAGTTCAAGGTGTCCGACGTCGCCCACAAAGCGGGGTATGGATCGGAAGCCGCCTTTAGTCGCGCGTTCAAGGCGCAGTTCGGGTACCCGCCACGCGACACGCGCCGGATTGCGCAGACCGACATCTTCCGCATGCAAAGTTCCGAGACACGTTAGACCCTCTGTCGAATCGGACGTCGAGGCATGCGGAGCAATGGCGGGGGTGCCAAACAAACCTCGTTCGAATGCGGCAAGTCGATTGATTTCCCTGGCTGCTTGCAGTGACGATCAGTAGACTGATCCGCACCCCGACCACGCAAACAACCCAACAGAGGAACGCCGATGATACACAGGATCATATTGGCCGCCGCCATCACCCTGACGGTCTTCGCAGGCTCCGTTGCTGCCGCTCCCGCCACCTACAAGGAGCCACTGGACGCGCAGACCCTGAACAAGATCCGATCGAACTTCGGCGAGCTCATGCAAGCGGCAAACCGCCATGACTTCAAGACGCTGCATGGGATGTTCTGGCAATCTCCGTCTGCCCTTCTCGTCGCCAAAAGCGCCACGCCTTCCGAAGGAAACTGGGCGGGCTTCTGGGGAAACGACGATATCGATCAAAAGCTGCATGACATTGGCACCTCTGGCCCCGTCGTGCTCCAGCCTGACTATTCGAAGTTCAAGGTAGTCGGCTTGACACGGGACGTGGCGCAATCCTATGCCCCGGTGAACATCACCGTCTCGTACGCGGGCCAGGACGGAACGTCGAAGCCGTTTCTCGTGCTCATCAACTGGATAAAAATCGGCAAGGACTGGAAGGTCGCTTCCGAGATTCTCCTGCCCGTGCCTCCGGTGCCCGCCGCAAAGGGTTAGGTGCGACGGGGTGCGGCGCACCCCGATGCGCTAGGCCGGTTTGCCCTCCCCTGCGCGACCTTCGTCGTTGGCGTTACCGTGACTGCCACCGCCAGGCGCTCCTGCGTCATGGTTGCCCGAACCGCTGTCGTCATCATCATGATGGGGCAGCTTGTGCGATACCTCGTCGAGCTTGTCGCCAAGCAGCGTCCGTACAACCACGTAAAACACGGGGATCAGCAGCAGGCCGAAAAACGTGGCGAACAGCATGCCGCCGATCACGCCAGTGCCGATTTCGTGACGCGAAGCGGCGCCTGCACCCGATGAGATCACGAGCGGAAACACACCGAGGATAAACGCCATCGAGGTCATCAGGATAGGACGCAGTCTCAACCGTGCAGCGGCCATGACGGCATCGCGCAGTGTCATGCCGCGCGCCTGCCCCTCGACGGCGAACTCGACGATCAGGATCGCGTTTTTCGCTGCGAGGCCGATCACGGTCACGAGGCCGATCTTGAAGTAGATGTCGTTCGGCACGCTGAACAAGAGACAGAACACCAGCATCCCCAGCATGCCGAGCGGCACGACCAGCAGCACGGCCGCCGGAATCGACCAGCTTTCATAGAGCGCGGCGAGACACAGAAACACCACCAGGATCGACAGCATCAGCAGCGTTGTGGCTGACGAGCCCGACAGCAACTCCTGGTAGGACTGCCCGGTCCAGTCCGCGGCGAAACCGGGCGGCAACTCGTGGGTGACCATATCTTGCAGCGTATCGATGGCCTGACCTGTCGAGTGTCCCGGAGAGGAATTGCCGACGATCTCGATCGCCGAATAACCGTTGTATCGCGGCAGCACGGTCGGCCCGTAGGTCCAGTTCGCATTCACCACGCTGGAGAGCGGCACCATGTTGTACGGCGCAATCGATCCGTTGGCGGGCGAAGGATCGACCGCCGGGGCGAACCCGTTCGACGTGCTCGTCGACTGCTTGCTCGCGCTTGCGGCGCTGTTCGCGGACAAGGACGGCGTGTACAGATGCTGGAAGGCGTCCATCCCCATGCGGAATGGTGCGTCCGCCTGGATATAGACGCGCTTTACGCGACCACCGTAAGTGAACTGGTTGACGTAGAACGGCGCGAGCTCCAGCTGCAGCGTGTCATACACATCGGTCAGCGAGAGACCCAGTGCCTGAGCCTGTGTCCGATCGACCGCAATGTCCAGCTGCGGCGCGCTCGGCAAGGAGTTGGGGCGAATCCCGAACAGAACCGGACTCTTCGACGCACTCGTCAGCAAAGTGCGGGTGGCCTCACCGAGCTCCTGGCGTGACTGGCCCGCACGCGCCTGCAGATACATGTCGACGCCACCGAACTGACTCAGCCCGCGGATGGTCGGCAGATTCACCGCAAAGATCTGCGCATCGGGAATGGTCGACAGGACGCGGTTGATCTGCGGAATCAGTTTCATGGCGGTGTCGTGGCGCTTGCCCCAGTCCGCCAGCTTGATGAACGACATACCGACGTTCTCGTTCGTGCCGACAAAGCTGAAGCCTTCCGGCTGGAACATGTCCACGATTTCCTTGCTGAACGGGCTGTTCCCGAGCTTGTCCCGCACCTCGGCCATCACATGATCGGTGGTCTGCAACGTCGATCCGGGCGGCAGGTTCACAAGCGCGAGTGCGAAGCCCTGATCCTCGTCGGGCACGAAGCTGGTCGGCAGCTTCGTGTACAGGAAACCCGTGAGCACCACGAGAAGCGCGAACACGACCATCCAGCGCGGCGCATGACCCACGGCCCGGGCCGCCTGTGCGAGATATTTATTCGTCGTCCACTCGAAGCCCCGGTCGAACCCGCGGAAGAACGCATTCTTCTTCGTCGTGTGCTCCGGCTTCAGGATGGCCGCGCACAGTGATGGCGTGAACGACATCGCGAGAAATGCGGAGAAACCCATCGAGACCGCGATCGTCAGGGCGAACTGCGCATAGATGATGCCAGTCGCACCCGGCTGCAGGGCGGACGGCACGAAAACGGCAGACAGCACTACCGTGATCGCGATGATGGCGCCGGTGATCTGCCCCATCGCCTTGCGTGTCGCCGCCCGAGGCTCTAGTTTCTCCTCGGTCATGATGCGCTCGACGTTCTCGATCACGACGATCGCATCGTCGACCACGATGCCGATTGCCAGCACCATGCCGAACAACGTCAACTGGTTGAGCGTGTAGTGCAGCGCCGACAGGCCAATGAAGGTGCCGAGCAGCGCCACCGGAATCACGAGCGTCGGGATGATCGTGGCCCGCAAATTCTGCAGGAAGATCAGCATCACGAAAAACACCAATATGATCGCCTCGACGAGCGTGCGGATCACGTCAGCGATCGAGGCTGTGATGAACGGGGTCGTGTCGTAAGGCACGCTCCACGAAACCCCTTCGGGCAGGTCTCGCGCCAGCACCGCCATCTCGGCCTTGACTGCCTTCGCGACCGCAAGCGCATTGGCGCCCGGCAGCAGGAATACCGCCATGCCACCAGCCTGCTTGCCGCCAAACACCGACGCCAGGCCATAGGTCTGCGAGCCGAACGAAACGCGCGCCACATCACTCAGCTTGACGGTGGTGCCGCTGTTGTTCGCCAAGAGGATGATGTCCTCGAACTGTTTGACCGACGAAAACAGGCTGTCGCCCGTCACGGTCGCCGTGAACACCTGCCCCTTTACGGCCGGATCTGCGCCGAGCGAGCCGGCTGCGAACTGCGCGTTCTGAGCAGTCACCGCATTGAGCACCTGGGTCGTCGACAGTCCGTAGCTCTGCAGCTTGTCGGGATCGAGCCAGATACGCACTGCGTATTCGGAGCCGAGCAGCGTCGTGTTGCCGACCCCGGTCACACGGCCGATCGCAGGCTGGATCTGTGAGGCGAGAATATCGCTCAGACGCCCGCCATCGATCGCCGGATTGCTCGACTGCAATGCGACGAACAACAGGATGTCCGGGCTCGCCTTCGCGACGACTACGCCTTGCTGTGTGACCTGTGCGGGCAGCAGCGGCTCGGCCAGCGTCACTTTGTTCTGCACCTGCACCTGGGCGATGTCCGGGTTGGTACCCGTCGCGAACGTAAGGATGATCTGCGTCTGGCCATTCGAGCTTGAGGTCGAACTAAAATACAGCAGATTGTCGATGCCGGTGAGTTGCTGTTCGATCACCTGAGTCACGGTCGATTCCATCGTCTGGGCGCTCGCGCCCGGATACTGCGCGGTGACCGTGACTTCCGGCGGCGCGATATCCGGGTAGGAATCGATACCCATGCCGTGCACGGAGATGATGCCGAACAGCGAGATCAAGACGGCGATGACCCAGGCGAAGACGGGGCGGCTGATGAAAAAACTCGGCATGAGCGGTCTCCTACTTCGCCGTGTCGACCGAAGCCGATGATGTCTTCGGAGCCGCTGAGGCCTCTGAAGCCTCTGAACCCGTGGACGCCGGCGATGCAGCGGACGCCTCGGACGCCGACGACGCTGCAGCGACAGGCGGCTGCCATGCAACGGTCTTCACCTGTGCGCCTTCCCGCGCTTTCTGCACACCGGTCACGATGATCTGATCGCCGTCTGCCAATCCTCGCGTCACGATCCAGTTGTTGCCGAAGTTATCGTTCGCTTCAACGTCCTTGCGCGCCACCTTGCTATCGGCGCCGGCCACCAGGAGATAGGCGCCGACCGTATCGCGTTGCAAGGCCTGCTCCGGAACCAGGTAGACGTTGTTGCGTCGGCCGAAGTCGACGATGAGCGTCACGTACATGCCGGGCAGCAGGTGCCGCTGCGGGTTCGCCACGAGCGCTCGAATATTGACCGCGCCCGTCGCTGCGTTCACGCTCACGTCGGAGAAATCAAGCGTGCCCGCCACGTCGTACGGCGTGCGATTGGGTAGCGCGATGCGCACCGGTGTTTTGTTCTGTTGAGTCAGCTCGACCGAGCCATTGGTCTGCGACTGTTGCAGCGTCGTCAGATCGGCCGCACTGACCGTGAAGTTGACGTACATCTGGTCGATCTGCTGGATCGTGGTCAGCAGCGTACCGCTGCCGCCCGCGTCAGTCGTGCTGTTGCCGACCACCGCACCCGCTGTCACCTGCTGCTGCCCGGCGATACCGCTGATCGGCGCGGTCACTCGTGTGTAGTTCAGTGAGATCCGTGCGCTCTCGACCGTGGCCTGATCGGCCTTGACCTTGGCTGCCGCACTACGTTCGACGGCATCGGAATTGTCGACGGTCTGTTGCGAGACCGAACCGACCGGCAGCAGCTTGCGGTTTCGCAGCGCAAGGATGTGGTCGTTCACGTAAGTCGCTTGGTCCTCGGCCTGCAACGCGAGGTCGCTATCGAGTTGTGCGCGGTAAAAGCTCGGATCGATTTCGAACAGCACTTGGCCTGCGCGAACCGATGAGCCTTCGGCGTAGGTGCGACGCAGCAACACGCCCGACACGCGGGCCGTCACGTTGGCGCTGTAGTACGCCGAGAGCCGCCCCACGAAGCGACGCTCTAGCGGCACCGACTGCGCGTGCACCGTCACCACCGAAACCTGAGGCGGCGGCGGCGGCGGCGGGGTTTTCGAGCAGGCAGCAAGGAAGATCAGACACAGGTACGACAGCGAAGAGCGCTGAAGACGTGACTTCATGAGGACTCCGTTCGTGCTTGAGACTGGCATGCGCGGGCTCGATTAATTCAGGCCTGTCCGCGCGACGCCGGATCATGTGAAAGTGCGTGTCTGTCAGTCGGCTGACCGTTCCACCGCGGGTCGCACGGCGTTTTCTGCAGTCGATGACGAAGCGGCGGCCGCTGAGGATGCGACACCCGCGTCCTCACCCTGCCAGCCCCCACCGAGATTCTTGACGAGCAACACATTGCTCTCGGCGAGCAGCGCTTGCGTGTCGTGCAAGCTCTGCTGCGCCTGAATCAGGGTTAGTCGCTGCGTCAATACGTTTTGCTGGCTGACCGCGCCGGCGTCGAACTGTGCCTCCTCGCTCGCGAACAGCCTGCTGTTGCTGTCGAGCACTTTCGCGAACGCGCTTTCCTGCGCACGCAGGTGATGGACCGACGACAAGCTGTCCTCCACGCTCTGGAACGCCGACAGCACCGTATTGCGGTACTGCGCGACGTTTTCGTCGTAAGTCGCGCGCGCCTGCTGGACCGCAGCCGTGCGCGTGCCGCCGTCGAAGATCGTCTCCGCGAGCTCGGGACCAAGCGTCCAGAAGCGACTTGGCGCCGTGAACAGATGGGCGAGCGTGTTGTGGGCGAAACCGCCTTCGGCCGAGAGCGTCAGCGAGGGATAGAACGCCGCCTCGGCGACGCCGATGCTCGCGTTGGCCGCCGCAGCAGTGCGCTCGGCACTCACCACGTCGTAGCGCCGCTCAAGCAGTTCGGACGGCAGTGCCGCCGGCACGTCCAGTACAGTGAAGTGATAGTCAGGATCGGGGGCAATGCTGAGTGCCGCTGGCGGCACGCCAATCAGCACCGCGATGGCATGCTCGTCCTCCTCGCGGGTGGCCTCGGTCGCCTGCAGGTCGGCGATGGCTTGCTCCAGGGTCTGCTGCGCCTCGAGCACGTCGTCGCTTGACTGCAGGCCTTCCTTGAACCCGGTCTGGGTCATCGAGAGAATGCTGTTGTCGATGTCCTGCTGCTCTTTCAGCACACGCGTATCGAAGTCGGCCTGCCGCAGCTCGAAATAGTCGGTCGCCACACTGGCCGCGATGGAGATGCGTGCGCCGGCAAGCTGCGCGTCTGACGACTGGGCGTTGGCCTTCGCCTGCTCGACTTGGCGACGTACCTGACCCCACAGGTCCAGCTCCCAGCTTACGGTACCGCTCGCCAACACGCTGTTGCCTACGCCCGATGATGTCGTCCCGGCACCTCCGGCGCCCAGGGCCCCTGCCAAATTGCCACCCGCGCGCGTGCCGGAAAAGCCCGCCGTGACGACCGGGAACATCCCCGCCTGGTTTGTCTGGACAATGGCGAGCGACACCCGATGGGCCGCTTCGGCAGCCGCTATCGATTGGTTCGCCTGCAGGGCCTTCTCGACGAGATCATTGAGGGTGTCGTCGCCGTACATACGCCACCACGTGCTGGAGATTGCGGCCTGCGGGTTCGCCAGAGCACGCTCCCAGTCGACGCCTTCCTTGAATCCTTGCGGAATCTGCACGTCGGGCTTGCGATAGTCGGGGCCGACCATGCATGCGGTCAGCGATGTAACGAGGGTGAGCGCCGCAACGCTCTTCATTTTCAGCGCCATCGGGGGCGCACATCGTGCTTGCACACGAGTCTCGAGATCCGCGAATCTTGCTCCAATCGTTTCTCCTGTTTGCCTGAAGAGAGATCCGACAAAAACATGTCATCTAAAGCGTGCCGCTAACGAAATCTTTTGAGGTGAAGGACAATTAAAATCTAATTTGTTCGCGCGCTAGCTAATGTAGGGCCGGACTGCCAGACGTTTCGATCGACCACCACTTTGCGCGGACAAAAATCGGCGCTCAAGCATCACGAGACATTTCCAGGATGGTGCGCGGACAAAAGCCTAACACGGCTCCTGGTTTACCTGTTGTTACGACCACGAGCTTCGTCGAGCCGCGACCGGTTTCGCGCCTATCGTACCCGGTCTGGTCATTCAACGCATGGCGAGGGACGGTTCGCGATCGCGCGTCGCTACGCCCTCGTCACTCGCTAACTCACAGATGCTTCCGAAGCGTTCGCTGTGGCGCGATCTTCCCGAAGCACACCCTGCAGTGCCGTCGCATCGCGTTTCGGCGGCGTGCCGAACATGCGGGCATATTCGCGGCTGAACTGCGAAGGGCTTTCGTAGCCGACCTCAAAAGACGCTGTCTCGACGTTAGCCGCACAGGAAATCATCAGCCGGCGCGCCTCGAGCAATCGAAGTTGCTTCTGATACTGCAGCGGCGTCAACGAAGTCAGCGCCTTGAACTGGCGATGAAAAGCCGAAGCGCTCATCTGCGCCACATCTGCAAGGTCCTCTATACGCACTGCCTCCCTGAAACGGCTGCGCAAGCTGTGCATGGCGCTGATCACACGCTGCGACGGCCCATTCGCCAGTGTCAGTCTGGCGACATCCGCGCCATGCGGACCGATGAGAAGCCAATAGCAGATCTCGCGCATGATGAGCGGGCGAAGCATTGGAATCGCTTTGGGCGTGTCAAGCAGGCGCACCAGGCGCAGCGCGCAATCGGCCAGCGGTCCCTGGAAGTCCGTGACGAAAACGCCGGGGCCCGGATTCTCGCTGGCCACGGGCGGAGCCTCCAGTTCGTCCGCGACGCTTCGCATGACCGCAAGATCCAGTTCGAACGCAAGTACGAGACAAGGCTCACCGGGACTTGCCTCGACGACACGTCCTATCGAAGGCGCCTCGACGCCGATCAGGAGCGCCTGTCCGGCACGATAGACGAGCCGGCTGCCGCCGAATGTCGCCCACTTCGCCCCCTGTGCTACGACGCACAGGGCCGGCTTGGAGATCATGTGCGTCGGTTGCTTGGGGTGGTCCGATCGAAGAATCGCCAGTCCTCCGACATCGGATATGAAGGGGCTCTCTCCTGGCTGACGATTCGTATGGCGCAGAAGCGCTTCGGCCAAGTGATTCGGCATCTCAGATCTCCTTCAGGCAAATTTCCGCACTTGCTGCCGGCTTCCCGGGCAGGAATAGGCAGGAAATTGGATAGTTTCGGCATTCTCGCAGCAGTATGCCGTCGACATAATAAGCCTACACGTCGGCAGTCAATGACGGAGTCTCACAGGAAACCAATCTATGCCAGCCAGCAAAATCGCGATCGTCACCGGCGGCAGCCGCGGGATCGGCCGCAACGCCGTACTGAACCTCGCCAAGCGAGGCGTACATACCCTCTTTACGTATAACTCCAATCGCGCAGAGGCCGACAAGGTCGTCGCGCTCAGCGCGGAGACAGGCTCACGGGCCATTGCGCTGCAACTCGATACCGGTGATACCAGCGCGTTCGACGGCTTCGCCGGTGACGTGAGCAAAGCACTTGCCGAGCTGGGTGTCGAGCGTTTCGACTACCTCGTGAACAATGCGGGCACCTCATCCGGCTCGAGCCTCGCGACGATAACCGAAGCGGAGATGGACTCGCTTTATCAAGTCCACTTCAAGGGCGTGCTGTTCCTCACACAGAAGCTGCTCCCGCTCATAAACGATGGCGGTCGCATCGTCAATATCTCCTCGGGGCTCGCCCGTTTCGCCATGCCTAATCGAATCGGCTACGGGCCAATCAAAGCGGCGGTGGAAGCGTTGACACGTTACTTCGCTGTAGAGCTCGCTCCGCGCCGGATTAGCGCCAATGTCGTCGCGCCGGGCGCCATCGCGACAGATTTCAGTGGCGGCATCGTGCGCGACAATCCGCAGGTGAACAAGGCGGTCGCGGACAATACGGCGCTGGGTCGTGTTGGTGTTGCGGAGGATGTGGGACCGGTCATCGCCGCGCTACTGTCTGACGATTTCGGTTGGGTCAACGGGCAGCGAATTGAAGTCGCAGGCGGCGTTCATATCTAGAGCGGGCAGCTCGTTGGATGGTGGCTCGCGGCAAGAATAGCCACCGTCCGGGTCACATCGGTGCTGGGGCAAACCAGCGGCGGAGGGCTTCCTCCAATCCGTCTATGTGCTGCCCTTCACCACACCAGGCAACGCAGGCATCGGGACGAATCAGCATCGAAGGCCCAGAATCGATGGTGACGCAAGGTATCCGCTGCGTGGTGGCTGCAACGAGCCTGGAAGTGCCTGCCCCAAGGGACGCATCGAGAAATACCCCCATGCCCTCCTGCATGACATCGTAGAGCGAATTTTCGCCGTGCTTGACCGGCCTGTTCCCAATCAGCCGTCCGATGTCGTCGCACGCCGACCCGAGATCGTAACGGACGGCCAGGCCAGTCATCATCTCGCCAATCAGACGGTTCACCTCGTCGAACTCCATGAGCTTCGTCATGACGTCCCGCATGGCACTTGATTGCGGGTCGGGCCGCATGATCGCAGTCTGGGCGCGGGTGTTCGCTAGCACGGCTTCAGCGACGGGTCGCCGCTCGGCTGTGTAGGTGTCGAGCAAGCTTTCAGGCATCTCGCCACGAATCACCGCAGCGAGCTTCCAACCGAGGTTTGCAGCGTCTACGAGCCCGAGACTCATGCCCTGACCACCGAACGGCGAATGGACATGCGCCGCGTCCCCGGCAAGCAGCACTCTGCCTTGCCGATACGTATCGGCAAGCCGCGTGTTGTCCGTCCATCGGCTCCCGCTTTCAAGCGATGTCACCCGAACGTCCTCGCGGCTGACACGGCGCAGCACGCCTTCGAATTCCTCACGGGTGACCGGAGCCTGCGGATCTTCAGGGGGACCATTGAAGTCCATCATGATCAGTCTATTGCGCATAAACCCGAAAGCGAACATGCCACCCGATGTATGACGAAAGCCAAGGGGCAACAGCTTTTCGGGACGGTCGATCTCCACGATCGCCTGGTACATCGTCATCGTCGGGGGCGTGCCCGGGAACGCAAAGCCAGCCAACTTTCGGACGGAGCTGCGCCCGCCGTCGCAACCCACAAGGTACGAGCAGCGAATGCGGCCCTCACCTGTCAACGATGCCCATTCCACGTCCACGACGTCAGGCTGCTGCACGAGACCTTTAACATCACAGTCGCACTGGACCTCGATTCCAAGAGAAAGGGCGCGGTCGGCCAGCATGACTTCAGCGGCCTGCTGATCCACGCGACGGGCTCGCCGCTCCGGATCTTTCTGCGCATCCGCTCGAATGAGCGTCAGGCCAGCAAAGTGTCCAACGTATCGGGGCCCTTGATCACTCAACGTGGGTTCGGCCTGTTTCGAGGACGGCTTCATCGCCGCGAACGCGCGCTCCTCTGCGTTGGCAATGGCCGCGGACATGCCGCGACGCTGTAGCGCCTCAATCCCCAGAGGTCCGATCGCCAACGCCTTAGTGATGAGGCTGGGAGCGGCCAGACGCTCCAGCACCAGGACGCGCGCGCCGCCCAATGTGAGTTCGATGGCCGTCAATAGTCCGACCGGTCCCGCACCCACAACCACCACATCAAAGTGATCTTTCATGTACTTACTCCTTTAATGTACTAAGTACATGTTGTTGGATGACGTGGGATGTGTCAATGCTTTAGCGGCGTGAGGGGGGGATTTGTACTCAGTACACAATGAGATATTATGGAAATATGTCCATCCCATCAGATCGCCGGTCCCGTAAGCGACTCGCCATGCGAGAAGCCATCTCCGACGTGGCTACCCTCCTTTTCACCGAGCGGGGTTTCGATAACGTAACGGTGGATGAAATTGCAGAAGCCGCAGACGTTGGGCGAATGACGGTGTTCAACCACTTCCCGCGCAAAGAGGACATGTTCTTCGATCGCGATGAAGAGATTCGGGAGACGCTACGCGAAACGGTGCGGCAGCGTGCTTCCGGCACTTCTCCGATTGAGGCGCTCCGTCAGCTCGTTCAACGGCTCGTTGCCGAGCAAAGCCCGTACATTGAATTTTCTGCTGCGAGCCAGCGTTTCATCCAGACCATCGAAGGCAGCGAAACCCTCAAGGCTCGGGCCAGAGCAATACGTGGCGAGATCGCGCAAGTCATAGCGGCGGCACTCTCTGAAAGCGCGGGGAACGATCCCACGGATGCTGACGCCTATCTTGCGGCCAATCTGCTTTTGGCGACCTGGACCGTGGCTCGCATCGAGGCTCACCGGAGCTTTCAAGATACGCAAGACGCCGAGAAGGCGAAAAACGTCTTTCTCGCGATTGTTGAAAAGGGAACCGTCGGTCTGAAAGCGGCGATGGCTGGCACACGTTACGCGTGAGCAATCAACGCCGACCTGATGGGGTCGGAACTTCAATCGAGTTCAACGCCCCGTGTCGTCGGCGCCATTCAATGGCAGCGATCGACTCTCGCCGTCATTGGACATCTTCTTGGTGTGCTCAGCCGATTTGGACGCTCATCCCTCCATCCACCATTACGACGGAGCCGACGATGAAGCTGGCGCGCTCAGAAGCCAAAAACGCAGCAACTTCAGCGATTTCCACCGGCGCTGCAGCGCGCCCGATAGGCGCCAACTTCCCGTGGTCAGCAAGGAACTCGCGGCCGTCGGCGCGGAAGTGGTTGAGGAGGTTGGTGACTACATCGCCTACCCCAATGGCATTGACACGAATGCCGTGCCCAATTGCTTCCAACGCCTGGGTGCGGGTCAGTTGGGCAAGCGCTCCCTTCGACGCGGTGTAGGCCGAGATACCCGGAAAAGCAAAATACGACGCATAGGATGCGATATTGACGATCGCACCAGATTGACGTTTCATCATGGCTTTCATCGCTTCACGTGAATGCAGAAAGGCGCCGGTGACGTTGGTTTCCATCTGCCAGTTCCACTCTTCGCGGGTCATATCGACGATATTCTTGTAGAGGATACGACCCGCGCAATTGACCAGAACATCCAGCTTGCCAAAGTTTGCGATCGATAGCGCCACCGCGCGCTCTGCCACGCCGTCCTTGGTGATGTCCGCCACGAGCGGTACGAGTCCATCGCGTTTCATATTTTCCACCGCCGGGTCGATATCTTCCGCGATAACCAAAGCCCCCCGGGCGTGAAACAGTTCGGCAATGGCGCGGCCGATGCCACTCGCTGCGCCTGTTACGATAGCGGCCTTTCCCTGTACTTCATTGACGTTTGTTGAGTTCACGTTGCTGATCCTTTTCGACAGGTGAGAACGCTGGCACTTACCCGGAGACGAATCATTCGATGTCTTCCTTGAAGATGGGCCAGCGACAGATGTCATCTTGCCGCCGACCTCACGTTACGTCGCTCGGCCCTTTGCTATTACTATCGTAATTTTGCTACGTGCTTTTCTTTTCTATGCGGGCTGACTGATGAAAGGCACTATCCAAGCATCTGCGGAAATCTTCCACGAGCTGATACCCGGCGAGTTACTCAGAGAGCAACGTGCCCAGTCTGCCGATGACGTCTTCGTCCAGATCTTGTCGCGTCGTCAGCACCAGGAAAGCATCGTCATTCCAGCAGTACCGGAGCCCTTGCTCGTGTGGATAGTCTCGGGCGCGGCCATCGTGGAAGAGCGGATGCTCGGCGGTAGATGGAAGGGGAATCGGGTCGTCAAGGGAGACTTCTTTTTGACGACTGCCGCTGCGCCAACGGAGATGCGCTGGGAGGCTGCGGGAACGCAGCCTCCCAGGTCATGCATGTCTACATAGGATTGCAGTTGCTTCAGCAAGCAATACGCGAAGTTTGCAGCAAGCCTGCTCGCGGCTTCGCACTCCGCGAGGTGTCCGGCGAGAAGGACACCGTCTTGTCTTCATTGCTTGAGCATATCAAGCTGGAACTCAGAGGACGGGATGATCCAAGCAACGTCTATATTCAAAGCCTTGCGAAAGCCCTCACCGTTCACTTGGTACGTAGCTACGAGACCGCAGCTCCGACAGGACAGGGTCCGAGAGGTGGGTTGCAAGCGTACAAACTGCACAGGATATTCGAGGCCATGGCGCAGAGCCTTGCAGAGCCCTTCTCATTGAGTCGCCATGCCGCGCTCGCGGAATTAAGCGAATACCACTTTAGCCGCGTATTCAAGCAGTCTACGGGCATGTCGCCGTCGAGCTACTTCATCCATCTACGGATGGAACAAGCGAAAGCGCTACTTCAGAAAACCGAGCAATCGATCATTGATGTGTGTGCTGCCGTTGTATATTCGAGCCCGAGTCATTTTTCAACACTCTTCCGCACCGAAGCCGGGGTGACGCCCAGCGAATACCGCGAGATACATAGGGCAAGTCGCCGGGTTTAGTGCTCGATGATTGCCGTCTGAGCGCGTGAGTGGACGTCTGATCCCGATCTGCTGTTCGAATGGAACCGCACACATTGGGATATGCTCGCGAACGATCTTGGATTCTTGTCGATTCCACCTCGATCAAGCATCGTCAAATAAATGATCGATCCCAACCTCTTCAAGAACCATGAAAGCGACGTTCGAACACCCCGCAGAAGCAACGAAGACCACTATGACGGCAGTTGCATTACTCGTTGCCGGGACCTTTTTCATGGAGAACCTCGACGCGACGGTCATCACGCCGGCCATTCCGAAAATGGCCCTGAGTTTCGCCGTGCCTCCGGTCGCGCTCAATACCGGTGTCAGCGCCTATATGCTGACGCTCGGCATCTTCATTCCCGTCAGCGGCTGGTTGGCCAATCGCTTCGGCGCACGTAAGGTATTTGCAAGCGCGATCGCGCTGTTCACTATCGCCTCCCTGATGTGCGCACTCGCGCCGACGCTCTCGAGCTTCGTCCTGGTGCGCATCCTGCAAGGTATCGGCGGCGCCATGATGGTGCCGGTCGGCAGGCTTGTCGTCCTTCGCGTGACGCCAAAAGAGCGCCTTATCCAGGCTATTGCGACACTCACATGGCCCGCACTCGTGGCGCCCGTGCTCGGCCCACCCCTTGGCGGATGGCTGTCGGAACATGTGAGCTGGCGCTGGATCTTCTGGCTGAATCTGCCGCTCGGAATCATCGCGTTCGTCGTCGCTCTGATGCTAGTACCACGTACTGCGAATAACCGAGAACTTCGATTCGACTGGACCGGCTTCGTGCTCACAAGCTCGGCCCTCTTCTGCCTGCTTTACGTCGCCGATTTGCTAGGCCGCACGAACATCGCCTGGCTTGATGCGCTCGGCCTCTCCGTTGCAGGTCTCGTTCTGCTGGTATTCGTGACGCGCCACCTGAAGCGTATCGCTCACCCGATGGTCGATCTAGGCGCTCTCAAGATACCCACCTTCGCGGTCACGATATGGGGAGGATCACTGTTTCGCATTGGGGTGAGCGCCGTGCCCTTTCTGGTTCCGGTCATGTTTCAGATCGGCTTCGGGTATGACGCATTCAAGTCCGGCGCCCTGCTGATGGCCGTATTCGCAGGCAACCTTGCGATGAAACCGATGACCACGTCGATCCTGAAACGCTTCGGCTTTCGCCGGGTACTCATCGTCAATGGTCTGCTTAACGTGACCACGATCGCGGCTTGCGCAACCATCGCGGCCGGTATGCCCTTGCCCCTGGTTTGCGTGATCCTATTCTTGAGCGGCATGACCCGGTCGATGCAGTTCACTGCACTCAACACCGTGGCTTTCGCCGATATTGCGCAGCCCGCAATGGCAGCTGCGAATACCCTGTTCTCCGCAGCGTTCCAACTCGCGATGGGTTTCGGCGTGGCGCTGGCGGCCATTGCATGGCGGATCGGGGCACTCGTTATATCACCGACCGTGGCGCCGGCAGGACAGTTCCGAATCGCGTTCCTCGTGATCGCGGCGATCTCGCTCGTCGGCGTCTGGGATAGTCTCAAGCTCAGCTCCCGCGCGGGAGAACACATTACGTAACCCTTGGCCCACGGCCCCCTTTTCCGCTGTCGCGCGCCTCTACCGACTCGCTGTAGAGGTGGCGGAGCAGGGGGTACGCTATGACGCAGTTGGCGAAGAAGATGTCAGCAGCCGGGATCTCGCCGAAGCGCGCGACGTTTGATATCACTTGCCCTGCCGCAGAACTCGAATATATGATACATATATGTTTCGTATATGGAGTATTGCATGGGCATTGTGAATATCGACGATGATTTGCACGATCAAATGCGCAAGGCGAGCGCAGTGTCATGCCGGTCGATCAACGCGCAAGCGGCCTTCTGGATCAGAATCGGCATGTTGTGCGAACTGAATCCGACACAGAGTTTCAATGAAATTGTTGTTCGGGAACTGCGCGCCGCGGGCGTTGTGGAGCAAGCCGTCAAGGTGGCTTCGACATGACCAAGCGACCAGAAGAAATCGCCTTGCTCGCGGAGGCAGGCAAGCTGCTGGCAGATGTGTTTGGCTATTTGGATCAGTTGGGCTTGATCGGCATGTCAACCATGCACATCAACGATCTGGTCGACAGCCTCATCGTCAATGAACTCAAGGCACGGCCAGCAAGCAAAGGGCAGTACGGGTATGCCTACGCACTGAACTCCTCTCCCAACCATGTGGTTTGCCACGGCGCTCCATCCACGACCGATATATTGCAAAGCGGGGATATCATTAACTTCGATATCACGTTGGAGAAGAATGGCTATATCGCAGATTCCAGCAAAACCTATCTGGTTGGTGAGGTCTCGCCACTGGCAAGACGGCTGGTGCAAGTGACCTACGAAGCCATGTGGAAAGGCATCAAGGCAGTTCGCCCAGGCGCCAGACTTGGCGATGTGGGGCATGCCATCGAGCGGCACGCCCGGAGAAACGGCTACTCAGTCGTGAGGGAATATTGCGGCCATGGCATCGGGCGTGAAATGCACGAGCCTCCCCAAGTGCTGCATTGGGGAAAGCCGCGAACGGGGCTGGTGCTGCGGGAAGGAATGGTCTTCACCATCGAACCAATGATCAACCAAGGGCGGAATGCCGTTGAGACCGAAGAAGATGGCTGGACGGTCGTCACCAGCGATGGGCAGCTATCCGCGCAATTTGAGCACACCGTGGCTGTAACTGGAAACGGGGTGCGGGTCTTGACGTTGCGCCCCGAGGAAGAAATGCTGAACTGATAGGTGCTGGCCAGCGCCTGTTACCCACGCTTTGTGGTTGTCGGACGCTCACACGGTGACGCCCGATCGGCTAGTCGCCACGATCTCTCCCGTACGGGCGGCCTTCGCGATCGCCTCGACGATGCGAAGGCGGAAAACGCCCGACACTTCCATGCGCATGATGGACGCGCGATGCCCACGCCTACGCGTCAGGCCTGTAAGCGAGTTGTGTCAATATTCGGCCCAGCTGTTCCCCCACCGAGCAGTCCAAGAGGCGCCCATAAGCCAACGCTGCCGGTTTAACACCTCATTGTGGAGACGACATGAGAGCTCAATCGCAAGGAAAACTGGCCGAAGAGGACCGACAGCACCATCGCTCGCAGACCAAAAAGGCAACCGCGAGTGGCTGGATCGGCTCGGTGCTCGAGTATTACGACTTCTTCATTTATGCCACGGCGGCCGCACTGGTCTTCCCGCAACTGTTCTTCCCGTCCGGCAACCCAAAGCTCGCCATCGTGGCCTCGCTGGCAACTTACGGCGTCGGCTATGTAGCCCGTCCGATCGGAGCCGTTTTCCTTGGTCACCTGGGCGATACCCGGGGCCGCAAGACTGTGCTGCTGCTGTGCATGTTTTTGATGGGCCTGTCGACCATGGCGGTCGGCCTGCTGCCGACTTACCATCAAGTCGGCCTACTGGCTCCCGTGCTGCTCGTCGTATTTCGTCTGATTCAGGGTTTCGCGGTAGCGGGGGAAATCTCGGGGGCCAGTTCGATGATTCTCGAGCACGCACCGATCGGACGGCGTGGCTACTACGCCAGCTTCACACTGCAAGGCGTGCAAACGGGCCAAATTCTCGCCGCTGCCGTCTTTCTGCCGCTCGCCTACTTCATGCCCGATGATGCTTTCAATGCCTGGGGTTGGCGTATCCCGTTCCTGCTGTCGGCCGGGGTGCTGGTGGCTGGCTACATCATTCGACGCGAGGTCGAGGAGACGCCTGCCTTCGCCAACGAGTCCGAGGTACCGAAGGCGCCGGTCAAGGAAGCGTTCCTGCTTGGCTGGAGAGACATGCTCCGAGTGGTCTGCATGGCGCTCATGAACGTGATCCCGGTCGTCGCGACGATCTTCGGTGCGGCCTATGCCGTGCAGGCTTCCTACGGCATAGGCTTTCATAAGAGCGTGTATCTGTGGATTCCCGTCGTCGGCAATATTGTGGCCATCCTCCTTATTCCCTTCATCGGCGATCTGTCTGACCGCATCGGCCGCAGACTGCCGATCGCCGTCGGGGCCATCGGCTCGGGGCTGCTGTCGTACGGCTATCTGTATGCGATCAGCGCACACAACGTTCCGCTAGCGTTCGTCATGTCCGTGCTGATGTGGGGCATCGTCTATCAGGGCTATAACGCGGTCTTCCCGAGCTTCTATCCGGAACTCTTCCCGACGCGCTCGCGGGTCTCGGCAATGGCGATTGCCCAGAACATCGGCACGTTGATTACCGCCCTACTCCCCGCACTGTTTGCCACCGTCGCACCGCCCGGATCGTCGAATATTCCGTTTACGGTAGGCTCGATCACCCTCGGCTTGACCATCATCACGGCACTCGCCGCCTGGAGCGCTCGCGAAACGTATCGCATCCCCATGGGCGAGCTTGGCCAGGCCAACGCGATCCCGTTCGAACGAACCGAATACGAGCGACTTCGCGGACAGACGGTTGCCGAAGACAAACTCGCAAAGGCGGCTGCGTAGCAAAGCCTGATACACACGCACTAACGTCGAACATCATCAAACGGCACGTTTTTCATGATCAGTGGAATGACCCGGCTCATCCCTTTGCTCGGCTATCCGACCGAGAGTTTCAAAGCACCGATGATCTATAACCCGTGGTTCGAGAAGAACGGAATCGATTCGGTCGTGGTCCCGATGGGCGTCAAGGCCGAGGACTATCCGTCCACGCTCGCGTCTTTGTTTCGCCTGAGCAACATCCACGGCGCGCTCGTTACGATGCCGCATAAGGTCACCACGATCGGACTGGTCGACGTGCTCACACCGACCGCGCAAATCGCGGGGGCTTGCAACGCCATCCTGCGTCATCCGGATGGCACGCTGCTCGGCGATCAGTTCGATGGGGCCGGGTTTGTCCGTGGGGTCGAACGCAAAGGTTGCCGCCTGAAGGATGCGCGTGCGCTCGTGCTTGGCAACGGTGGTGTGGGGTCGGCTATCGCCGCCTCGCTAGCGTCGGCGGGTGTGGCGGAGCTCGCGTTGTTCGATACCCACGAGGCCGCCTCGCTTGCCCTCCGTGAGCGGCTTCAAAACCACTACCCGGCGTTGATCGTGAAAGCTGGCTTGAAAGATCCTCAGGGCTTCGACCTCATCGTCAATGCAACGCCCATCGGCATGAATGACGATGACCCGCTGCCCTTCGACATCGAACGGATCTTACCAACCACTTTCGTGGGTGAAGTGGTCATGAAAGCCGAGTACACGCCACTCTTGAGAGCGGCCAAGAACAAAGGATGTGTCGTGCAAGTCGGCACTGACATGCTGTTCGAAATGATTCCTGCCTATCTCGAATTTTTCGGCTACGGCACGGCGACCCCGGACGAATTGCGCGCGGTATCGACGATCAGGTACTTTTGAGCGCCTGGCCATCAGGCGCAACCCGAATCCCGCGATGTAGGCAAAATCTGCCTATATCAACGTTTGGATCTGCCTTTTCAATCAAGTGTGTGCGCGCGCACAGAGCGCAGTAGGGTTGAATGGTGTGATGACCTCGGTTTAAGCGAACCGCTGGACTAAGACCGCCAACATCACGGCAGGTTAATGCAGGCCCTGCAGCATCGTTTCAGTGTTTTGCAACACTCAGGTACGCCTAGCATGTGCCAGTGCCCCCCGGGTGCGCCAGCAGGCGTGCTCGGTGACGATCGCGAAGGAGACACGCGATGACACGCACCATCAATGTTGACGCGATCAATCGCGCAACATGGAGCTCACGCGCTTCGGTCCGTGGGTATGCGAGCGAAAGCTCATGGACTGATCCGGGCGAGCAAGCGGCCGTGGAATGGGTCAGCGCACACTGTGCGAACGAACCGATCCTCGATATCGGAATCGGCGCCGGACGAACCGTTCCTTTGATGGAGTCGATTTCATCCGACTACGTGGGAGTTGACTACACACCTGCGCTTCTTCAACGTGCGCTCGAGCGGTTTCCTCAAGCGGATCTCCGTCTCATGGACGCGCGCGATATGTCGTCGTTGCCATCCGACCACTTCGCGCTCGCGATGTTCAGCTACAACGGCATCGACTCCGTCGAGTATGCAGATCGCGTTCGAATCTTAAGCGAGATGAAGCGTGTGGTGCGCCCGGGCGGCTATCTGCTGTTCTCGTCTCACAACCTGCACGGTCCGGGCTATGGCGAGACGGTCTGGAAACTGATGCCACGCTTTACGCCGAATCCTGTTCGGCTAGGGTGGCGCACGTTGTGCTCGTTGCGTGTGCTGCCGATCGGGCTCTACAACTACTGGCGCCACTCGCGCGACAATCGCGAGTATGGTGGCTATGCGGTTGCGGTCGGAGCGGCTCACAACTTCGGCGTCGTCATCGTCTACACGACGCTTGCCGAACAACGTCGTCAACTCGAACGACTCGGTCTCCATCTCGACATCGTGTTCGGCAGCCGCGACGCGCAGCCGATTGCACCCGACGGCGATAGCGACGCATGGTGGCTCCATTTCATCGCCCATAAACCGGCGGCCGGAACGTTCGCTGAATCAAGCGGCGGCGGCGCGAATTGTCATTGATCGGGCATCGAAAACATCCGCCAAATGGTCAATGAACGAGCGCACAACGGGAGGCAGGCCACGGCGAGTCGTGAAGATGAGATGAACGATGCCATCTTCAGTCCGCCATTGCGGGAATACATGTATCAGGCTGCCATCCACAAGCTGACCTCGACAGGAGTGCTCCGGCAATAGCGCCACACCAAGTCCCGACACGGCGGCATCACGAAGCGCCAGAAAGTCGACGCAAGTCATTCTCGGCTCGTGGCGAATTGAGCGTAGCCCCCCTGAAGGTTCGAAGAACTCCCAGACGATCGCGCCGATCTGGTCGGTAGTGGCGAGTGTCGGCAAATCAGTGAGCGCCGAGACGTCGCCGCCGGCACATAAATCAGCTAGGCTAGGCGCAGCGACCAGAATCCGGCTGGAGTGGCCCAGCGTACGCATGATCAATGCGGCGTCGGTGACGATTGCCGTGCGGACGCGCACTGCGACATCGATTCGTTCGTCGATCAGGTCGACAGCGCGATCAACTGCCACAACCTGCAATTTCGCCTTCGGAAACTTCTTCAGAAAGCTGGAAAAAGCCGGCGACAACGTTTCGATCAAACCCAGGGGACAACTGCAGCGAACGACTCCGCGCGGTTCCCCCAACGCCTCGGACACAACGGACTCGGCCTGTTGTACGTCCATCATGATCATTCGACAGCGCTCGTAGAAGGCCTGCCCCACTTCGGTAACCCGGAAGCGGCGAGTCGAACGCTCGATCAACCGTACACCGAGGCGTGTTTCCAAAGCGGCGATCCGGCGGCTCAGCGTCGACTTTGGTGCCCTCAGGACCCGGCCTGCCGCGGCAAACCCGCCATGGGTCACCACTTCGGCAAACAGAACGTAATCGTTGAGGTCGGACATAGCCAGTGTCTCATTGACGGAACTATAAAGCTCAATTTTGCAGTCTACTCGACTCAGTGTTCCAAGTGCATGCTGTTTCCTAAGCAGCGAATGGTTCGCCGCACATTAAGGAAGAGAAGAAATGTCGGGCAAATTTGACAACAAGGTAGTGGTGGTAACGGGTGGTACGAGCGGTATTGGCCTTGCGACTGCCAAACGCTTCGCCGCCGAGGGCGCCGAGGTATTTGTGACCGGACGCCGCCAAGAAGAACTGGACGCAGCGCTTAAGGTGATCGGCTCCAAGGCGACTGGCGTGCGCGCCGACATGTCGAAGTTGGCCGACATTGACCGTCTCTACGATGAGGTTCAGCAAAAGCATTCGCAGATCGACGTCCTGTTCACCAACGCAGGCGGCGGCTCAATGTTGCCGCTGGGCTCCATCACGGAAGAGCATTACGAAGACACTTTCGGACGCAACGTGAAAGGCGTGATTTTCACGGTGCAAAAGGCGCTTCCGCTGCTTCGTGACGGCGCGTCAGTGGTTTTGATGGGCTCGACCGCCGGCGCGACAGGCACGGCAGCCTTCAGCGTCTACGGCGCGTCCAAAGCCGCGGTGCGCAATCTGGCGCGAAGCTGGACGCTCGACTTGAAAGAGCGCGGCATTCGCGTGAACGTGGTCAGCCCCGGACCGGTCAAGACCCCGGGTCTGGTTGGACTCGCGGGCCCGGATGCAGCTCAGCAACAGGGGCTGCTGGACTATATGGCCACCCAAGTGCCAATTGGCCGAGTCGGCGATCCGGACGAAATCGCCAAGGCGGTGATCTTCCTGGCATCGAGCGACTCCAGCTTCATGGCCGGCGCTGAACTCTTTGTCGACGGAGGTCAGGCCCAGGTCTGAGTTAGCGCGCTAGGCCAAGGTCGATCAAGTAATCGTGGCCTGGCCTTCCCATGAAATCGGGGTCCGGTTTGGACCGTCGCGACGGGTTTCGATGCGCGGTTCCAGCGGCCCGGGTCTGAACCAGTCCCGGCTCGCGCAATATCGGGACGCGGAGCGCGCAAATCCTCGTGGGGGGAATGGTCATTCAGTGCGCATGGTGCAGACACCAAACGTTTCTGCGATACTCATAGTTCGAATTTGTTCGAACAATCGAACGACCCTACTATGGAACCCGCCTGATGTCCGCTTTATTCGAACCGTACAAGCTCAAAGACGTGACCCTGCGCAACCGCATCGCGGTTCCTCCGATGTGCCAGTACACTGCCGTCGACGGCCTGGCTAACGATTGGCACCATGTGCACCTCGCAGGTCTGGCTCGCGGTGGCGCAGGGCTGGTGATTGTGGAAGCGACGGGCGTGTCGCCGGAGGGGCGCATTACACCGGGCTGCACCGGGCTCTGGAATGACGAACAGACACAGGCCTTTGCGCCCATTGTCGCTTCCATTAAAGCAGCCGGCGCCGTACCGGGCATCCAGATCGGCCACGCAGGGCGCAAGGCCAGCACCAACCGGCCGTGGGAGGGTGACAACCATATTGCCCACGACGATACGCGCGGCTGGCAGACCATTGCACCCTCTGCCGTTCCCTTCGGCGCCAACATGCCTAAGGTGCCAAAGGCGATGACCATCGACGACGTCGCGCGCGTGCGCAGTGATTTCGTTGCGGCGGCCAAGCGTGCTCTTGATGCCGGCTTTGAATGGTTGGAACTGCACTTTGCCCATGGCTATCTCGGCCAAAGCTTCTTCTCGACGCACTCCAATCATCGCGCCGACGCCTATGGCGGCAGCCTTGAGAACCGCAGTCGCTTCTTGCTCGAAACCTTAGCGGCAGTGCGCAAGGTGTGGCCCGAGCATCTGCCTTTGACGGCCCGCTTCGGCGCTATCGAGTACGACGGACGCGATGAGGAAACGCTCGCCGAATCGATCGAACTGGCAAAGAACTTCAAACGCGAGGGGCTCGACATGCTGAGCGTGAGCATCGGCTTCTCCACACCAACAGCTCGCGTTCCATGGGCGCCCGCCTTCCTCGCCCCGATTGCCGAGCGCATTCGCCGCGAGGCACAGATCCCAGTCTCATCGGCTTGGGGAATCGATACGCCTGAACTCGCCGATCGCTCAATCAAGGACGGCCAGCTCGATCTCGTGATGGTTGGACGCGCGCATCTCGCCAATCCCCATTGGCCGTACCGCGCTGCGCGAGAACTCGGCATCGACCGTCCTACCTGGACACTTCCTGCACCGTACGCGCATTGGCTTGAACACTACGCAGTCGATTGAAGACTGCGAAGCCGACCGCTGCCGTCATGCTCACGGTGGCGTTGATGATGACCGCTCTTAAAGTTGAGCTGCCAGGGGGTCACTCAGGCGACCTTCTGCTCTACGGCAGCCTGCTCGCGCATGCGACGGGCTTCGTCGCGCAGGAACTGCTGGTAATCGTCCAGATCGCCGTCGAAGGGCTCGACGCCACCCTTGGTGACGAGCCAGAACTCGTCACATACGGCGCGCAACAGGGACCGGTCGTGACTGACCAGCAGCACGGTGCCTTCGAATTCGTTAAGTGCCATGCCTAGCGCTTCGCGTGTGGCCAGGTCGAGGTGGTTGGTAGGCTCGTCGAGCACCAGCAGGTTGGGACGCTGCCATACGATCATGCACAACACGAGCCGCGCCTTTTCGCCGCCGCTCATCGTGCCGACCTTCTGATGGACCATGTCACCACTGAAGTTGAAGGTGCCGAGGAAGGTGCGAAGCGATTGTTCGGTGCCACTCTGGCCGGGGGCACGCATGTTCGCCGGCGTGTTCTTGGCAAGGCGGATCATGTGTTCCATCGGCGTGTCGAGAGGACGCAGCACGTCGAGTTCCTGCTGTGCGAAGTAGCCGATGTTCAGGCCTTTGCCTTCGCTGATTTCGCCGGCAATCAGCGCGAGCTCGTGCGCGACCGTCTTCACCAGCGTGGACTTGCCTTGGCCATTGGCACCGAGAATGCCGATGCGCTGCCCGGCCAGCACGGATCGACTGATGCCCCGCACGATGACCGTCGGCGGCGTGTCCGGCGGTGCGTCGGCCGGTGCCGGGTAGCCGAAGCTCGCGTCCAGCATCGACAACAGCGGGTTCGGGACGTTGAGCGGCTCCTTGAACTCGAAGGTGAAGTCTGCGTCGGCAAGTACCGGTGCGATCTTCTCCATGCGTTCGAGCGCCTTGACCCGGCTCTGCGCCTGCTTCGCCTTCGAGGCCGTGGCCTTGAAACGGTCGATGAATTTCTGCAGGTGGGCGATCTTGTCCGCCTGCTTGGCCATCGAGGCCTGCTGCAACAACATCTGCTCAGCGCGCATGTCTTCAAACTTGCTGTAATTGCCGCCATAACGCACGAGCTTGGCGTTGTCGACGTGCACCGTCACCTGCGTCACCGCGTCGAGGAATTCGCGATCGTGGCTGATCACGACCATGGTTCCTTGATAGCGCTTGAGCCAGGCTTCCAGCCAGACCAGCGCATCGAGGTCGAGGTGATTGGTCGGTTCGTCGAGCAACAGCAAGTCGGACGGGCACATGAGCGCGCGCGCCAGCTGCAGTCGCATGCGCCAGCCGCCGGAGAAACTGTTGACCGGCTGGCTAAGCTGCGCAGCACTGAAGCCAAGGCCTTGGATCAGCGCTTCGGCGCGTGCGGGGGCATCGTGTGCACCAGCGTCGTGCAGGGCCATGTAGGCGTGCGCCATGCGCATGCCATCGTCGCTGGCCTCAGCGGCCGCTACTTCGGCCTGCGCGGCCAGCAGTTCGGTGTCACCGTCGACTACGAAGTCGGTCGCGCTCTGCTCGGTCTCCGGCATCTCCTGCGCGACCTGGCCCATCTTCCATGCAGCGGGAATCGAGAACTCGCCGCCGTCTTCATGCAGCGTGCCGTTGAGAAGGCCGAAGAAGGACGACTTGCCGGCGCCATTGCGGCCGACAAGACCAATCTTTTCGCCGGGGGTGAAGGTGACGGACGCGCTGTCGAGTACGACATTGACGCCGCGGCGCAGCGTGACATTACGGACGGAAATCATAAGGAGCTACTTCGAAGAGGATACGCATGATAGCCGACCGGACGTGCAGGGCTGTCTCTTTTCTGGCCGCACGCGTGAAGAGCCGCTTGCGCTTTGCGGCGCCCACCGGCCACAAAGCGAGGCGGGTACTGGCGCACCGGGCGTTCCGGCAGCGGAGCCAGGACCAGGACCAGACGGTGAGCGACGGCTCCTGGCCCGAACCCGGTCTGCCGCTGATTGAGCGGAGTCGGCCGCCGTTCATCGGCCTGGGTGTCGGGCAGAAGTCGGACCCACATCTGCCCTTCGACCCGACTCGAGTGCTACGGCAGCTTCCGAAGTGGAACAGCCATTCGGGTAGCCGTCTCGGCC
>JAMFSK010000187.1 GCA_026225235.1 Burkholderiales bacterium
CTGCGAGGCCATTCGAGCCCGCGATCGCTACGGGTTCGCGGTCCCAGCGGCTGGTCGCGACGATAGCAAGGGCGAAGGCCCAGATGCCGATCCAGATGTCGCGGCCAACGACCTTCATCAGCGTGAACGCTTGCAGCGCCGCTTCGGGCGAGCCGGCGATGGCTGAATCGCCATGCTTCGCGAGGTCGCCGTACGCCTGCGCCGCCGCGATGCCGGCTGCATCGGCAAACTCGGAGGTGCCGATCCATGCGCCCGCGACGCCGGTCGGCAGGCCAAGCCAGCGCGACAGGAAAGGCAGTACGAAGATCATCACGATCGCCCAGAGAATGACGAGGGTGATCGAGACCGATGCATGTTCACGCTTCGCACGGACCGCACCGGCGATCGCGATCGACGCCGACACGCCGCAGACTGCGCCACCGACGCCTAGCACGGCGGCGAAACGCGGCTCGAGGCCGAACGCGCGCGCAGCCCAGAAGATCACCCCGAACGTCACGAGCGAGACGATGCTCGCCTGCACGACTGCTACCGGGCCGGCCCAGACCAGCAGGGTAAACGGGAGGGTCGCGCCGAGCAGGATGATGCCGACCTTGATGTAGTACTCGACCCGAAAGCCGGCGCTCAGCCATTCAGGCAGGCGGAATACGTTCGAAATCAACAGGCCGAGCACGAGCGCCACCAAGGGGGGCTCGAGGTTGTACTTCGATGCGCTGGTCCACGCGCCGAGTTCGAAGATGAGCACGGAGACGACGAATAGCACCAGGAAGGAGGCCAGGAAGTGCCCCACGCGTTGGCCGAGAATCGCCAGACTCACACCGAACAGAACGGCCCAGACGAGAAACAGCGCGATGTATTGGGGGAGTTTGTGGGCGAGGTCGGCCAGCGCGTCGGCCGGTGCACTCCACTTTGCCGGTGCGACCGCCAGCCATTTGATGCTGCTCCCCGAGGCGAACAGCCCATAGGCCAGGACCACAATGGCCAGTGCAATCCAGATTGCCCACCAGTCTTCTTTCGCTACCAGGCCGCGCCAGAAGCCTGGCCGGCCGTCGCCCTCACGCGCCGGCGCGCCGAGATTCGAATGGGTATTGCTCATTGTTTTCGTCCCCTGTCGATGGACAAGCGCCCCGGATGAACGTCGTGTGTGTGTTATTGCGCCAGCTGTCGCGGCACATGGGACGCTCGCTGCGCTTGATTATCGATGGCGCGTGGAAGGCGCCGAACGAAGCAATCGTGATATCCATATAGCCAATCGAAAGGATCGGCGGCCTTGGGTGTTGGCTTCGGGTGTCGGCACGGATGTCGGCGTCAACCTGAACGTCTGCATGGATCGCGGCCGGTGTATCAGCGCTCAGATATCGAGCGGATCGACCTCGACGGACCAGCGCAGCACGCCCTTGAGCTCGCGCAGTAGCGGGTGCCACGCACGCAGAGTCGCCTGAAGCGCGGCGCGCGAACCGCTTTCGAGCAGCAACTGCGCGCGGTGGACATTCATCACCTTGACGATGGTCAGCGGCACGGCGTCGTAACGCGTGACCTGATCGGCTCCCGGCAGGCCTTCTAGCAGCGCAGCGGCCTGGTCAAGAAAGGTCAGCGCCGCTTCGAGCGTGCGCCCGTCAGCACGCAGGAGGGCCTGGAATGCAAAGGGCGGCAACCGCGCTTCGCGACGCTCGGTCAGCGCGGCGCGGGCAAAGCCGGGATAGTCGTGACGCGTGAGCGCCTCATACAACGGGTGCCCTGCGTACCGCGTCTGGATCATTACCTCGCCCGGCAACCCCGCCCGGCCCGCGCGACCGCTGACTTGCATGAGCTGTGCAAAGAGCCGCTCGCCCGCGCGGAAGTCATGCGAGAACAGCGCGGCGTCTGCATTGAGCACGCCGACCAGCGTCACGCGCTGGAAGTCGTGCCCTTTCGCGATCATCTGCGTGCCGATCAGGATATCGATGTCGCCCGCGTGGACATTGTCGAACAAGGCCTCGGCGCTACCCTTGCGGCGCGTGCTGTCGGCATCGATGCGCAGCACGCGCGCGCCCGGCACCGCCCCCGCCAGCGCCTCTTCGACACGTTGCGTACCCCGCCCAAGCGGCGCCAGATCGAGGTTGCCGCACTCCGGACAAGCGCGCGGAATGCGCGATTCCCAACCGCAATGGTGGCAGCGCAGCGTGCGATCGATCTTGTGCAGCACCGTATAGGCACTGCAACGCGGACAGCCCGCCAGCCAGCCGCACGCATCGCAGGACAGCACCGGTGCATAGCCGCGCCGGTTGACGAACACGAGGCTTTGCTCGCCCCGCTCGAGGCGCGCGCGCAGCGCCGCGATCAAGGTGCCGGACATCCCCTCGACCGAGGCGACGCCCCGGCGCTTCTCGGCATCCTGATCGATCAAACGGATCGCCGGCAATACGGCATCGGCGACCGCCCGGGTCGCGAGCGTCAAGCGTCGGTATCGGCCCTGTTCGGCCTGCTGCCAGCTTTCGAGGGAAGGCGTCGCCGAACCCAGCACAATCGGGATATCGAGTTGCTTGGCGCGCCAGATTGCGAGATCGCGCGCCGAGTAACGCAGACCTTCCTGCTGCTTGTAGGCGGGGTCATGTTCTTCATCGACCACGATCAGCGCGAGCTTTGGCAGCGACGCCAGCACGGCGAGGCGCGTACCGAGCAGGATGCGCGCGCGGCCGGTGTGGGCCGCCAGCCAGTTGCGAGTGCGCTCACCTTCGGCCAGTCCGCTATGCAGGCTCACGATCGCGTCGGCGGGCATATCAGCGAAGCGCGCGCGGAAGGTTCGCTCGAATTGGGGGGTGAGGTTGATCTCGGGCACGAGGACGAGCGCCTGGGCATCGGGGCGACGTTCAAGCAGCCGCGCCAGCGCACGCAGATAGACCTCGGTCTTGCCGCTGCCGGTGACGCCGTAGAGCAGGAACGGCTGGAAACCGGCGGCCGCGTCGATCTCGACGAGCGCGGCAACCTGGTCGCTCGTGGCGGGCGGAATGGCCGGCGAAGTCTGGGGAGGAGGCGTCGTCGCTGCAGAGATCGACGCGAACGTCCTCCCGGCTTCGATTACATCGGAAGAGACAAGTCCATCGGGCAGAAGCTCGTCTGACGCCGACGATGAAACTGTAAATGCCGACTCGTTCGGCGCAACTTCTGCGGTCAAAGGAGGCGGGCGAACGAAGTCCGTTCCAGACGATTCATCTTCGCCGTTTCCGAGCGTCTCCGCCCACCCCGCCTCGCGCCACGACTCAATCGCCGCGATGGCCTTGGGATGCAAGGCGCGCGCCTCTTGCGCGCCTAGACCCTCTGCTGGCCCCAGCCCCTCGGCAAGCCGACGCAACGCCGCCGCACGCGCTGGCAACGAATCGGGAAGCGCCGTGCGGCCCGCCGCGGTCAACCGGTAGCGCTGCTCGCGCGCAAAGAGCCGCGCCCAGCGCGATGGCTCGCGCAACGGCGCAGGCAAGGCCGGCATGGCCACTTCGCCCAGGGCGCGCTGATAGTAACTCGCAGCGAATGCGATCAGCTCGCACCAGGCGGCCGACAACGGCGGCGTCGCCGAGCAGGCAAGCTCGACGTCGCGCAAACGCGCGTCCGCCACGTCCGAGCGCCCAGCGATTTCGAAAATCAGCCCGACCGTGCTGCGCCGCCCGAAGGGAACGCCGACGAGTTGGCCGAGCTTCGGTGCGGTCTCATCCACCCAGCGATAGTCGTATAGCGAGGCCAGCGGATGATCGAGCGCCACCCGGACAATGAGCGTATCGCTCACAGCGCGCCTCTGCTTCGCGGGCGGTCAAGTCCCGCTTCGGTCGTCCGGCGGGCAATGAACTTAAAGTGAAACATCAGGTTCAACGCTAAGTTTTGGATTCGCCACGGGTTTTCCGTGTGCTCGCCCAGCCTGTGGATAACTCTGTTGAAAAACCGCCGCGCCGTGCCGCGCAGCAAGCGCTGCCCGGCTCCGCAGCGATTTTAGACGCTCCTGGGTGCGGCAATTAACTTCTTATAAATCAATAATTTGAAAAAAATACATGAAGAAGACACGGCGACCCGCATGAGTTTCAACCGATGCCGCGCTGCAATGTCGCCAGTGTGTATAACTTGCATCTTGACAAAGCCGGAACGCAACGCCCGCGCCCTTCTTCGGCGTCCATCGTAAGGCAAGGGTAATACCAGTGGCGTGCGACGCAGCATCCCTTAGCGGGCCCGTGATTTACGGGCGAATCGCACGACTGTGGCGATGCACCTCGTCGACCAGCGCGACCACGCTTTCAATCGGGGTGAATTGATTGATTCCGTGACCGAGATTGAATACATGGCCGGGGTGATTGCCAAACGAGTCAAGCACGGTGCGCACCTGTGCGCGGACGGCGTCGGGCGGCGCGAACAACACGTGCGGATCGAGGTTCCCTTGCAAGGCGACGCGGCCACCCACTTGCTCCCGAGCTTTCTGGAGATTCACGGTCCAGTCGACCCCGAGCGCGTCGGCGCCGCTATCGGCCAACTCGTCGAGCCAGAGTCCGCCCCCCTTGGTGAAGGCAATCACGGGCACCTGCTCGCCATCGTGTTCGCGCTTCAAAGCGCCGATCACCTTCTTCATATAAGCGAGCGAGAACGTCTGGAACGCGCCATCAGCGAGCGCGCCGCCCCACGAATCGAAAATCATCACGGCCTGCGCGCCGGCTTCGATCTGGGCATTCAGATAAGCAGCCACCGCCTGCGCATTGATGTCCAGAATCCGGTGTAGCAGGTCGGGGCGGCTGTAGAGCATCGACTTGATGGTGCGGAAATCCGCCGAGCCCGCCCCTTCGACCATATAGCACGCAAGCGTCCACGGGCTGCCCGAGAAGCCGATCAGCGGCACGCGCTGATGCCCGGCCGGGTCGACGAGCGCGCGGCGGATCTGCGCCACGGCGTCGGTCACGTAGCGTAGCGAGGTCTCGATCGAGGGCACCGCGAGCCGGGCCACATCGGCCTCGGTGCGGACCGGATGCGCGAAGCGCGGTCCTTCGCCAGCCTCGAACGAGAGGCCGAGGCCCATCGCGTCGGGGATCGTCAGAATGTCGGAGAACAGGATCGCAGCGTCGAGTGGAAAGCGCTCGAGCGGCTGCAGCGTGACTTCCGTCGCGAAATCCGGGTTCTGCGCGAGATCGAGAAAACTGCCCGCCTTCGCGCGTGTCGCCTGGTATTCGGGCAAATAGCGGCCCGCCTGTCGCATCAGCCAGACCGGCGTGTAGTCAGTCGGCTGGCGGCGCAAAGCGCGCAGAAACGTATCGTTGGAAAGCTTCGTGGCCACGGCGGGATCTGGCAAAGGGCAAACGCGCATTCTACCGGAGCCTCGGTGGGCGACCTCGCGACATAGGTCGAACGGCAGAGTGTCGGCTCTCGCTTCGGATCCTTATCATCCAGCTATACGTTCTTCGACGATGCGCCGGCCCCGCGGGCTGGGGCGCGGATGTCTTCAGACCGTTTTTCCTGATCGCTCCGTTCACCTTATTCCACTGCCATGACTCGATCTTTTTCAATGCTCTTGCTCGCCGCTACGCGGTGGTTCGGCACGCTCTGCCTTGCGCTCGTCACCTCCAGC
Organism: Burkholderiales bacterium; assembly: GCA_026225235.1. Classification (GTDB taxonomy): domain Bacteria; phylum Pseudomonadota; class Gammaproteobacteria; order Burkholderiales; family Burkholderiaceae; genus Pararobbsia. The sequence goes on from JAMFSK010000187.1 coordinate 5,570, forward strand.
GGACCGGCGCTCGCCGATGCACCACCCGCCTCCCGGCTCGACACCGTTATGGCGAGCGGTGTGCTACGTGCCTGCACGACAGGCGACTACAAACCCTATTCGTTCCTGCGTTCCGACGGCGGGTATGAGGGCATCGATATCGAACTCACCGAATCGCTCGCCCGGTCATTGGGCGTCAAGGCGCAGTTCGTCAAGACGACCTGGCCGAACTTGCTTAGCGATTTCAACCAGCAATGCGATATCGCGGTCGGCGGGGTATCGACTTCACTCGAGCGGCAAAAGCACGCGGCTTTTTCGACCCCCTACCTCGTCGATGGCAAGACGCCCATCACGCGATGCGATGCGGTGAGCCGCTACCCCACGCTGGCCGCACTCGACCAGCCTTCCGTGCGTGTCATCGTGAACCCGGGCGGCACCAATGAGAAGTTTGCGCGGCAAAACCTGACCCATGCGACGGTCACCGTCTTTCCGGATAACGTGACGATCTTCAAGGAGATCGTTGAGGGGCGCGCCGACGTCATGATCACGGATGGATCGGAGACGCTGCTCCAACACAAGCTGAATCCGAGCCTCTGCCCGGTCAACCCTGACCAGCCGCTTCAGTACGGCGAAAAAGCGATCTTGCTGCCGCGCGGCGACGTCGTGTTTCAACAGTACGTCGACCAGTGGCTCCATCTCGCGCGGTCGACCGGGGAATTCCAGAAAATCGTCGACGCTTGGCTCAAGTAAGCGAAGGGGAGCGGCTCAGAGCATCTCGCGCAGCGCCAGCGCGGCCGAACGCATCCAGTCACGTGCCGCGTTCGAGACATGCTGGAGGCGTGCGAAACCATGCGTCATATCGCCCGCCTCAATCAGTTCGACGTCGCCCCCGTGCTGCTCAAGAAAGTGCGCGTATTGGGCGCCTTCGTCGCGCAGCGGGTCGTGGCCGGCCACCATGACAACCGCGTCGGCCGGCACGTAGTCGGGAATCGATGCACTCAGATTCACGCGGGGATCGGCGAGCCACTCGGCGCTCGCCCCTTCGACCGTGACGGGCTCACCGAGAAAGGCGCTCCAGTACCAGATCATGTCGTCGCGCGTGAGCACCGGGCCGCCCGCGAAACGCGTGTAGCTCGGCGTGTCAAACCGAGGCGCAGCAACGGGATAGAACAGGAGTTGGGCCTTGACGAGTCCCGGCACCTTGATATTCGCGGCACGCTCGGCATAGGTCGCCAGATAGGCTCCGGCGCTGTCGCCCGCCACCGCAAGGGTGCGCAGCGACAGATTCAGCCGGAGGCGCTGCTCGGCAAACCAAAGCACGGCTTGCTCTGCATCGTCGTTCAGTGCGGGAAACGGGTTTTCAGGCGCCAGGCGGTAGTCGATCGACGCAACGGCGACCTGCGCATCTGAAGCCAGTTGAGCCGCGACCGGTTCATGCGTATCGAGGTCGCCCACCACCCAGCCGCCACCATGAAAGTAGACGACCAGCGGCAATGCCTCGTCGATGTTCACGGGGCGATATAGACGTGCCTTAAGCGTGCGCCCTTCGAGCGGGACGTCGATTGCTTGCATCGACACGCCGGGAACCGCGGGCGGCGCAAAGCGGGCAGCGACCTCGCGGGTGCGCGCGCGCCGGCTCGCCGCGTCGTTTGCGCCCAGCGGCGGAAACGCGGCAGAGACTTGCGAATAGTAAGCGGTGAGTTGCGGGTCAACGTTCAAGGCCATTCCTCGGTTCTAGCTCAGGACAATGCGTTCGGCGGCGCAGATCGCGACGGCACCACGCGTGCTGCTGCATTTTATGCATTTGCTGGAAAACGCGCGGGCTAGCGGTCGGGACGAGATCGCGGACATGCCGACGCACGAGCCCGTGAGAGGGATGTCGCCACTGCAGCGGCCGGCCGCATTTGAGCCGCCTTTTGGGGTGGTTGCCCCGCGTCGAGCGCAGTCCATGTGCGTCGATCTCATCCAAACAAGGCGGACTCAACTGAAAGCGGCATTAACCCCCGCCTATTGCACGCAAAATCACTTTGCACCCTACCTGTCCAATGCCTTACAACCGTTCCAATCGGTAGACTGACATCGACTAAACATCGCGATAAAATCCCTCAAACCCACGCTTGAAAATGCGTCATAAATGCCCGAAAGCCTTACTGGGTGGGGGTTACAACCTGAAACACTTTGTTACGCCCACCTCTAATGAATTGAACCACAATGCCTTCAACGGTATCTGCACGGATGTGTATCGCTGGGTATGACGTGAGCGGACGTCATATTGCGCCGGTCGGTCGGTTCGCCGAAGCCCTCTCTTGAGGGGCATCCTTGCAGGGGCCGTTCGCAGCAGGAAAAGGCTTTTGATTTTCTTGCTGTGTGACCAAGTACTGAAACACGGTACCCACCATTGGTCTCCTCGCGCTAACCCCGTAGCGTGTGGTTTTTAGCGGGCCATATAAGGCCCGCTTTTTTTCGTCCAGAGTTTCTGCAACGACCCGGTTTTTCGCCTCACGCGGTCCTCGGTTCACCCAATCCCAGCTCTTCGATCATCCGCTCACGCATCATGAATTTTTGCGCCTTGCCGGTCACGGTCATTGGTATCGACTCGACAAAGCGGATATGACGCGGCACCTTGAAGTGAGCGATCTGGCCGCGACAAAAGTCGCGAACCGTATCTTCACTCAATGTGCGTCCCGCTTTCGGGACAATCCATGCACAGACCTCTTCGCCGAAGCGCGCATCAGGCACGCCGAAGACTTGCACCGACTCCACATCCGGATGCCGGAACAGAAACTCCTCAATCTCGCGCGGATAGATGTTCTCTCCACCACGAATCAGCATGTCCTTCAAGCGTCCGACGATATTGCAGTAGCCCTCGTCGTCGAGCGTGGCGAGGTCGCCGGTCTGCATCCAACCGTCGACGATCGTCGAGCGCGATTTCGCTTCATCACCCCAATAGCCGAGCATCACCGAGTAGCCACGCGTCCATAGCTCACCGATTTCACCCACGCGCACGACTGCTCCATCGCCGTCGACGAGCTTGACCTCGAGATGGGGCTGAACCCGGCCGACCGTCGTCACACGTTTTTCAAGGGGATCCGTCGTCGAGCTTTGAAACGAGACGGGGCTGGTCTCCGTCATGCCGTACGCGATTGTGACTTCGCTCATATGCATCTGCGTCACGACGCGCTTCATCGTTTCAATCGGACAAGGCGACCCCGCCATGATGCCCGTGCGCAGGGAACTCAAATCGAAACTCGCGAACGCCGGGTGCTCCAGTTCGGCGATGAACATCGTCGGCACGCCGTGCAGTCCGGTGCAGCGTTCGTCGTTGACAGCCTGCAACGTCGACGCCGGGTCGAATGCCTCGCCCGGGAATACCATCTGTGCGCCAGTCGAGACACAGGCCAGTACACCGAGCACCATGCCGAAACAGTGATAGAACGGCACAGGGATGCACAATGAATCAAGCTCACTCAGGCGCATGGCCTTGGCAATGAAGCGACCGTTGTTGACGATGCTGCGATGCGCGAGGGTGGCGCCCTTTGGATTGCCCGTCGTGCCGCTCGTGAACTGGACATTGACGGGTTCAAGTCGATCCAGCGTACCTTCGATGCTCGCCAGCTCAGCGCGGCCGTCGCGATCCATCGCCCGGGCACCGAGGGTGAGGACGTCGCGGTAGGCGCGCATGCCTGCGACGTCGCCCTCACCCATATGAATGATGTATTCGAGGGCCGGCACCCGTTCGCTGTGAAGCGGACCATCGTCGTGTCCGCGCACGACGAGTTCGGGCATCAACGTCGCGAGCATCTCCAGATAGTCGGAGTTCTTAAAGCGATGCGCCGTGATCAATGCACGGCACCCGACTTTATTGAGTGCGTACTCCAGTTCGTAAAGCCGATAGGCGGGATTGATGTTGACGAGAATGGCGCCAATGCGCGCGGTGGCGAATTGCGTCACGAGCCACTCGACGCGATTAGGTGACCAGATGGCGACGCGGTCACCCTTGACCAGGCCGAGCGCACGCAGACCCAGTGCGAGCATATCGACCATCGCATCGAACTCCCGCCAGTTCCAGCGAATCGACGGTTCACGAAAGACGACCGCGGGCCGCTGCGGATAACGGTGAGCCGTGTCGCGCAACAACGCGCCGACGGTCGCTTCAGACAAGGGCTCGGCAGTCGATCCGCGCACATACGACTCGCCGCCGAGAGGCGCGATCAGCGCCTCTACCGTCTGCACAGCCTCAGTCATTGCAAAGCTCCTCTTCAATCGGTACGGGACCGCAAAAACATTCCTATCCGCGCGTCGCCGCCTTGGCGCGGGCGCCACGCGTTGTCGCTGGCCTCTGCGGTCTCATTGGACGCAGTTGGACACACGGGCATGCCGCGTGCTCGATTCTGGGCAGTTGCGGGTGTCGAAGGTATTCCGTCAAACCCTGCTTTTTCCCCGACAATGAGCGCCCCGTGTGAACGCCCCTCATAGCGAGCCGATCGGCCAAAGGTGTGCCTCACAGGGATCTTTTATTTAGTTACCGTGCGAATTGAATTGCAGTCGAATCTTTTCATACTCAGTTACAACCGCGTTCAAACGGGTTACAGAGTTCGTCATCTTGAAATGAACATGCAGCGTTACCCTATCCATGTCCGAGTAACGGATGGCGGCGACCAGGAGAGAAAATGAAGAGTCGAAAGAATTGGCGCATGGCCGGTGAAGCGATCGTGGCGGTGGTTCTCGCCGCTCCCGCATTCACGGCGATCGCGCAACAGGCGCAGCCCGAGCAGGAACCCCAGGCTGAACAGCAACCTGGCCAAGCACCGGGCGCGCCCGGCGGCGATGTCCCCGGACGCGTCGCACGGCTCAACTACTTTGACGGCGCGGTCACCTTCGAGCCGGCGGGTGGCACCGAATGGGCCTACGCTGAACTCAACCGTCCGCTGACAACTGGCGATCAGGTCTGGGTCGATAACGGTGGCCGTTCTGAATTGCATATCGGGTCGACCGCACTGCGCCTCGGCCAACAAAGCGCACTGAGCATCGTCAACCTCGACGACCAGAACGCTCAACTCAAGCTCGCACAGGGTACGTTGGAAACGCGGCTGCGCACGATGCCCGCCGGACAAAGTTTCGAAGTCGACACCCCCAATCTCGCGCTGCAGGCCGACGGCCCAGGCGTCTTTCGCGTTGACGCCTCGCCCGATGGCACCTCGACCACGGTCACGGTTCGCGAAGGCAACCTGACAGCGTACGGCGACTCGGGTTCGGTCCAGATCGGGCCGGGACAGCAGGTCACCTTTTCGGGCACCAATCTCCAGGAAGCAGGCGGCAGCTCCGCGCAACCACCCGATGCGTTCGAGACGTGGGCGGACTCGCGCGACCATCAGGAAGACACATCGGTGTCGGCGCGCTATGTGTCGCGCGACGTGCCCGGTTATGAAGACCTGGACGCCAACGGCAGCTGGGAGGACGCACCGGATTATGGCGGTCAAGTCTGGGTACCGCGCGTCGCGGCAGGTTGGGCGCCGTACCACGAAGGCCACTGGGCCTGGGTCGCACCTTGGGGCTGGACCTGGGTCGACGATGCACCCTGGGGTTTTGCCCCGTTCCACTATGGGCGTTGGGCGTATTACCACAACAACTGGGCATGGGTTCCGGGGCCGGTTGTCGTCTCGGCGCCGCCGTGCTATTCGCCGGCCCTGGTCGCATTCGTGGGCGGCGGTGGTGGCGGTGGCCCCGGTTGGGGCGTGTCGCTCACGGTCGGTGCCGTGGCCGCGGGCGTCGCGTGGCTTCCGCTCGGTCCGGGTGAACCGTGGCGGCCGGCGTATCACTACAGTCCGGGTTACTACAACCGGGTCAACTATGGCGGTCACAACACGACGATCGTCAACAACATCAACGTGCACAACACGTACATCAACCGCAACGCACCGCGCGCCATCACGGGCATGCCGGCCAATCAGTTCGTGCGAGGTCAGGGTGCCGGCCGGTATGGTCAGTTTGTGCCGGCGCAGCAAGTCGCCCACAACTCGTTCGGCGCGGGCGCGCCAGCCATTGCGCCGGTGCGTGAGAGCTTTGGCGGCGCCCTCCGTCCGGCCAACGTCCGACCGCCGCAGGCCGTCGCGGGCCGTCCGGTGATCGCCACACGCAATGCACCGACGCCGTATGCCTATCACGACACGCTCGCGCAGAACTTTGCGAGATCGTCTGCCGGACGGGTACCGGGAGCCGGACAACCGGTCGTCAGAACCGCGGCGCCTGCGAACTTTGCGCGCGTCGCAAACGTGCCGGCGCAAGCGGGTCAGGCGCCGCGCGGCGCGCCAGCCAACGAGCGCGGCGCAACCGCGCCGGCTTTCCGTGTCGTTCCGGCCGAGCGTCGTCCGATGCCCGTTCAGGCCCAGGCCAATCGCGGAGCGCCCGTCGCTCCGCGGCCTGGTCAGCCTGAGATGAATGAGGCGAACGGTGCTCGCCCGGCGGCACAAGCCGGCCGCCCTGCTGAAGTGCCGGCGGCACAGCAGCCGCGTGAAAACGGTGTCCCGCATCCCCCTGGTGTTCAGGCAGGAAGGCCGGGCGAACAACCGAACGGCGCTCAACAGGCCGGTCAACGCGGCCAGCAACCCCAAGCGCAATCGCTCGAGCAACAACGTGCCGCTCACGGCCAACAACAGGCCGAACAGCAGCGTGCCCAGCAATCGCAGCAAGCCGAGCAGCAACGTACGCAACAGGGTGAGCAACAGCGGGTGCAGCAGCAAGCGGAACAGCAACGCACCCAGCAGTCGCAGCAAGCCGAGCAGCAACGTGCACAGCAGGGTGAGCAACAGCGCGCGCAGCAGCAAGCGGAACAGCAACGCACCCAGCAATCGCAGCAAGCCGAGCAACAGCGTGCGCAACAGCAGGCGGAACAGCAACGCGCCCAGCAGTCACAGCAGGCGGCGCAGCAACGTGAGCAGCAGGCGCAGCAAAACCAGCAACGTGCGCAGCAACAAGCTGAGCAACAGCAGCAGCGCCAGCAAGCCGCGGCACAGCAGCGCGAACCGCAAGTGCAAAGCCAGCCGCGCCCGCAGCAGGAGCGTCCGCAACCGCAAGCCCAGCCTCATCCGCAGCCACAGCCGCAACCGCAACACCGGCCCGAACCTGCGCAGTCACAGTCGCATCAAAATGGCTCGCGGGAGCAACACGATGACCATCACGGATAAGTGATCGTCTGTCGACGCTGGGATTGGAAGTACGTGGGTAGCGTCGATCGTCAACACAGGCGATCGACGCAAGAGGGTGCCGCGGCCGGTGAGCCGGACAATCAACCTATGTGCCCAATCTCGCGAGCCGACTCAGAAAGCAAAAAAGACAGCCGAGGCTGTCTTTTTTGCTTTCTGCCAAATGCCGACATGTACTGCGAAACCGCCGAAGCGGCGCGCGTACCTTCATTGCTCAGGACTGCCCGCGAATCCGGCGCAGACGCTGAATCGCTGCGAGCTGCGCGGTCGCGTACGACAGTTCGGCCTGCGCGGTTGCGTATTCGAGGTTGGCCCCCGTGTTCTGCAACGCTTCTTCCGCTTGACGACGCGCCTGCTCGGCCTTTGCCTCGTCCAGGTCCTTGCCGCGGATCGCGGTGTCGGCCAGCACGGTGACATTGGTCGGCTGCACTTCGAGAATCCCGCCCGCAACGAACACGAGTTCCGTCGTGCCGTTCTCGGTTTCGATCTCGACTGTGCCCGGGCGGATCCGCGTAATCAACGGAGCGTGCCCCGGCAAAATGCCGAGCTCGCCAGCTTCACCCGGCAGGCTCACGAACTTTGCCTGGCCGGTGAAGATCAGCTCTTCCGCGCTGACGACGTCTACTTTGATGCTTGCCATATCGACTCCTGCTTGCGCTTGAAAAACGGCGGCCGGCCTTTGCGGAGCCCGCCGCGTCGCTTCTCAAGCCGCGGCCGTTACTGGATCTTCTTGGCCTTCTCGAACGCTTCGTCGATGGTGCCGACCATGTAGAACGCCTGCTCGGGCAGGTGGTCGCACTCGCCGTCGACGATCATCTTGAAGCCGCGAATCGTTTCCTTGAGCGGCACGTACTTGCCCGGTGCGCCCGTAAACACTTCCGCAACATGGAACGGCTGCGACAGGAAACGCTGGATCTTCCGTGCGCGTGCCACGGCCAGCTTGTCTTCCGGCGACAGTTCGTCCATGCCCAGAATCGCGATGATGTCGCGCAGTTCCTTGTAGCGCTGCAGCGTGACCTGCACGCGGCGCGTCACGGTGTAGTGCTCTTCGCCGATCACGTTCGGGTCGATCTGGCGCGAGGTCGAGTCGAGCGGATCGACTGCCGGGTAGATCCCCAGCGAGGCGATGTCACGCGAGAGCACGACGGTTGCGTCCAAGTGACCAAAGGTGGTCGCCGGCGACGGGTCGGTCAAGTCATCCGCAGGGACGTACACGGCTTGCACCGAGGTGATCGAGCCCGACTTCGTCGAGGTGATCCGTTCCTGCAGCTTGCCCATTTCTTCAGCCAGCGTCGGCTGATAACCCACGGCCGATGGCATCCGGCCGAGCAGTGCCGACACTTCGGTACCGGCCAGCGTGAAACGGTAGATGTTGTCGACGAAGAACAGCACGTCGCGGCCTTCGTCGCGGAAGTGCTCAGCCATCGTCAGGCCGGTCAGCGCCACGCGCAGACGGTTGCCCGGCGGCTCGTTCATCTGGCCGTAGACCAGCGCGACCTTGTCGAGAACGTTCGAGTCCTTCATTTCGTGATAGAAGTCGTTGCCCTCACGGGTACGCTCGCCCACGCCCGCGAACACGGAGTAACCACCGTGTTCCTTCGCGATGTTGTTGATCAGCTCCATCATGTTGACGGTCTTGCCGACACCGGCGCCGCCGAACAAGCCCACCTTGCCGCCCTTGGCAAACGGGCAGACCAGGTCGATCACCTTGATACCCGTTTCGAGCAGTTCGGTCGAAGGCGACAGATCTTCGAACTTCGGCGCCTTCTGGTGGATGCCGCGCACGTGTTCCTGGCTGATCTCACCGGCTTCGTCGATCGGACGGCCGAGCACGTCCATGATGCGGCCGAGCGTCGCGGTGCCGACCGGCACCTGGATGCCATGGCCCAGATTCTTAACCGTCAGACCGCGGCGCAGGCCGTCGGCCGCGCCCAGGCAGATGGTGCGGACCACGCCGTCGCCCAGTTGCTGCTGGACTTCGAGCGTCAGTTCAGTGCCTTCCAGCGTCAGTGCGTCATAGATCTTCGGCAGCGCATTACGCGGGAATTCCACGTCGATCACCGCGCCGATGCACTGAACGATCTTGCCTTCCGCCAAAGCAGTAGCAGTAGTCATCGCTTTTCCTTTCGATACTTGATTCATGTGTCGCGTTAAACCGCAGCGGCGCCGCCGACGATCTCCGAAAGCTCTTTCGTGATCGACGCCTGGCGGCTCTTGTTGTAAACCAGCTGCAATTCGTTGATGACCGTCTTCGCGTTGTCGGACGCTGCCTTCATCGCGACCATGCGCGCCGATTGCTCGGACGCCATGTTTTCAGCCACCGCCTGATAAACGAGTGCTTCGACGTATCGCACGAGCAGGTCGTCAACCACGGTCTGCGCGTCCGGTTCGTAGATGTAGTCCCACGAATGCTTGGCCGCGCCTTCGGTTGCCGAAGACGGACCCGCACCACCGGCCTGCGCACGATCGCCGAAACGCTCGTCGAGCGGCAACAGCTGCTCCACGACCGACTCCTGCTTCATCGTATTCACGAAGCGGGTGTACGCGAGATAGACCGCATCGAGCTGGCCCGCCGCATACGCGTCGAGCTGCACCTTGACCGCGCCGATCAGCTTTTCCAGATGCGGCGTATCGCCGAGGTGGATGACTTGCGACACCACCTTCGCCTTCAGGCGCGTCAGGAAGCTCAGGCCCTTGCCGCCGATCGCGGTCGCTTCGACCTGCAGGCCCTGCTGTTCGAGTTCCTTGAACTTGTTCAGCGAGGCACGCAGGATGTTCGTGTTCAGACCGCCGCACAGTCCCTTGTCGGTCGTCACGAGGATGATGCCGGCCGTCTTCGCCCCTTCATGCTTGACCATGAACGGGTGGCGGTACTCCGGGTTCGCCTGCGCCATGTGAGCGGCGATATCGCGAACCTTGTCGGCGTACGGACGGGCATGGCGCATACGTTCCTGCGCCCGGCGCATCTTCGAGGCGGCGACCATTTCCATCGCCTTGGTGATCTTGCGCGTGTTTTGCACGCTCTTGATCTTGCCGCGGATTTCCTTCATTCCGGCCATTGCCTACTCCTTGTTCACAGCGCGCGCGGCGAACCGCGCACATTGCAGGATCATGATCAGTTGACTGCGTCGATCAATAGGCGCCGGATTTCTTGAAGTCAGCGACGGCCGCGTTCAGCAGCGGTTCGTCGTCCTTCGTGAGTTCCTTCTTGTCCTCGATCCGGCCGATCAGGTCTGCATGCTTGCTCTTGAGCACATCGCGCAGGCCCTTTTCGAAGTCGAGCACCTTGTTGACTTCGATATCGTCGAGGAAGCCGTTGTTCGCGGCGAACAGCGCCACGGCCAGCTCCCAGACCTGCAGCGGCTCATACTGCGGCTGCTTGAGCAGTTCCGTCACGCGACGGCCGCGTTCGAGCTGCTTGCGGGTCGCTTCGTCGAGGTCCGACGCAAACTGCGAGAACGCGGCGAGCTCGCGATACTGCGCGAGGTCGGTCCGGATCCCACCCGACAGCTTCTTGATGACCTTGGTCTGGGCAGCGCCACCGACGCGCGACACCGAGATACCGGCGTTGATCGCGGGACGGATACCGGCGTTGAACAGGTCGGTTTCCAGGAAAATCTGGCCGTCGGTAATCGAGATCACGTTGGTCGGCACGAAGGCCGTCACGTCGCCCGCCTGGGTTTCAATGACCGGCAGTGCGGTCAGCGAACCGCTCTTACCCTTCACTTCACCCTTGGTGAACTTCTCGACATAGTCTTCCGACACGCGCGCCGCGCGTTCGAGCAGGCGCGAGTGCAGGTAGAACACGTCGCCCGGATACGCTTCGCGGCCCGGCGGACGGCGCAGCAGCAGCGAGATCTGACGATATGCCCAGGCTTGCTTGGTCAAATCGTCATAAATGATCAGCGCGTCCTGACCACGGTCACGGAAGTACTCGCCCATCGTGCAGCCCGAGTACGGTGCGATGTATTGCATCGCGGCCGATTCCGACGCCGACGCGGCGACAACGATGGTGTATTCCATCGCGCCGTGCTCTTCGAGCTTGCGCACCACGTTCATGATCGACGACGCTTTCTGGCCGATCGCGACGTAGATACACGTCAGGTTCTTGCCCTTCTGGTTGATGATCGCGTCGACAGCGACGGCGGTCTTGCCCGTCTGGCGGTCGCCGATGATCAGCTCGCGCTGGCCACGGCCGACCGGCACCATGGCGTCGATCGACTTGAGGCCGGTCTGCACCGGCTCCGAGACGCCCTTACGCCAGATCACGCCCGGCGCGATCTTTTCGATCGCGTCAGTCATCTTCGCGTTGATCGGGCCCTTGCCGTCGATCGGCACACCGAGTGCATCGACCACACGGCCGAGCAGTTCCGGGCCAACCGGCACTTCGAGAATGCGGCCCGTGCACTTGACGGTATCGCCTTCCGAAATGTGTTCGTATTCACCGAGAATCACCGAGCCGACCGAGTCGCGCTCGAGGTTCAGCGCGAGACCGAACGTGTTGTTCGGGAACTCGAGCATTTCGCCCTGCATCACGTCGGACAGACCGTGAATGCGGCAGATACCGTCGGTCACGGAGATCACCGTTCCCTGATTGCGAACGTCTGCGCCAGATTCGAGACCTTGAATCCGGCTCTTGATCAGCTCGCTGATTTCAGAGGGATTGAGTTGCATGTTCGCTCCTAATGTTCAATTCTGTTGCGTGCCAGCGGCTTCGCACGGGTCGCCTGGTCGCGGAGCCCGTACGATTTGCACGGAACACGCGGCGCGAGACTTCTCGCAGCCAAGATTCTTCGCGTCAGGCGGCCAGTGCTATCTGCATCTGAGCCAGACGCGCACGGACCGACGTATCCAGTACTTCGTCGCCTACCGTCACCCGCACGCCGCCGATCAACGAGGCATCGACATTCACATGGGGCTTCAGTTTGCGGCCGAACTTGCGTTCCAGCGTGACGACCAGTTCGTCGAGCGCCTTGCCTTCGAGCGGAAATGCGCTGTCGATCGTGACGTCGGCGGCGCCTTCCTGCGCGTTCTTCAAGATGTCGAACTGTTCGGCGATCTGCGGCAGCGCATCGAGACGATGGTTGTCGACGATCATCCGGATGAAGTTCTGCGCGCGGGGCTCGCTCGCGGCGAGCGGCGACTTCGCCGCCGACACGATGAGCTGGTAGATCTGCTCGCGGCTGACCTTCGGGTTGCCGGCTACCGACAGCAGTTCGGGCTGCGCCGCGAAAGCGGCGAGCTCGGCAGCGAAGTCGGACCACTGCGACAAGTCGCCGCTCTTCGCGACGTCGAACAGTGCATCGGCGTACGGGCGGGCGATGGTGGCAAGTTCAGCCATGATCAGAGCTCGGCTTTCAGTTGGTTCAGCAGCTCGGCGTGGGCGCTTGCATCGATCTCGCGCTTGAGGATCTGCTCGGCACCACGCACAGCCAGCGTCGCGACATCGCCGCGCAGGGCTTCGCGCGCCTTGACGATCTGCTGGTCAGCGTCGGCTTTCGCGGTCGCGAGGATACGGGCGGCTTCAGCCTGCGCGTTGCGCTTGATCTCGTCGGCGACGAGCTGCGCACGCTGCTCGGCGTCGGCAATGCGGTGCTGGCCTTCATCGCGGGCCTGGGCGAGTTCCTTGTCGACGAGCTTGTTCGCGGCGTCGAGCTCGGCCTTGCCCTTCTCGGCAGCGGCGAGGCCATCGGCGATTTTCTGCGAACGATCGTCGAGTGCCTTGATCAGCGGCGGCCACACGAATTTCATCGTGAACCACGCGAGGATCAGGAACACGACCATTTGCGCTAGCAGGGTTGCGTTGAGATTCACGGTGTTTCCTTACTGAGTGCTTGGTCGGATGGTTGGCTCAATGCAAAGAAAGCGCGGGCCGGCTCGGCGCATTCGCGAACCCGGTGTCCCGCGCGTTTTCCTGCTTCGCCGACCCCGTTCTTCAAGTCAGAGCGGGGCGAGGACTTCCGAGTCCGTTCAGCCTGCCAGCTTCGACAGCAGCGGGTTCGCAAACGCGAACAGCATCGCCACGCCCACGCCGATCAGGAATGCAGCATCGATCAGACCAGCCAGCAGGAACATCTTCGTTTGCAGCGGGTTCATCAGTTCCGGCTGGCGTGCGCACGCTTCAATGTACGTGCCGCCCATCAGACCGATACCGATACAGGCGCCAACTGCACCCAGGCCAATGATGATGCCGATACCGATGGCGGTCAGACCCTGGATGTTGGCGATGAAAGCTTGCATGATCACTCCTTTGTGAAAAGTCTTAAGAACTTGAAAATTTGAAGATTTGAAAAAAGCTTAGTGCGTATCGTGTGCCTGGCCGAGATACACCAGCGTCAGCATCATGAAAATGAACGCTTGCAGCAGCACGATCAGGATGTGGAAGATCGCCCAGACGCTACCCGCGATCACATGACCCACGAAACCGAGCACCGAGGTGTCTGCGCCGAAGCTCCAAATCGAGCCGAGCAATGCGATCAGCAGGAACAGCAGCTCACCCGCGTACATGTTGCCGAACAACCGCATGCCGAGCGAAACCGTCTTGGCCACGTATTCGATGATGTTCAGCAGCAGGTTCGGGATCCACAGCGCCCAGTGCGCGCCGAACGGTGCCGACAGCAGTTCACGGGCAAAGCCCTTCGGCCCCTTGATCTTGAGGCTGTAATAGATCATCAGCACGAACACGCCGAGCGCAATGCCGAGGGTGCCGTTGAGGTCGGCCGTCGGCACGATGCGCATATGTTCGATGCGGTCGGACAGGCCGAGCCAGCCGAGCACGCGGCCCGCGAGGTCAACCGGGAGAAAGTCGAGCGAGTTCATCAGCGCGACCCAGACGAACACGGTCAGCGCGAGCGGCGCGATGAAATGACGGCTGCCGTGGATCATCGACTTCGACTGGTCTTCGACCATTTCGACGAGCATTTCGATCGCGCACTGGAAACGGCCCGGCACGCCGGGCGTCGCCTTGCGGGCGGCCATATGCAGAATGAAGATCGTGAGCAGGCCCATCAACACCGACCAGAACAACGTGTCCCAGTTCCAGACCGAAAAATCGACGATGCTGGTCTGATGCTTGTTCGAAAAATTCGTCAGGTGGTGCGAGATGTACTCGGACGGATCAAGTTTGTGCGGTTCGGCTGCGGCCATGTCTGTCAAACACCCCAAATTGTAAAATTGTCGATACTGCCCGGCCGGGCAGCCGGGGGTGTTTCAGCGCAACGCCAGCGCGACCCAATAGGTCTTCAGCGCGACGAGGTACGTAATGAGCAACGGCAACCAGCGGACATCGGGCACGTACCTGGCAATCGCCACAAACATGGCGATGGTCACACCCATTTTGATCGCTTCGCCGACCATCCAGCCGAACATCGACCGTTGAAGGCTCACACTCCTCAAGCGTAGCGCGAACAACGCGCCCGGAACCCAGCAAATCGCTCCGCCCAGCAGTGCCGACCGCGCGGCATCACCTGGCTGGCGAAGAAACTGCCAGCAAACCAGGGCCGCAATCAGGGACACAACCATTTGCGCCGCCACCACCTTGAACGGCGTGACGCGCGATGGACGACTCACGTTGGCGCCAAACAGCTGCTCGGCTTCGGCACGCGTGAGCGGAACGATAGTGTTGTCTTCTTGCCCGACTTCCCAATCGTCTGTAGCCGCGGCCGGCAGTGTGCTCAGGGGGCGTGCATCCGTGTCGTCACGGTGCCCGACTGCCCCGGCTCCCTGCTGCGGTTCTCGCGCTTGCCCGGTGTGGTTTGCTGCGGATGAGTCGGCCTCGCGCTGCGCCGGATTTCCGGCTTGCTGCGTTGAGACGTGCCGCGCAGGCATCGTCCCGGCTTTCGCGGTGGAGGTCGCGTCAGGCACGCCGCCCCGGTCGAAAGTCGACCCCTCTGCGGAGTCCTCATCGAACGCTCGCTTGGCTGTCTCGTTCGATTCGCCGCCGCCCATCCATGTCCCCAAAAACCAACCGGGCTTTCGCCCAGCTTTCGACTGTGTCGAGCTAATAAATCCGGGCGATTGTAAGTGATTCTTACAGGCAATTCAAGCCTTTACGTGTGCCAAAAAGGCCGCGGAAGGCCCATCAAAAAAAGGCTTGCACTGTCGGCCTACCCCATCGTCCTTTCAGTTTCGATGCATGTCGTCATCGATGCGCGCGATGATCGTTGCGAGGGGGCGGTGCAGCAAAATTCCCAGCTTCAAATGCAGTGAACCATCAGGCTGCCTGCGATCAGGGCAAATACGAAAAACGGGATCGAGATGACGTGAAAACGCCAGAAGATGCCTTTCACCGGGGCGAGGCGCATCGCGATCAGGTTGGCGAGCGAACCGACACAGAACCCGAAGCCGCCGACGCTGACCCCATACGCGAGGGCTTGCCAGTGCCGAGTGAACGATTCGAGCATGATCGCCGCCGGCACGTTGCTGATGACCTGTGAGGTCAGCGCGCCCGTGAGGAAAGCGTGTGACGGGTTGGCGAGGTCGGCGGCGCTCAGCCACGCGTGGAGCCACGGCAACGCAGCTGCGCTGCGCAGCACCACGAACATCAGTGCGAAGACCGCGAGCAGCAGCCAGTCGATGTGTATGACCGCCTTGCGCTGCCAGAGGCCGAAGCCCACCAGGACGAGCGCGCAAGCGATGCTCGCATGGTGCGCATCGGCCAGCACGATGAAGACGACGAACGCGACACTGGCGACGGCGAGCAGCCGGCCATCGAGACGGGTGCCCGATTCCGCCTCGGGAACGACCAGCTTTTTGCTGCCGAACATCAGCGCAGTGAGCCCGACCAGCCCTAAGAGCAGAACGGCGGTCAGCGGGGCCAGGGTCGCGACGAACGCGCCGAACGAGACCCCGCTCGCTTCCCACAGGAAGAGATTTTGCGGATTCCCGAGCGGCGTAAGGATCGAACCGGCGTTGACGGCGAGCGCGATCACGATGACCAGTCGTCGCAGCGGGATCGACACCAGCTTGTCGAGAGAAAGTGCGACCGGGATCACGGCGAACAACGCGACGTCGTTGGTCAGTACCGTCGAAAGCAGTGCGGCGAGCAGCACGAACACAAGCGCGAGGGCCCGTTCGGTATGCACACGGTGCAAGAGGCGCTGTGCGGCCCAGTTCATCGCGCCGGAGGTCTCGATGACCTTGGTCAGCACGAGCAGCCCTGTGAGGGTCAGCAGGGTCGCCCAATCGATCAGCTTCGTGAGCGCGGTGATCGATTGCGTATGGAAGATCTGCAAGGCGCCGAGCGCTAGCAACAAGACGACGAGCACCGCTTCACGCTTGATGAAAGCCAGCAGCCGCGCGGGCAGCGAAGACGCGGCGGCATCGCGCTCAGGGGCGCCCTCCTCGCGCTCCTCGCTCATCGAGGCGTCGCGCTCAACTGGTCTGACCGCCACGCAGGCGCACGAGAATTCCTTCGAGGGAATCGAGGTCGCCAAAGTCGATCATCACCTGCCCTCGCCCACGGCGTCCCATCTTGATCTTGACGGCCGCGGTCAGCAGATCCGACAGCTCTTCTTCGAGGCGGGCCACATCGCGGTCGCTAGCGCCTGGAGACTTGTTGCGGCGCGCCGCATTCGGGCCGGGTTTAAGCGCCGCGGCGACGAGCTTCTCCGCGTCGCGCACCGACATGCGCCTGTTGACGACCTGATTGGCCAGCGTGATCTGCGATGCCGCGTCGACCGCGAGCAAACACCGCGCGTGCCCCATGTCGAGGTCCCCGGCGAGCAACATCGTCTGCACGGGTGCGGCCAGGTTCAGCAAACGCAGCAAGTTCGAGACGGCACTGCGCGAACGGCCAACCGCTTCGGCAGCCTGCTCATGGGTGAAGCTGAAATCATCGATCAGCCGCTGAATGCCTTGCGCTTCCTCGAGGGGGTTCAAGTCTTCGCGCTGGATGTTTTCGATCAGCGCCATCGCGGCCGCAGCCTGATCGGAAACATCCTTCACCAGAACCGGGACTTCACTCAGGCCCGCGATGCGCGCCGCACGAAAGCGCCGTTCGCCCGCAATGATCTCGAACTGCTCGCCCCCAACGTTGCGCACCAGGATCGGCTGCATCAGGCCCTGCGCCCGAATGCTGGCGGCCAGTTCCTGCAGCGCGCCCTCGTCCATGCGGGTACGCGGCTGGTACTTGCCGGCTTGCAGGCGCCCCAAGGGCAGCGTCGTCGGTACGCCTTCCTGGCGAACCGCCTCCGTGATATCGGCGCTGCCGCCCAACAAGGCTTCGAGACCGCGGCCGAGACCCTTCTTCTTCACTGCTGCATTCATGGCGACTCGCTCGGAATTTATGTATTACAAAATGCTTTCGGTGCGACGACCGATCAAAGCGTGCGAATGCGCTCGATCATCTCGGTGCCGAACTGCAGGTAAGCCTGCGCGCCACGCGAAGCCCGGTCGAATACGATGCCCGGCAGTCCGTAGCTGGGCGCCTCGGCGAGCCGGACATTCCGCGGAATCACCGCGTTAAAGACTTTGTCGCCGAAATGTTGTTCGAGCTGCTTGGAGACTTGCTGCTGAAGCGTCACCCGCGGGTCGAACATGACGCGCAGCAGGCCGATGACCTTGAGATCGCGGTTCAGATTAGCGTGAACCTGCTTGATTGTATTGACGAGGTCAGACAGGCCTTCGAGCGCAAAGTACTCGCACTGCATCGGGATGATCACGCCGTTGGCCGAGCACAGGCCGTTCAGCGTCAGTAAGGACAAGGCGGGCGGGCAGTCGATCAGCACAAAGTCGTACTTGCCGTCGATGGCCTCGAGCGCATGCTTGAGACGCTTTTCCCGGGATTCGAGCGCGACGAGTTCAACTTCGGCGCCGGCGAGCTCGCGGTTTGACGGCACCACGTCGTAACCGGCTGCCTCGGCCTTCACCACGGCATCGGCAATCTCAGCACCGTTGACGAGCACGTCATAGACGGTGGTTTCGCACGCGCTCTTGTCGATGCCGCTGCCCATCGTCGCATTCCCCTGCGGATCAAGATCGATCAGCAGCACGCGCTGGCCTTGCGAGGCCAGGCTGGCCGCGAGGTTCACGCTGGTGGTGGTCTTGCCGACCCCGCCCTTTTGGTTAGCGACGCAAAAAATCTTCATTCAGAAAGTCCGTTGGCTCAGCGATGCGATGGAATTCGGATTTCGACAAGATGGCGCTCGGCATCGAGTGCCGGCACCTTGAGGCGGATGACTTGCAGGACTTCGACGTCAGCGGGCAGGCGCGCGATTTCTTCATCCGGACGCACGCCCTTCATCGCCCACAGGCGGCCGTCGGGTGCCAGCGCGTTGCGTGCCAGCTCAACGAAGTCGACCAGTTCGGCGAAAGCGCGCGAAACGATGATGTCAAATGGCCGCGGCACCTCGACGCCAGGTTGCAACGACTCCACACGCCCGTTGACCACCGAGAGATTGGCGAGCCCGAGCGAGGCCTTGGCCTGGGTCTGAAACGCGCTCTTCTTCTGGACGATGTCGTTGACGACCACCTGCCACGCGGGCTGGACGATCGCGAGCACGATACCCGGCAAGCCGCCGCCGGATCCGACATCGAGCACGTCGAGCGGACGGTTCTCGCCTTCGGGGCGCAGCGCAAGATGCGCAACGATGCTCAGCGAATCGAGGATGTGCTGGATCATCATCTGCCGGGGATCGCGGATGGCCGTCAGGTTATAGACAGCATTCCACTTGCCGAGCAGCGTCAGATAGTCGAGCAGTTGCTGCCGTTGAGGCGAATCGAGATCGATTCGCAGCGTGGCAAGACCCTCGTCGAGCAGACCGGCGAGAAGCGCAGATTCGGCGGACGCACCGCGTTTCCGGTCCACGGCTCCCGTCATTGAACCGATCGTCCTTCGCCTGCTTCGATATCGGGACCTGCGGCATCGGCGACTGCCCCAGCGCCCACAGCGGAGCGGGCGGTACGGCGTCCGAGACCTTTCTTCAGGTGCACCATCAGCAGCGAGATGGCCGCCGGCGTGATACCCGAGATGCGCGAGGCTTGCCCGATCGTCTCCGGCTTGAACTGAGTCAGCTTCTGCCGGGCTTCAAAGGACAGCCCACGGACATCCGCATAATCGAGTTCCGTCGGGAGGCGCGTGCTTTCGTGCGACTCGTTGCGCTCGATTTCGCCCGCCTGACGGTCGATATACCCTTGGTACTTGATGCCGATCTCAATCTGTTCACGGATTTGCGCGTCGATGGACGGATCTTCCGCGAGCGCGGCAGGCAGCGCAAACTCACCGCCACGTATGCCCATGAGGGCGTCGTAGCTCACGCCCGGCCGCTTGAGCAGGTCCGCGAGGTTGTGTTCGTGGTCGATCGCCTTGCCCAGCAAGGCTTCCGCCTCAGCTGCGAGAAGCGTCTTCGGATTGACCCAGATCGTGCGTAAGCGGCTTGTTTCACGTGAAACAGCCTCGCGCTTCGCCTCAAAAACGTTCCAGCGCGCATCGTCGACGCAGCCAAGTTGGTGGCCAATCTCGGTGAGCCGCATATCGGCATTGTCTTCCCGGAGGCTCAACCGATACTCGGCACGGCTCGTGAACATCCGATACGGCTCAGATACACCGCGCGTGACGAGATCGTCGACGAGTACGCCCAGATAGGCCTGATCCCGGCGGGGCACCCAGGCCTCGCGCCCTTGGGTCTGGAGGGCCGCATTCAGGCCAGCAAGCAGGCCTTGTGCGGCCGCCTCTTCATAGCCCGTTGTCCCATTGATCTGCCCGGCGAAGAACAAACCTTGAATAACCTTGGTCTCGAGCGAAGCCTTCAGTCCCCGCGGATCAAAGTAGTCGTACTCGATTGCATAGCCCGGCCGCAAAATGTGCGCGTGCTCGAGGCCCACCATCGAATGGACGAGTTCGAGCTGAATATCAAACGGAAGGCTCGTCGAAATCCCGTTCGGATAAAACTCGTTGGTCGTCAGGCCTTCAGGCTCAAGGTAGATCTGATGCGATTCCTTGCTCGCGAAACGATGGATCTTGTCCTCAATCGACGGGCAATAACGCGGGCCTACCCCTTCGATCACGCCCGTATACATGGGCGAGCGGTCAAGTCCACCGCGGATGATGTCATGTGTGCGCGAGTTGGTATGTGTGATCCAGCACGGCACCTGGCGCGGGTGCTGAGCGGCGCGCCCGAGAAACGAGAAAACCGGCACCGGATCGAGATCGCCCGGCTGCTCTTCAAGTTTTGAGAAATCGATGGTCCGGCCGTCGATACGCGGGGGCGTCCCGGTCTTCAGGCGACCTTGCGGTAGCTTGAGGTCTTTGAGACGCGCGGACAAGGAGACCGAAGCGGGGTCACCTGCCCGCCCTCCGACGTAATTGTTCAGACCCACGTGGATCTTGCCGTCGAGGAACGTCCCAGCGGTCAACACCACCGCGCGTGCACGGAAACTCACGCCAACCTGCGTGATGGCACCGACGACCCGATCGCCTTCGACGATCAGATCGTCCACGGCCTGCTGGAAAAGCCAAAGATTCGGCTGGTTCTCCAGGCGCTCGCGGATTGCCTTCCGATATAGAACACGGTCTGCCTGCGCACGCGTCGCGCGGACAGCCGGGCCCTTCGAGGAATTCAGGATCCGGAACTGGATACCCGCCTCGTCTGTTGCGGCAGCCATCGCACCACCCAGCGCATCGACTTCCTTGACCAGATGACCCTTGCCGATCCCGCCGATTGACGGGTTGCAGCTCATCTGACCAAGCGTTTCGATGTTGTGTGTGAGCAGCAAAGTCTTGCTGCCCATGCGCGCGGAGGCAAGCGCAGCCTCGGTTCCGGCGTGACCGCCGCCGACGACTATGACGTCAAATTCTGTGGGATAAAGCATGATGGCTCCACGCGGGCGCGTAGACCGACTGAAAAATGTAGGCGAATTATAGCGGAGCGCTCATTCGCAGTCGTTGACCGTTACGAGATTTGACCGTTTGGCAGAGGTGTTTCACGTGAAACAACCCTTCGGAACGTCGGACGGAGCCCCGGACGGAGGGCGGCAGGAAGGAAGGCAGGAAGGAAGGAAGGCAGGAAGCCAGCCAGGCAGGCAAGGACCCCCTGGAACCTGCAGATAGTGACAATTTTCGTCCGCCAAACGGGCTTGCACTTTAGGAGGCGATTCCCGCCGATCGGAATCGCCTCCTGTTTCACGTGAAACAACCACGTCGCGAAACCCCGCGACTAGAGGTCAGGCCCCATCGCCCAAGCCACTTGCGAGCAAACTATCGATCGCCCAGCAGTACCCACTTCCCGTCCTTGATTTCAACCATCACCCGTGCGCGAGTGTCGAATCCGTTGTGGTCAGCGGCAGACGTGTTCATCACCCCCTGCGAAACAGCGAGGTCCTTCTGATTCGCCAGTGCGTCACGCAGCCCCGCACGAAACGCGTCCGATCCGGGCACCCCCTTCTTCAGCGCTTCGGGAATCGAATGCGCAAGCAACTGCCCGGCGTCCCAGGCATGGCCGCCGAACGTCGATACCGACCCCACGCCATAGGCCTTCTCATACGCCTGCTTGTACTCAAGTGCGGAACGCTTGACTGGATTCGAATCGGAGAGCTGGTCCGCGACAAGCAGCGGACCGGCCGGCAGGAAGGTGCCGTCACAGTCCTTGCCGCACACCCGCAAAAAGTCGTTATTCGCGGCGCCGTGTGTCTGATACAGCTTGCCCTTGTAGCCACGTTCCTTGAGCGAGCGTTCAGGCAACGCCGCAGGCGTGCCGGAAGCACCGATCAGCACCGCATCGGGATTCGTGCTCATCACCTTGAGCACCTGACCCGTCACGGAAGTGTCCGCTCGCTGATACCGTTCGCTCGCCACCACCTTGATTCCATGCGCCATCGCGGCGCTGGTAAACTCCTTCAGCCAGTTCTCGCCATACGCATCTGCGAAGCCAATAAACCCTGCGGTATGCACGCCCTGCGCGGCCATATGCGTCGCGATCGCATCGGCCATCAGGCTATCGTTCTGTGGCGTCTTGAAGGCCCAAGTACGCTTGGCATCCATCGGAGCGATGATCGACTGCGAGGCCGCCATCGAGATCATGGGGGTGTGGGCATCCGCCGCGACATCCAGCATGGCCAGTGAGTTCGGCGTCACCGTCGAGCCGATGATCGCGTCGACATGGTTTTCGCTGATCAACTTGTGCGTGTCCTGCACCGCCTTCGTTACATCGGTCGCATCGTCGAGGACGATGTACTCGACCGTCTTGCCGGCGATCGTCGTCGGCAAGAGAGCGATCGTGTTCTTCTCCGGAATCCCCAGCGAAGCTGCAGGCCCGGTCGCCGAGAGCACCACCCCCACCTTGATCTGCGCAGAAGCGATTTGTGCCGCACACAACGCCAGGCCCACGACCGCCATCCGGCATGCGGAAATTCGAATACTCATTACGCCCTTCTCCTCGCTCTAACTTCGGCAAACTGAATCAAAAAGAAATGTGGATACCGAATACTTATTTAACTTATTTAGCTTCCAGAATGCTGTCTAGTCATCCTGGAAACACGAAAACATTTCGCTCAAAAACCCCCTGCATGCAACCGGCAGACAATAAAAAAGGCGCCGAGCCTCGCGTGGCCGCGCCTTATATATCAAATAGTTAGTCCGAACACATATTATCTTGCCTGCCAGGAGTCGCCCAGGTCCGCCAGAGGGGGCACGACCCCGCCGAGACCTCGGTCGCGCCATTTCCGCATCCTGGTTATTCGGCCTCAAAGTCAACCTCAAAGCCGCCTGAAACGACCGTCGATCGACTCGATGCGAACGCTGAAACCCGAACAGAAAATAAAAAAGCGCTGTTGGAATCTCCAACAGCGCTTTTTCCGCGGGCTTAATACCCTATGTCTCCTCGTTCCCCACCTCAAAATGCGGTGCATCGAACTGGCTCGAAGATTAAACAAGCCTTACTCCACCAGCAACCTAGCATTTACCCTAGGTGGTGCATCGGCGCGCTCCGCGCACCTCAATAGCGCCCGTCTGCCCCGTGTACTAACGTCTCAGCTTCGTCCCTCACCGGGCACCATGTCCGCATGTACGGGTATGTCCTGAGCCATATACGAGCCTGTTGCACGAACCACAATGCCGCGCCGACCTCGGCCGTAACCACATCGTTACGCCTAAGCGCTCAGGCTACCGTCACGCGCTACCCCTGTTCCTTGGCCGCCACACGCGCCTCGCCCCGGAGCGCACCGACACGCGCCACCACTTCGCCGACAATGCCGCGCCGGAACGCCAGCACACAAACGATGAAGATCAGTCCCGTCACGGTCGTCACCGAATCGCCGAGCCCGCGAAACGCATCCACGCCAGTAACGGATGCGAGCATCTCACCGATATCACCGAGCCTGTCTTCGAGCGACACGATCACGCAGGCGCCGACCAAGGGGCCAAACAGTGTCCCCATGCCGCCCACAAGCGTCATCAGCACGACGAGCCCGGACATGGTCCAGTATCCGTCACCCAGGGTCTCGAAGCCCAGGACGAGCGTCTTTAACGCACCTGCGAGGCCAGCAAGCCCCGCCGACAATACAAAGGCGAGCAGCTTGAACGCATCGGTGCGATAACCGAGCGAGATCGCCCGCCCCTCGTTCTCCCGAATCGCCGCCAGCACCTGCCCAAATGGCGAATGCACGATGCGCACGATCAGCGCAAAGGCCAGTGTCACCCCCAGCAGCACGACGTAGTACAAGGTGGTGTCGGACCCCAGGTCGACGAGGCCGAAAAGCTTGCCTCGCGGCACGCCTTGCAGACCATCTTCACCGCCCGTGAACGAAGCCTGAAGGAAGATGAAGTAGAGCAACTGCGCAAGCGCCAGCGTGACCATCGCAAAGTAGATGCCTTGCCTGCGAATCGCAAAGACACCGGCGACCAGACCGAGCACCAGCGCCGCCAGCGTGCCCGCCAGCACGCCAAGCTCCGGCGTGAGACCAAACGTCTTGATCACATAGCCCGTCGTATAGCCGGCGCTGGCAAGAAAGGCAGCATGACCGAACGACAACAGCCCGGTATAGCCGATCAACAGGTTGAAGGCCGAGGCAAATAACGCGAAGCACAACACCTTCATCACAAAGACAGGATAGGCGCCAACGAACGGCGCCACGATCAGCGCAAGTAGCAGCAGCGCATAGAGGATCTTCCTGGTCATGGCGTTTTATCGCTCCTTGCCGAACAGACCCGCGGGCCGCACCAGCAGCACGAGCGCCATGATCACGAACACCACCGTGGCCGAACCCTGCGGATAGAAGACCCGCGTCAGGCCCTCGATCACGCCGAGCATCAGGCCGGTAACGATCGCGCCGAAGATCGAACCCATCCCCCCGATCACGACCACCGCAAACACGGTGATGATCATCGGTTGCCCCATGAGCGCGGAGACCTGCATGACCGGCGCCGCCAGCACGCCGGCGAATGCCGCGAGCGCGACGCCAAAGCCATAGGTCAATGTCACCATCAACGGCACATTGATGCCGAACGCCTCGACCAGTCGCGGGTTCTCGGTGCCCGCACGCAGATAGGCGCCGAGCCGCGTCCTTTCAATCAGGTACCAGGTGGCGAAACACACGCTCAGGGAGGCGACCACCACCCATGCGCGATAGTTCGGCAGCACCATGAAGCCCAGGTCGGTTGCGCCGGCCAGCAGCTCGGGTCCGTCATAGGGCTGTCCCGACGAACCGTAGATCGACCGGAAGACGCCCTCGACCACCAGTGTCAGCCCGAACGTCAGCAACAGGCCGTAGAGGTGATCGAGCCGGTAGATCCAGCGCAGCATCGTCCGTTCGAATACCATGCCGAGCGCGCCGACCACGAGCGGCGCGAGCACCAGCATCGCCCAATACGGCAAGCCGAAGTAATTGAGCCCCATCCACGCACACATCGCGCCGAGCATGAAGGTGGCGCCATGTGCGAAGTTGATGACGTTCAACAGGCCGAAGATCACGGCGAGCCCAAGACTCAGGATCGCGTAGAACGAACCGTTGACCAGCCCGAGCAGCAGCTGGCTCCACAACGCAGGCAGCGGGATGCCGAAAATTTCCATCGCTTAGCGCATCACTTCCACAACGCGCAGCGGGTTTCCGCCTTGGTCCCGAAGGCCTGATCGCCGGGGATCGTCTCAACCACGTTGTAGTAGTCCCACGGCTCTTTCGACTCCGCCGGTTTCTTGACCTGCATCAGGTACATGTTATGGACCATCACGCCGTCGCCGCGGATATAGCCGCCCTGCGTATAGAAGTCGTTGATCTTGGTCTTCTTGAGCTCGGCCATCACCTTGTCTGCGTCGGTGCTGCCCACGGCCTGCACGGCCTTCAGGTAGGTCGTCACCGCCGAGTAGTCGGCTGCCTGCACGCTGGTCGGCTCCTTGCGCGTCTTGTCGAAGAAGCGCTGCGCGAACTTGCGTGTCCCATCGTCCTTGTTCCAGTACCAGCTGTCCGTCACATACATACCCTGCGTCGCTTCGAGCCCGAGGCTATGCACGTCGGAGATGAACATGAGCAAGCCCGCGAGCTGCATGGTCTTGTTGATGCCGAATTCCTTCGCGGCCTTGATCGAGTTGACGGTGTCACCGCCCGCGTTCGCGAGCCCCAGAATCTGCGCCTTTGAGGCCTGGGCCTGTAACAGGAACGATGAGAAATCCGAAGCGTTGAGCGGATGGAGCACATCGCCCACGACCGTACCGCCCGAGTTCTTGACGACCGCCGACGTGTTCTTTTCGAGCGACTTGCCGAATGCATAGTCGGCGGTCAGGAAGAACCAGGACTTGCCGCCGCGCTTGACGACCGCCGAGCCCGTGCCACGCGCGAGCGCCATGGTGTCGTAGGCATAGTGCACGGTATAGGGCGTGCATTGCTCATTGGTCATCGCATCAGCGCCCGCGCCGATGTTGATGTACACCTTCTTCTTCTCACCCGCGACGGTATTCATCGATAGCCCGGTCGCCGAATTGGTTCCGCCGATCAGCAGCGTCACGCCGTCGCGATCGAACCATTCGCGCGCCTTCGACGCGGCGATGTCTGCCTTGTTCTGGTGATCCGCCGATACGAAATCGATCGGCTTGCCGAGCACCTTGCCGCCGAAATCGGCGATCGCCATGCGAATGGCTTCGGCACCGCCCTGCCCGTCGATATCCGCATAAAGGCCTGACATGTCGGTGATCAGTCCGACCTTGACCGCATCGTCTGCCTGCGCGGGCAACGCGGCCAGCGCGCCCAGGGTGCCGAGTGCGGTGCTCAGTGTGAATGCGAGCGTGGTACGTTTCATCACGGTTGTCTCCCCGATTAATAATCTCGTGCCGATCATGTCAAACGCGCACCGGTCGGCACGCGCTCACCTGCGACGTCCGCTAGACGCCGAGCAATGCATTCAGCACCGGCATCTTCGCGTTGAGTTCGCGTGCCGGAAAATCTTCGACGATCTGGCCGTGCTCCATCACATAGAAGCGATCGGCCAGCGGTGCGGCAAACCGGAAATTCTGCTCCACCATTACCACCGTGAAACCCCGCGCCTTGAGCGTCAGGATCATGCGTGCGAGCGACTGGACGATGACCGGCGCCAGCCCTTCAGAGATTTCGTCGAGCAACAGCAGATTGGCCCCGGTTCTCAGAATTCGCGCGACGGCCAGCATCTGCTGTTCGCCGCCCGACAAACGCGTGCCCTGACTGTGACGACGCTCTTGCAGGTTCGGAAACATCACATATAGCTCGTCGAGCGTCATCGCGTGACGCGCGGCTTCGCCTTTGACAAGCATGGGGGGCAGCAGCAGATTCTCTTCACATGACAGGCTCGAGAAGATACCGCGCTCTTCCGGGCAATAGCCGACACCGAGTGGCGCGATGCGGTAGGTCGGCAAGCCAATCGTCTCCTTGCCGCCAATACGGATCGAACCCTTGCGCCGTCCTGTCAGCCCCATGATCGCGCGCAGGGTCGTTGTGCGGCCAGCGCCGTTGCGGCCGAGCAGGGTGACGACTTCACCGCGTCTCACCGTCAGATCGACGCCATGCAGGATGTGAGATTCGCCGTACCATGCTTCGAGACCGCGCAGTTCAAGCGCCATATCAGCCTGGGAAGCGGCATCGATAACGCCGCCCGCTTGTACGCGCCCGCCCGCTGCCCCCTCTGCATGCCTGCCGACTTCAGCACCCGCGTGCGTATGGTTCATGCGTGCGCTCCCTGCAACGCTGCATCGGCACTGCCGACGTCGGGACTACCCATATACGCTTCGATGACCTGCGGATTTTTCGAGACTTCGGCGTAGGGCCCTTCAGCCAGCACCTCACCCCGCTGCAATACCGTAATCGTGTCCGAGATCCCCGCAATCACACTCATATTGTGTTCGACCATCAGGATCGTGCGGCCTGCCGAGACCTTCCGGATCAGCGCCGTGACGCGATCGACGTCCTCATGGCCCATGCCCTGAGTCGGCTCGTCGAGCAGCATCAGCTCGGGCTCCATTGCCAGGGTCGTGGCGATTTCGAGCGCACGCTTGCGGCCATAGGGCAACTCGACGGCGCGCAGATGCGCATACTCGGTGAGTCCGACCTCCCCGAGCAATTCGAACGCGCGGGCATCGAGCACCTCGAGCGAACGCTCGCTGCGCCAGAACTGGAATGCCGTGCCGAGGGTGCGCTGCAGTCCCACACGCACATTCTGCAACACGGTCATATGCGGGAACACCGCTGAGATCTGAAAGGAACGGATGATGCCGCGGCGCGCGATCTGCGACGAGCGCTCGCGTGTGATGTCGGCGCCATTGAAGAGAATCTGGCCGCTGGTCGGCTCGAGGAATTTGGTCAGCAGGTTGAAGCACGTCGTCTTGCCCGCGCCGTTCGGCCCGATCAGCGCGTGAATGCTGCCGCGGCGCACCCGCAGGTTGACGTCGCGCACCGCAGTGAAACCCCGGAACTCCTTGGTCAGGCCCCGTGTTTCCAGGATCGTGTCGTTGTGCGCCATGTAGGCTGATCTTTGACGGATGGGTGGGCCAACTCGAGTGGGCCGATTGTCGCGCACGCGGGCGCGCTCAACTCATCGGTATTTGCACTTAGTTAATTCGACGTAAGCGCCTCCGCACGGGCTTCCCCCGCGGGCTCCTCCACACCTTGCGGAGCGCCCGCGACGAGCAGTTTGGCATCGTGCGTATCGCCCGCTAGAATCATCGCGGCCGCACGCTCGGCGATCATCAGCGTCGGCGAATTGGTATTGCCCGAGGTGATCGTCGGCATCACCGAGGCGTCGACCACGCGCAGCCCGTCGACCCCGATCACGCGCAGATGCGCATCGACGACCGCATCCGGATCATCGCGACGCCCCATGCGGCAGGTCCCTACCGGATGAAAGATCGTCGTGCCGATCGCCCCTGCGGCTTCAGCCAGTTCCGCGTCGGTCTGGAATGCGCTGCCCGGCTTGTACTCCACCGGCTCAAACGGTGCGAGTGCGGCACCGGCCACGATGCGCCGTGTCAATTGAATCGCCTTGGCAGCGACCTGCCGGTCATGATCGGTGCTCAGGTAATTCGGTGCGATGGCGGGTGCCACGAGCGCATCGGCCGACACGATATGCACGCTGCCACGCGAAGTCGGCCGTACGAGACAGACCGATGCAGTGAAAGCATCGAAAGCATGCAAAGGCTCGCCGAAGCGATCGAGCGAGAGGGGCTGCACGTGGTATTCGAGATCGGCACGCCCCTCGGGATCCACGCCCGAATGCGCAAATGCGCCGAGCTGCGAGGGCGCCATCGACATCGGCCCGCTGCGCAAGAACGCGTAACGCAGGCCGATCGCCAATTTGCCCCACCAGCGCGCGCTCATCGTGTTCAGGGTGGTGACATGACTGACCTTGAAACTCATGCGCAGCTGCAGATGATCTTGCAGGTTCTCGCCAACGCCGCGCAAAGGTTGCACGACGGGAATGCCAAGCCGGGCCAGCCGGTCGGGGTCACCGATGCCGGAGACTTCGAGCAGCTGCGGCGAATTGATCGCTCCCGCGCTCAACAGCACCTCCCGGCGAGCCCGCGCAAAGCGCAGTTCGCCGGCGCCGACAAACTCGACGCCGCAACAACGCGCCGCGGCGCTGCCTGATCCCTCCGCGCCGTGCATCGTAGGCGCGAACATCAGCCGTGTCGTATGCGCACCGGTCATGATCGTCAGGTTGGGCCGCTTCGCCGCCGGCCTCAGGAAACCTTTCGCCGCACTCCAGCGCAGACCGCCTTTCTGATTGACATCGAAATACGAGACCCCGAAGTTGTCGCCTCGATTGAAGTCCTCCGTCGCGGGAATACCGGTCTGCACCGCGGCCTGCGCGAAGGCGTCGAGGATCTTCCAGTGCAGCCGTTGCTTGCGCACCGCCCATTCGCCGCCGACGCCATGCCATGCGTTCGCGCCACCGTGGTGGTCTTCGCTGCGCGTGAACATCGGCAGCACGGCATCCCACGACCAGCCTGAATCGCCGGTCGCCTGCGCCCAGCCATCGTAGTCCTGCCGTTGGCCGCGCATATAGATCATGCCGTTGATCGACGATGAACCGCCGAGCACGCGGCCGCGCGGGTAGCCGAGTGAGCGGCCGTTCAGGCCGGCTTCAGCCGTGGTCTTGTAGCGCCAGTCGGTACGGGGGTTGTCGATGCAATACAGATAGCCGACCGGGATATGGATCCAGTGATAGTCGTCCTTGCCGCCGGCTTCGAGCAGCAGCACGCTGACAGACGGATCGGCGCTGAGCCGGTTGGCCAGTACGCAGCCGGCAGTGCCGGCGCCGACAATCACATAGTCGAAATCGCCTTCATGGTGTGCCACGGTCGTCTCCTTTAGCGTCTCGCGCGTGTGCCGCTTGTGCCGCTTGTGCTTGCTCTACCGATTCTGCCGCTCCCCGCCTGATTCGGAGGTTCCGGCAGTTTGGTTTTCCGCAGCCACGCTGTCACGACATTCTACGGCGATGCGAAACGCCGACCTACCACGAGCCTGTTTCCTCGAGAGTCTGTTGCAGCCCTGCCATTGCCTCATGCGCACGGGCGTCTTCTCCCGATACGCCTCCCGCCGGCTTTCCAGGACGGCTGCCGACAACGGACCGCTGCGCATCTGCTGCAAACACGCAGATTCACCCCAAGGTTCCGGCTCAGGCAGCGCCGCCGCACGCAGCCTCGCCATCGCCAGCCCATTGCGCAGCTCGACGCCGCGCGCGACGGTCTCGGCCATCAATATCGTGTCGTCCGGCAGAAGGTCGACCTCGGCCAGAGCGCGCAGCAATGGGGTGCGGTCGACCGGCGAGCGGACCAGTACCGGAGCGGAATAGAAATTATGGCTGGCCCGCGGCCCATAGCCCTTCGACGTCACCCTATCCCTACACCAGCGATGCCTCACCGTGTCGACGCGTTCGACCCATTCGCGCCAGCGAATAGCAGGATCCACCGCTCCGCAGAAGGCGCGAGCATGGCAGTCGAAAGCCAGGGACGAAAAAAGAGATGCCTGGCGTAAGCCTCCATCACGGCTGGGTGATCGAGATCAACCTCGCCTCCGTGCCCTGTCAGCAGCCCCAACGTCACGCGCGCTTTCAAGAGGCCTTGCGAGGTCGCCAGGTGAAGCGCCACAAGATAGGCCGTCTGCATGTTTTCGGTGAATTCAAATTCCAAAACAGGAATTGAGATGCCGAGCTCAATGACCGCTCGCATCAGATGCACCGAACCGAGCAAATCGGCGATGTCTTCGGCCGGACATTGCCCCGCCGGCAAGCTGAGCGCATGGAACGCGGCACTCAGACACGTCGCGACATCGATGCGTCTGAGAGTCAGGTCCCCTGGCAGCGCGGTTGCAAAGACCCCGGCCCAGTGCGAAGCATCTTCGCAGAGCCCCTACGGCGATTCGGGGAAAGGCGGCGACGATGCGGGAACCGCTGCGGCATGCCGGGTCGGCAACGGCCGATATCCGCAGTTTAAGAAAGATCGAATTCTTCCCAGCATCCGTGCGAGCTCCTCACGATTGGTCGACCCGCTACTATTGCCGACGCTGGCTGACCACACCAGTCAAACCGCCGGTCGACCCGATTGACGAGCGATTTGGACAACCCGATGCGTGCCGGCTCGCACAGTGGCGTCACAGTCAATTCTGTACACTAGCTGTTCGCTGACTGGGAGAACTTCATGGCACGCAATATCGAGATCAAGGCACACGCCCGCGACTACGACGGCTTGCGCGAGCGCGCCGCTGCCCTGGCCGAACACGACCCGATGCATTTTCGTCAGGACGACACGTTCTTCGAAGTCGCCTCAGGACGCCTCAAACTGCGCCGCTTCGACGACGGCCAGCGCTCAGAACTCATTTTTTACCAGCGCGACGACCGGGACGGCCCGAAGGTTTCGTTTTACCAAAAGAGTCCGGTCAGCGATCCTGACGCGATGCAAGCGCTGCTGGCCGCGGCGCTCAAAGTGCGCGGCATCGTCT
Organism: Burkholderiales bacterium; assembly: GCA_026225235.1. Taxonomy (GTDB): domain Bacteria; phylum Pseudomonadota; class Gammaproteobacteria; order Burkholderiales; family Burkholderiaceae; genus Pararobbsia. Next base: position 37,138 of record JAMFSK010000187.1, read on the forward strand.
CAAAGGAACGGACGGTTTACCTCGTCGGTCGCACCCGGATTCATCTCGACCAGGTCGACTCGCTAGGCAGCTTCCTCGAACTGGAAGTCGTGCTCGCGCAGGACGAGGATGAAGAATCAGGCTACCGCGAGGCACGTGAGATGTTCGAGAAACTCGGCGTCGCCGAGCGCGATCTCGTCTCGCTGTCCTATGTAGATCTGCTCGATCCGCACTACGACCGGGGCCCGGCCAAGCAGGACGCCACGGAAATGGAAGCGGCCGCTTGGCCGCCCGCACGCTGAGGCACGAGGTCTGACGATGTCTGCGCGCTCAGGACCGCAGCGGTCCGCGCAGAGGCGCCGAAAGATGCCCTGAAAGAAACCCCGAACCGCCGGCAGTCGGGGCCTCAGCCCACCCCCGCCTCTCGCTCACGCTCCCGCCCTCAAGTCGCGCCGTTGCTGCCGCGCGCACCCGCCGACAGGTGGCCAAGCGGCAATGGCCCAGAGCGCTTGAACGTCGTCAGGACGATGTTCGATCGCACGCTGTCGACCCCCGGCACCCGCATCAGCTTCTTCATGACGAACGCCGACAGGGCGTTCAGGTCCGGCGCCACGATGCGTAAAAGGTAATCGGCGTCGCCAACCACGGCATGGCATTCAAGGACTTCAGGCAGCACTTCGATCTGTTGCTGGAACTGATCGATCACCGAATCCCCGTGATGCTTGAGCTTAAGGCTGGTAAAAGCGGTGACCCCGAGGCCAAGCGTTTCAGGGCGCAACACCACACGATAACCGTCAATCACGCCGATCGATTCGAGCCGTTGCAGCCGCCGACCAATCTGCGAAGCAGACAGCGGCACCTGTTCTCCAAGCTGCTGATGGGTCGCCCGGCCATAGCGCTGGAGGACTTCAAGCAAGGCGAGGTCGAAGTGGTCGAGATCGATCATGAGCGTGCTCCGCATTTTTTGACGTTTCGATGCGGCAGTATCGCATAAACGGGCAAAAGACCACGCAAGTTGCGCCAAAACCGCGCGAGCGACGCTCTACACTGGCAGTCATGATCACGGCTTCCAGGAAAGCGCCATGTCAACCGTCATAACCGAAAAACTCCACGAACAATTCGATGCCGGGCTCGTCACGCGCGCCGATTTCACGATCGACCAACCCTATGACCGGTATTCGACTGTCGACCACGCGGTCTGGCAACAACTCTATGCCCGGCAAAGCGCCCTGCTTCGCGGCCGCGTCTGCGAACCCTTTCTGACCGGGCTCGAGCGCCTCGGCCTCGCGCCCGCCCGAATTCCTGATTTCGCTGCGCTGAGCGACAAGTTGATGCCCACGACCGGCTGGCAAATCGTCGCCGTTCCCGGCCTCGTGCCCGATGAGGTGTTTTTCGATCACCTCGCTCACCGGCGCTTCCCGGTGACCTGGTGGATGCGCCGGCCCGATCAGCTGGACTACCTGCAGGAACCCGACTGCTTTCATGACCTGTTTGGCCACGTGCCTCTGCTGTCCGATCCGGTCTTCGCGGACTACATGCAGCTTTACGGCGAGCAAGGCCTCGCGGCCGCCCAGCACGGTCTGTTGCCGATGCTCGCGCGGCTCTACTGGTACACCGTCGAATTTGGCCTGATGCGCGATCACTCTGCCGCGGGCGGACTCAAGATCTATGGCGCGGGGATTGCCTCGAGCCGTAGCGAATCGATCTACAGCCTCGAATCCGATGCGCCGAATCGGCTTGCGTTCGACCTCGCACGCATCGTGAACACGCAATTCCGGATCGACACAGTGCAAAAAACCTATTTCGTGATCGATAGCTTCGAACAGTTATTCGACGCCGTGCGTCAGGAACTTGGGCCGGTCTTCGCAAAGGCCGCCGCCTCGGCACCGCACGGCGCAGGCGACGTGCTCCCCAGCGATGGCATCATTCATCGCGGTACCGGAGCCGGCTGGCTCAAAGACGGCGACGTTTGAACCTTGCGGAGGAACAATTCATGATCAACAAGCTGACAGCGGAAGAGCGTCAAACCCTATTGGCGGAGTTGCCCGGCTGGGAGCCTGTCATCGGGCGCGACGCCCTGCACAAGTCATTCAAATTCGAGGATTTCAATGCGGCGTTTGGTTTTATGACGCGCGTGGCGATCAAGGCGCAAGAACTCGACCACCATCCTGAATGGTTCAACGTCTACAGTCAGGTGGATATCACCCTGTCGACCCACGAAGCCGAAGGGCTCACGCAGCGCGATATCAAGCTCGCACAATTCATCGAAAAAGCGGCGGCCGGCGCGCAGAAATGACCTCATCCCCGCGGCGCAGACGGCTTGCCCGTGGGGTTCTCAGTAGGGTTCTCGGCGCGCTGCGAAAGCTCCACGAAAGTGAGCCATGCCAGGCGGGCGGCGTTGTCAAGTTCCGTAAGCGGAATGAAGTTTCGGCGCTGTACAATCAATAAAGCATAAGGTTTGCTGAGCGCATTTGCTTCGCGGCCGAGCTTCAATTCGTCGCCCTGCGACGGTGAATGCGAGCGCCAGAAATTGATGGCGGCCTCGAGTTCGGTCATGGAGATGTCGGGCATGCGACTCCGATGTCGATAGTGCCGCCCGTTGCAGGCTGCAGTGGCCGTTGCGGCGAAAGCCCAGCAGGACCGTCGCGCGGCTCCCGGATGCTTCGCACGGCCCGGGCGACGGGTTCCCGGGGAGAATCCCCGAAATTGTACTTGAGTGAATGACATGCGACTCCTGCTGATTGAAGACGACCGCCCGATCGCGCGCGGTATCCAAAGCAGCCTCGAACAGGCTGGCTTTACCGTCGACATGGTTCACGACGGCATTTTTGCCGAGCAGGCGCTCACGCAAAATCGCCACGAACTCGTGATTCTGGACCTCGGTCTGCCGGGTATCGACGGCATGACCCTGCTGACCCGTTTCCGGCAAGGCAACCGCCACACACCCGTGATCGTGCTGACGGCACGTGACGAGCTGCACGATCGCGTGCAAGGTCTCAACGGCGGCGCCGACGACTACATGATCAAGCCGTTCGAGCCGTCTGAGCTCGAAGCGCGGATTCGCGCGGTCATGCGCCGCAGCGGGCCGCACAACGATGTGCCCCGTCCCGAAGTCACCTTGGGTGGCTTGCGCCTGTCAGGCGTCGACCGCCGTATCTTCAATGGCGAAAAGGCGCTCGAGTTGTCGCCGCGTGAATTCGCGGTGCTCGAACTCTTGCTGCTGCGCCATGGCCGCGTGGTCAGCAAGGCCCAGCTCCAAGATCACCTCACGCATTTCGGCGGCGACCTCGGCGACACGGCGATCGAAGTCTATGTGCATCGGGTACGCCGCAAGCTCGAAAACTGCCGGGTTGAAATCGTCACGGTGCGCGGCTTCGGCTATCTGCTCCAAGAAATTCGGCCGGCTTCCTAAACCCGGGACTTGATGCCCGCTCGCAGCGGTCCGGTTCCAAGCCTGCGCCGCTTGCTGCTGCGCCGGCTTGCCGCCCCCTTCTCCTTGCTGGCGCTCGCCAGCGGATTAATCGCGTTCGGCCTAGCCCTTCAGTACACCGAACGCGTCGTCGATCGATCGCTGTCTGATCTCGCCACCTCTATTGCGCAGGAAGTTCATGTCTCGGGCGACCGCGCCGATGAGACGGTGCCATCGCTTGCCGATGCGATGTTTTCTGACCCTGTGGAGCAACTCGTTTATCGGGTCTCTGATGGACAGGTCGAACTCGCGGGCAACGCCGATCTGCCGCTCGAGGGGACAGAAGTTCGCCGGATGGACCGCGCCACGCTGTTTGATGCGACGTTCGGCGGCAATAGCGTGCGTGTCGCTCAGGTGCTCGCGCCGCGGGTCAATGGTCGCCCGCTGATCATCGAAGTCGGTCAGCGTTTCGGGCGCCGTTATCGACTTGCCGCGGAATTTCTCACCGCAATCATGATGCCGCTGGTGATCTTGCTGCTAGTCGGATCGATCATCGTCTGGCGCGTCGTGAACCAGCAGTTGGGGCCGCTCGGCGTACTGGCCGATTCGCTGAACCAACAAACCCATACCTCGCTTGAACCGGTCGACGAGACCTTTGTGCCGAGCGAGATCCGGCCGCTCACCAGTGCGGTCAACGGCTTGCTTGACCGCCTGACGCTGGCGCTCGACGCACAGCGCAAATTCATTGCCGACGCCGCGCATCAATTGCGCACGCCGCTCACCGCGATCAAGTTGCACGCCGAACAAGCTTTCAACGCGCGCGACGACGTGTCGCAACGGGCTGCCATCGCCGAGCTGCGTGCCTCAGCGGACCGTGCCGTGAGATTGTCGAATCAGTTGTTGTCTCTGGCCCGGGCAGAGCCCGGCGAGCAGACTGCACGTTTCGTGAACGTCAATCTTGCCGAGCTTGCGTTTGAAACGGGTGCCGAATGGGTGCCGCGTGCAATCACACGCCATATCGACCTTGGCTTTGCCGACGATGATGATCAACCGCCAACGACTGTCGTCGAGCGTCTGATCGTGACCGGCAACCCCGTGCTGCTCAGCGAAGTCCTCGCGAACCTGATCGACAACGCACTCAAATATGTGCCGCCCTATCGGCTCGACGATGGCCGCATCACGATCACCGTGTCACGGCATCTCGACGCGAGCGGGGCTTCTTTGGCTGAACTTGTCGTCGAAGACAATGGCCCGGGCGTGCCGCTGTCGATGCGCGCCGAACTCTTCAAGCGGTTTTTTCGGGGCGACGGCCACGGTGAGTCAGACGGCGGTGCCGGCCTGGGCCTCGCGATCGTCCGCGATATTGTCGTCTTGCACGGCGGGACGATTCACTATGAGGACGGAACAGGCGGCGGCTCGCGCTTCGTGATCCGCCTGCCGCTCATCTCATCAAGCACGCCGGGCACGCAGCGCGTGTCGAGCACCAAAGCCTGAGGCCACTCGCCTTCCGATTCGGCCTCAGAATCGGACCTTCAGCCTGAACGTCAGCGCAACCCTCAGGCCGCCTTGGCGCTCTTGCGACTCTTCTTTTCCGCGAGCATCGTGTGACGGCAATTCTTGGCGCCGCACCGGCACTCGTATTCACGCATGAGCTTTTTCGTATAACGCGCGTTGACCACGAGCCCGTAGTCATAGAACAGCTCTTCGCCCTTCTTGAGCGTGCGGCCAGCAAGAATGAACACTCGGCCATCGATCTCTTCGGCTTCGCAGTTTGGCGAACAAGAGTGATTGATCCAGCGCGAACTGTTACCGCCTACCTTGCCATCGATCACGTCCCCGCCATCGAGCGCGAAATAGAACGTGTGGTGCGGGTCGTCCGGATCATGCGGATGACGGCGCAAGGCCTCTTTCCACGATATCCGTTCGCCCTTGTACTCGAGCAGACGCTCACCTGAGGCGATGCGCGAAGCGGCGAACACGCCTTTGCCATGCACACCTGAGCGACGCACGACAATCCTGCGTGAAGTCATCGACCATTCCTTTTGAAACGACGCGTAAAAAACGCGCACCGATGAGACCACCGCGCGCTTGCAGCGGCATCGTACCGTTGCGCGCGCGCAAGTTCAACGCGTGCCTGCAATATGGTCGCTAAACACGGCGCCCGCTTCGCGTGGCAGAGCACGCCAGTACTGCGGTGGCGCATCGACCTGTGCACCCAACGCCGCCGCGGCATGCCACGGCCAGCGCGCATCGTAGAGCACCGCGCGCGCAAGGGCGACGAGATCCGCTTGCCCCGAAGCGATAATCTGCTCTGCCTGAGCAAACTCGGTGATCAGGCCCACTGCGATCGTGGTCGAACCGGTGTCACGCCGGATCGCTTCGGCAAACGGCACCTGGTAGTTCGGTCCCGGCACAAGCTTCTGCAATGGCGATGTGCCACCGGACGAACAATCAATCCAGTCGCAGCCACGCGCTTTCAGCGCGTTCGCCAATACCAGGCTTTGTTCGAGATCCCAACCGCCCTCGACATAATCCGTCGCCGAAATCCGCATGCCAACCGGTTTGTGAGCCGGTACCGCCGCACGCACAGCATCGAAGATTTCGAGCGCAAAGCGCATCCGGTTTTCGAGCGAACCGCCATACGTATCGCTTCGCTGGTTCGACAACGGCGACAGGAATTGATGGATCAGATAGCCATGCGCCCCATGGATCTCGAATGCCTCGATGCCGAGCCGATCGGCACGCTTTGCCGCCGCAACGAATGCATTGCGAATCCGTACGATGCCGGCCACATCGAGTTCAAGCGATTCAGGATCGCCCGGCGTAAAGGGCACAGGAGACGCCCCCACCGTGGCCCAGCCCCCATCGCTGACCGGCACGCGTTTGCCACCCCGCCACGGCACGTCGCTCGAGGCCTTGCGGCCTGCGTGATTCAGCTGCATGCCAATGCGAATATCCGAGTAGCGACGTACTGCGTCCAATGTCTCAGCCAGGGCGCGCTCGGTGCGCTCATCCCAAAGTCCAAGACAGTACGGTGTGATCCGGCCAATCGGCTCGACTGCCGTGGCTTCGATCAACATCATCGAAGCGCCCGAAAGCGCCAGATGACCGAGATGGATCGTATGCCAGTCGGTTGCCTCACCCCGCTCGGCCGAGTACTGACACATGGGTGAAATAATCACGCGATTCGCGAGAGACAAATCACGTAATTTCAACGGGGAAAACAGCGCGCTCATCGATCAATCGCCTTCCAAAAGACAGTCGATCGAGAATAGCACGCTTGATTTTGCATTGCCGACACCGCGCCGGCACGCGCGGATCGAATTACTGTAAGGAAATCGGTGGCTCGATGTAAGTCTGAGACGTGACCCGATCCCTCGATCTCGTCACGCCTGCTGACATCGCTTAAATCTGCTTGAGGAGTTTCCAGTTGCGCGCGTGCGTACCGACATCACCGGCTTCATAGGCAAGGCAATCGAGACGCAGCGTGCTGCGATCCAGCGCCTGGTCAAGCGTCACGCAGCGGAAACTATCCGGCTTTGCGACCTTGGCACGCGTGCCACGCCGGGCGCCATCCGCGTTCGCGGGCTCAAACCAGCGGCAAGTGCCGCACATCCGGTGAGCCGGCATGGTGCCGCGAATCTCGAGTTCCCGGATCAGCTTGAACAACCCGCTATACACCGCGGTCTGCTCGTCATCGCGCAAAGCGCTCAGCGCCCCGGACACAAAACCGGGCCACTGCGCGGCCCGCTTGGCAGCCGTGCGGCCTCGCGGGGTCAGCTTGACGGCCAGCGCGCGACGGTCGTCGAGTGCGCGCCGCTTTTCGAGCAAACCCTTTTCTTCAAGCGTGCTGACCGCATCGCTGGTGGTCGCCGCCGTCAGTGCCGTTTCGCGCGCGATATCGTTAAGGCGTAGGGGCTTCTTGCGCTGCATCAGCAACATCAGGATCTCGCCCTGTGTCGGCGTCAGTCCCGCACTTTCGGCCCAATTCCACGCACGATTGCGCATCGCCGTATTCAAACGCAGCAGACCCTGCGTAATACGATCGGCCGGGTGATCCCCGTATAAAGCCACTTCGTCCAGCACTTGCGCTACTTTGGTCATTTGCGTCGAACCCGCTTCTCATTTTTTCAACATTCTAAGCGAGTCTTAAAAACATTTCAGTGCCTTTATCCACAGGCCCATGTGAATAACCGGGGGATAAGCTGCCAGTTAACAGGGGACAGTTTCTGGATAACCCACTCTTGGTGAGGAAACGCTAAAAGATGTCCACCGCCACGGACATCGTGTCCCCACGATATAGCTATAGTTCTACATCCTTGAACACCTTGATTTACCAAGGGAAAAAAGAGTTACCCACAGAATGTGGTCAGGCTTGTTAACTACTATGATGTATACATACGAGACAGACGGTAAACGTGTAAACAACTGACATTCTTCCCCGAAGGCCTAAAAAAAATTTACTTAAGCTCGGGGACGAAAAGCTGTTCAGACGAACCGAAATCCGGCACGGGCGTTCATTTTCCTCCGCTTGCGAGACCGAAACCCGCACGGAACCGGAACGCGCGGGTAGCGGCCTCCCCTTACCGCAGCCCGCCACGCCGACTTTCAGGCACGCCACTGCAGGCACTGCTGCCGGACGACTTCCGGAAGCGTGCCGCCATGGCGGTATGTCTCCCGCAACCACGTCGCATCATTGATCTGACTGCGCGCGATCGAGCCGATCTCCACTAGCGCTTCCGTCGAACCTAGCGCCTCGGCGTGCGGAGCGAGCTTCTCCAAGGTCGCCAGCACGTCGTCGGCCACCGACCGGCGCTCACCTGTCTCGGGCGCCACTAGGGTCCCCGCAAGGCCAAACCGGCACGCCTCGAAACGATTGAAGGTGTACACGAGGTAGTCGTCTTCGCTCAGCTTGAGCGGCCGGTCGAGCAACAAGTAGCGCGCGAGGGTCTGGATATATGCGGCCAGCGCGGCGGCGCGGTCGACAGACAGCGGCGTATCGAGCACGCGGACTTCGATCGTGCCGAACTCCGGCTTCGGGCGAATATCCCAGTAAAAATCCTTCATGCCGCCAATCACGCCAGTACTGACCATCTTGGAGAAATACGCCTGGAAGTTTTCCCAGGTCAGCACATAGGGTGCGCGACCCGACATCGGAAACGCGAACACCGAGTTGAGCCGTGCCGAGTGAAAGCCCGTGTCGACGCCTTGCACGTAGGGCGACGATGCCGAAAGCGCGATGAAATGTGGAATAAAGCGTGACATCGAATGCAACAGGAACAAGGCGCTGTCCGCGTCGGGGCATCCGATATGCACATGCTGGCCAAACACGGTGAACTGCTTGGCGAGATAGCCATAGAGTTCCGACAGGTATTGGAAACGCGGCGCATCGAAGATCTGCCTCTCATTCCATTGCTGGAAGGTATGCGTACCGCCCCCGCATAAGCCGACGTTGAGTTTGTCGGCTGCGGAGACGAGCGCGTCGCGCAATACGCGCAACTCATCGCGCGCCTGTGAGTAAGTCGTGCAGATTCCCGTGGCAATCTCGATCATGCTTTCGGTAATTTCCGGCTTGATATCGCCGGGGACCTTGCGTTCGCGAATCAGTCGCATCAGATCAGACGAGGCGTTGGTCAAGTCGTAGTCATGCAGATTGACGATCTGCAATTCGAGCTCGACGCCGAATGTGAAGGATTCGGACCGGTTGAATGCTTCAAGTGCCATACGTGCCTGAATCCTGTTATAGACCGCGTTCGTTGACCGCTGCGAGCGCGCGATAGACGATCACTGGCGCAATGAGTTGCAGCACGGCGATCGAGCACATCACGATCGCACGCAAGGCGGGATCGAAATTCGGATACAGCGTGTAGGTGTCGGACACAAGCAGAAAGGCCAGTGCCGACATGGGCGACAGCGACACGCCCAGTGCCGCGCTTTGCTTCCAGTCGAGTCCGCTTGGGCGCGCGAAAATTAGCGACCCCGCAAGCTTCGCGACAAACCGCGCACCGATCAGTGCAAGCGCGGCGAGTCCACCGAGGGGAATGTATTTCCATTCGAACGACAGCAACGTCACGCCGAATAGCACCACCGTCAGCAACCACCCGGCGGTACCAAAATGCGTTGGCCAGAGCAGCGGCCTCGGATCGAGATTCTTGAAAATGATCCCTGCGGCAAGCAGCGCCATGATGGTCGACAGCTTCAGCATATGCGCGATCGCGATCGCCAGCAGGATCAGGCCGAACAGCGTCACGAAAGAGTGCTCGTCAGCAATGCTCACGCGCCGGAAAAAGAAGTTGCAACTTGCTGCAAGCAACCACGCCAACAGCAGCGAGCCGATGATAAAAAATGGAGGCTGGATGATCGTCGCCCAGACATTGCCGTAGAACTCCTGATGCAGCCAGCCGGACAGAAGCTTGAGTACCACCACCGCGTACATGCTGTTCAGTGCGCTCAAGGTCATGAGCCGTTCGGTGACCTGGCCCTGACTCTTGAGCTCCGCCCTGAGCTGAATCACCATCGCCGGTGAGGTCGCCATCGCGATTGATGCCGCGACGGATGAGGTCATCGCGGAGACATGCAATAGGTGAAGTGCGAACCAGACTGCAATGAAGGTCAGTGCCGATTCGCACACGCTCATTGCGACAAGCCAGGGGTTCATCCGGATCCAGCGCAGACTCACCCGACTGCCGAGCTCGAACAACAGCAGGCCGATTGCAATATCCATTAACAGACGGGCGTCCTCGGCCAAGGCGGAATCGATCAGACCCAGCCCCGCCGGGCCGGCGACCAGTCCGATCACGCCATAGCCGATCAGTCGCGGTACGCGCCATGCGCGCCAGCACAATTCCCCACAGAGTCCGGCAGCGACGAGGGTCAAACCGACCCACAACGCGATGTCCGCAGTGAATGGCCATGCGGGCAGAAACGCAAATGCGGACTTCATTGTCAGTACTTCCTCCAGTCTGGGATGCATTCCGGAACGGCGCGGCGTCGATGCCTGATGCGCATCGCGCATGCCTGTGAACGTCCGGCGGGAGTGGCCTGCATCGTGCCCGACGAAGTCGGAGCTCACCATGCATAGGGGCATTCCCTGTTATACGGCTCGGCGTATTGCCGCCGCGTCGGCGGACACGGGCGGCACCTTGCAAGATTGAAACGCCCTGAAGCGCGGCGGGAAGGCCGGCCATCGAGCTGTTTGACGTGCGCGGGGACGCGGCGTTCGGGATGGCTGGCGTATCACGCGCCAGCAAAAGAGCTCGGGCATTGTGCCATAGCTTGTGCGAACGATCTTGCTTGCGGGAGCGGTCCGGCAGGTGGGTCTTTAGGTCTGTTAACGCTTTCTGTGTATACACATAGTAGAAGTTAACAAGGGGCAACGATTTCTGTGGATAAGCTGCTTTATTTCAGTGAGATCAAGTGTTTGCAGAACGAATAAGGCAGTGTGCGAGGAGTGGAGCACGCGCCGGAACTCGGGAGAACTTGCGCCCGGTTTCGACGGGTCGGTCAGTTATGCCCAATCCGTCCACAGCCAATCCGGCGGCCCTATCCCCTGCTTATCAACAGCCTGCAGTGGATAACTTTTCCGCAGGGATTTTTCTCGTGTTCGCCCTGGCTAATGTACGGGCTGAAGCGTGTTCAGACGGGCTTTCGACCGACTTCACGTTGCCTCAATGCACGGAGAAGGAAGCGTGCAGGATCCAGTCCGTCTGCGATGCTGCGCGTCACCGGCAGCGGTTCCCCCAGGATCTGCGAGGCCACCATCTCGGCGCCGAGTGCAGCCCAGATCAGCCCGCGAGAGCCATAAGCAAAAGCGCCATAAAGACCTTCCATGCGCGGCAGGTCGAGCGGCCAGGCACCGCTGAGACGGGTGGCCTGTTCACGTGCTGAAGACTCGTCAGCAAGAGGACCGATCATCGGCATACGGTCGCTCGTGACACAGCGGAATGCGACGCGTCCGCTCAGCGGCCAGTTGGATGAATCGGGATGAAGCGACGCGGCAGTGTCGGGAAGAAGCCTGCCGAGGCGCTCGAGGTTATCCAACTGGCTGCTCGCACGCAGCTGCGCATCGGCATCGTCGAGTTCATAGCTCGCGCCCGTCAGTTGTCTGGCATCGGAGTGGTGTGTATCGATCGGAAGTACATAACCATCGCCAATCAGGGGATACCGAAGGGCCGGCGCGGGAGCGGGTTCGAGCCAGGTGAGCTGGCCTCGGACTGATCGCGTAGGCGCGTAGTCGAGTGATGCCAGCGTCGAGGCGCCGGCGGCATTCGCGACGATCGCGATGGGTGCTGAAGCGATGAGGCTGCCACGCTGATCGATCGCATGCCAGAGTCCGCCGCTTCGCTCCAGTTTTGCAACGGAGCAGGCGAAACAGGGGATCAAGGAAGTATTCGACTGCGCATAGGCAAGTTGGGCACGGCATAGTGATGCCGGGTCCAGCATCCCACCGTGAGGAAAATACAGTCCCCCGTAGGCGGGCATGGCACCGAGTCTCGTATATGCATCTTCTGTTGATACATATTGAACGAGAGCTTTCGGAAAACCGAGAGCGCGCACGGCCTCCTCGTAGGCCGTTTGTTCCTCGGAGTTAGTGGCGACCTGCACCAGCCCGTCGGCACGCCAGTCGAACCCAAAGCCTTGTTCTTCGAGCGCTTTCCAGTGCGTTAGTGCATAGAGGAAACCCGCTCGTGTGGCACGTGCGGCGAGACTGTCGTCGGACGCAATCAAAGGATGGAACACGCCCGCCGGATTGCCTGAAGCGTGCATTGCCGGGCCGTCCGATGCATCGATCAAAACGAGACTCAAGCCCCTCGAGGCGAGTCGTTCAGCGAGAGCACATCCGGCAAGGCCTGCGCCGATGATCATTGCGTCAGCAGACCGAGTCATCGTGCTCGCAGGCAGGGCTCGAGCGGGTAGTCCCTCGCGGTCGGCTGGATGTCGAGACTCGCTCACCGGAAGATTATTCTTTAGCGATTTTTCGAGCGGTTGATGCAGCCCGATGGAATGTTCCGGGAGGGGTGGCTCATGACGGCGAACACGCCAACGCGGCGCGAATCGGCCTCGCGTCACATGGGCCCCATGGGTGTCTTCCGGATACTCGTCGAAGACAAAACCCGTCGTGATCAAGCTCGCTTGCAAGGCCGGACCCGGTGTTGAACAGACGAGCCTTGCCGACTCGCCGGCCAGTCGTGCGACGCCCTTCGCGAGTGCCGCAGCGTCGATGCGACCTTGCGCGACTGCAGCGGCATCGTTCAGAAAGATGACATCCGCTCGCAGCCAGAGTGCGCTTAACGATTCGGCTAGCGTATCAAAGACGAGGGTCAAAACAACCTTGCCCTGTTCGAACTCGAGCCGGTGCAGACCCTTCACGGCCAACGGCCACTTTGTTAGCAATGCTCGCGCCAGCGGACCAGACAAAATCGAGCCTGGCGCGCTGGTGAGTGTGTCAGCGGGAGGCTCTATGAATGCGTTCGCGTGTATGTCTTTAGCGGCATCGCCCAACGATTCGATCGCGTGTTTTTCATTCACCCGATTCCATGCGGCGGGCTGGCTTTCAATCGAAACGAAGTGCAATCTATCGCACCGTTGCGAGGGGTCATCGTCGCGCCAGGCTTGCCACGCAGTGAGAAAATTCGTCGCGGGTCCAAGGCAGGTCTCGAGGCTCGTGAACTGTGTGCGACACCGCCACAGGGCGCGCCAGTCCTCGGTATCGAGCACAGATGAAGACGCATCGAGCGGTGCGACGGCCCTCGCGGGCCCTTGCTGATCGGGCGCTGAGGCAGGCCCAGCAAGGGGTTCAGGCGGGTTGCCCGGATCAGACAGGGTTTGCTTGGACATCGCTCTAATTTGTAAAAATCCCGCAAACCCCCGTGTTTACTGGCTTTGCGTTGGGGTATCATGGCCGCGCGACGAGTGTTCGCGTGGTTTTGCAAGTACGGTCGGTACCCTTGGCGCCTTTACTGGCGGGGCTGACCACTCGACGACGCGGATCGCGAACGTATAATCGGCGCGATCGTGCTGTTGGTTTAAACCTAACTCAGAAAGGACTTCCATGAATAAACAGGAACTGATCGACGCCGTCGCCGCCCAAACCGGCGCCAGCAAGGCACAAACTGGCGAGACGCTCGACACACTGCTCGACGTGGTCAAGAAGGCTGTGTCGAAGGGCGACGCCGTGCAACTGATCGGCTTCGGCAGCTTTGGCTCGGGCAAGCGTGCAGCGCGCACCGGCCGCAACCCGAAGACGGGCGAAACCATCAAGATCCCGGCGGCGAAGACGGTCAAGTTTACCGCTGGCAAGGCGTTCAAGGACGCGGTCAATAACAAGAAGTAAATCGTCCGCGCGATCGAGCGACTCAGCTCGAGCGGTCAACCCTGACCGGCCAGCGAGATAGCCCGCCCTGACGGCGGGTTTTTTTCGCAAGCGGTCAGGGGGTAGTCACCCCTGCACTCAGTGCGGATGGTCGTGATGGTCCCCGTGACCATGCGAGTCATCGTCCTCACCCCCATGTTCGTGATCGTGATCTTCATCCCATTGCGGAAACGGATCCTCGAACAACTTCCACGCTTGCTGTCCTGATGCAAACTCGGCCTCGCTTAATAAGCATGCATCGAGCTTGTGCTGCCACGCGTCGCGATCGATATCGAGGCCGATCATGACGAGTTCCTGGCGCCGGTCGCCAACGGTCTCGTGGCCGTGCGAATCGAGTGAGCTGAACCAGTCGTGAGCGATCTCGGCTTTGAAAGCCTCATCGTCGGGCCATTCCTCGGCGGGTTGGGCGACCCACCAGAAGCCGGCAGGGCCGTGACGGCAGCTGCCCCCGACTTGCGAGACGGTGCCCGCCATGTCGTTGCGTGTCGCGAGCCAGAACAACCCTTTGCTGCGCACGATGCCCGGCCATTCCTGATGCAGAAGTGCAAAAAAGCGTGCGGGGTGAAACGGTCGGCGCGCTCGATAAACGAAGACACCGGCGCCGGATACAGTCGACTCCGTGAAGCTAGAGTCATGATGATCAAGCGCACTGAGCCAGCCCGGTGCGGACGCCGCACCTTCAAAGTCGAAGCGACCGGTGTCGAGCAGGGTATCGGGCTCGACATGCGCTGGCTGGGCCACGACCTGTTCGGCACGGGGATTGATTTTTGAGAGCACTGCGCGCAGTCGCTCGAGAGCGGTCGGATCGAGCGTTTCCGGGGAGTCGATGACGAGCACGTCGCAAAACTCGACCTGCTCGATCAAAAGTTCTCCGAGCGTGCGGTCATCCTCGTCGCCGGCCAGACCGCGCTCGTGGAGGCCGTCGGCGCGGGCGAGTTCGTCAAGGAACGAGGCGGCCTCGACGATCGTCACCATGGTGTCGATCGTGACGAAATCTTCGAGCGTCTGGCCGTCTTCGTCCTCGAGGAGCGATTCGGCGATCGACATCGGTTCGGTGGTCGTCGCCGCGTCGATCACGATCACATCGGTCTGGTTGGCTTCAGCCAGACGGATCAGTTCCGCGCGCGGCATGTCGTCCGTCATCTGGACCAGGGCAACGCGGCGTTCGCCTGCACTTGCCATCAGATGATCGAGCAGGGCGCGCTTGCCGGTGCCGGGCAAACCGGAGATCACCGTGACAGGCAAAGGATGGGCAGTCATCGAATCGGTACTTGAAAAGGAAATACATCGTAACAGTCGCGGTGCGCACGAGCGCACGCGGTCACGGTGTGCGGCCTGCCCGCTCGCTCAGTGCTGGACCGTCACGATGTTCCATTTCTCGAGGATCGCGACGATCTGCTTGGCATACGCATCGCGCAAGGCAGGGGTCGCTGAATGATACGCACCGACTGCCTGCCAGGTGTTGCCGTATTTGTTCATCTGGTGGCGCAGATGCCACGCCGCGATGTAGACGTTCTTGCAGGGCTCCATCAGCGTATCGGACGAGATGCCGTATTGCGAGAGCGCGGACAGATGGACCGAGTTGATCTGCATCAGCCCATAGTCGGTCGTACCGTTGTCGTTCTTGTGGATCGCGTCGCCGTGATTATGAGATTCTTGCCAAGCGATCGCGCGCAGCACGTAGGCGTTCACATGTTGATACGAGGCGGCCGAGTCGAAACAGTCCGCCTGGGCAGGCAGGGCGTACGACAAGCACAAGACGGCGGCAGTGGCGATCAGGGTTTTCATGGGCGGCGACTCGGTCGCGTTAAGGCCATGCGCACGGCAGGATACGTCCGCGCAGGTTCGGGCCGGGCTCATGATACCTGCGTCGTGTGACGCGTACTGCACGCCAGCGCACAAAAGCGTGCGACTGAGTTTTGTTTGTCATAGTCGGGAAGTATTCTTCTGGACCGCTTCACCCTTGACCGCAAGATGCAGCTAACAAAGGTTTTACACGCGCATTCGAACGCTCGACAGCGAGCGATTTCGTATCGAAAAGCTGCTAATGTTCGGTTTTCGCGCAAAGCGGAAAACGGCAAGACTGGCCGCCCCCGCTGAATCCGGCAGACGTAGGGAAGCCCCGCAATTTCCAGATGATCCATGACTAGAAAACTGTTTGCCGCGAATTTGCTGGTTCGTGCGCTTGTGCTGACGGGGTTATTCTCGGCAAGCGTGGCCCACGCCGCTGTGACGTTGAATTTCGTCAATGCGGATATCGACCAGATTGCCAAGGCGATCGGCGCCGCCACCGGCCAGACGATCCTGGTCGACCCGCGCGTCAAGGGGCAAATCAATCTGGTATCCGAACAGCCGGTGCCGGAGGACCAGGCAATCAAGATCCTGACCTCGGCGCTGCGCATGCAGGGCTTCGCGATGGTGACCGACCATGGGGTGCTCAAGGTGGTGCCCGAGGCCGACGCCAAACTGCAGGGTGTGCCGACCTATGTCGGTAATGCGCCGGTTGCACGCGGGGACTCTGTCATCACCCAGGTGTTCCAGCTGCACCACGAATCGGCCAACAATCTGCTGCCGGTGCTGCGCCCGCTGATCACGCCCAACAACACGATTGCAGCCTACCCGGCTAACAACTCGCTGGTTGTGACTGACTATGCGGATAATGTGCGGCGCATCGCCGAAGTCATCGCGGGGATCGACGGCTCGGCGAATACACCCGATGTGTCGGTCATCCCGCTCAAGAATGCCAACGCGGTCGAACTTGCCGCGGAACTGATCAAGTTGCTCGACCCGGGTTCGGTCGGTAATACCGATGCCACGCTCAAGGTCTCGGTACTGGCCGACCCGCGCACCAATTCATTGATGCTGCGTACTAGCAACAACGCCCGCATGGATACCGCTCGCCACCTCGTCGCGCAGCTCGATTCGGCGACCAAGGAACCCGGCAATATCCACGTGGTGCCCTTGCGCAACGCTGACGCCACGACCCTGGCGAAAACCCTGCGCGCGATGATGGGCCAGGGCGGCGGCAACGATTCGTCGTCCAGCAGCGCAAGCAAGGACAGCTTCAACCAGAACAACGGCGGCATGTCGAGCAGCGGCAACGGCTCGAGCGGCAGTTCGAGCGGTAGCTCCCCCCTGCCCTCGGGCCTTGGCACCTCGTCTTCCGGTTCGGGCGGCGGCTATGGCGGCGGTTCGGGCAGCGGCAGCCAGAGCGGTCTGCTTGGCAGTGGCAAGGACAGCGGCAACGGGTCGGACGACAACCAGGGCGGCGGCATCATCCAGGCTGACGCGCCGACCAATTCTCTGATCGTCACGGCGCCGGACGCGGTCTACCGGAATTTGCGCAATGTGATCGACCAGCTCGACCAGCGTCGCGCGCAGGTCTATATCGAGTCGCTGATCGTCGAAATGTCGGCCACGACCTCGGCTGCGCTGGGCGTGCAGTGGCAGGGCCTGATCGGCAATACGAGCTCGACGGCCGGTTTTGCCGGGACCAACTTCGGCACGGGCGGCTCGAACATCGTCGACCTGACCGCCGGCGCGTATCTCGGCAAAGCCAACCCGTCTTCCCTGGTGGCACCGGCGCAAGGTTTGAACCTTGGCCTGCTGCACAGCTTCGGCGGCGCGCTCGCGCTCGGGGCGTTGTTGCAGGCGCTCGACAATCTCGGCAACGTCAATGTGCTGTCGACACCGAACATGATCACGCTCGATAACGAGGAAGCGAAGATCGTGGTCGGCCAGAACATCCCGATCGTCACCGGCTCGTATGCGCAGACCGGCACGACTGCGACCGTCACCCCGTTCCAGACTTTCGATCGCGAGGACGTCGGCATCACGCTGCACGTCAAGCCGCAGATCACGGAGAACGGCGTGATCAAGATCCAGATCTATACCGAGAGCTCGAGCGTCGTGTCGGGTACCGAGACCGCGTCGTCTGGTGCGACCATCAATAAACGCTCGATTCAATCGACGGTCTTGTCCGACGACGGCCAGATCATCGTCCTCGGGGGCCTGATTCAGGACCAATATTCGGATGGCGACAGCAAGGTGCCTTACCTTGCCAACATCCCGCTGATCGGCGCGCTGTTCCGCTCGGAAAACAAGTCGCGCGCGAAAACGAACCTGATGGTCTTCCTGCGCCCGGTCATCGTGCGCGATGCGAATCAGAGCCAGTCGATTTCGCTCGACCGCTACGAATACATGCGCGCGCAGACCAACCAGTTCCAGTCGGATAACTGGCTGACGGTCGACAAGAACACGCCGACTGTGCCCGCGCTCGGTCCGAACGGCACCGGCTCGCTCGTGCCCGCCGAACGCAATCCGAACCAGCTGGGCGCGCCGGTGTCTCAAGGGACAACCGTCTCGCCGAGCATGCCGAACGGTGTGTCGAGTTCGCAGCTCTATCGGCAGCCGGGAGGTGAAACAAACGGGCAGCCCGGTGTCGGCCAGCAAGGATTCCCGGGTGGCGTGCAACCTCAGCCGCCCGTGTCGAGCCCGGTGCCGGGTGGCGCGACCCAAGTCATGCCGCTTTCGCCCGCGCCGAATACGAGCGGGCAGTAAGTACGCTTCGGAGAAACACCATGACGCCAGTTGCGCGTAGTTCACCGGGTTCGCAGGCGTCGGTCGGGCCGTCCGCAGCGGCCTCGCATCCTGTGCCCGGTTCGATGCCCTTGCCCGGCAGCGCCTCGGCGCGCAGCATCGAGCCGCCGTCACCCCTGGCGGCGCGCACGCTGCCGTATGGTTTCTCACGCAACAGCCAGATTCTTGTCGCGCATCAACATGCCGACGGGCTCGAAGTCTGGGTTAGCGACCGCACGCCGGCCGCCGCGGTCGCCGAAGTGGCGCGCAATTTTGGCGCGCTGCGGCTCGTGCAGATCGACGCGGCCGAACTCGCGCTCGCCATCAGCAGTGCTTACGCGCGCCAGGACGGCAGCGCGGCGCAGGTCGTCGGCGAGGTCGAGGGCGAAGTCGATCTCTCGCGGCTGATGCAGGACATCCCCGAAATCGAGGACTTGCTCGAGTCCGAAGACGATGCCCCGATCATCCGGATGATCAACGCGCTACTCACGCAGGCGGCACGCGAAGGCGCCTCGGACATCCATATCGAACCGTTTGAAACAGCCTCCGTCGTGCGCTTTCGCGTGGACGGCACACTGCGTGACGTGGTGCGCCCGAAGAAGGCGCTGCATGGCGCGTTGATCTCGCGGATCAAGATCATGGCCCAGCTCGATATCGCCGAGAAACGCTTGCCGCAGGATGGCCGGATCACGCTGCGCGTCGGCGGACGCCCCGTTGACGTTCGGGTTTCGACGCTGCCAACCGGTCATGGCGAACGGGCCGTGTTGCGGATGCTCGAGAAGGATTCGCAGCGCCTGAATCTCGAAGCGCTGGGCATGGCCGCCGACACTCAGGTCAAATTTGACAAGCTGATCTCGCGTCCACACGGCATCGTGCTGGTGACCGGGCCGACCGGTTCGGGCAAGACCACCACGCTATATGCGGCGCTTTCGCGGCTCGAGACCGAGACGAGCAACATCATGACGGTCGAGGATCCGATCGAATACGACCTGACAGGGATCGGCCAGACGCAGGTCAACGACCGCATCGGCATGTCGTTCGCGCGCGCCCTGCGTTCGATCCTGCGGCAGGATCCCGACATCATCATGATCGGCGAAATCCGCGACCTCGAGACCGCGCAGATCGCCGTGCAGGCATCGTTGACGGGCCATCTGGTGCTCGCCACGTTGCACACCAACGACGCCGCTTCGGCCGTGACGCGGCTGACCGACATGGGCGTCGAACCTTACCTGCTCGCCTCGAGTCTGCTCGGCGTGCTGGCCCAACGGCTGGTGCGCAGGCTCTGTCCCGTCTGCAAGGTCGAGCACGACGGCACCTGGCATCCGGTCGGCTGCGACGCCTGCGGACGCTCGGGTTATGCGGGGCGACGCGGGGTGTATGAATTGCTGACAATTGACGAACCGATCCGCGCGCAGATTCATGCGCAATCGGCCGACGCCGACATCCTTTCGGCGGCCCGCAAGAACGGCATGCGCACCTTGCGAGAAGATGCCGATCGCTGGATCGAGCAAGGCTTCACGTCGCTCGAAGAAGTGATCCGCGTCACCGGCGGCGACTGATGCCAGCCTTCCGTTTTGAAGCACTCGACCCGGCGGGCAAGGCACAACGGGGCGTCATTGAAGCCGACACGGCACGCAGCGCGCGCGGCCAGTTGCGCACGCAGGGCCTGACGCCGGTCCTAGTCGAGCCTGCGGGCCAGCGCGCGCGCGGCGCGCGCAGTGAAAAGCTCGCGTTCGGGCGACGTTTCTCGCAGCGCGAGCAGGCCTTGTTCACGCGCCAGCTTGCCAGTCTGATGGTCGCGGGCCTGCCGGTCGACGAGGCGTTGGCTGTGCTGTCCGATCAGGCCGAACGCGAGTATGTCCGCGAACTGGTGGCGGCGATCCGCGCCGAGGTGCTCGGCGGCCAATCGCTCGCGGGCGCGTTGCTTCAGCATCCGCGCGATTTCCCCGAGATCTACCGAGCGCTTGTCTCGGCGGGCGAACACACCGGCAAGCTCGGCATCGTGCTCACGCGGCTTGCCGACTATATCGAGCAGCGCAATGCACTCAAGCAGAAGATCGTGCTCGCCTTCACTTATCCGGGCATCGTCACCCTGATCGCGTTTGCGATCGTGTCGTTCCTGCTCAGTTATGTGGTGCCACAAGTGGTCAGTGTTTTTGCCACGACCAAGCAGGCGCTGCCGCTGATCACGGTGATGATGATGGCGCTCTCAGACTATGTCCGACATGACTGGTGGATCGCGCTGATCGTGGTCGTCGTGCTCGGCTGGTTGACGCGACGCGTGCTCGCGCAGCCGGGGCCCAAACTGGCGTTTCATCGCTGGCTGCTGACGGCGCCGCTCGCGGGCAAGCTGGTGCGCGGCTATAACACGGTGCGTTTTGCCAGCACGCTGGCGATCCTCACCGCAGCTGGCGTGCCGATCTTGCGAGCGCTTCAGGCGGCGGGCGAGACCTTGAACAATGCGGCGATGCGGGCCAATGTCGACGATGCAATCGTGCGGGTGCGCGAGGGCACGTCGCTGTCGCGCGCGCTCGCGGGCACACGGACTTTTCCGCCGGTGCTGGTGCATCTGATTCGCTCAGGCGAAGCGACCGGCGACGTGACGACCATGCTCGACCGCGCGGCCGCGGGCGAATCGATGGAACTCGAACGCCGTACGATGTTCCTGACGAGCCTGCTCGAACCGCTGCTGATTCTCGCGATGGGCGGCATGGTGCTGGTGATCGTGCTGGCCGTGATGCTGCCGATCATCGAGCTGAATCAGCTGGTGCAGTGAGCTGCGCGGTTGAGCGGACGCAAGCCGCGAGTTGATCCGCGGCCGATCCGGAGCGAGTGGGCCGATGCTGGATGGGGCCGATGCTGGATGGATCCGGGCCTGGCGGCCCCGGACTTAGTGAACCCAGATCGTCGGGCCGGGTGCATTGGCCGGCATCGTGACCTCGGTCTTCGTGCCGTTGTGATCGATGATGATCGAACGGGAACGCACTTCGCTGAGCGTCGAACCGCCGCCGACCAACTGGCCAAGCGCGATTGCGTGTGGCGGCTCGCCCGCATAGCTGACGATCGCTGCGGCTTCACGCGCGCTGATGGCGAGCACGCCGACCAACTGGATCTGCGTGGTGTGCGTCGGCTGGCTGCCGAAGAGTTGCGCGGCGTCGGCCGCGCTCGGCTCGACCTGCGCGATCGCGGCGGGCGACGGTGCAGCCGGATGCTGCATCAGCGTGATGATCCAATAGGTCAGCGTCGCGCAGAGCAGGGCGAAAAGCGCGAGCGATACGAGGCGGAGAGAGAGGCGGTTCATGCACGTTATTGTACGGTGAGCGCGCGGCACGCAGATGACGAATCTCGCTGGCCGTCGTGTCTGACCCGGCGAAAACACCGGAGCATGTAGCGCGACGATTGGGCGTCATCATCGCGTTCTACAATGCGGCAGCACGTTTTACTTTGAAAGAGAGGCAAGCAAGTCATGCAAATGTTATCGAAGCGCGTGGGATCAGCCGTCCCGGCCGTCTGGGGTGGCTC
>JAMFSK010000032.1 GCA_026225235.1 Burkholderiales bacterium
ACAGCTCACTGCAGGCACTGCTCGCCAAGGTCGAACATGACAAGATCGAACTGAACGCGGCGCGACCCTTGCCTGCACACACGGTGGCGTCGCTGCGAGAAGCTGTCGCTCGAATGGACTTATCATTCAAACGCCATCGAGGGCAAGACCCTGACCCTGCGGGAAACCAAGGTGGTGCTTGAAGGGATTACGATCGGCGGCAAGTCCCTGCCCGAGCACTTTGAGGCGACGAATCATCGCGATGCGATTCTCTATGTCGAGGAGATCGTGACCCGCAAGGATGCGTTGACGCAATGGCAGATCAAGAACATCCACAGTCTCGTGCTCAAGGGGATCGACGACCGGGAAGCCGGACGGTATCGCCGTGAAAACGTGGTGATCTCGGGTGCGAGCACCACGCCGCCAGATGCGCATCATGTCGATGAGGCGATGTGGTCGCTGCTCGCCTGGAGCGAGCAAGCCGAGTAGATGAGCACGGTCGAACGTACAGCCGAATTGCATGCGCGCTTCGTCAAGATCCATCCGTTCATTGATGGCAAAGGCCGTACGGGTCGGCTGTTGCTCAACTTCGAATTGATGAAGGCCGGCTATCCGCCAGCGATCATTCGCAAGGAAGATCGCCTGAGCTACTAAGATATGCTGGATAAGGCCTGTGTCACAGGCCACTATGACGGCATGTCCCGGCTGGTCGCTGAAGCGGTTCAGCGCTCGCTCGACGTCTACCTGGATTTGCTGGGCCGCCGTCGCGCCTAGACAAACAAGCGGAGCAGGCCATCGAGTCCGACGTAGTTGAATGCGACGCTCGCCGCCGCGCGGACGACGGGTTTGGCACGGAAGGCGACTGAGAGACCTGCCTCGGCCATCATCTTCAGATCGTTCGAGCCATCGCCGAGCGCAATCGCGCGGCTTGGGGCGAAGCCGAGCGTGTTGCAGGTTTCGAGCAGGGTGCGCGCCTTGACGTCGGCGTTGACGATCTCGCCGAGCACGCGGCCCGTCAGCTTGCCGTCGACAATCTCGAGCGTGTTCGCGCGCGCGTAGTCGAGGCCAAGACGCTCCTTGAGCCGTTCGGTGAAGAAGGTAAATCCCCCCGAGACGAGCAACGTCTTCAAGCCTGCCGCACGTGCGCCGGCCAGCATACGCTCTGCACCCGGCGAGAGCTTCAACCGTTCTTCATAGACACGTTCGAGTGCACTCGCATCGAGGCCCTTGAGGAGTGCCACGCGACGGGTCAAGCTTTCGTTGAAGTCACGGATCTCGCCGCGCATCGAGGCCTCGGTGATTGCTGCGACCTCGGCCTTGAGGCCGCAGAAGTCGGCGATTTCATCGATGCATTCGATCGTGATCAGGGTCGAGTCCATATCCATTGCGACCAGGCCGAACGCCGACAGCGACTGTGCGGGGACATAGGCAAAGTCGAGACGATGGGTCTCGCAATAGATCTCAATGTCGGGCCGTTGTGTCGGCTGCGCGTTAACCACGCGCAGCGCACACGGATCTACGAGGCCGGCTGACACGCCGCGCGCGAGGGCGGTCAGGGGTTTGAGGTGCGCTTCGTCGAGCGGCGTGGCGCTCTGGATGACCAGGTTCGTCGGCATGCGAGGCAAGAGGAGAGCGGCGCGCGCGGCGCAAAGGCCGCTATTGTAATGGCAGATCGCCGCTTACTGACCCGCACCGCTTTCCGCATGAGCCGGCTGGTTGGTCATGACCGCCGTCGTGGCCACCGCTGCGCCTGTTTTCCCCGGCGCCCCGATGGCGCCCCCCGCACTCGTCTTGCCTGAGGCGGGCGTCGGTGTCACGGCGCCCCCACTAACCGCCACCTTGATTCGCGCCACCACGGCTTCCGGCGACTCAGGAGCGTTCGCGACAGCGACACTGGGTGCCGATGGCGTCGAAGGCTTTGACGACGCCGGCGAGGGTGTCACAGAGGCTGTCGGTGCGGGCTTCGGTGTCGACAGACTCGGCGAAATCGCTCCATTCGTAGCAAGGTTCGGATGGTCGACCGTTGCCGACGTACTCGTGGCTGTCTTCGATGCGCCAAGCGCACCTGGAATCTGTCCCGGGGCACTGAGGTCGGTGCGGCCGCCGTCACGGAAGAACGCGTCTTCGGTCCGCTTGTTCAGCACCAGAATACTGATGCGCCGGTTGCTCGGTTCGGCCGGGTCAGCCTTGTTCAACGGCAATGCGTCAGCGAGCCCCCGGACCTGCAGGACCTTCTGCTCGGCAAGGCCACCGACGCCAAGCTCACGCCGTGCTGCATTGGCGCGCTCCGACGACAACTCCCAGTTCGAATACCCTGACTCGGCACCCGCATACGGCGCGGAATCGGTATGGCCGGCGATCGAGATATGGTTCTCGACTTCGTTGAGCGCCACGCCGATCTGGTCGAGAATTTCCGCCGCATAAGGTTCGAGCACCGCCTTGCCGCTCGCAAACATCGGACGGTTCTGCGCATCGACGATCTGAATGCGCAAGCCTTCCGAGGTAATGTCGATCCGAATCTGGTTGCGGAACTGCGCCAGCTTCGGATTCATTTCGATCATCTTGTCGAGACGTTCCTTGAGCTCTGACAGACGTTGCGCATCGTCCGGGTCAGTGCGCGGCTTGACGACCTTGCTGCCGTCGGTCGCGGCCAAAAGCGCGGCTGCCTGCTGCGCCTGTTGGTCAGGCGAGGCCTGCGTTGTCGCATTCGGCACGAGCACGGGATTTTGCTGCTTCGAGTCGTCGCCATGCCGCGTCTCGGCGGGCGTCGAGGTCGTCAGGTCCTTGCCGCCCGCATTGAGAATGCTGTCCGACGCACTCTGTGACTTGCCACCGGCCATCGCGATCGCCAAGGGCTTGTTGAAAAAATCCGCAATGCCTTGCTTGTCGCTCTTGTTGGTCGAGTTCAGCAGCCACATCAACAAAAAGAAGGCCATCATCGCCGTGACAAAGTCGGCGTAGGCAATCTTCCAGGCGCCACCGTGATGAGGGTGGTCGCCATGCGCGCCGCGGCGGCGCAAGATCAAAAGTGACGTCTTGTCGGTTTCAGTTTCCTTCTTTTTCGGCGCTGGCATGATCAGGCCGCCTTCGGCGTTTTCGTCGCCTTCACCGCTTCCTCGAGTTCTTCGAAGCTCGGACGGTCGACCGAGAACAACACCTTGCGGCCGAACTCAACGGCCACGGTCGGTGCATAACCGCCCATGGCGGCGAGTAGCACACACTTCACGCATTCGAATGGCTTGCCGGCTTCCTTCGCCTTTGCATTGAGCACGCTGGCGAGCGGGCCGATAAAACCGTACGCCAGCAGAATGCCGAGGAAGGTACCCACGAGTGCCGCTGCGATCATTTCACCGAGTTCGGCCGGCGGGGCGCCGATCGAGCCCATGGTGTGAACCACCCCCATCACCGCGGCGACGATCCCGAACGCAGGCAAGCCATCCGCCATGGTCTGGATCGCTGAGCCCGGTACGGAGATCTCGGCGTGATGGGTCTGCAGCTCGGCGTCCATCAGATCTTGCACTTCATGCACGGCGAGGTTGCCGCTCGACATCATCCGCAGATAGTCGACGATGAAGTCGAGCAGGTGATGGTCATTGAGGACCACCGGATATTTCTGGAAGATCGGGCTTTCCTGCGGCTGCTCTACATCCGCTTCGAGGCTCAGCATCCCTTCCTTACGGGACTTCTGCAGGAGTTCGTAGAGCAAGGCAATGACCTGGAGGTACTTCTCCTTGCTGTAGGCACTGCCCTTGAAGCAGGTCGGGATCGCCTTGAGCGTCGACTTGAGCGTCTTGGTGGGGTTGCTCACGACAAACGCACCGAGTGCGGCGCCGAAGATACACACGAGTTCATACGGTTGCATAAGGGCGGCGACGTGGCCGCCTTCGGCAACATAGCTGCCGATGACGCAGACGGCGACGATGACCCAGCCGATGATGACAAACATGGAGTGATCCTTGAAGGGAAGTCAGTCGAAGTAAATGCGCTTACCCCTGTTTACGGATGCTGCGCCGGCTACTTGATAGTCCAGGACCCGCGAAAACCGGACATTTTTTCAAATCGTGTGCGATTTAATTGCGTCGAATGGAAAACACTACCGATCTTCGAGGGCGAAGGAGGCAAAGGAGGGTGGGGAATCGGCATGGATAACAAAGGCTGCCCACTAAACGCGTCGCACTGGTTTGTCAGGTCTCTCACGGGACGCGGGTTGCCGTGGGTTGGCGTGTCACAAGCCGGGGCCTATGATCGATAGGGAACGCTCGGTGGACGTAGCAAGGCAGAGGGAGGTGCCTGATGGCGCCATGGTGCGCGCGACGAGGGATGATTCAACGCGCGAAGCCGTGCCGTTGTCGGTGGTCGAATATCACTTGAGGAGACACCCGATGAAAACACTGCTGTTAGCGGCCGCATTGGCAATGACCGTCGCAGGCGTAGCCGGCGCCGGTGGCGCACAGGCAAAGTTGCCCGAGGGGCGGGTGGCCTACACCGTAAAGATCCACTCCAAAGCTTATGGAGACAACCAGTCGACCCGCCAGATTGCATCGGGCCAGACCGACGACTACACCTGGAAAACCACGCCGCCGGGCGGCCCTGCCGCGCTGCCGGCCCATTGCGCGGCCGGTCATGACTGGCCGGTCGACGAGAACGGGGCGCTCCAGCGCCAGAGCCGCGTGCGGCTTGCGCCGGTGGTCGATGCCAGCGGCACTGCGACGATCCAGTTGAGCTTCGATGCGATCTCGCCGCAAGCCGGCGCGCCCAAGCAAGGATCGAACGCGGCGGACGCCAATCAATGCCCGCCGGTGAGTCAGTACAGCGAGGTGGTTCGTTTCACGCTGCCGCTCAACAGCAAGCCGAAGACGCTCACCCTCAAGGACGGCACGCAGATTACCGTGAGCGGCAAGCCGTAGGCATAGCCGGAGACGTACCCGTAGCCGAAGCGGGAGACCGGTGAGCGGCCCTGAGCGCTGGATCAGGACAGATCGAGTCGCGGTTGTGGCTGTGGGTCGGCCGCCGCTTCACGCGGCGCACCGGGCAGCGGCTGGCCGTACGCGAGCAGCGCATGCGTCGAGCCGACCGCGAGCCAGCGCGCGAGGCTCGCGGCACTCATCGGCTGGCCGTAGAAGAACCCTTGCCCATACGTCACGCCCAGGTCGAACAGACTCTGGTGCTGGCGCAGGGTCTCGATGCCTTCGGCAATCAGTGTCAGGCCGATTTGCCGGGCGAGCGCGATGATCCCGCGAATCAGTTCGGTGCGGTCGTATTCGAGCTCGGCCACAAAGCGCTGGTCGATCTTCAGATAGTCGAAATGAAAGTCCTGCAGTTGAGCAAGCGTGCTGCGGTCGGTACCGAAGTCGTCGAGCGCGAAACGCACCCCTTGCTGGCGCAGCGTCTCGAATGAGGAGAGCGCTGCCTGCGGGTCATCGAACAGATACCGTTCCGTGACCTCGGCGATCACCGGGCGCCCGCGGCCTCGCGAGGCAAGCAGTCGGGCGAGGTCAGCGATGGCATTGCGGCTTTGCAGATGGCGTGGCGCGAGGTTGACCGCGAGATGCAGGTGCCGCGGAATCTTGTGTTGATTGAGCTCGTCGAGCGCGCGCTCGACGATCATGCGCGTCATCGGAACGATCAGGGGGTCACCCTCGACCACACCGATAAACTCGTTGGGACTGACTGCCCCCCAACGCGGATGCGACCACCGCACGAGCGCTTCGACACCGACACAGACCCCGCTGCCTAGCTCAATCACGGGTTGGTAGTGCACATCGAACTCTTGTCGCGCAATGCCAGCCCGCACGGCCCGCAGGAGCATCCGGCGCGGCGTGAACGAATGGGAGGTCAACCAGGCCACCAGCGCGGCAAAGGCGATGCCGATCGGCACAAGAAGGCTCAGTTGATGACGGTAGACCGTGTTGACGAGGGTCGGCGAGGCATGGACCACGACGTCGAACGGAAAACGTTGCGACACTGCGGTGGGCGGCTCGGTGCTTGCATCCGATGAACCGCGCAAGGTCAGCGAGACTTTGCCACTGCGCAGCTCGAGGTAGTCCATGCCGAAGCGCGCATCGTCGTGCAGGACATCGGCAAGGTAGGCGCCATCTATATAGAACAGAATGCCGCTGCCGAGCGCGTCAGCCACCGGCACCGGAAAGAACACCAGGAGCGCAGGGCGCCCGGGCTGCGTCCGGCTTCCGTGAATCAGCCGGTACGATGGCGCACTGCGATCGACTTCATCGAAGTAAGCATCGAGCGGCACCTCGCCGGCCCCGTAGCTCGATACGCAATAGATCACCCCGTGCGCGACGAGTGCGCTATTGCGAACGTAAGGGATGAATGCATCAGAAGCCATCAGTCGCGGCTGCGCGGATGCACAAGGTATGCCGACCAAAGGCAATAGGCGCGAGCGCTCGAACGAGACGCGGTCGACGATGGATTCGACGCTCTGTACGATGTCGCGCGCGACATCCTGTTTGCGCTCGAAGACTTCCATGCGCGCCTGCCATATCGCCAGCGCCGCGAACGCCCCCACGATCGTCACGAAGCACAGGACGATGAGTGCGGTACGCGGGAGCAACGCATCGCCGCTTGCTGTACGGCGGTCGGTGGAATCGGACTTGGTCGGCTTCACTCTGTCGTGCACCGGGCAAAACGCGCTGCAAATTTCTAGGGATTTTTTTCGGCGAAGCGCGCGCCTGGGCAATACGTTGGCGGGCTGTGCGAGCATAGCATGTCGAGCCTTGGCGTAACGTTTGTGGCCCGGCAATTGCTGCCGAAACTTCGGCGCTTGTGTACGCTCCGACACATAATCGGCGGTCGTGGCGACTTGCTGCTAAACAACCTATCGTGCGTCGCACACCGGATATAAGAGGATCACTGAATGACGACCCCCGTTCTAGGCAGAACACGCATGGCCGGCCGATGCATCGGCTTCACCCTGGCCGGCATCGTGCTGCTGATCGCGATCGTGGTGGTCGTCCTGCTGACCTTCGACTGGAACCGCGCCCGGCCCTGGGTCGACCAGAAGGTCTCCGACGCGATCGGGCGGCCCTTCACGATCAACGGCGATCTCAAGGTGGGCTGGCATGGTTCCCAGGGCCTGACGGGCTGGCGTGCCTGGATCCCCTGGCCCCGGTTCTCGGCTGCCGGGATCACGATCGGCAACCCCGGCTGGACCCAGCAGAAGCAATTCGCGACACTCGATGAGATCAATTTCCAGGTGGCCATCCTGCCGTTGATTACGCGCAGGATCGTGATTCCTTCGATCAACCTCGTGAACCCCTCGGTCGACCTCGAACGGCAGATTGACGGCACCAACAACTGGACGTTCCGCCTGCCTTCTTCAAGCAGTCCGTCGGAATGGAAGCTCGATCTGCACAATATCGCGTTTCAGAAAGGCCACATAGCCCTCTCGGATGCCCAGAACGAGCTCACGCTCGCCGGGGCCATCGACACGCTGGAGCAGCCGATACCGATCGGCGAAGTGCTTGCGCAGCAGGAGGCCACCTCGCAACGACACTCGGCCGAAGCGGTCGGTGCCTCAGGTGCGGCCAAACTGACGCGGCAGGCCCAGAGCGCGTCCTCCGCTAGTGCGGTCGAGCATTCGATTACTGCGCCTCAGGTCAACGCCGCGGCCACGGCGTCGGCCGCCGCGGTCGGCTCGGCCTCGGCTGCGGCGATCACCCCGGCGAGCACGGGCGACGGCGACGAGGCCCGGCATGAGGGGACCGCACTGGGGAGCGCCCGCGCCCAACCAAGCTACGCGCTAGGCTGGACGCTCAAAGGTAAGTACAAAAAAGACACGGTCGACGGCACCGGCAAGCTCGGCGGCATCCTCGCACTCCAGGACGACGCCCATCCGTATCCGATCCAGGTTGACCTGCGCATCGGCGAGACACGCATCGCCGTGGTTGGCACACTCAGCGATCCGGCCCACCTCGCCGCACTAGACCTGCGCCTGTGGCTGCAGGGGCGCAGCATGGCGAATCTCTACGCCATCACGGGCGTGGCATTGCCTGACACACCGCCTTTCGCAACCGATGGCCGCCTGATTGCGCGGCTCAAGGGCGGCCCGGCCGTGTTCCGTTATGAAAACTTCACGGGCAGAGTAGGGCGTTCCGATCTCAACGGCACCCTCGTGTTCGAAGAGCAATCGCCGCGTCCGATGTTGTCCGGCACCCTCGTCTCGAACGTGCTGCAATTCTCGGATCTCGGTCCGATTATCGGTGCCGACTCGCGTGCGAGCCGCCGGCAGCGCGGCGATACCAGTGCTCAGCCAGCCGGCAAGGTCTTGCCGGTCGAGGAGTTCCGCACCGATCGCTGGCAAACTCTCGACGCCGACGTCCGCTTCACGGGGCGGCACATCCTGCGCGAGAAGGCATTGCCGATCTCCGACCTGTATACCCATGTGATCCTCGACAACGGTGTGCTTACCTTTGACCCGCTGCGCTTCGGCGTGGCGGGCGGATCCCTTGCGGGGACCATCCATCTCGATGGTTCGGCCGATCCGCTTGCAGGCCGCTTCGCGATCGAGGCGCGCCACCTGCAGCTCAAGCAACTGTTCCCGACCTTCGCACCGATGCAGACGAGCCTCGGGGAAATCAATGGTGACGCCGCGCTGTCCGCCACGGGTAACTCGCCGGCGCGGCTTGCGGCGACCTCCAATGGCGAGATCAAGATGCTGGTCAACGATGGGGCGATCAGCAATCTGCTGCTCGAAGCGGCCGGTCTCAACGTCGCGAACGTGATCTACAACCGGTTGTTTGGCGACAAGACGACCAAGATCGACTGTGCCGCAGCTGACCTCGTGGTCAGCAATGGTGTGGCCCAGCCGCGCTTCTTCGCACTCGATACCGACGATGCGCTGGTCAATGTCGACGGCAAGGTCGATTTGCGCGAAGAGGATCTCGACTTGACGATCCGACCGCATACAAAAGGCTTTCGGATCTTCTCGCTGCGCTCGCCCCTGTATGTCACCGGCACCTTCGCCAAACCGAAGGTCGGTGTCGATGTGCCGGTGGTCGCGCTGCGTGGCGTGGCGGTTGTCGGGCTTGCTCTGATCAATCCGTTCGCTGCGCTGTTACCTTTGCTCGCGCCCTCCAATCTGAAGGACTCACCCTGTGCCCAGATGTTTGCGGCCATGCGCTCGGAACCGAGCGCGCCGCCGCCTGGCGTGACCAAGGCTCCGGTCAAGGCGGCGGTCCGGTAAGCGTGACTTGTTGTTAGAAAAGCGCCATGTCGAACGCTCGTTTGCTGCGTATGCGTGATGTAAACATCACTTCCCACGCATTTCCTCATTTCGTCTGGAGCACGGCCCCGCTATGCTTACGACTATAACAATAGGCGCCGGGAAACATTGACCGGCGCCAGCCCCATCGCCGGTGACATTAATCATGAGTAAAACTGAAAATACATCGACGGTCTCCCAGGTTTCCGATCGCCTCGCACTGAATATCGTCGGCGGGAAATATGGCGAGATCCTGCCACCGCAGGAAGAACTCGCGTTGAACTTCGGCGTGAGCCGTACGCTGATGCGTGAAGCTCTGTCGATGCTGCTCGTGAAAGGGATGCTGGAGATGCGACCGCGTCTGGGTACGCGCGTGCTGCCCGAGCGCAACTGGAAGATTTTCAACAAGGACGTGATCGACTGGTGCTTCGCGGCCGAGCCCGACCAAGAATTTCTTGGCGATCTGCTCGACCTGCGCGAAGTGATCGAACCCCGCGCCGCATCGCTTGCGGCCGTGCGCGCGACGCCGTCCGAAAAGGCGGCACTGCGTACGGCGATCAACGGTATGCGTGCGTGGCCGTCGACGAGCCCTGAATTCGCGGCGCACGACCTTGACCTGCACGTCGGCATTATCCGCGCGAGCCACAATCAGCTCTTTATCCAGCTCGAAGTGATCGTGCGTGCCTCGATTGCGACGATGATCAGTTTCGTCAGCCCGAACCCGGGAATCACGGCCGCGGCCGTTGACGCTCATGAACGTATCGTGAACGCCATCGAAGCGGGGGATCCGGTCGCCGCCGACCTCGCGATGCGTGCGCTGGTCGAACGGGCCACGGACAATGTTCACGAGCGCATGGGGAGCCTCGCGCACGAGGAACACAAAGACGTGGGAACGATCGTGCGGGACGACGATTGCCTGCCGAAATCCTGAACGCAGACTGAGCGACTGCCCTCGGACGCGGATCCGAGGTGCTCAGGGCGCGTCGGGCGTGGTGGGGGCGAGTTGCCCCGCGCTGCCTGCGGCGCCAAATTCCGAGAGAATTTTCTTGCGAGCGGCGCTCGCGAAAATCAGGAAGCCGAGACCGTTTGCCTCATACCAGTAGCCGCCGTTGTCGAGGCCGGCAATCGGTTGTTCGAGCGCATGCTCGATCGAATCAAGGCAGGCGCGTCGCAATTCGCCGATTTCCGGATACGGGGGTTGCGCACCGCGCACGGGGCAGAGCAGAACATCCAGGCCCGGCAGCACCTGAGCGTAGAGCACCGGCTCGTCCTGCGAGCGAGCGCGCGCCAGCTTCGTGTTCAACTGGACAAATGGCTCACAGCGCCGGACTGCACTAAGGAAAGCTTCGGCCGCGCTCTCGCGCCGCCGCTTGTTCGGGATCGGCATTGCTGGACCTCGCAACGAGCTGATGGGCGGTCGGACTCACACCGCGCGAGTGCCGCACCACGGTTCTTTATAGCACAAGGAAAATAGACGGCCACGACGATTTCTCGGGCCGTCGCACGGCGGTGTGGCGTAACGTCAGCCGCTTGATTGATCTCTGGCGGGGCTTTGCCGATAATCTCACATCCCTTGTCAGCCGGCCGCGCATGAAACTCTTTACGAAGGGGCTGTTGCTGATCGCGATTCCGAGCGTGCTCGAACTCGCGGTGCTGAGTACCTTGCTCGACAAGCAGCAGGACGCGTCACGCGCCGAGCGCTGGGAATTGCACAGCCAGCAGGTCGTCAATCAGGCCGCGGGACTGATCGATCCCCTGTTGCGCGAATCGGCCCGTGTGCATGGTGCCGCGATCACGGGCGTGGCGACGTCGCTCGCCGACGACGGGCCCTGGCAGGACCTCGCCGAGCGCGTGGCGGGCTTGAACGCGATGGTCGGCGACGATCCACTCCAGCTTGCCCGGCTCGGCGCGATCCGATCGCTTGCGGCGCAATATCGCAACTGGATCGGGACGGTTGCTACCCAGGTCAACACAGGCAGGCCAGAGCAGTATTTACCGATGCTTGCACCTGGCAACCCGGGTGACACGCTGCTCAGGCGCATCGGCCTGGCGATTTCTGCATTCACCGCACAGGAAGCGCAACTGCACGAAGAACGCAGTCACGCGCTCGCTCGTCTGCGCACGTTTCAAAAGGCCGGCCTCGTGCTCGCCGCGCTCGCGTCGCTGCTAATCGCCGTCTTGTCGGCCTATTTGTTCACCCGCCACATCAGCATGCGGCTCGCGGCGCTCGGCGAGAACGCTCAGCGCGTGGCCGACGGCAAGCCTTTACCGGCATCGATCAGGGGTAGCGACGAGGTATCAGCCCTCGACCAGGTGCTGCACGACACCAGTCAGCGCCTCGTCGCGGTCGAGCTGGATCACCGTCAGTTGTCAGAACAGTTGCGCGAGCGCGGCGCCGAACTCGTCGAGGTCAACCAGCACTTGCTTGCCCAGACCAACGACAACGAGACCTTTGTCTATGGGGTGTCGCATGATCTGCGTTCGCCGCTCGTCAACCTGCAGGGATTCTCGAAGGAATTGATGGTTTCGTGCGCCAGCCTGCGCGTGGCGATTGAACGATCTTCGATGGCACCGGCTCAGCGCGCTCAATTGCGCGAAATTGTCGATGGAGAGTTTTCCGAGTCGCTCCATTTCGTCAAGAGTGCCGTCACGCGGGCCGCCAATATCGTCGATGCGCTATTGCGGCTGTCCCGGGCCGGGCGGCTCGACTATCAGTGGCGGCAGGTCCGTACGGATACGATCGTCGAACGCGTGATCGGCGCGATGCAGCAGACCACACGCGAACGGGGTGCGCGGATCGTGGTGGGCCCGCTCCCGTCGGTCTGGGGCGATGCCACGACGATCGAGCAGATTTTCGGCAACCTGATCGGCAACGCGGTCAACTATCTCGACTCGCAACGCCCGGGGCTGATCGAGGTCGGGGTGGTCGATCCTTTGTCCGTGCCGCTCGCCGCGCCACCCGACGACGCGGATGAGCAAAACGCTGTGCGGTCGTCCACCGCGTGGCCGGTCGGCGGCGAGGCGAGTACGGGAGCATCTGCAGTCGAGGGTGGCCCACCGCCGCGTCAAGCCCATGTATTCTTCGTCAGGGACAATGGTCTGGGTATACCCGCGCGCTACCTGCCCAAGATGTTCAATGCCTTCCAGCGCCTGCACGGCAACGTCGCGAAAGGCGAGGGGATCGGGCTCGCACTGGTGCGCCGGATGGTCGAGCGGCATAGCGGGCGGGTCTGGCTCGAATCGACGGAAGGGGTGGGCTCGACGTTCTTCGTCGAACTCCCTGCCGAGCCCCCGCGTGAGACATGGCAGGAAAACGTACAGGCGCGGGGGCGCCCGATGCCGGTCAAGCAAGGCGAACAAGGGCAGCGTGCAGCACTCAACGGCTGGAAATAAAACAAGGACAACGTCATGAAGAGCGGCGAAACAGTCGGCATTATCCTGATCGAGGACGATGACGGACACGCCACCTTGGTCGAGCGCAATCTGCGCCGCGCGGGGCTCACCAACGGGTTCACGCGCTTTTCCGATGGCCAGGAGGCGCTCGACTGGTTCTTCGGGGATCCCGCGTATCCGGACGGGCGACCGGTCTCGAACGTGGTTGTGCTGCTCGATCTCAAGATGCCGCGTGTGGACGGCACCGAGGTACTGCGTCGGCTCAAGGCCGCACCGAATACGGCAGCGCTGCCGGTCATTGTGTTGACGACGACCGATGATCCGCGAGAAATCGAGCGCTGCTATGAACTCGGCTGCAATGTCTATGTGACGAAACCCGTCGAATACGACGCGTTTATTGAAGCCGTGCGACGCCTCGGCTTCTTTCTCCAGGTCGTCAAATTGCCCCAGCCCGCGCGGCCCTGAGGCGGGTTCCGGGCACTCAGGTCGACCGTCAAGTACCTCTCGGGCCGATCTTGACACCCCGGGGCGGGCCTCATGCCGCGCGACTCTAGCTCAGCGCCAGAGCGCATCGCGCATCAGGATCCTGATGGGAAGCTCGACGCTGCAGTTATGTCGCACCCGAGCAGCGAGGCCGAGCCCCGCGCTCAGGCAAGCAGCGCAATGCTCAGGGGCGAGCCTTCAACTGATCGCGGATTTCACGCAGCAGCAGCACATCTTCAGGCGTGGGCGGCGGCGGTGCATCGGGCGCCGCAACCGGCTCGCGCAGCTTGTTGATGAATTTGACCATCAGAAAGATGATGAACGCAAGGATGATGAAGTTGATCAGCACAGTCAGGAAACTGCCGTAGCCCAGGGCCGCCACGCCCGCGGTCTGCAGGTCCTTGTAAGAGTCGGGGTTGCCCTTGAAGGTAGCGGGTATATCGCCGAGGCGGATGAACTTGTTCGAGAAGTCGAGCCCGCCGGTCACGACGCCAATCACCGGCATGATGAGGTCTTTGACGACCGAATTGACAATGCCCGAGAACGCCCCACCGATGATCACGCCGACGGCCAGGTCCATCACATTGCCCTTCACCGCGAAGCTCTTGAACTCCTGGATCATGCCCATTCGATACCTCCAAGTTAAGTAAGTCGACCACAGTCTGCCGTTGCGGCGCACCGGGATACCCCGTTTTCAGACCATCAGCACGCAGGATGCCGCGTCTGGCAACGATAGGCAATGCAATCGATTGTGTAGGGTTGTCATTGCGGTTTGTTGCAAAATTTGAAAAAATGCGGGCTAGCTGACGCTACTAGGGGAAACGAGGATGGATACCCTGCAAAACATGCGTGTGTTCATGCGTGTCGTGGAGACGGGCAGTTTTACCGCCGCCGCCCAACAGATGGCGACGACCACCGCTCATGTCTCGCGTTCGATCTCCGATCTCGAAACGCACCTGCGCACCCGCCTGCTCAACCGTACCACCCGGCGCCTCGCGATGACGGAGGCCGGTGAACGGTACTTGCATCGCTGCGAGCAGATTGTTGCTTATGTCGACGAGGCCGAGGCAGAAGCCCGCCATGCCCAGGCGCGTCCGGCCGGTACGCTGCGGTTGCACGCGATGGCCAGTCTCGCCCAGCACTACCTGATGTCGGCCATTGCACGCTATCACGAGAAATATCCCGAGGTGTTCGTCGACCTGACGCTATCGCAGCGCATGCCTGACCTGCTTGAGGAAGGGCTCGACGTCTCGGTGATCGTGTCGTCGCAGTTGCCCGACTCCGGATTGATTTCACAAAAGCTCGGCGAATCGCGGACCATTGTATGCGCCTCGCCGCGCTATCTGGCGCGTCGCGGCACGCCCGCCACGCTCGCCGACCTCGCCAATCATGATTGTGTGCAGCTTCAAGGGGCCTCGACCTTTGCAAGCGATCGCTGGACCTTTACCGGGGCCGAAGGCGAACAGACCATCACAGTGAAGGGTCCGTTGCGCGTCAACGGTGCTGAGTCGCTGCGCAATGCCCTCGAGGAGGGGATGGGCATCGGTATCCTGCCGGCCTTTTCCGCGCTCGAGAGCATGCGCAGTTGCGCGCTGGTTAGGATCCTTCCCGAATACACCTTGCCCGCGCTGTCGGTCTATGCGCTCTATCCGTCGCGCCAGTATCTCGACGCGAAGATCCGCGCGTGGATCGAGCTGATTCGGCAAGAAGTCACGGACGCGATGGCCGCGGACGACACGGAGCTATGCAGTCTGCCATGTGCGCGTGCCGGCGCGGCGGCCACGGCGGTTGCTGCGTTCGAAGCGGCTGAGGCTGCGGCGGCAACGGCCGATGCGGTGCGAGCTGCGGATCTCACCACAGCAGGTGCGGCGTCGCTGACGGCCGCGGTCATGGCGCCGCCGCTCGCGCGCACCATGCGAGCACCACGCTCTGCGTCGGCCCGACGAGGCGCCGCCGAGGCCATTTTCCCGGAGCCACCCGCCTCAGCGGAGGAACTGGGCACGCTTACAAACCCCGTCCCTCCCGTCGTGGCCGATACGACTGACCTTCAAGAGAAGACCTCCGAGCATTCATCCTGAGCGGTTTGGCGCGGCCCCCCCGGGGCGGGCATGCAAACTGCTCATATGAGCAGCTTGCAGTTTCCTTCTACGGGTAAAGGGACACCTCCTACATGCCGCAGTCAAATCTCGCCGAAGGCTCACCGTTTCCCCTTGGCGCCACCTGGGATGGCAAGGGCGTCAACTTTGCACTGTTCTCGGCAAACGCGACCAAAGTGGAGCTATGCCTGTTCGACAAGCATGGCCGCACCGAAACCGAACGGATCGTCTTACCCGAATATACCGACGAAGTCTGGCATGTCTACGTAGAAGGGCTGGCGCCCGGTGCGGTCTATGGCTACCGGGTGCATGGTCCCTACGAGCCGTCAGCCGGTCATCGCTTCAACCCGAACAAACTCCTGCTCGATCCGTATGCGAAGGCGCATATCGGCGCGCTCAAATGGCGTCCCGAAGTGTTCGGCTATACGCTCGGAAGCAAGGACGGAGACCTCTCATTCGACAAGCGCGACAGCGCGCGCTCGGTGCCGAAATGCAAGGTCGTCGACACGTCCTTCACCTGGGAACACGCGACGCGCGCACGGGTACCCTGGGATCGCACGATTGTCTACGAGACCCATGTGCGCGGGTTCACGAAAACGCGCCCCGACGTGCCCGAGAAACTGCGCGGCACTTTCGGCGGTCTCGCGCACAAGCCCGTAGTCGATTACATCAAGAGCCTGGGTGTGACGAGCGTCGAACTGATGCCGATTCATGCGTTCGTCAATGACAGTCATCTGCTCGACAAAGGCCTCACCAACTACTGGGGCTACAACACCATTGGCTTCTTCGCAGCCGATCCGCGTTTTTACTCGGATGGCAGTGTCGGCGAATTCAAGAAGATGGTCGACCGCTTCCACGAGGCCGGGCTCGAACTGATTCTTGACGTCGTCTACAACCACACGGCCGAAGGCAACCAGTTGGGGCCGACCCTGTCCTTCAAGGGCATCGACAACGCCTCGTATTACCGGCTCACCGATGATGCGCGCTATTACATCAACGATACCGGCACCGGCAATACGCTGAATCTGTCGCACCCGCGAGTGCTGCAAATGGTGACTGACAGCCTGCGTTACTGGGTCATCGAGATGAATGTCGACGGCTTCCGCTTCGACCTGGCGACCATCCTGGGTCGCGAACCCTACGGCTTCGACGAAGGCGGCGGGTTTCTCGACAGTTGCCGGCAAGATCCGATCCTCGAGAGCGTCAAGCTCATCGCCGAGCCATGGGACTGCGGCCCCGGTGGCTACCAGGTCGGTGGGTTTCCGCCGGGCTGGGCGGAGTGGAACGATCGCTACCGCGATACGGTTCGCGGGTTCTGGAAGGGCGATGAAGGCACCACCGCCGACCTCGCGACCCGCGTGACCGCTTCGGGAGACAAATTCAACCGGCGCGGCCGCCGTCCGTGGGCGAGCGTCAATTTCATCTCCGCGCACGACGGTTTTACGCTCAACGATCTTGTCTCCTACAACGACAAGCACAATGATGCGAACGGCGAAGAGAACCGCGATGGCCATTCCGACAACAAGTCATGGAACTGCGGTGTCGAAGGCCCGACCGATGATCCAGAAGTACGCGCATTGCGCGAACGCCAAAAACGCAATCTCCTGACCACGCTGCTGTTTTCGGCGGGAACGCCCATGGTGCTCGCGGGTGACGAGTTCGGCCGCACTCAGAAGGGCAACAACAACGCCTACTGCCAGGACAACGAGATCAGCTGGGTAGACTGGGCCGGCATCGATGAAGACGGCCGCGCACTGACCGATTTTGTGCGCAAGCTCACGACCTTGCGTCATACGTTACCGGTGCTCCGTCGTAACCGCTTTCTGACGGGCGCATACAACGAGAAACTCGACGTGACTGACGTCAAGTGGATCGACCCGGTCGGCACCGAGCTCAGCGGCGAGCAGTGGGGCGATCCGCTGATGCGCTGCTTCGGCATGATCATCGACGGCCGCGCGCAAGCATCGGGCATCGTCAAGCCGGCATCGGATGCGACCTTGCTGATCGTCTTCAACGCGCACCATGATGTGGTCGATTTCCAGTTGCCGGACATTCCCGGCAGCGACCAATGGACCTGCTTGATCGACACCAACGCACCGATTCGCGATGAGCTGCCCGAGTTTGACGCGGGCAACGTGTATCAGGTCACGGGACGCTCGGTGCTGTTGTTCGCGCTTCACGCACGCGGCGAGACGGGCCGGATCTTCCGGCGACTCGAAGGTGCGCTGACAGAGTAGGGTGGACAACAGGGGTGGCGGCAGACTTATTGCACGCCGTCACGTAAGGTCCTGTGCCGGGCGCCGACTAAACGACCTATTCTTGCTCAATGCAAAGGAGGTCGCGATGAAACGGATTGCCTGGCTGACCGGTCTGGTAGCGTTGCTGTTGTTCACGCTTGTGAGCGGCGCTTCGGCGGCAGACGCCGCGAGCGCCGCGGCCCGCTGTACGGCCGTGAGCGCACCGCACCGGACCGCGCTGATCGAACTCTATACATCGGAAGGCTGCTCGAGCTGCCCGCCGGCCGACGACTGGCTGGGTCGGCTTGGCGCAGCCGCCAATCCCGAGATGATCGTACCGCTCGCCCTTCATGTGACCTATTGGGACAGCCGCCAGTGGCGCGACCGCTTTTCCGACGAACGCTTTGATGCACGCCAGCGCGATCAGATGCATCGCACCGGTGGCCACTTTGTCTATACGCCCCAGATACTCGTCAGCGGAGACAGCCTCGAAGACTGGTCGAGCCGCGCGGCCTTCGAGCAGAAAGTGAAGCAGATCGTCACCCAACCGTCACCGGTCGATATCGGAATCACACTTGACCGCATGGGCGGGAGTCTCGATATCCAGACGACCATCACCCCACGCGGGAAGTTGCCGCCTTCCTCGCAGGCGGTCATTGCTGTCTATGAAAACCGTTTGAGTTCGAATGTTGCTGGCGGCGAGAACGATGGACGCAATCTGCACCACGACTATGTGGTGCGCCAATGGCTCGAGCCCGTGCCAGTGAACGGGGCGCTGACCGTGACGCGTCATCTTGCGCTTGGCGACGAACTCGGCAAGACGCCAGGTGCGTCGCTCGGCGTGGTGGCGTTTGTCGAAGCTGCGAACAGTGGCGAAGTGATCCAAGTTGCCCGGACCCCCCTTTGTGAGTGAATGCCATTGAAGGCATTGCCGCCTTTGCAAGACTCGGCTCTGGCGGTGCGCCAGCCCGCGACTTTGCAAAGACGGCATTTAACGTTCTTTTAACGTCATATTGATTCAAGCTGAAAACGCAATAACCATACTGTCGTTTTAATGTCGACTTCGCGCTATCGCGACCTCCATTTTTCAAAGTCTTTGCACTAGAATTTCGAAAGCCGCAACGTCGGGCCGTGCATGCGCAACCGCCGTGTTCACGCCGCCCGGCGAAAGAACGGTCTCCACGGGGTTGCGAAGTGAACAAACTGAAGTTCTGGCCGGTCGCCTGGCCGATTGGCACAGAAATGGTGTTGATATTCGGGGTAGCGTTTATCGACATGTTTTTTTTGAGCCGAATATCTGACGCGGCTGCTGGCGCGTTCGGCGCATTAAATCCCCTGTTGTTGATGCTGGTGCTGGTCCTGAAATTGATCGCCCAGGGTGGCGGCGTGGTCGCGGCGCGTTTTGTCGGCGCCGGCCAGCGCAAACGCGCACAAGACGCGTATATGTTCATTCTCACGACCAATATCGCACTCGGCTCGATTGCCGCCGCGACGATTTACCTTCTGCAGAACCATATTGGCGTCTGGCTCGGTCTCACCGGTGAAACCGCCGAGTACGCCCGCGAATACCTGAGCCTCTACTGGATCGTGCTATTTGCCACCGGCTTTCGCGTCGCTTATGCGGCGATCGCCGCGTCGGTGGGCAAGACGCATTGGAGCATGATGGGTTTTGCGTTTGGCAACGTGTTCGGCATCACGCTGAACTGCACCTTTGCCTACGGCTGGTTCGGCGCTCCCCATCTTGGCGTGCGCGGCGTGCTGTGCGCGGCCTCGATTAACTTCCTCGTGAACGTTCTGTTTCTCGGCTACTGCGTCCATAGCAAGATGCGCGTGCGCCTCGCGCTCACGGCCCGCACCCGCCAGCGATTCCGTGAGATGGTGCGGCCGGTGCTGACCACGGCGATCCCGATGACAGCCGAACCCGTGCTGTTCAACGCTTTCCAGCTCGCACTGACGACGATGATCGTCCACATGGGGACCGAGGCGCTCGCGGCGCGCACGTATTCGCTTCAGATCTCGACTTGCATCATCTTTTGGACCTTGTCGATCGGGCAGGCGACGCAGATCCTCACGGCCAATCGCATCGGCGCGCGGGCCTTCGATCAAGCTCACGAGCGTGTGATGGCGAGCCTGCGTTACGGTGTGATCGGCGT
Organism: Burkholderiales bacterium; assembly: GCA_026225235.1. GTDB lineage: Bacteria > Pseudomonadota > Gammaproteobacteria > Burkholderiales > Burkholderiaceae > Pararobbsia. Next base: position 19,562 of record JAMFSK010000032.1, read on the forward strand.
ACTGGTCTGCACCTCGCTCGTCTACCTGAACGCGCGCAGTCTCTTCAGTTTTTTTACCGACGATCCGCAAGTGATTCATCTCGGCGTGCAGCTTGCTGCGATCGGCTTTGTGCTTGAGGTGGGCCGCAGTGCCAACGTGATCTGCGCGTCGTCGCTCGGTGCCGCGGGAGATGCGAAATTCCCCATGGCAATGGGGATGATCTTCAACTGGCTATTGGGCTTGCCACTGTGCTGGTATCTCGGCGTCCATCTCGGTTACGGACTGCCGGGCGTCTGGGTCGGCATGACAATCGAGGAATGCGCGCGCGGCTGCTGCAATTTCTGGCGCTGGCGTCAGCGGGGCTGGATCGGACTGCATCCCGCCCCGTCGTCGGGTGGCGTGGCACGGGCCTCAGCGGGCTAAGCGTCGCCTGATGGCCTGACTTCAGGCGCCTGCCAGGCGAGTTTTCATGGGCGGCCTCGGCATGGCTGACTGTGCGGCGCGGGGTTCGTCAGCGGGCGATGCATCGAGGCGGAACACGGCGACCGTGGCCCGCATCCGGGCGGTCTGGTCCTGTAACGACGAAGCCGCCGCTGCCGCTTCTTCGACCAGCGCGGCATTCTGCTGGGTCACTTCATCCATCTGCGTGACCGCGCGGTTGACCTGCTCGATGCCCCGGCTTTGCTCCTCGGACGCGGCTGCAATCTCGCCGACCAGATCGGTCACTCGCTCGACAGCGCGAGTCAGTTCGATCATCGTCGCACCCGCCTGTGACACGAGCTCGGAGCCAGTCGACACCCGCGCGACCGAGTCGGCGATCAATGTCTTAATTTCCTTGGCGGCTGAGGCGCTGCGCTGCGCCAGATTGCGCACCTCACTGGCCACCACCGCAAAGCCGCGACCCTCTTCGCCTGCGCGTGCGGCCTCCACGGCGGCATTGAGCGCCAGGATATTGGTCTGAAACGCGATCCCTTCGATCACCCCGATGATGTCGGACATCCGGTCTGAACTCTGGTGGATCTCGCCCATGGTCCCCACCACCTGCTCGACGACATGGCTTCCCCGTTTGGCAACCGATGAGGCGCTATCCGCCAGGCTGCTCGCCTGCCGCGCATTCTCGGCATTCTGCTTGACCGTCGCCGTCAGCTCTTCCATGCTCGCGGCCGTTTCCTCAAGCGAGGCGGCCTGTTCTTCCGTGCGCTGCGAGAGGTCGCGATTGCCCGCGGCAATCTCACCGGTCGCCGAGGCGATCGATTCCGCGCCGGCCCGCACCGCACCGACCGTCTCGATCAGGCCCGCTTGCATTTTGCCGAAGCCTTGCAGAAGGCGGCCCATCTCGTCATTCGAACGAATTTCAACTCGGCGGGTGAGATCGCCGGTCGAGATCGCATCGCACTGGGCAAGCGCGTCTTCGAGCGGCTTGGCGATTGCCCGGCGCAACGACACCCAACTCAGCGCCGCGGCCAGCATGCCGATCGCGATACTCAGCGAGCAGATCGCCAGCAAGCGCTTATAGCCCGCTTGCGAGTTCTCATAGTTGACTCTGGCGTGAGCGTCCTGTGTTTCCTCGAGGGCGGCGCTCGCGGTCGTTACCGCGTTATAGAGCGAGGGGATCTTCTTGAGCGTGAGGTCGCTAGCCGTGTTGACGTCCTTTGCGCGCAGCGCTGCGATCAGCGGGTTCCAGCCGGTTTCGAAGTATTGGGCGCGCTGCGCCGCCATCGCATCGGACAGCCGCTTCTCCTCGTCGGATTGCGGCAGCGCCAGGTAGCTTTGCCAAGCCTTCGTCGACTCGTCGACCATGTGTTGAGCGCGACCGATAGCGGCCTCGGCGTCCGGGCCATCAGGACGAATCACCGCCCGATCGATGATCGCTCGGGCACGAACCAGATAGGTATCCGACAAGCCGAGCGCGTGCATCGAGGCGAGCGAGTTTTCGTAGGTGTCCTGTTGCGCGTCGTTGGCCGAGTGCATGCCGACGATCCCGAGCACGCCTGTGAGAATGAGCAGGGCGCCAAGCAGGCAGATCGTCAGGGCGAGCCGCGACTTGATGGTCAGGTTTTTGAGCATGGAGAGGGTCTCGCATAGCGTGCGGGGAGTCAGTGCCACTTGGGCGCAGGCTGATTCAAGACCTTGCGGGTATTGCATACAGCTCGGACGTTCGGTGAGGCAGCAGACCGGGTTTCAGCGTCTCGATGTTTAGCTATCTTAATGGTCGTATTTACGGCACGCCGTCAGAGAGCTTGAGGAAGACAGCTCAAACCTGATGTCAACCCCAATTCATCGGAGTAAACATGCGTTGCGCGCAAACAAAAAAGCCCGTCGCACATTTCAGTGCAAACGGGCTTTTCTTAAGCAGGTTCCGGATTAAAAAATAAACCGCGCGGTTGAATCAATCCGATTAACTTGGACGCAAGCCGATCAATTGTCGGACCAGCCTCCGTCATCGCCGCCGCCTGTGTCGATGCCACCGCCGCCGCTATCCCAGTCATTGCCACCCTGGCCCGGATCGAAGCCCGGATCGGGGACGTTGTTGTCCCCATTGCGGCGACGCTCGTCGTCTACGATTACGTCACGCTCCACGACACGATCCCGCTCGCCGCCAAAGCCACCGCTGAGCACGCTGCCAAGCAGCACGCCCGTCAACAGACCGGAGCCCGAGCTGGGTTGCTGTTGCACGATGACCGTTTGTCCTCCGGGGCCATTCGGATAAGGCTGCCCGCTGTACCGATCCGCTTCCTGTGCGTAGGGTGACGCGCCGCCATTGTTCGTCGGCGGCATGCCAAGCGTCGGGTCGGGACGCCCTTCGGCACGCGCACGCAAGCTCGTGAGACGCCGCTCAAGGTCTTCGACCCGGTAGTCAGGCACCGGATTGGCGGTGTTGAGCGCATCAACCGTCTCGCGCGCATCGGTCTCGAGATTTTCAGCTTCGCCGGTGAGTTGCTCGTGACCCGCCAAGGTCGACAGACGCAGGTCGAGTTTGAGCGAACGCACGCCGTTAAGCACGTCGGTTGAACGGCGCATCTGCGTGAGCCGGGTATCCTTGGCCTCGCCGTCGCCCTTGCTGCGGGCGCGCCGTACGGTCCAGACCAGCACCCCCGCGACACCTGCGATCACGATAATGAAAATGATCCAGATCTTCGACGAAGGCGCGTGCGAAACCGGTGCCACCGAGTCGGGTGCAACTTGCGCCGCGCCGCGCGAAAGCGAACCGCCCGTGCTCAGGCCATTGGGCCCGTTGCCCGCGTTAAGGCTGCCGCTCCATGCGCCTTTGCTGCCGCCGTTCGCTGAACCGTTGCCGTTCTGACCCGCTGCGTCAGCGTTAGCCTGCACATGGCGCTCGACGGCACGAAAACGCGTCGGGTCCGTAAAGCTGAGCGAGGGATCGAGCGTACGCGACTGTTCTATCTGCGCGAGCCCCGCCGCTGCCTTGCCGTTGTGATCGAGCACCTGACCATACATGTAGCGCGCGCGCGCGCTGTCCGGATGCGCCTGAACGGCCTCGGCAAGCAGCGTTTCGGCCTGCGCGTAGTTGCCCGCGCGCACAGCGTTATCGACATCCTTGACGGACGGCGCAGCGAAAGCAGCCTGCGCGAAACCTGCGCAGGCGAGCACGACTAGGGCGAGAAATCTTTTCATGATGGAAACCATCTTTCGAAACAACCCGGCGAGCCGGCCGTGAACGCGCGGGGCGGCAAGCCGTTGAGAGAGAACCTGCACAGCAGGGGCGGGGCGCCAGGCCCCGAAGGGTGCACTGCGGGCCGAAGCGCAAGGCGGTTCGACCGGTCAGGCCCGGCGTCGTACGCGGCCGCCCTTAGGCAGACTGAGCACGACGCATGCCGATGCCGTCAGGGGGCAGGCGGCGTGTTGATTTCCTTCTTGAGGGCAGCCAGACGGTCATCGACCGAGGGGCCTTTCGTCAGCGACGCGAGCTGGTCGTCGAGCGCCTTGCCGCTGCGCTGATCGGCCGAGCCGAGGCGAGCATCCGAGCGCGCGTTCGACAGGTTGACCTTTTCTTCGAGCTTGTTGAAGTCCTCGGAGAAATTCTGGCCCCCGATACCGCCCAGCGCGCTAGCCGCGGTGTCCTTCGCCTTGGCGATTTCCTGCTTGGCCGACAGGATGTTCGAGCGCGAATTCAAGTCGTTACGCCGCTCGCGCATCTCGCTGATCTGCGTCTTGAGCTGATCGAGCGAGGGTTCGAGTTTCGCGAGTTCGGCGCCCAGTGAATCGCGTTCGCCTTCCGCAGCGGCCTGTGCCGACAGGGCTTCGCGAGCCAGCGACTCATTGCCGGCCTGCAGCGCGCGCTTGGCGCCATCGGCATATTTCTCGGCCTTTTCGGCCGCGAGGTCGCGCTTGCTGCGCTGCGTGCTGACCTGTGCTTCGATCTCGATCAGCGAATTTTCTGCCGTGCCGATGCTCCCGTCGAGCTCACGCACGATCTGGCGCGCATCGCGCGACGGATCTTGGACGGATTCGGCTGCATCGTTGAGCATGCCTTTCAGCGTGCGCGAGATGGTGTTCAGAAGCGACATGATGTCTCCATCGTTTAACAAAGGCGTGAGGTGATCTTACACCAGCGCGATGACAGTCCGACGCGACGCTTTGCCGCGTCCGGCCGATAGCCGGACGGCCAGCTGTCCCGCCTAATCGCCATCCCGCTCGATGCATGCGGAGTATAGGGAGACAAGACTTAAACGAGGATGAAAGAGGGGCAGATTGGCGAGGCCGGTACGGCGCATCCGGATGCGCCATGGGAAAGCTGTTCGTAAGCTGATGGCACCGATGCCGGCCGGCGCGTGAACGCTTTCGATTACACTTGCGCTTTTGCGCGCGTCCGGTGCCTGCATTTTTGCCCGAGCCCGTTTTGTCCGCGCCCCTTTGCCCGCGTTCCTTTGCTTGCGCCGTTTGCGTTTGCTGCGCGGGCAGCGCACCGTGTTGCGCAGAGAACGAGATCGACTAGCCTATGGCCAACAAGCCCCGCCCGCCCTCGAGAGGCGACCGTCCCCAAGAGCCCGCTTTCCGGAATTTGGGCGATGCACGACACCTGCCGGACGCCGATCCGGATGACGGCCCCGAGGACGAAGCCAGCGAGGCGCGCCGCCGCCCGCTTGCGCTGAGCATATTGATGTGGTTTGGCGGTCTGGTGGGCGCCTGCGTGATGATTGGCGCGCTGCTGCTCGGCTACATGCTCGTCGTGATGAAGCCCAATTTGCCGTCGCTCGACGCGCTGACTGACTACCAGCCGAAAGTGCCGCTGCGGGTCTATACGGCCGACCATATCCTGATCGGCGAATTCGGTGAAGAACGTCGCAGCCTGGTGCGCTTTGAAGACATCCCCGATGTCATGAAAAAGGCCGTGCTCGCGATCGAGGACTACCGCTTCTACGAACACGGCGGCGTCGACTTCATCGGCATTCTGCGCGCCGGTGTCACGGACCTGATGCATGGCGGCGCTTCACAAGGCGCGAGCACGATCACGATGCAAGTTGCGCGCAACTTCTTCCTGTCGAGCGAAAAGACCTATACCCGCAAGGTCTACGAGATGCTGCTCGCGTACAAGATCGAGTCAGCCCTGAGCAAGGACCAGATTCTCGAGCTGTACATGAACCAGATCTACCTGGGGCAACGCGCCTATGGTTTTGCCGCCGCGTCGCGCGTCTATTTCGGCAAGGATCTCAAGGACATCACCGTGGCCCAGGCCGCGATGCTGGCCGGACTGCCCAAGGCGCCATCGGCCTATAACCCGATCGTCAACCCGAAGCGTGCGCGCATTCGCCAGCAGTACATTCTCAAGCGCATGCTCGACCTGCGCTACATCACGCAGGCGCAGTTTGACGAGGCCATTCACGAGCCGATCCATACCAAGACGGCCGGCACGGAATACAGCGTGCACGCCGAATACATCGCCGAAATGGTCCGTCAGATCATGGTGGCGCAGTACCACGAAGACGCCTATACGCGCGGGCTGACCGTGACCACGACCATCGATTCGGGTGACCAGGATGCGGCCTACGATGCGGTACGCAAGGGCATCATGGACTACGAGCGTCGGCACGGCTATCGCGGCCCCGAAGCCTTTATCGATCTGCCGCCACTGAATGGCACCGATACGAGCGACCGCGACCAGGCGATCGACGAGGCGCTGAATTCGCATCCCGACAATGGCGAGTTGATTGCCGCGGTCGTGACGGACGTGACCCCGAAGAGTGTTGAGGCCGAGACTTCCGACGGCGATGTCGTCACGCTCCAGGGCGACGGACTCAAGTTCGCGGCCAATGCCATGAGCGCGAAAGCGCCGGTCGGTATCAAGGTGCGGCCAGGTGCGATCCTCCGCATCGTCCAGGATACGAAGACCAACAACTGGTCGATCACACAGCTGCCGCAGGTGGAGGGCGCGCTCGTCTCGCTCACGCCGCAGGATGGCGCGATCCGCGCGCTGATTGGCGGCTTCGACTTCAACAAGAACAAGTTCAACCACATCACGCAGGCGTGGCGCCAGCCGGGTTCGAGTTTCAAGCCGTTCATCTATTCATCGGCGCTCGAGAAAGGTATTGGCCCGGCGACGATCGTCAACGACGCGCCGCTGCATTTTGCTGCGGCCGGTCCGGGGCAGGATGAATGGGACCCGAAGGATGACGATCAACCCGATGGCCCGATGTCGGTCCGCCAGGCCCTCGAGAAGTCGAAGAATCTCGTGTCCATCCGGCTGCTCGGTTTTGTCGGCACCAAGTATGCGCAGGACTATGTGACGCGCAACTTCGGCTTCGACGTCGACAAGACACCGCCCTATCTGCCGATGGCGCTCGGTGCCGGGCTGGTGACACCGCTTCAGTCGGCAACCGCCTATGCGGTGTTCGCGAACGGCGGTTACCGGGTCAACCCCTACCTGATCAGCACGGTCAGCGACTCACGCGGCAACGTGCTATCGAAGGCCCAGCCGGTGGTGGCCGGACAGAACGCCCCGCGCACGATCTCGGCAGCCAACGACTACATCATGACGAGTCTGCTGAGGTCGGTGGCGCAGGCAGGCACGGGCGCGGGCACGAATGTGCTGCACCGGACCGATCTGGCCGGCAAGACCGGGACTACCAACGAAGCGCATGACGGCTGGTTCGCCGGCTATCAGCGCTCGCTCGTGGCGGTTGCCTGGATGGGATATGACCAGCCCAAGAGCCTGGGCTCGCGCGAGTTCGGTGCGCAACTTGCGCTGCCGATCTGGGTGCAATACATGGGTCGCGCATTGCGCGGCGTGCCTCAGTACACCGAGCCCGCACCCGATGGCGTGTCGACGCTCAACGACGAGTTGTATCTGTCGAACCTTACGCCGGGCAACGGTTTTGTGACGGGCCTGGGCCTCGACGACGCGAATCCGTTCGGGGCAAGCGGTGCTGACGCGGCGAGCGCGACGCCAGGCGCGGTCCCGGGCCCGAATCCGGAGGCTGCGCCCCCCACGCCGCCGGCGGCGGTCAGCGCCAGCGAGACGAACGAGATCCTCGATCTATTCAAGCATCGCTAGGATCGATCGATTGATTAGTTGATCGATAAGGAAGGGTATGGCACACCAGCCGGTGCGCCATACCTCGACGACCGGCCTGCTACTCAAGAGCGCTCCGCGCCCACCCACCCGCAATACTTCCGCAAGCTCTCCGCCTCGGTCTCATGGACTTCGACCGGGAAGCAGCTCGCGCCCGCAAAGCCCAGATAGCGCGCCCGATGCTGGCCGTTGCGGAATGACACGACACCTTCGCGCGACAGGCCCACGAGGCCTCCCAGACCGGGCGAACGGCGTGTGCTGAACAGCACGTAAGGCATCTCGGGAATCCGCGTCTGGCCCGGTTCGAGAAACTCTCGCAAGCCCTTGACCTTACCCGATGGCCAGTAAGGTACCGCGGGCAAGACATAATCAGTCGGGTCGCGGTCGGCACACCGGAGCAAGGCCTTGGCATCGACTAGCACGACCACGTGCCGGCTGTCCGGCAGGCTGAAGACGCGTTTGAGCTGAACTGACGAGAAGGCTTCGTGATCGACGAGTTCGACGGTCCAGATGCCGCTTTCATCAGGGGCAGTCCGGGGCGAGCCCGAAAACATCGGTGCCGGTGCAGGGAAGGGCGCGGAGGTGGAGGAAGAAAAGTCCATCGTATCGGGCAACAAAACACTCGCGTGGGTCAGGGAAAAGCAGGGCGCCAAGGGTCCGGTCGGCATGCGCTACGGATACGATCCGGCGGAATTATGAAGCCAGCCCGATTGTGAAGCGAGTCCGATCAAATGAAGCTTGAATGACAGGCCATATTGTTGGCTTGTTTGTCGCCGGCTTGCTCCCGAAACGCAGTTCTGGCACCCTTCGACGGGCCCCGGTACTGCCAGACGACCGGGTCTTTGTTATTGTGTATGGGCGGCTGCCGTCGCTCTGTGCGTGATGGGTTGGTTTGCGCGCACGCGTTCCGGCTCCAGGGTCGTGTTCAACCTGCCCTGTCTGAATGTTCCCACCCGCCGGACGGCCGATATCGCCGAACGGGCATCATCGTGCTGCAAGCGCACCGCCGGCCCCGGCCGCGGCGCGAGTCGGTCCCGGGAGGCTTTGCCTCTCGTCACTACGAGGACTTGCCATGTATCGTCGCGATCCGCTCAGTACCGTTTCGTTCGCCTCTTTGTCGTCAGTCGCTTTGCGGCCAGTCTCTTTGCTGCGTGTCTCGTTGCAACGCGCCACACGTCCTGCGCTGGTCGCTCTGGCCTGTGCGGTCACCCTGAACAGTGCACTGTTGAGCACGGCCCATGCCCAGAATCTCGGCTTCATGCATGACTCGCCGATCGCATTCATGAAGCAGAAAGACATGGCCTCGCTGCACGACGCGTTGAGTGCAGCCCTGGACAAGAGCGCCGATGGTCAGACCACCGAATGGAGCAACACAGGCCTGGGCAACTCGGTTCCGATCACGGCCACCATCACACCCAAGGACGCCGTGCAAGATGGCGGCATGAATTGTCGCCACGTCGCCGTTCAGTTGAACGCGCGTAACCAGCAGCAAAACTGGCAGCCGCTCTTTTGCAAGTCTGCGCAAGGCTGGAAGATTCAGAAGCGCTAGGGTTCCGAACCGCGCGCGGGGCCGATTAGTGGGTGTTGCTTAGGCGGCAACCCCGCTCAGCGACTCGAACGGGCGTTCAGGCACGACGCATGCTGTATCCGGTTTGTAGCGTGAGCGCATCCGCCTCGCGTCAAACACGGAGGAGTTCGTCATGCCCTATATTCTCGGTTGGTTCCTTGGTGTTCCGGTGATTGTGCTGGTCATTCTCTTTCTGATCTTTCACTGACACCGCGCCGCGCATCGGCGGGCCATTGACTGTGATGCCGTAAGAAAAAGGCGATCGCCCAGCCGGGTGATCGCCTTTTTCCATTTGCGACCAATCTGTGACACAGATTCTTACACTCAGCCCTTACCTCGATTTCAAGCAATTGCACATACGGGCGAGGGCTTTGTTTTGCTGCTCGGCTTCCTTCCTCCATTCAGAGGATGCGCCAAATGACCGCATCCCGCCTCAGTACCCAGTCGTCCGAAGAGAATCTACCTCCCTCCTTATGGAGCTTTGCTTAGCTTTCCTTGAGAAGGTCTCATTTAGCGTTGGCTCTAGCTCTAGTCAGGTTCTAGCTTTGGCTCAGGCCCTGAGGTCAGGTTCAAGTTCAAACCCAGCCTGACTTGCGCAGCCGCACAAACAGATACACGCACATGCTGATAGTCGCGCCGACTGCAACCGGATAGCCGTATTTGAAGTCCAGTTCCGGCATCCATTTGAAGTTCATGCCATAGAGACTGAACACCAGGGTTGGCACGGCAAGAATGGCGCCCCAGCCGGCGAGGCGCTTGACCGTCTCATTCTGGGCAAAGGTGACGAGCGCGAGATTGATCTGGATCGCGGTCGTCATCATTTCCCGCACGCTGTCGAGGATCGTCACGGTCTTCAACGAATGGTCGGAGATATCGCGAAAGTAGGGGCGCAATTCTTTCGGGATCAGGTCTTCGTGCAGGCGCACCAGTTGATGGCAAATATCGTCAACCGGCGTGACGGCTGAGCGCAAGCGCAGCATCTGCGCCTTCATCCGGTAAAGTCGGTTGATCGTGTCACGGTCATAGCGGTCGGTGAACAGCGATTCTTCGATCACTTCGAAGCGCGCCTGAATCTGGTCAGCTACTTCATAGAGGTTGTCAGTGATGAAGTCCATCACCGAATAGGCGACGAAAGCTGGGCCTTTCATCATCAGCGCGGGTGCCGACTCGCAACGCGCACGCACTTGCTGGTACGACGACGAGGAGCCGTGCCGGATCGAGACCACAAAATTTTTGCCGAGAAAAATATGCGTCTCACCGAATAAGGGCACGTCATCGATCAACTGTGCCGTGTTCATGACGATAAACAGCGTCTCGCCATAGGTTTCGACCTTGGGCCGCTGATGGGCGATCAGGGCGTCTTCAATCGCGAGATCATGCAGCGAAAACTCCACCTGGATTTCTCTCAGCAGTTCGATCTTGGGGTCGACCACGCCGAGCCAGACGAAGGTATCGGGTTCCTTGAGGACTTCGCTGATGTCCTCGAGTGGGATATCGCCGATTTTCTTGCCGTTACGGTAGCCAGCAGAGTTGATGATCATAGGGGGGGAGGCCTGTTCGGGAATGCGGGCGCTTTTGATTGTAGCGTCCGGATGTGGCAGTCCATGCAGTAGGAGCGCCCGAGGTCGTCAGCAAAAAAAAGGCCGGCATCGAAATGCCGGCCTTTCAGAGGCTTGACTCAGTTCAGGGTAAACGTGAGTGCCTCACATCCAGCCTTACAAACCCTACAGTCCGGGCCTGTACCCCCATAAAAGCTTCCCGGGCAAAACGAAGCTCAAGGTGCGTTCGTCAGCGACGGATCGATATAAGTGCCGACGTCCTGTGAAGTCTTGTAGACCGCGTTGCGTACATTGAACTTGTCGGCATTCACGCTCGAACCGTAGACGGAGTCCAGCCCGTCGCCCTTGACGAACGCTTTCTTCGCTGCAGCCGCATCGAGCAGGTGCGTGCCCTTGAGCAGCGGCAAGTATTGCTCCGGCGTGAGGCCGTCGCGACCCGACATGATCTTGACCGCATCCGCTTGTGTCTTCGGATCGTTGACATAGGCAACACAGCGATACCAGACCTTGAGCACCTTCGCCCAATCGGCCTTGCGGGTCGCCAGGCTTGCCGGATTGACAGTGATCGCGTCGTAGATCAGACCCGGCGCATTGGCCGAGGTAAAGATCGGGCGCGAACCGGGAACACGCTTGAGCGCTTCGCCCGCGCTCGGTTGCCACACGCCGATGGCGGCGACGTCGCTCGACGAGGCCAGCACCTGCGGCAACTCATTAGTCTTGGCGTTGACGAGCGTGATGTCTGACTCTTTCAGACCGGCTTTTTCAAGTGCGGTATCAAGCAACAGGTGATCGACCAGACCGACTTCGACTGCAACCTTCTTGCCCTTGAGCCCGGCAACGGTCTTTACGGACGGCTTGGCGATCACCATATCGTTGCCGCTCGAATAATCGGTCAGCAGAAACATCACATTCTTCGCGCCGGTTGCGCCGGTCACGAGCGCGTCGCCATTGGTCGCGCCGACGGCGTCAAGCTTGCCGGCGGAGAAAGCATCGAGCGAGGCGGAGTAATCGAACCACTCGAAATCGACATCGACACCGGCTTCCTTGAACCAGCCCTTGTCGATCGCGATCTGGAACGCGACAAAACCCGGCCAGTCGCTATAGCCGATTTTCAGCGGCGCGGCGGCATAGGCAGGGGCAGTAGCAAAGCCGACAGCGAGCGCGGCCACTACGCCGGCGATGGCACGACGTACCAGGCGGGCAGGGCGGAGGTGAGACGACTTCACAGGCGGGCGAGCGGACGGACGGACCAGCGAAGACTCGAATCGTTTCATCAGTTTCTCCAGGAGACCGGGTGAGCATGAGCGTATTGGATCGGCTCGTGCACGGCTGGCAGGGCTGCTCATCGCTCAGATCGAGATGGGCAACTGCGAGTCGTCGCACAAACCGACGACATGACCGGTTCCAGCGGATGCGGGAGAATCAAAGCCGGCCACGGAGAGGCACGATAGCCGTCGCTATCGCCGATCTCCCGGGCTTTTATCCCGCCGTGTAGTGCCACCAAACCAACCGGCTGCTACGCCATTGCCTTGGCACACCGGGCTGCTCTCGGACCAGACATTCTTGCGAACCGGAACCCTAGCATCCCTAAGATGCGACACCGCCGCACCTCTCGGGAGGATGTGAAGCGATAAGCATGCCAGCGCTCAGTCGAGTGCCGCGAAACGTTCATGCACATAGGCGAGGAATTGCTCGAGGCGCAGCGAAATCGCCGCGGCGAGGCTCACGTACTTGATCCGGCGATCATGCTCGGCGCTCGTTTCAAGAAGCCAGCCGCCATCGATCAAACCCTGCACATAGCGCACCGCCGTGCGCCGGCTCACACCGGGCATGAAGTCATACAGCGCGGTCTTGGCGAACTGCTCGTGATCGTCCATCCACATATGGCAAAACAGGTCACTGTAATTCAGGTCATTGAGTCCCAGATCGCCGAACTGCGCGGACCATTGCAAGTCCATGTCGAGAATCGCTTGAGCGACGGCCTGGCCCTTGTTGCGGGTGATTTTTTTCTTCATCGATTCACCAGTAGGAGGAGGCGCGCACAGTTTATGTGCAAAACGACACGGAAATCGAGCGTCGATGAAATCAGCTCGCTGCATCTCGGATTTGCATCGCCCCGGCACGCTCCAAATTATTTTTGCGCGCCAAAATTATCATGTACGATTACATGCACTTTTACACATAACTGAGTGGACATGGAATTTAAACTGTTCAAAACTTTCTGGGGTTTCGACGGTGGCCCGTCGGATGCGGCGCCGCTGGTCCGCGCGGCGGGGTTCGATGGCATCGAAGCACCGGTGCCAACCGGTGAGGTTGCACGTGAAGCATTCGCCGCCTCGATTGTGACTGAACAGCTCGACTTTATCGCCGAGATCACCACTGCCGGCAGCTATGTGCCGGAGCGCCATGCGACGCCCGACGATCATCTGCGCGATTTCGAAGCCAAGATCATCTGGGGCAAGCCGCTCAAGCCGCGCTTCTTCAATGTCATGGCCGGGTGTGACGCGTGGCCGGCCGATACGCAAATCGACTTCTTTACTCGCGCCGTGGACCTCGCCGCAAAGCACGATGTGATCTGCAGCTTTGAAACCCATCGCGGTCGTTCCTTCTTCAACCCCTGGATCACGCGTGATGTGGCGCGCGCCGTTCCGGAACTCAAGCTGACGTGTGACTTCAGTCACTGGGTGTCAGTCTGCGAGCGGCTGCTCGACAGCGAGTGGGACACGGTACTCGAACTCGCACCGCATGCGCATCATCTGCACGGGCGTATCGGCTATCCGCAAGGGCCGCAGGTGCCCCATCCGGCCGCGCCCGAATATGCCGACTGCCTAGAGTCGCATCAGCGCATCTGGGAGGCTCTCTGGACCGCACAGATCCAGCAGGGCTATCAGACCACGACCATGACGCCCGAGTTCGGGCCCGATGGTTACCTGCATACCTTGCCGTTCACGAATGCCCCGGTGGCCGATCTCTGGGAGATCAATACCTGGATGGGACAAACCGAACGCAGGCATATCGCAGCCTTCCTTGCGCGGCAGGGTGCCGCGCGCGTTGCCGAGCTTGCCTGACATGAATGCAAATCACACCGGCTTTGATCGCTTGCCCGTAGTCGACGTTAGCGGGCTCTATAGCAATGATCTCGACGAGCGCATGGCCACCGCGAAGGTGCTCGACCGCGCCGCTCGCGATGCGGGCTTCTTCTATGTGACGGGACATCAGGTCAGCCGGGCCCAGCAAGGAGCGCTGGTCGATCATGCGCAACGGTTTTTTGCCGAACCGCATGACTGGAAGATGCGCTATTACATTGGCGAGTCGCTCGCGCATCGTGGCTATGTGCCTGAGGGCGAGGAGGTGTTCGCCGCAGGCAAGCGCGACAAGAAGGAAGCGTTCGATACGGGCGCGGACCTGCCCCTCGACGATCCGCTCGTGCGGGCCGGCACGCCCTTGCTCGGGCCGAACGTATGGCCTGACCAGCCGGGGTTCAGCGAGGCCGTCACGGATTACTACCAGGCAGCGTTCGCGCTCGGCCGGGTTTTGTTTCGCGGTTTTTCGCTCGCGCTCGGCCTGCCCGAGACGCACTTCGAGACGTATCTAAGCAAGCCGCCAAGCCAGCTGCGTCTGGTTCACTATCCATTCGACGCTGCTGCAGCGGATGCGCCTGGCATCGGTGCCCACACCGACTACGAGTGTTTTACGATCCTGTTGCCGACTGCGCCGGGGCTCGAGGTCATGAACGGTGATGGCGAATGGATCGATGCACCACCGATCGACAATGCGTTTGTCGTCAATATTGGTGACATGCTGGAAGTGTGGACGGGTGGCACCTATGTGGCGACCTCGCATCGCGTGCGCAAGGTCACCGAAGAACGCTATTCGTTCCCGCTGTTTTTCGCATGCGACTACGCTACGGTGGTCGAACCATTGCCGAAGTTTGCGACGCCCGAGGTCCTCGCAAAATATCCGCCGGTCTCCGCGGGCGATCATCTGTTCGCCCAGACAGCGCAGAGCTTCACGTATCTCAAGCAACGGCTCGAACGCGGCGAACTCGTGCTGCCTGATGGATCGAAAGCATTGGCGAGCTTCGGACAGCAGGCCCGTTACGCGGCGGTCGACGAATAGCGGCGGCGACGTCTGGTGGCGTCAGGGCTTCGATGTTCGGGCCTGCCAGAGTGTATAGGGACTGTCGAGCAACGCCGAAGCGGGCTTCTCGGCAATCGGCATCATCTGGCGCTCGACTGGCTTGCCGATCTCTGCGTAGACATGAAGCGCCGCAACGCCGTACTTCGCGCCATGCGTTTTCGAATACGCGAAGAACACTTCACTGGCACCTGCGAGATAGATCGCAGACAAGCACATCGGGCAGGGTTCGCCGCTCGCATAGATCGTGCAGCCCTCGAGCCTGAGTGAGCCGAGCGCCTGCGCTGCCGCCCGAATCGCCTGCATCTCGGCATGCGCGGTGGGGTCACCAGTCTCCAGTAGTTCGTTGACACCAGTCGAGACCACTTCGGCATCTTTCGTGATCACCGAGCCGAAAGGCCGGCCGCCTTTGTCGCGGACATTGTCGATGGCCAGTTGCACGGCCTGATCGAGATAACGTTGTTCGAACATCGCAGTACATCCTTTGGCGATTGGGCGATTTGGGCGATCGGACGAGACAGGGTGCCTCGCGCGAGGCAGTGTAGCGCACGACAAAATTCGTGCCGCGACAAGACCCTGATGGCCTCGGGACGAGACGGCCGCCGCGCTCATTGAGTACAATTGTGCAAGACGCCCCGATCGTATCGCCGCGCTTCGTGTCCCCACGTAATGCGGGCAACCAGAGTGCCGCACGATGCAGGCCGAATACGCCGCACCCGTTGTCTTTCCCTGCCGAAAGGAATCTGCCGTGACCGCCGCACCGCTCTTTCATCTTGCTTTCCCCGTCGACGATCTTTCCACGGCCCGCCAGTTCTACGGCGAACTGCTTGGTTGTGAAGAAGGGCGCAGTTCGGACGACTGGGTCGACTTTAATTTTGGCGGTCACCAGATCGTGGCCCACCTGGCACCCGATGAAGTCGGTCACCGCGCCCTGAGCCAGGTCGATGGCGATGCCGTGCCCGTCCGCCATTTCGGCCTGATCCTCGCAATGACCGATTGGCAAGCGCTGGCCGACAAGCTCACCGCGCACGGCACGCAATTCATCATCGAACCGCATATCCGTTTCAAAGGGCAGGTCGGCGAGCAGGCGACCATGTTCTTTCTCGATCCGTGTGGCAACGCGCTCGAATTCAAGGCCTTCGGTAGCCGCGATCAGATCTTCGCCAAGTAAGACCCGAACGCGCTCAATCCGGTGAACGTCTTCCCCCAATCAAACGCAACGCGACCGTTTCGAGACTCCCTGCTGGCGATGCTGGGCATCGCACTCGTCAATATGCTGGTAGCACTTGACCAGACTGTCGTCAGCACGGCGTTGCCCTCGATTCTTTCCGAGTTGCAAGGCTTCGAGTATTACGCGTGGATGGCCAGCGCCTATTTGCTTGCCTCCGTCGTGACGGTGCCGATCTTCGGTCGTCTCGGTGATTATTTCGGCCGCAAGCCTTTTGTGGTCGCCGCCGTGATCACCTTCACCGCGGCCTCCGTTCTGTGCGGCCTCGCGCCCACGATGCTGACGCTGGTGCTCGCGCGCGGCTTGCAGGGCATCGGGGGCGGCATGATGGTCGGCACCGCGTTTGCCTCGATCCCCGATCTGTTTCCTGACCCGCGTGCCCGCGTGCGCTGGCAGGTCGTGATGGCCGGCGCCTACGGAATCGGGACGGCGGCGGGTCCTTCGCTCGGTGGTTTTCTGAGTGAGGCCTATGGCTGGCGTTCGACCTTCCTGGTCAATCTGCCAGTCGGGCTTGCGGGTCTGTATTGTGTGGTTCGCTATCTGCCGAATTTCAAGCGCGCAGTGCAGGGTAACGTCAAGATCGACTGGCTCGGCGCCGTCCTGTTGACCGTCGCCTTGGCCTGCTTGCAGATGTGCGTGGAGAACGTGCCGAAGCGTGGACTCGATCTGGCCAACCTAGTGCTGCTTGTCACGACCGTTGTTGCGGCTGTGGCCTTCGTCTATTGCGAGCGGCGTGCACTTCATCCGATCGTGCCGCTGGAACTGTTCGGCAACAGCAAGCTTGTCGTCCTCTTCACGCTCTCCACGCTGGCCGGCGTGGCGATGTTCTCACTGATCTTCTTCGCGCCGCTGTTGTTGCAAGGGGGCTTTGGCATGTCGCCCCAGCAGGCAGGATTGCTGGCGACCCCGTTGCCGGTGTGTATCGCTGCCGGCAGCTTGCTCAATACGCATATCGTGATGCGGCTCAAGAAGCCGACGGGGATTCTCAGCGCGGGGTTTGTCCTGCTGTTGATCGCCTGTCTCGGCGTCGCCATGACGTATCGCTATACGCCGTTGATCCTGCTAGAAGTGGCACTGGGCTGTGGCGGGATCGGGCTGGGTTTTGTTCTCAACAATATGAACATCTTCGGCCAGGAGATTGCCGGGCGCGAGAACTTCGGCATCACAACGGCATTGATGCAGTCGACGCGGATGGTCGGCGGCATGATCGGTACGGCCGCAGTCGGGACGATCGTTGCGCGCAGCTATGCGAGCGGGGTCCGCGATGCGCTTGAGCATCTGACCACGGCGGCGAATGCGGCACAGTGGAGTGCGCGCCTCAGTGATCCGCAGGTTCTGATCGATGCAGGCACGCGTGCGATGACGCTAACCGATCTCGCCCAGGCCGGTATCGATGGCCCCGAGTTGCTGAACCTGAGCCGCCAGTTGCTGGTCGGTTCAATTCACACGGGCGTACTTTTCGTCGCGATGGCTATCGCTGCGGCGGTGATGCTTGTGAGGCGTATCCCAGATATGACGCTGCATACGAAACCGGCACAGGCCCTGATCGATTCGGGGCATTGAGCAAATCACAGGCAGACCGTGCATTCAACGTATGCTCTCGGTTCTTCCGGTCTTCGCAGAATTTTGCTTTGCCACGCCTGAACCACGTGTGACTGGCCACCGGTCGGCCATGCGTTTCATCAGAACATCAACCGAGCTATCCGCCTCCATGACGTTTTCCCTCCCCACTACGACGGCGACCATGACGCCCGACGAAATCGCTGCGCAGGAAGCGGCACTGACTTTCGGACGTTTTACCCATCTCGACGCGCTTAGCCTCGGTGAGGCGCTCACGCGAGAAGGTCTCGCACGTGGCCTGCCGCTCGCTATCGATGTTTACCTCTTTGAGCGCACGATCTATAGTTCGGCTTTGCCTGGAAGTACAGCAGACAACCTCGACTGGATTCGGCGCAAACGCAATATCGTGCTGCGCTTTGGCAAGTCGTCGTTCCGGGTCGGCCGGGAGAGGGCGGTCAAAGGCGTTTCGCTCTATGACAACCCAGCGATCTCGCCGGTCGACTATGCGCCGCATGGCGGAGCCTTCCCGATTCTGATCGAAGGCCTCGGACCGATCGGTGTCGTCACGGTGTCCGGGCTGCCCCAGCATGAGGATCACGCGATGGTTATCGAAGTATTGAGCTCGTTCAAGCGCTAAGCGCACTCCCGCACTAAGATAAGCAAGATTGCTTGGTTCGGGAGCGCGAGATCGGCTGTTAAGGTGCGCGCTCTAGGCTGAAGACCACGGTTGACGCTCATGCACAATTTTGCACGACTGCGAGATTTCCTTGAGGGCTTTGGCGCCTTGCTCGACGAGGCGCCACCTGAGCCCGCCATCCATGCACGCGGGGGACGCCTGCTTGGCGAACTCATTGCCGTCGACGACTGGCTGCCGGCCGCCTATGCCCAGCCCGATCCTGATCGGTATCAGCAATATCTTCTGCACGCGGACTCGCGGCAGCGCTTTTCGCTCGTCAGTTTCGTCTGGGGGCCTGGTCAGCAGACCCCCATTCACGACCATACCGTCTGGGGCCTGATAGGTGTGTTGCGCGGCGCTGAACTGTCGCAGCCGTATATTCGCGACGCCGAAGGCTGCCTTCATGAAGATGGGCCCGTCCATCGGCTCGAAGCGGGTACGGTCGAGGCCGTCTCGCCGTCGATCGGTGATATTCATCGCGTGCGCAATGCGTTCGATGATCAGGTCTCCATCAGCGTTCATCTCTACGGCGCGAATATCGGCGGCGTGAAGCGCTCGACCTACGATCCGGACGGACGCCCGAAGACCTTCATTTCCGGCTATTCAAACGACACCCTGCCGAACATCTGGAACATCTCGAGGGAATAGCCGTCGTCAGCGAAGTGAGGCGAGGACGCGTAACATGATGCGTCCATCCGGCCGACTCTCGTGGCCGGCTTCAGCCCACATGCTTGAGGAAACACATCATGTCGCAGTCTGTCTCCGCCTCCGCTTCCGGCCAGTTCAAGATCGGGGGCGACCTCTCTGTCAATCGGCTCGGCTTTGGCGCCATGCGCATCACGGGCAAGGGAATCTGGGGCCCGCCGGCCGACCTTGCAGCATCGATTGCTACCTTGAAGCGCCTGCCCGAACTCGACATCAACCTGATCGATACGGCCGACTCCTACGGCCCCTATGTCAGCGAAGATCTGATTCACGAAGCGCTGCATCCCTACAAAGGGTTGGTGATCGCGACAAAGGGCGGCCTGACCCGTCACGGTCCGGACCGGTGGGCACCGCTTGGCCGCCCCGAATATTTGCGTCAATGCGTGATGACCAGCCTGAACCGGCTCGGCGTCAAGCAGATTGACCTCTGGCAATTGCATCGCATCGATTCGAAAGTACCGCGCGACGAACAGTTCAAAGTCATCGCCGACATGCGTGCCGAAGGGTTGATTCGTCACGTCGGTCTTAGCGAAGTCAGCGTCGAAGAAATCGAGGCTGCAGGCAAATATTTTCCGGTGACGACGGTGCAGAACCAGTACAACCTTGTCGATCGTAAAAGCGAAGCGGTGCTCGACTTCTGTGACAAGCAGAATATTGGCTTTATCCCGTGGTTCCCGCTGGCTGCGGGTGAACTCGCCAAACCGGGCTCAAGCCTCAGCAAGATCGCTGAACAGCATCATGTGACGACCGGCGCGATCGCGCTGGCGTGGCTGCTCAAGCGTTCGAAGGTAATGCTGCCGATTCCGGGCACGGGTAGTGTCGATCACCTGGTTGAGAACGTGGCAGGTGCCAGCGTCAAGCTCAGCGATGCGGAGTTTGCCGAACTTGACAATCAGGGGCGCAAAGCTGCCTGAGTGGGAAGATGGGGTGGGGCGGTGCTGGCCATTTGAATTCTGGAAGTGTACCTAGCTGAACAGGTGTTCGACCAGGGCGAGGGAGGGGGCGAGCACGATACCCACCTTCCAGATAATCTGCGTGTTGCGCGAAGAGATGATGTTCGACGTGAGTTTTCCTTCCAGCACGTCTAGATCTTTCTTTGTCTACCCCTTCCGCCAGCGCCTCGTCGAGCTCACCACAAGACATTCGGCCTGCGCATCGGGCATTCCGCTGGCCCCAGGCCGGTCACCATCTTCTACGTGTCGATCATCGCAATCGAAGGGTTCGCAATCTCGTTACGACACCGCCATTCTTGCAGGTTAAGAATTTGGGGGATGTCATCCGGGGCTGTAAGCACTGATGAAATGTCTGGCAGACGCTCCATTGGTGTCGCATGGTTGTGAACTTGGGAGCTGTCTTCTCGCTGGGCTAAGCACGCGAATTTGTGCTTGAGACCTATGCGCGGAGAAACGGTCGTACGCGTTCGAGCAACAGCTCGGGCACTTCTTCGGGGATGTAGTGGCCGGAACTCAAGGCGCTGCCTGTGACGTGGTCAGACAGCTGTTTCCACTCTTTGAGCGGATCGAAACATTGGCCGATTACCCCATCGGCTCCCCATAGCGCCAGGAAGTCACACTGGATTTTTTCGCCCTTGGCACGTGTCTCGCGGTCGTGTTCAAGATCGACGGTGATGCTGGCGCGATAGTCTTCGCACATGCCGTGGGCGGTTTGAGGATCCTGCAGGCAACGCAGGTATTCGGCATACGCTTCCGGCGTAAAGGGCTTTAGCCCCGCGCTGCGGGCACCCATTGTTTGCTTTAGATAGAGGTCGGCGTCAGCGCGGATCAAAGTCTCCGGAAACGGTGCGGGTTTGACGAGAAAGAACCAGTGCCAGTAGGCGCGCGCAAATTCAAATGATGTCTGTTCGTACATGGCCAGCGTGGGAGCGATGTCCAGTGTGACGAGACGGGTCACGGCGTGTGGATGATCGAGTGCCATGCGCACCGCGACGCGAGCGCCACGATCATGCGCGAGCACTGCGAAAGACTCAAAACCCAGCGTGCGCATCAGCTCGATCTGATCTAGCGCCATGCGTCGCTTCGAATAATTGCTGTGATCCGGTAGTCCGTCAGGCTTGCCGCTATCGCCGTAACCGCGTAAATCGGCGGCCACGACGGTGAAGTCTTGTGCGAGCGTTGGCGCAACCTTATGCCAGATTGCATGCGTCTGGGGGTGACCATGCAGCAGAAGCAAGGCCGGCCCCGTTCCGCCTTGGATAGCCTTGATCCTGATGCCATCTACGATCGCCGACCCGTCTGTGAAGTCGTCAAACATCGTTGCCTCCGTCGATTCTTCTCAGTCTACTTGATGCCGTGTCGGCCGGGTTTTAGAGGGAGGACTTAGGGTGGGGATCCGTCGCTTTGCATAACCGGATCAATGTGCGCCCCCCGCTGCATCGGCGCCCGCGCCAGCTTTCGAAGGGCGCGTGACCCATATCAGCGGGATGATGACGATAAAAATGAACACCGAGACATAGAAGAAATCGTCCAGTCCCAGGAGTGCGGATTGGCTATTCACCGAGAAATCGAACAGCGCGTGTGCCGATTGCGTATTCAAGTGCAGCAGTGACTGGGTCGAACTGATCGACTGATTGAAAAGCGGATTGTCTACGCTTGCTTGCTCGGTCAGACGCACGTGATGCAAGACGGTTCTGTCGTTCCACACAGTGCCCGCGATCGACGTTCCTGCCGCTCCGCAGAATATCCGGACGAAATTCGAAAGCCCCGCTGCTGCCGGTATTCGCTCTGGTGGCAAACCGGAGAGGATGATTGAGACGAGCGGCACGAACCACAGTACGGTGGGAATGCCCTGTAGTAGCGTTGGCAGCACGAGATGGAACATATCCACATCAGTCGTGTAATTCGAACGCAGGTAGAAGACGCCCGCGAACCCGATGAACGCAACTGTCGCCAGGATCCGCGTGTCCACGATCTGCATGATGCGCCCCATGAACGGCGAGATAATGACCGCGAAGATACCGACAGGCGCAGTCATCAGGCCCGCATCAAAGGCGCGGTAGCCAAGGTCCTCTTGCATCCATTGCGGCAACAGTACGAGATTGCCAAAGTACACGGCGTACGAGATGGAGATTGCGATCGTGCCACCTGTGAAGTTGCGCAAACCAAACAAGCGTAAGTCGACGATCGGATTTTCCTCTGTGAGTTCCCATATCAGGAAGAACGCGAAGCTGACCAGAGCCGCGATGGCTAGCATGACGATGAACGGAGAAGAAAACCAGTCCAGGTCTCTACCCTTGTCGAGCATGATCTGAAGTGAAGCCACCCACGCGATGAGCAGGGCGAGGCCGATTACGTCGATTGGCAGCTTCTTGGTTTGTGTTTCACGGCTGCGATAGATCATCCACGTGACGCTGGCCGCCAGGAGGCCCACAGGAATGTTCACATAGAAAATCCAGGACCAGTTGTAGTTATCCGTGATCCATCCGCCCAGCAGAGGGCCGGCAATCGGTCCGACAGTGGCCGTCATGGCCCATAGCGCGAGTGCCGTTCCGGCTCTTTTGCGAGGATACGAACTCAGAAGCACGGCTTGCGATAGCGGAATCAAAGGGCCGGCCACCAAGCCTTGCAAGACCCGTGCGCCCAGCAGGAACGGCAGTGTAGGGGCGATGCCACATAGCCACGACGCGATCACGAACAGCAAGATCGAACCGAC
>JAMFSK010000033.1 GCA_026225235.1 Burkholderiales bacterium
GTATTCGACATTTATTATTAGGGAGCGCTGGCCGCAAACGCACGCAGTATATGCATTTGTCTTACTTTTTGCTAGGTGATTTGGGATCAGAGGGTCGTAGGTTCGAATCCTATCGCTCCGACCAGTATTCATAAGCCTCAAGCCGTACCACGTTTCAAGTTCCCTAATCTGTACAAGCGAACTTCCCTAATAAGTTACGCTGATTTCGGGATACTAAGACGCACGGCCGCGACCGGCACATTGCGTTGTTTGATGTAGGTCTCGGTCATGCCTGGCGTGCTGTGAGCCGCTGCAACCTGCAGCACCTTGATATCGTAGCCCGCCCGCTCGCCGTCGGTCAGCGCCTTGGCCCGGATGTCCTTGATCGTGTACTGGACAGCCTCCAGCCCCGCGCGGGCCTTGGCGGCCTTCCACGCCTTCAGGATCGTGTTGGCGGCATAGACCTTTCCTTTCTTCGTGTGGATCACCGGCGCATTGCCGATTCGCGGCAGCACATCGATTTCCTGAACGCGCGCGAGCACCGCCTCAATCTCCGGGGTGATCCTGAAATCGACCGCGATCCCGCTCGAGTCTGCCGTCTTGGTCGGCACGAAGTGAATCAGCCCCGCAGCCCGGTCGACGGCGCTCCACGTGAGCAACCGGATCTCGGTCGAGCGCTGCGCTGTCAGATAGCACAGGTCGACAAAGCACTGCATCATCGGCCCGGTCGGCACTTCGGCATTCACCAGCGTTCCGGCGCGTTCATACTCGGTCGAGAGCATGGCCCCGCGGATCGCAGCGAAGTGCTCGTCAGTGATGTAGGTGGCGCGGGCCTTCGGCTTCTTGAGCTTGACCTCACCGCACGGGTTGCTGTGGATGCGCCCGGCCTCGACACACCACTGAAAGAACCCTGACAGAAACGCCCGCATGACGCGCTGCATCGCCAGTTTGTCGGCGTACTTCGTCTTCAGCCAATGAGAGACGTTGGATGGTCGAACTTCTGCCACGTTGAAATTACGGAACCCCCGACCGGCATAGTCCCCGTACTTGGCCCAGGCCTTCTCGCGGTGACTCGCCTTCTGCGCCTTCACATAGGTATCGATCAGGGGTCGCATATCCCCAGTACCTTCCGGTCGCGCGACTTTCTTTTTCTCGACGAGCAGCCGCTCTAGCAGAATTTCCTCGCTGTCCGCGACCTTGCAAAGGCGAATCCACCTCTTTGAGATTGGCTCGCTCCAGTACCACGAGCCATCGCTTTGGTAGACGCGGGGGTACTTAGCTTTCTTGCGAGTGGCGCACATCAATCAAAGCACAGCTGAGCGGGCTTGGGTGGCACGACACCGGTCTGAATACCAGCTGAGCGCGCCTGAAGGGCTTCGAATAGAGCCCAGGTAACGACCAACTTACCATCCGAGTCGCGGACGGGATCAAAGGCCAAGTGTTCCTTGAACCACTGAGCCTGCTTGCTATAGCGACGGCGCCCGGTGGCGCGCACCAGATCGTCGTCAGTCATGAGTCTGCCGTCGGTGATCATGTCTCGCGACTCCCTTTTCCGCACAGTCGGGTTTCTACCCAGCGCATCTTGGCAAGGTCCTCACCGGTAGCGATCGGAACGAGGGCATATCCGTCAGGCACTTCAGGCGGAACACGGGTGTTCCACGCGCCCGGACTTCCGCAGAGCGGACACGGTTTAAGCGCTTCAGTCATCGCGGCTCTCCTTGCTGTGACTCGTCATCCCCGTACACGCAACTCAGATCCCAATCCCCAATGATCGGCTGCATTGCTTCGCGTAGCCTATCGTCAGCGGACATAGTGGCTATAGCCCAGCCTGCACACAAGTCAGTCGGTATGCCATGGTCATCGAACTGCTGATGGCAGTGAAACAGCGTCCCATCGACGACGCATTTCAAGGCGTCCATCACGGTCGGAAGGCAGGTATTCGGGACTGTGCCAGCAGTGAAGGCGCAGCTTTTGCATCGAGACTTGTGATTCGGAAAATGGACTCGTGCCTCCTTTTCGGCTTTGTCGGTGAGCCGCGCCAATTGCTCGCCGAGCATCTTCCCCTCTTCCGAGGGGCGATTAGGAATCAGCTCTTTGGTCACGGGCGCTCTCCTTGCTGTGTGGGTGCGATCATGGCTTCGTCAGCCGCTTCGATGAAGGCTTTCGCTGCCCACGGGTTGATCGCGTTGCCGTAGGCGCGCAGTCGTCCCACTCGGGCGGTAGCCCCATGAGCCAGCGGGAATGTGCCGGGTTCAACTGGCCGGTACTTGCCGTCTCGGCAATAGATCCAGTCGGCTCGCTGCCAGAATCCGCGTAGAGGCTCTGCCTCGCCAAGGGTTGCCCCTTGGAACCGTACAACTCGCTGGCCGTCTGCCGACCTCGATCCGAGCGCCAGTCCCTGTCCGTCGGCGTGGCCCAGGCTGCCAACATCGCGAAGTCGTTCAGATTCGACCCGTGGCGCCGCTCCGGCAGTGCACGCTTTGCCAGACCGCCTCCGCTGCTGTCGCTGGTCTGCGGCGTGGGCCACGAAGAAAGCCCGGTCGCGAATGTGCGGAGCACCGACGCCCGCAGACGGGAAAGGGGTCGTCCCGCAGGCGTAGCCCATTGCTTCCAAGTCAGTGAAAACAAGGTCGATCCACGGTTCGACAGATTTGCTTGCAACCTGCTCGCCAAAGATGCCGACAGGGCGACACTCGCCGATGAGCCAGTGCCAGAGGGGCCAGAGGTGCCGCTCGTCAGCAAACCCAAGTCCTTGGCCTGCCGCGCTGAAAGGTTGGCACGGACAGGAACCGGTCCAAACAGGTCGGTCGTCAGGCCATCCCGCGAGTCGAAGCGCATAGGACCAAGTGCCGATTCCTGCGAAGAAGTGGCACTGGGTGTATCCGCGAAGGTCGTCGGGTCGAACATCTTCAATGCTCCGTTCATCCACGTCGCCGGCCGCGATGTGCCCGGCCGCAATGAGGTTGCGCAGCCACGCTGCGACGTAGGGATCGATTTCGTTGTAGTAGGCGCCACTCACGCATGCCCCTGACCTGCACCACTGGCATCAGTAGAAGGGGTGGCGACCTTCCGGACTGACGTCACCGTCGCTTTACCCATGACGGCCCAAAACAGATCGCCCACATCCGGTCTGTAGTCGACCACAGTTTTCCCCTTAAACGGCCCGGCTGGCGAAGGGTCGATGTATTTGTACGTGACGGTGTACTTGCTCATTGCCCCTCCGCTTTACTGGCGTCGCGTTGAGCAGCAAGAATGGTTCGCACGATTTCCTCAACTATCAGTCGCTGAGTCACTTCATCCGAATTTCCTAAACCGAAGACGATCGAGTAAAAGACGTTTTCGCCATTAGCCACAGGCGCATCAAGAATCGTGCGCATATCCTCATCGCTCAGCGTCGCCGCCTCTTTGCTGGCAACAGTGGCGGGTTCGGTGCCGTCGAACGCCTCCTGATCGTAGGTGTACGACTCGCCTATATCCTCGACTGTCTCGATATATTCGCGCGTCCGATGGGTGATGATTCCGGAGACGATGTCGCCCGCGCCCTCGTCCCACTCATCGCCGTCAAGGTGATTGCGAATGGCCTCGTCGTGCGCTGCCTCGCGCTCAGCCTCGCTGTCGAGCTCGACGAATTCGCCCAGGTACGGATCGTTGACGAAGTACTTGCACGTTGCCGCTGTCATGGTTTCAGGCTTCGCACTTTCATCGGCAGCGGGGCGGCTGGCAAAGACCGCGTTGATAGCGCACACGAAAGCCATGCGGCCCTCCGGCCTCGAAAGCACTTCCGTCAGAGCGGGAAAGCTTCGCCCGATCTCAATGAACTGCTCTTCGCGCTTGCTCACGATTGCTCCCCTTTCGCTGCATCGGGTATGGTGTAGCCAAGCGCCACTCCGAGATTCCGATAAAGCGCTACAGCCTCGTGCCGGTAAGGCTGATAGGCACCGCTGCGCCCGATTTCCGTGTGATACAGGACCATTCCCGGCGTATCCGGGTAATCGACGCGTTTGCACGTGTGATCGACAAGGCGTTTCGATATGGCTTCTTCGTCTTCCGGCTCGCTCGCCTGCTGCGCATCTTGTGTCACTGGTACGGCTTGCGAGGCCAGAGCGGCGAGGAATTGCCATGCGCCCTGCCAACCTACCCAGGCGTCTTCTACTGAATCGTCTTCATACGCTCCATACGCTCCCGGTTGACGGTAACTGCGCTTGGTGCGCTTGAGCAGATACGTTTCGTGCGGCATATCGCGCAGATACCACGCCTCAAACGCCGCCCTCTCAGCGGTCGTCGCATCCCCCACCGCTACGGGCGCTGCACGGGCGCCGCGAGCTTTGCCGATCGCGTCAAGGCATGCGTTCCACCCGACGCGGAATTCGACAGAGGGCTCATTGCCGCCAGGCGAATCGCGGAAATGGTCGTAGGCATTCGCTACGAGATCACCCTTCGAGAGGATCGCATCGAGTGCGGCCGAAGCGCGCCTTGCATCAATCAACAGATCGCCAGAATCGAGGCTTCCATCGATTTTGTCGACCAACTCGACCAGAGCGCTTTCAAACGGCAGCGACACATCGCTTGATGGTGTCGGTGCTGCCTCGCTGGCACGGGTGGTGAGCCGTCTTGCCTCGATTTCAGGCCATGTTTCTTTCTCGGTGCCATCGGTGTAATAGCGCTCAGGGTCGCGCCGATAGTTTGGGTGGCCGTAGGTTCTGTCGCTCATGACAAATCGTCCCAGTGAAATATCGTGTCGACATCAGGCACACGGCTATCGAACGTTCCGATGCTGTCGAAGTTAGTGGCGTGCTCATCCGCCGGCGGCAGCGGCGCCTGCAGCACGGCCGCAATAGCCCACCAAATACCAATGACGATGAAAACGAGGGAGCCGAGGAACTCGGCCAGTAAGGCGGCGGTATGCATAGGGTCTCGCTCGGCGCCTGGTGGCGCGCACGGTTAGGCAGGCTGGCGGTTGTATCGGTCGAGCGCCTGAACGGCACTCACGAGCTTCTCGAGCTTCGGTTGCTTCGAGTTCGCCAGCGTCATTGCCTCGAGCGCTTCTTTCTTCCACGCAATCGCGACTTGGACAGAGCCCGATAGGACAGAGCCCGGAACGCGCGAGCAAAGTTGCTTGACCTCGGCGCGCAGGGTTTCGATACGGTCAGCTTCGGACTTCAGCTGCTCAGGTGACTTTGCTTCGCGTTGAACCATGGTCGACCTCAATCCAGATCGTTAGCGGCCCGGCGCTTCGCGTCGAACCCAGGGGAAGAAAGCTTGGGCTGGCGAGCCCGCACAGCGACCTCAAGCGCCAGGCGAACGAGCGGATCCGAGACCGCGCGCATAGGCGAGTCCGGATGCCCTTGTCGCCGATATTCGGCAACGAGCTCGTGGGAGGCGATTGGGCGCGTCATGGCAGGCAACGGCCCGTTTCGTTTTGAACCCAGGCGCGCATCAGTTCCATTGCCTTGGCTTCATTGCCGCAATACAGGGCTTCGAAGATCGCGGCAGCGTCCGGGTTCGGCGAGTCGTCCTCGAACGACGGCTGCTCGAACCAACTCGAGTCGTTGCTATCGATCAGGCCGCGCCCTGCAGCTTCCTGGCGGATTTCGTTGTCGGAGAAGTCGCGCAGCGTGATGAGTAGCGGGACTTGGCGGTCGTGTGCCATGGTTATTCAGCCTCCGCAACAGCACGCCAGTGCGATACCTCGGCGTTATCCCAGTGCTGCGCGAGCACAGAGCCTCCGACGATCAAAACGAACGCCAGAGCCATACGAGCGATAAGGGCGAGCGTGGAGGGCTTCATTGCATCAACCCCAGGAGGCGCTCCATCGGCGGAGCAACCGCGGTCGCGGCCAGATACAGCAGCCCGACGATTGCAGCCGATAGGCGCGGGTGGCGAGTGGTCGCGCGCATCACTTCGTCTCCGCAATGAGCTTGTCGACGAGCGCTAGCTCCCGCTTCGCACGAACACGGCGCAGCTGCTCGATAGAGCGAACCTCGGCCACAGACGTCTTGCGCTCGACGTGCGCGGTGGCGCGTAACCGGTTCGGGTTGATGAAGCGCGGGAGATCGGAGCTCATCGCGACTTACTCTTTCGTACCGATCATTCGCGCGAACAACTCATGCGCGGACTTCTGCAGAACCTCGACCGTCGGCTTGAGCGCATCCCATGCCGCAGCCCCTGCCGCAGCCCATGCCGCATCCCCTGCCGCAGCCCCTGCCGCAGCCCATGCCGCATCCCCTGCCGCATCCCATGCCGCAGCCCGTGCTTCTCTGGATGCGGTTCGCGCCTTTTCAAGTGCTGGCATCGCCCGACCAAGGTCGGCCTCGCACGTTAAGGGTGGCAGCGCTTTCAGCGCATCTGCGTGGGACACGAGTGCCGGCGTCAAACTCAGCCACGCCGAAACGTGAACGCGAACAAGCCAGTCCATCGCCAGCCAGCCGCGCTTTTGCGAGAGTTCATCGCTGCCGCGCGTGCCGACGAGTTGTGGGATATACAGCTTGAGTTGCTCGCGTTCCTCGTCAGACCGAAGCCCGTCATTCCACGAGCGGCCGAACGAGGCCAGTACCGGATCAACGCACGCCGGGTGGTCGGAAAACTTCTCGCCGGAGAAAAGGGCGGTTGCCTCGAGGAGGCACATGCCTTCGGCTTTGTTGGAATGCGAACCTGATTGCAACTTGATCGTTGCAAGGGCTTCAAGGGTGAGCTTCATCGGATCCTCTCGTGTGCGCTGTGGGTCAGCGGTTGAGAGGTATTTAACACCGCGTTCAATCTAAAAGCAAACACTTTGTTCAATGACGGACGTAAAAAAGCCCGCGTGGGCGGGCTTGTCGTCGGTTCTATCGTCCTTCCGTGATTTCCCTAACCAGCTCGGCGGCAACCTCGACGCATCGTCGGAGTTGTCTTAACGCGGCGTCGGTGTCCGAGCTCGGCGTCTGTCGGGACTCGCTTCGAAGCTGTCGAAGCGTTCGGCCTCGTTCTATTGGAATGACATGTGGCGGAGGAATCTGTACATGGCTCACCTTTGCTCCCCGTAAGACCTTGGTCTGTTTAGCCTTCGTCTATCGTCGCAAACGAGGCCACATGATCATTGCCCTTTATTTACCGGCTTTTTATCAGGGTGAACCCTCGTTTGCGTCGTTTTATCGGAAAGTTCGTAAGGTTTTAGGAAGCGCGCAAAGAGATCTGCCACCTCCGACCTAGTCGGGTCGCCCAGGCGATCGATCTTCGCGAGTGCTCCGACAACCTTCGACATGGCCGGCGACCATTCACTCATCGGCCCTTCCCCGTAGAGCAGCCATTCGGCGCTGCAGCCTATCTCCCGGGCTATCTTCAGCGCCCCACGGAAGGAAATTCCCCGGCGCATCCAATTGCTGACGACGTGCGGCGTCTCGTTGATGGCATTGCCGATCTCCGTGATGCCCGTCAGGCCTGCGAGTTCCTTCGCGGCCTGACGCAGGCGCTCGCCCTGTTCGTGTGTTTTAGCCATGACAGGGATGGTGCCTGCGTTGAACAAAGCGTTGTTGAACGAATCGTTTGCAATTTGATTTAACATGGTGTTCAATGTGGGAATGACGATCGACCACGAAACCCTCGAAGCAGACCGCCGACTCATCAAAGAGCTTGGCGGCCCGACGAAGCTCGCCGAGACGCTTGGTTACGACAAGGCTCGTGGCGGCCCTTCTCTGGTGGGCAACTGGTGCCGACGCGGCATCCCGCCTGCCGTAAAGATCAAGTGGCCCCACCTGTTCCTGCGGGACCTTACTGCTCAAGCGAATCAGTCGGATGGGTAGTGGTTGAAATGAACTTTATGTGCGGCGGGATTCCGACGCATTGAATGATTCTGGAATAAGGAATAACCCCAATGAATGCTGCCGAATCCATCGTCGAGATGAAGCCCAAGCCGACGTCAATCATCACGGAGCGCCTGGTCAAGGCCTGCTCCGACAAGCGCATGAAGGCTGACGTCGCCGAGGCTGTTGGTTGGGGTGTCGACATGCTCAACAAGGTCTGCGCTGGCGGCACAGGGATCCCCGCTGACAAGGCCGGAACGCTGCTTCACGCGCTCGGGCTGGTGGTCATGACTGCTGAGTACGCCGATTACCTGGCGCGCGGCAACGTGATTGGATCGAACTGCCATTGCGCGCGAATGAACATGGGAGAGTGCGGCCGCCCCTGACCGCCTCTCTTTTTTTGTCTGTCGAGTGAAGAAGTTGCAGGGCACGTTTTTTGAGCAAACAGCGGTTCGGAAACATTGGCTGGTGCAGGCGGGAGTATTGACTTGAACGCTCGTGAATTGGAAATAACGGCATCGACGGGCCGCGCATTCTCGCGTCGGCTGATCGAGGTCGCGCTGACGAACCACGGACCTCTGTCGACGAGCGAGCTTGCCGCTTCCCTTGGCGCCACACGCTTCGCTGTGGAGTCTGCGCTTGTCCGTGGACGCTCCGTCATTCCCAAGGCATTCCACGTGTTTGGCTGGTCAACCCCGGGCGCTCACGGGGGCAGTCCAGCATGCCTGTGGGCTTGCGGCGATATGCCCGATGTTCCCAAACCGACGGCGAAGCGGCACCGCAAGCCGGTCGCTAACCCGCGCCCGCGCGGCAAACAGAAACCACGACTTGCGCTTGATCCGCAAGCGCTGCGCGACCTTGCTCGCGCGCACGACCCCTTCGGACGGATCCCCTTATGAGTCATCACTTGTCCAATCTCGCCTGGGAGAAGGATCTCCCGCACGCGCGGAAGATCGTGCTGCTTGCCTTGGCGCACTACGCGAACCAAGCGACTGGCGAGTGCTTTCCTTCGGTGCGCGCTCTCGCAGCCAAGAGCGGCCTATCGGAGAGTGCTACCAGGGCACAGATCAAACACCTCGAGGATATCGGGCTCGTTGAGCAGCCGGAAATGCCGCCAGGCGCCCCGGTTGTCTATCGCGTGCTGCTCGGGAGGGTGGAGTGAGTTGCTTCCATGAGGGATTTCTTTTCCGGCTTGGTTGGATCGCTGCTGAGTGCTCGATCTGGCTCGCTATCGTCGTAGTGTGTGCGCTCGCTCTCGCGCTTTGGATCCGGCTTAGATGACGGTCGCCGACACACTTCGAACGGTTGGCCGTCCGATTGCCTACTACCCGATGCTTGCTAAGCGCCTCGGCGGAGTGAATGCGGCCGTCTTCTTCTGCCAAATATTCTACTGGCAGGATAAGGCCACGAGCCCGCTGGGCGTGCATAAGACGCGCGATGAGCTCGAGCTTGAGACCGGCCTTACGCACGAAGAGCAGGTCACAGCACGCCGCAAACTGAAGAACTGCGGTGTGTTGATTGAGACGACCAAGCGCATCGATCACAAAGTCTACTTCCGCGTAGACGAAATAGCTCTAGAAGCCCTTCTGGCAGTCGATCCCGCCGAAACCGCAAATAACGGTTTCGGGAAACCGGGAAAGATGGTTTCGGGAAACCGTAAATCTCGGCTTGGGGAAACCGCGAATCATGGTTCGGCGAAACCACAAAAGCCGGTTCCGCGAAACGGGAAACCACGGCGCCGCGAAGCGGGTGATCACGGTTTCGTTAACGAGGTTAAGACTACAGCAGAGACTACAAAGAAAAGCAGCAGCAACACGCGCGAGGCAACGCCTGTGGATAACTCGCTGCTGCCGCTGCTGCCTTCGGTTGAAAAACCGCGAAACCCCGAACAATCGCTCATCTCGCTGCTCGTTGGCTTGCCTCGGTGCGTGATCGATTCGACGAAAGATCGAGATCGGCTGCAGCTGTGGCTAGACCGTGGCGTGACGCCAGCGCAGTTCGTCGATGCACACCGACTTGCGATCTCAGCGCGGGACCGAGACACCGATGGCAGGCCGATCTACGCCGGGTTCCTGGCTCGATTCGTCGATGAGGTAGTGGCCGGTTCGGCGCCATTGCCCGACCCGGATGAACCCTGGTGGAAAGCCGAAGAGACGGTTATAGCCCGGGGTGCCGCGCTCGGTGTCAGACCAGTAAAACCTGATGAGCATTGGGGCCTGTACCGAGTGTTGGTAGCCGCGGCTTCACGGGAGCGAGGTGCTATCGACTTCGTCCTGGCTGACGCTCTCAGGTTTAACAACGAGCGCTTGTACCAGTTCGCCCGGACTACGTTCGGCCCGGCGCTCATGCCCGTGGACGACTACGCATCATGACCAAACAAACACTCCGGCCGAAGGATTGGCCCATCGACGGCATGGTGGGTACCGCCAAGGTCCGCGGCTGGACGGACCCATCGGTGACCGTGCTGAAGATCGGCGGCGATCCACTGCCGAAGAAGTCGAAGTACGGCAACACGAAATGCTGCCTGGGCGAATTGAAGTTCGACAGCTTGCGCGAGCGGGCGCGCTACGAGGTGCTGCTGGCGATGCTGGCTGCTGGCGACATCAGCGCGCTAGACCGGCAAGTGGTGTTCGTCCTGGCGCCGGCAGTCACGATCGCTGGCCGCAAGCGCCCACCGCTTCGCTACATCGCTGACTTCGTCTACCAACGTGACGGAAAGAGCGTGGTCGAGGACGCGAAGGGCCGTATCACCGAGGGATACCGGATCAAGCGACACCTGCTCGCAGCGCAGGGAATTTCTATCGTCGAGGTGTGATGTGATTGGTCGAGATCTTAGAAAGCAGAAATTTGGTCGCCTCAAGGTCATCAATGAGGGTGAGCGGCTCCTCCGGAACGACGGCACGCGTGGCGAGCGTATGTGGCATTGCAAGTGCAACTGCGGCGCCAAGAAGCTCGTGCGCCAGTCGTCCCTGCTCAAGGGAAAGACCCGGTCGTGCGGATGCTTGCTGATCGAGTATCGGAATTCACCGGAGTTCGCGTGGAACCGCGTCCTTCGCGCTCGACTGTCGAAGCCCAAGGGAAATCCTGAGCCTAAGGTAAAGCCTCCAGTCGTGTTGCCGCCGTTCTTTCGCGAAGATGATCACCTGGTTGACTCAGCAATACGCGAGATGGTCGCGCGTGGCCGTCAGTTCGACCACGTGCACCTCAATTCCCCGATCGTGCCGATTGGAGCTCATCAATGAAGCTGTATCTCGCGGGTCCGATGACGGGCTATGCGGACTTTAACAAGCCCGCGTTCCATGCGGAGGCTAAGCGCCTTCGGTCGCTTGGTTACGAAATTGTCAACCCCGCGGAGATCAACGAGGGCATTGACGGCGACTGGGATCTCTGCATGAAACGCGACGTCGCTCAACTGATTTGGTGTGACGGCGTGGCGCTGATGCGAGGTTGGGACAAATCGAGGGGCGCTTCGATCGAATGTCGGCTCGCCGTCGACCTCGGTCTGAAGGTATTTCATTGCGCCATGCTCGAAGAGGTAGTGGCGTGATGCGCCGGAGTCCACTCGCGCGCACGGGATTCAAACGCAAACTAGATATGCCGTTCACTTCGCTGGAACGAAAATCGGCGATGAAGTCGCGACGCAAGAGGGTGACGGTCGCCGAGGGCTCGCGCTTTATCGACGCCTGTCGAGGTGAGGAGTGCTATCTGCGCGTGCCGGGTGTCTGTATCAGCCTGGGTTGGGCTCACCCCTCCGTGGTGGACTGTCACAGCAACCAGCAGAAGCATGGCAAGGGGGCCGGCCTGAAGGCCCGGCATCAGTACACAGTGCCAGGATGCTCAGCGTGTCACGAGTGGCTCGACCGTAGCGGAGCGCTGTGGGAAGTCAAAGTGTTGCGTTTCGATACCGCGCTGAGTCTTTGGGTGCCTGTGCGCACTCGTAAATTGGAGAAGCTGAAGTGAGCAAATTACCTGATACGCCTTCTTTTCCCTCCGAGGAGGCTGGCGAGTCCACTTCGGGGGAGTTCGTAGATGGTTTGAATATGGATGGGATGTGCCTCGCGCCGGTGACGCAGAGTGGGATGCCAATCGGGTCCGACGCGCCATGCAAGGGGGCTGACGATGCGGGGGAGTTGACTGGTTTCGCACGAAATGCGCTCGGTGCGGGATCTCGGTTCGACTCTTCGAGCGTTGC
This sequence comes from Burkholderiales bacterium, assembly GCA_026225235.1. Classification (GTDB taxonomy): domain Bacteria; phylum Pseudomonadota; class Gammaproteobacteria; order Burkholderiales; family Burkholderiaceae; genus Pararobbsia. The sequence goes on from JAMFSK010000033.1 coordinate 11,950, forward strand.
GGTTGCCATGGAAGTTATCGCTCAACGCGTGCTTATCGGGGCCGCTGAGTGGTTTGGGTTGGCGTTCTAGGCTGGCTGATTGCATTGGATGGCTGTAGGTTTCGGTTCATCGTTTTGATGGTTTCGAGACATGGCCGCGCCGAAGAAAGTTGACTACGAACGCATTGAACCGGGCTGGCGAGTGGGAATTTTAAGCCCCGCCCAGCTTGCATCCGAGTACACGATGGCCACGGGCATTTCAGTCTCGCACACGGCCATCATCAAGCACTTCACCAAGCGCGGCGTGCCTCGTGACCTATCTGCAAAGGTGCAGGCAAAAGCCGATTCGATGGTTATGGACGCCATGGTTACAGGGAAGGTTTCTTCCGTAACCTTGGCGAAGGAATCGGAGATAGTTGCGGAGTCTGCAACCCAGCAAGCGACCATCCGAATTGGCCACCGCAAGGACATTGTTCGGTTCCGAAACGTTGCTATTGATCTTCTTGCTGAACTGGAAAGCCAGACAGGTAACGCAGATCTCTTCCAGGAACTGGGGGAGTTCCTTCGGTCTGAGGATGACAAAGGCCAGGACAAACGCAACGACGTCTACCAGAAGGTGATATCGAGCGTGGGCCGGATCGACGGGCTTAAAAAGCTCGCCGAGGTGCTGAAGATCCTGGTTGGCCTCGAGCGCGAGGCCTATGGAATTGCAGACGCCGGCAAGGAAGGCGAGCCCAAGGGCGTCCTGAACATTGTGATGAACCTCGCATAATCGGATTCTCGATGCGAGGTGACCTATGACGGGTGAAGACTTGATTCTGCTGCTATCGATTGGTTTGAACGTGTACCTGTTTGTTTATATCGTGAGGAACCAGTGAGATCGGCTCCATCCACGATGATGATGATGCACATCGATGACTGGTGGCAGCAGGCTCAGTGGCATTCGAAGTACGAGGAAGCGAAAGCCGACACGCCTGATGAGGTCGAGTTGCTGGCTGAGGTTCAGGCCGAACGGCTGGTGCGCATAGCAGACAAGGCCAAACCCTACGAGCAGCGCCTGCGCGAGCGCATGGCTGCGAAGCGAGCGAAGAAATGAAGATCACGCACATCGCCATCACGCCTTCGGTTTTGGATCGCTCGGCGTACAAGTTTGAACTGGAAATCAACCAGTGCAAGTTCGAGGGTCACTTTGACGATTTTGGTGGATTCATCACGATGATCGCCGAGGCCGCGAGGTTCTTTAGCGTTCGCGCCGGTTTGATGCGCGTGAAGGATGCGCGCTTCACCCGTGAGGTTCTGCCGGGCCGGATGGGGGACGAGATGGTGTTGCCGGGTGATCGAAAGTGATAGCGCCAGTTCGTGAATTGCCGTTGAACGGCTTCGCGCCGGACAATGCCAGTATTGCGAAGCATCTGCGGGAGCAGGCTGATTGGCTTGAGGCTCCTGACGCGGTGGAGGTATCGACGGTATTCCTGGTCTTCGAGGATGCTGACGGCAAGATTCGCCGGCAGACAGCTGGACGGCCATGTGATCTTGGGCGTGCCCTTGGGGTTCTGGCGATGGCCATTATTCAATCGGCCGTCAAATGAGTGTTTCGGACTCCAAGATCGTCTACACGCCGCCGGGTCCGGTGGGTAAGGCGTTCATCAAGTCGGATGCGTTCGTTTGCGCGATCAAAGGCCCGATCGGCTCGGGTAAATCTGTGGCGTGCGTGATGAAGTTGATTCGTAACCTGCAGAAGCAAAAGCGCTTGAACGATGGCTGGATCCGCCGTCGCACGGCGATCATCCGCAACACCTACCCTGAGCTCAAGACCACGACGATTAAGACGTGGCACCAGTGGATTCCGCCTTCGACGGGCACGTATGTCGATAGTGGTCCACCGTCGCACCTGATCATCGACGAGGTGAATAAGGTCAATTGGGAAGTGATCTTCGTCGCGCTGGACCGGCCTCAGGACGTCAAGAAGCTGCTGTCGATGGAACTCTCTGACGCCTGGATCAATGAGGCGCGTGAGATGCCCAAGGCGATCCTCGATGGCCTGACGGGTCGGGTCGGGCGTTTCCCGCGCGTCGAGGACGGGGGCTGCACCGACCCTCAGATCCTGATGGACACGAATCCTCCGGATACCGACCATTGGTGGTATCGCCACGCCGCTGATCCCCAGCCGGAAGATGTTGAAGCGGTGCACGAGCTCGAAGCCAAGCTGCGCGACATAGGCGCACTGCGCGAGGATCAGCCTCTGTTCGAGTGGTTCGATCAGCCCGGTGGGGAAGACCCGGGTGCGGAGAACCTCGCAAACCTGCCGCCTGGCTATTACCTGAAGGCCAAAGCCAACAAGACGCGCGAGTGGATCAACGTCTATGTGCACGGGAACTATGGCTTCGTGCTTGACGGCAAGCCAATCTATACCGAGTACCGCGACGTCCTGCACTGCCGCGAGTTCGAGTCGAACAAGCGCCTTGCACTGCATATCGGGATGGACTTTGGACTTACGCCTGCGGCTGTCTTTGCTCAGCAAACCACGAATGGCCAGTGGCGCAAGCACAGCGAGCTGGTGACTGAGGACATGGGGATCGTGCGATTCGCCGAGTTGTTCAAGAACCACCTGGCGATGATGTACCCGGGTTTCAAGATAGGCACCATCACCGGTGATCCGTCGGGCGATGCCCGCGGTGACGACGAGCGCACGACCTTCCAGATCCTTGCGGCTGGCGGTGTGATCGCGAATCCCGCGCGCACCAACGATCCCATTCTCCGCATTGAGGCGGTATCGGCGCCCATGCGTCGCCTGATCGATGGTGAGCCAGGGATGATCATTCATCCCCAGTGCAAGACCCTGAGAAAGGGTTATGCCGGTGGCTACAATTACAAGCGCATTCAAATATCTGGTCAAGAACGCTTTCGCGACGTCCCGGATAAGAATATGTTTTCGCACGTATGCGACGCGGACCAGTACATCATGATCGGCGCTGGCGAGGGCAAAGCCCTTGTTAAGCGCGAGCAGAGTGCGGGTCGACCGACAGTCGCGATCTCGGATTACCAAGTCGATATTTGAGGAGTCCTCACATGAGTGGAGGCGGAGGCACACCGGCACCGGTCGCGCCCGTACCACCCCCGCCGCCTCCGTCATTTGACGACGCGGCGCAAAAGGCGCTTCAGAACACCCAGGCCATCGCGCAGCGCCGTGGTATGGCGTCGACCATCCTGGCCGGTGCAAACCAGAACAACTCGGCCACACAGCCGAGTGTGACCAGCGCAGCGTCGTCGCTGCTCGGAGCCTGATATGGCACGCAGAGTACAGCACACGATCGGGCTGGGTATTGGTGTCGGGCTTTCTGCTTCGATCGACTGGGAAGGCGGAGAGGGCATCCTGTATGTATCGTCGACCGCGTGGGGCGGCGGTAACGTTCAGCTTCAGCAACAAGCGCCTGACGGCAACTGGTACACGCTTCAGAACTACGCCACTACCACTCCAATTTCGCAAACCACGAACAGCACCGCCAATTTCCGTGCGCCTGCTGGAAAGATCGCCGTCAACGTGATGACTGCGACGGGCGTGAATGCGTTCGTGGTGGGTGTGCCTTCGAACGCTGCGGGCTGATATGCCGCAAATCGATCCGCGCGCCGAGGATATCCTGCGACTGCACTCGAACCTGAGCGCGCGTCGTGGCATCTGGGAAGGCCATTGGCGCGAGGTCGCTGAGCGGGTCCGTCCGACACAGAACATTTTCCAGCAGCAACGCCCAGACGGGGACAAGCGCAACGAGCGCATCTTCGATGCAACCGCGCCGCTTGCCCTGCCGAAGTTTGCCGCTGCCGTGATCAGCATGGCGTTCCCCGCCACGCAAACCTATCACCGCCTCGAGGCGCAGCATCCTGGTGTGAGTCAGAACACGGATGTGAAGCGATACCTCGAGAAGGTCAACGATCTCCTGTTCCGGGTGCGCTATGGACCCCATTCGAATTTCCAGTCCCAGTCGGGCGAGGTCATCCTCGACATTGGTGCATTCGGAACCGGGATCCTATTTGTTGACGATGTCCCAGGAATTGGTATTCGTTACAAGTCCTTTGCGCTGGCTGAGTGCTGGATTGCGAGTGATGCGCACGGTCGTGTTGACACGCTGATTCACAAGTTTGAATGGACAGCACACGAAGCGGTGACGGAGTGGGGCTATGAGGCCTGCCCCAAGGAAGTCCAGGAAGCGTTTCAGCAGCAGTGGCAAACGAAGTTCTGGTTCATGCACTGTGTGCAGCCAAACAAAGACCGGATCATGGGCCGGCGCGATTACAAGGGTATGGAGTACGAGAGCACCTATCTGTGCGTGAATACCCGCCAGATTGTGAGCGAGGGTGGTTACCGCGTGTTCCCCTTCTGCGTGCCGCGCTTCGAAACCGCGCCCCGCGAGGTGTATGGTCGCTCGCCTGCGATGGCGGTGCTTCCTGACATCAAGATGCTGAACGAAATGGCGAAGACGCACATTCGAGCCGCTCAGCAGGTCGTGGCGCCTCCGATCATGTTGACGGACGATGCCAGCCTCCAGGCGTTCAGCATGCGCACCAACGCGCTGAACTACGGGTATGTGGACGACAACGGTCGTCCGATGGCGATCCCGTTCGAATCTAAGGCCCGTGTCGACATTGGGCTTGACATGATGAATCAGCGGCGGGAGGTGATCAACGACGCCTTCTTCGTCACGCTGTTTCGCATCCTGGTGCAAGAGCCGCAGATTACCGCGACTGAAGCGATGCTGCGGGCTCAGGAGAAGGGCCAGTTACTGGCGCCGACCATGGGCCGCATCCAGGCGGAGCTGCTCGGGCCGCTCGTCGAACGCGAGATCGATATCCTCGCTCACTCGCTTGTGCTCGAGGAAGAGTGCGGCCCGATGCCACAAGCGCTTTTGAGCACCGGTGGCCAGTTCAAGATCGAATATCAATCGCCCCTCAACCAGGCGCAGCGCGCCTCAGTGGGGGTAGCGATCATGCAATCGGTGCAATCTCTTGCACCGCTTGCTCAGATTGACCCGTCGGTGATGCAGCGCATCGATCTCGACCAGGCCGCTCGCATGCTGTGCGAGATCAACGGCGTGCCGGAATCGATCATCCGATCCGATGAAGAGCTCGTCAAACTCAAAGAACAAGCCGCTCAAGCGGCGCAAGCACAGCAATTGTTGGCTGCCGCACCGGTGGCCGCATCCGCTGCAAAAGACTTTGCGCAGGCGCAGTCGTTGGCTGGCTCGTCGCCTAACCAGGTCGCCCCGAATCTTGGCCTACCCACAGGAGCGCCAGCATGAAGCCCGATACCGAGCGTGTTGTTTCGATGGTTCAGTTTAATGGCGAAATCTTGGTCGCTACGGAGTATCACGTTTATCGAGTTGTCGGTGAGAAGCTCGTCGAAATTCCATTTGAAAGCGCGAAAGGTGAAGCATGAACGAACTCAATTACACCCCGTTGTCCGACGGCTTCAAGGTTGCGAAGAACGACGATGGCAACGTGGTCTTCGCACGCAACGACACGACGTTGTTCGTGGCGAGTCCCGCCGATTTGCAATCGACGCTGGCGCCGATGATCGGCTCGATTACCGCGGTTCCTGCTGCTGACACGACCGCCCTCGATGCGGCCAATGCTTCGGTTGCGCAATTGCAAACCCAGTTGGCAGCCGCGCAGGAGGGTGCCGTGAATTACGAAAAACAGATCGAGGCCCTGAAGGCGCAGATTGCCGCCGACAAGGCCGCTGCTGCCACGATCCAAGGGACTGGCACTGCGGGCTTGAGCGAGCAGTCTGTTGTGGCCACAGCCTCGCCTGACGCCCTCGCGCCCACGATCGCACCTAGCAACACGGGTATCACCGGCTCGTGAACTCGTTTTTCGAGAAGGTGTTGCGTCGCAGGTCCTGGTATCGCGCGACGTTCAACACCCCAGCAGGCCAGGCGGTGCTCAAGGATCTGAGGCGCTTCTCGCGCTTCACTGAGAGCCCGCTTGTGTTGTCCACTACACGTCAGCAGGTCGACCCGCTCGCGACAGCGGTACGGATTGGCAGACAGGAGATGTTCCAACGGATCATCCATCACCTGCATGTTGACGACGCCCAACTCATTCGAATGATGGAGCAGGAAGACCATGAGTAATTCCGCTGCTGCTGCCCTTGGGGGCGCTCCCGCTGCTGCGCCGGCCGGTGGAGATCCTGCTGGTGGCGCAGCACCAGTCGCTGCACCTGCCTCCGGCGCGCCGGCTGCCCCGGCCACACCCGCGAATGGGGAATGGTTCTCGTCGATCACTGACGAGCCCACGCGTACTTGGGTTCAGGCAAAGGGCTGGAAGGGGTCTGCCGAGCTTGCCGAGTCCGCCTACAACCTTGAGAAGCTGATCGGTCACGAGAAGGCTGGTCGCACGGTGGTGATCCCTGGCGACGATGCCAAGCCCGAAGACGTCGCGGCGTTCCGCGCCAAGATGGGAGTGCCTGCGAATGCTGCCGATTACAAGTTGCCTGTACCGGATGGCGCGTCCACGGAATTTGCGACCGAAGCGGCGAAGTGGTTTCACGAGACGGGTGTGCCGCCGAAGCAAGCACAGGCGCTGACAGAAAAGTGGAACTCATTCGCGGCGCTCCAGGCAAAGGCCGACGGCGAGAAGTTCGTTCAGCGAGCTGACCAGGAATTCACAACGGTCGTGAGCAAGTGGGGCAAAGACGCTGACATGAATCTTGAAGCCGGCAGGCGGGCCGCGGCGCAGTTCATTCCTGCTGCCAATGCCGAAGCGCGGGCGGACATCATGCACAAGATCGAACGTGCGGTAGGCACCCAGACCATGCTGGAAATGTTCGCGAGCATCGGCAAAGGCCTGGGCGAGCACCGGATGGTCGATGGCGGTGGTGCAGGGAGCGGCGTCTTTGGCATGTCGCAGGAGGCGGCAAAGCAGCGCATCACTGAGCTGCGAAGCGACAAGGCATGGGCCGCTTCGTATGTCCAGGGCGACAAGGCGAAACTGGCCGAGTTGGAGAATCTGCACAAGGTCGCTTACCCGGACTCGAACTAATATGGCTGCGCCCGAAAAGACACCCTTGACATTGACGCAAGCCCAGCAGATTCGCTTAGAATGCTTGCGTCTGGTGTACCACCCAGCGAAAGATGCGCAGTACTTAATCACGAAGGTGGTCGAGTTCGAGCGATACATCGCGGATGGAAAGCCTGGGGAGCCGCCAAGTGCGGCCGAAACCGAGCGGCAAGACGGCCCCAACGCCCCGCTCTGAGACTGGTAATCCAGTAGCCTGCCTCGGCTCACAGAGGAAGAAGTCGGCCCGGCAACGGCAAGCCCTTCGAAACGTGATGTTCACCACCACATTTCTCGGAGCTTGCCATGAGTCAGGCCGTAACCACCTTCTTCGTGCAGCAATACACGACGAACGTCCAGCTGCTCAGTCAGCAGTTGATGTCTCGTTTCGCGGCGTCCGTGACGCATGGCGCTTATGTGGGTAAGCAGGGCGTTCCTGTTGACCAGTTCAAGCCCACCGTTGCGACGAAGCGCACCACGCGCTATCCCGCGCTCACTCCCGTTGAAGAGCAGACCGATCGCCGCTGGGTGTTCCCGTCTGACTACGACTGGAATGACCTGATCGACCAGATCGACAAGCTGCGTATGCTGATCGACCCCCAGTCGAGCTATGTGCGCAACGGCACTGCGGCCATGAATCGCTCGAAGGATGACGAGATCATTGCGGCGTTCTTCGGTGTGGCGATGACCGGTGTCGCCGGTTCCACGCAAACGTCGTTCCCATCGAGCCAGATCGTATCGGCCTCGGAAGGTGCGTCGAGCGCGACGGGTATGAACGTCGAGAAGCTCAAGGCTGGCATCCAACTTCTGTTGCAAAACGAAGCGTGGGACCCGGCGAGCGGTGACCGTATTACGTGCGGCATCAACTCGAAGCAGAACCGTAACCTGATGGATGAAATCCAGGTTATCAACTCCGATTACAACGGCGAAAAGGCCGTGGTCAATGATGGCTTCGTGATGCAGTGGGGCAAGGTGGATTTCATCCACTCGGAACGCCTGCCGCAAAACGGTAGCTCGCAGACGATGTGCCCCTTCTACACCAAGGAAGGCATGCACCTCGGCTTGTGGCAGGACATCAGCGCCGACGTGTCGCAACGCAAGGACCTGGCCGGCTTGCCGTGGCAGGTCTATCTGTACGGCACCTTCGGCGGGACGCGGATCGAAGAAGCCAAAGTCGTTCAAATCCCCTGCGCATAAGGCTCAGGGATTAGCCCCGCTTCGGCGGGGTTCTCACATAGACGCAGGGATTTGAAAGGAGCTTCATCATGACGGTCAACGTCTACAAGAGCGCGACGATCACGAACCGCGACGCAAGTCCGTTGGTGATCAACGACGCTCGCCTTGAGCGCAGCATGCTGCGCGAGGCGCATGGTCAGGTCGTGGCGATTACGGGCGACTCGATCGGTTCTACCTACATCCTGGCTTCGGTGCCGTCAACGGCGATGATCCGCAAGTTGTTGCTGTCGTGCGCGGCATTGACGTCTGGTGCAGCCAGTATCGGCGTGTCGCAGCCGACGGCCAAGAGCAACACGGCCATCAGCGCGGCGCTCTTTGCCTCGGCTCAGTCGCTTGCATCCGCGCTGAACCATTCTGACGTCACGAACCAGTCGGGCACCTACACGCCCGCACTTGAAGAGCAGCCCCTGTGGCAGGCCGCTGGCCTTTCCGCAGATCCGGGTTATGCGCTCGACATCGTGATCACGCTGACGGCGGCGCTGACGGCTGGCGGCATCCTGGGCCTGCAAGTCGACTACGTCGACAACGGCGGCTAACTTCCTTCGCTGTGGGGCGGTTCCCTGGGCTCGTGTTCCCGGCCCAGGGTTTTTTAAAGGATGAATCATGGCAACGCGTCGGTATTCACTGAACCCCGAAACCCGCATGGACCAGATCACTGACGCAGTGGGCGTGGCCACGGTAACTGCTTCGATTGAGCTGACGGTCGACTGGACGGCACTCATCACGACCGACACGTTGTCAAGCGCTCAAGCCAAGGCCCAGGTGCAGATGGCCCTGGAAAAGATCGAGTCGTACCTCGAGTCCGAGATCGCCAAGCTGAATCTGCCTGGCTAAGGGGTCGCCGTGAGCAGCGAAGTCGATATCTGCAACATGGGTCTGACGCTGCTCGGCGTCTCCCGCATCAGCGCGCTCACGGACAATTCCAAGTCGGCGCGTGCCTGCACGGCCGTGTACGACATGCTGCGGCTCGCTGAGCTGCGCAAACACTTCTGGTCATTCGCCTCGACGCGGATCATCCTGCCTGCGCTGGCAACCCCTCCTATCTGGCAGTTTGGCAACGCCGCTCAACTGCCAGCCGATTTCGTACGCCTGATTCAGGTCAACGATTACTACGCCGATCCGGCGATGATGGACTATCGCAATCAGGACGACAGCGCGTATGTGATCGAGAACGACCAGATCCTGACCGACTTCGCTTTCCCGCTGAAGGTCCGATACATCCAGGACGTCACGGATACTGGTCGCTTCGACCCGCTCTTCTGCATGGCGCTGGGCGCGAAGATTGCCGAGACGACCTGTCAAGAGTTGCTCAATTCCGACCAGAAACAAGGAATCGCGCAGAAGTCGTATCAAAACGCGATCACCGAGGCGATGCGCGCGAACTCGATCGAGAAGGCGCCCGAGGGTATGGCCGACGACAGCTGGATGCTGATCCGGCTATGAGGGCCTCTCCGATCCAGGGATCGTTCAACGCGGGCGAGTTGTCGCCGCGCATCGAAGGTCGCGTCGACATTCCCAAGTACGCCCAGGGCATGAAGACATGCGAGAACGTGATCCCGTTGATCCAGGGGCCGGCGATGCGTCGCGGGGGCACGCGTTACGTGGGCACTCTGCAAAACTCTTCCAGCCAGGCGTGGCTCGTGAAGTTCGAGTTCAATGTCCTGCAGGCCTATGTGCTGGAGTTTGGCCCGGGGTATATCGCCTTCTGGGCAAACGAAGGTCAGGTCGTCAGTGGTGGCGCGGCCTATACCATCACCTCTCCCTACGCCGCATCGGATCTGACCGATTCGAATGGACAGTTCAACCTGCGCTTCACCGAGTCGGCTGACGTCATCTACATCGCGTGCGGCACACAGCCTCCGCAGACGCTCTCGCGCCTCACCGACACAGACTGGGTGCTTGCAGCCTTCTCGACGGTCGGCGGTCCGTTCGAAAGCCAGATCGGTGCCCAGGTCAATAGTGTCTACGCCAGCGCCCAGACCGGCAATGTCACGCTCACCGCGTCGGGTGGCATCTTCAGTCCTGCAAATGTGGGAACGCTGTTCGAGCTCGAGCAGTCGTCTTTCCTGACGACGCCCGTATGGGAGTCCGGAACCGTGTTTGCGGCCGGTGCGGTATGTCGCTCGAACGGTAAAAACTATGTGACGACTGCTGGCGGCACGACAGGCGGGGATGCGCCGGATCACACGATCGGTACTCAGCCCGACGGTGCGCCCGGTGTCTCATGGACCTATTCCGATCCTGGCTTTGGCAGTGTGCTGATCACGGGCTACACGGACTCCGAGCACGTCACCGGCACGGTGGTAGCCGTGAGCACGGCAAGCCCGACCGCGACCCTTCCTGCTGGCGCTGTGGGATCGGGGAATGCCTCGCTCAACTGGCAGTTTGCCGCGTGGTCATCGATCAACGGCTATCCGACGCAGGTCTGCTTCTTCCTCGGCCGCCTGGTGTGGGCACGTGGAATCGAGGTGTGGTTCAGCGTGTCGGGCGACTTCATCAATTACAGCCTGCTGGATCTCGATGGCCAGGTGACTGACGATATGTCGATCGACATCACGCTTCAGTCGCAAGGGGTCAATAACATCCAGTGGATGACGCCACTCTCGACGAGCGTGAATGCGCTGATCTGCGGATGCGCCGACAAGGAATTCTCGGTCGCCGCGGCGAGTGCGGCCTCAGTCTTCAGCCCATCGAATGTGCTGGATGTGCCGATTTCCTACCTCGGCTCGAAGAACGCGGTGCCGGTGATCATCAATCACGTGCTGCTGTTCCTGCAGCGCGCGGGCAAGAAACTGCGCGACGTGAGCTACGACATTTTCAGCCAGACATATCAGTCGATGGACCAGACGGTGTTGGCTGACCACATCATGAAGCCGTACACGATCCTACAGATCGATTACGCGCAAGAGCCGTTCTCGATCATCTGGGGTGTCCGCGCCGATGGTCAACTGATCGGCATGACCTATTCGCGCGAGGAATACCCCGAGGCGCCGCACGGGGGCTGGCATCGGCACGTTATCGGTGGTGGCGGCAAGGTCGAAGCCATCTGCGTGATTCCCGCCCCCGATGGTACCTATGACCAGCTCTGGATGATCGTTAATCGGACGGTCAATGGCGCGACGGTGCGCTCGGTCGAGTTCATGAACCCTCCACACCAGGATGGCGACGACCCGGAAGATTCGTTCTACGTGGATGCCGGCGCGACGTTTGAGAACACGATCAACGCGGTCCTGACGGTCGGCGCTGGCGCTCAGACGCAAGGCGCCACGGGGATCGCATTCGAGACGAGCACGGCGATTTTTCAGGCGACCGACGTGGGGCGTGAGATTCACTATCGATATTCGTACATCGGTTACGACGAGTCGGGAAACCCACAGACGACATATGCCACAGGTAAGGCTCAGATCGATCAGTATGTGTTGCCGACACAGGTGATCTGCCAGATCAACGAAGCGTTCCCGGTCGTGTCGACGGTCGCAGCCAACGGGTGGCGCTTGTCGGTGACGACGATCAGCGGCCTGTCATGGCTGGCTAACCAGACCGTGAGTGTGTTGGGAGACGGTGCCCCTCAACCGAATCAGATCGTATCGAGTGACGGCGTGTTGTCGCTTCCGCGCGCCGCTTCGAAGGTTCAGGTTGGCTACCCGTGCCCGGCCAAGTGGCAGACGATGCGGTTCAATGCCGGCGCTCAGGATGGCACCAGCCAGGGCAAGCTCGCGCGCATCACGCGGCCTGTCGTGCGCCTGTGGGAAACCCTGGGGTTGACGTTCGGCCCCACCTTCGCGCAGCTCGACACGCTCAATTTCCGCGACCCGGCGGCCAACATGGATCAGCCGGTACCGCTCTTCACGGGCGACATGGTGCTCGAGTGGGACTCGGACCAGAACCGCGACCCGTGGATGTGCTTCCAGCAAAGCGATCCACTGCCCGCGATGATCGTCGCGATCATGCCGCAAATCACGGTCATGGACACCTCGTCATGATCATCGTTCCGTTTCAGCCTGCACATATTGAGGCGTTCACGGTTCGCGGCCAGCAAGCGGAAATGAGACCCTACTTCGGCAGGGAGTACGCCGAGGCGATCGCCAAGACGGACGCCTTCACCGGTTTTATAAACGGCCGGATAGTCGGAAGTGCGGGGTTCATCACGCCGTGGCCGGATCGGGCGACGTGCTGGGCGCTGATCGCTCATGACGTTACGCTGCGCGAAATGGTGACGATTACACGTGCAGTCGAGCGCGCCATGTCGCTGCGCCCCGAAAGACGGCTTGAAGCAACGTGCGATAGCGATTTTACTGAGGCGCACAACTGGCTTCGCCATCTGGGCTTCACGCGCGAAGGGACCTTGCGGGCATATACGCCGGCCGGGCGAGACAACGATATGTACGCACGGGTGACCTGATGGCCTTTATCGCCGCAATGTCCGCTGCTGAACTGATCGCTGCCGGCACGGCCGCGGCGTCAGCGGCTGTCGGTGCATACAGTGCTGTGTCGTCTGCCAATGCGCAGCGCAAGAGTCAGGAAGCGGCTTCGCAAGCCGCGCAATACAACGCCACGCTTGCGGACCAGAAAGCCCAGGTGGCGAACGAGCAAGCCGCGGCCAACTCGGCCGCATCTGAACGTAACTCCGATCTCGCGCTCGGCTCTGTGCTGGCGGGTGCGGGTCAAAACGGGACCGGCCTGTCGGGGTCTACCGGTCAACTCTATGAGCAGGATGCCTCGAATTCAGAATTGACGGCGATGAACATCCGTTACAACGGCCAGCTCAATGCTGATGCGCTGTCGAGCGGCGCGCAGTTGGACACCTTCCAAAGCCAGGTCGATCAGCAAAACGCGAGCGCGGCCTCGACGTCTGGGTATATCGGTGCGGGATCGGCCGTACTCGGTTCGGCGGGTAGCTATCTCAACAACCAAGCGCGCCTGAACTACTACGGCACGCGCAACGGTGGCGCTGCCGGCGCCTCGCTTTCCTGATGCCGTCGATCCCGGTTCTCGAATCCCAGGTAGGCGCGACTGGCAACTATGACCCGCAGCAGGCGCAGGGCGCGGTCTACTCGCCCGCGATTGGGCAGGCGGTCGGTGGATTGGGAGCGCCGCTTCGCGAAGTCTCCGAAGCGGACCAGATGGAACAGAAGTACCAGCAACGCGTGCTGGGTGAGCAGAACGAGCAAAACGCCAAGGTGTGGGCGGGCAACGCTGCGAGCCAGGCATCACTCGACTGGCAGCAAAATCTGGCGGATCGCAAGGCTGCTGCCACGGGCGGCGCGACCGACTTCACACCAGGGGTGCTGTCCGACTTCGACAAGTACGCGCAGACGACGGTAGAAAATGCCCCGACGCCGCTCGCCAAGCAGTTCCTGCAGGGGCATTTGACCGATCTGCGGACGTCGATCGGGCGCGAGGCGATTCAGTTTCAATCGGCTGCTTCGCTTGGCGACCGCATCACGACCACCCAGCAATCGATCGACAACTGGGCGAATGTGGTCGCGAAGGATCCGACCCAGTACGGTACCGCCATGGATACCGTAGCGGCCACGATGCCAGACGTCGGGCCTGAAGCGCGCGACAAGTTGACTCTGTACGCGAAGAAGCAAATTTCGAATGCTTCGGTGCAGAACCTGATTGCCACGAACCCGGTCGCTGCCAACGCGCAGATCCAGACCGCGCTGTATGGCAAGCCACTGGTGCAGCCGCAAAGTGGGCAGGGGCCAGCTGTCTCGCAGGACTTCGAAGGTCAGCTTAACGCGAGCCAATTGCCGGATGCGCTCAAGCCGGTGGCGCGCTCGATCTTCGCGCAGGAGTCGGCGAGTGGCACGAACCCGAACGCCAACACGCCGAATAGCTCGGGTGCCGTCGGCCCGATGCAGGTGACGCAGCCGACGTTCCAGGGCTTGCAGCAACGCGGACTGATTCCGGCCACGGCACAGTGGCAAAATCCGGCTGACAACATGCAGGCCGGTGTGGCGCTGATCAAGGATCTCGGATCGAAGTTCGGGAATGACCCGTCCAAGGTGGCCGCCGCCTACTACTCAGGGGAGAAGGCGGTCGCCCCTGACGGCACGATCCAGAATTTTCACGACCCACTGAACCCTAACGCACCGAGCACGCAGCAGTACGTCTCTCAGGTGACGGGCCGAATCGCCTCGAGCGCGAGCGCGGTCAATCTCACTCCGCCCTCGACGCTGCCGCCGCCCGACCAGCCTGCCGGCAAGACCGGTAACCCGGCGCTCGATTCGCTGACGGTTCCTGAATTGCTCGAGTACAGCCATCAGGCGGTGGAGGCTAGCAGCAAGGTCCAGGCACAAACGCGCATCGCAGTCGAACAGCAGGCCAAGGACCAGTCAGCCGCCGCGCTGCAGGGCAACGCGCCGCAGAATCCACTCGGCCTGCACGACTTCGTGGCAGCTTATGGTGCAGAAGGGCCGGCGCGGTTCCAGGATTATGCGAACACGCTCACGCTCGGCACGAACATCGGCCGGGTGGCTAGCCTGCCGGCCGATCAGCAACAACAGGTGTTGCAGAGCATGGCGCCGAAAGTGAACCCGACTGATGCTGGGTTCGCCGACGCGCAGAAGAATTACGACCTGATGTCGAAGGCAATCGAGTACACGAACAAGCAGCGCGAGAACGACCCGATAGGTTTCGCAGCGTGGAAGGGTCTGGGCACGACGAACCCGATCGACTGGAGCAACCCGCAAAAGGCCACGGCCGAGCTCGCGAATCGGCAATCGGTCGGCGTGATGATGTCGACGAAGTTCGGTACGACCACGAACATTTTCAGCAATGCCGAGGCGCAGCAGTTGTCCGACCAGGTGGATCAAGCCCCTGTTCAGCAAAAGATGAACATCATCAAGTCGATCCGCGCAGGCGTCTCTGACCCCGTGGCATATCGGCAAGCCATTGCGCAGATTGCGCCGAATGCACCCATGGTGAGCTTCGCCGGGAATGTTGCCGGCCAGCAGGGCGCGATTAATCTGAACGGCCAGCCGGCCACGGGCACGCAGATCGGCACGCAGATCCTCGAGGGCGAGGACATGCTGCGCGGCACGAAGAAGGGAGGCGATGCGGCAGGCACCCAGTCGCCCACGAAGATCGACGACACCACCTTCAAGTCCGTCTTTCAATCGCAGGTTGGTGGCGCGTTCCAGAATCTCAATGGTCCGTACGGCGCCAAGGCAAACGATGAGGTCTATCAGGCGGCACGCGATTATCTGATGGCCGACGCGCAGCACCAGGGTTTGACGTTCGAAAAGGCCAGTGAAGACGGTGGCATGGTCAAGAAGGCCATTACGGCGGTGACGGGCGGCGGGGTGGTGTCGGTCGGTTCATGGGGCAACAAATCGAATCTGATGGTGCCGTGGGGTGTCGACCAGGACCAGTTTTCGAATCAGTTCCCGCTGCGCGCGCAGGCGACGCTCGAGGCGCACGGCCTGACGGCTGACAAGGGTTTCGACGCGAGCCGGTACCAGTTTGACAATATCGGCGACGGCAAGTATGCGTTCCGGTCTGGCGGTAAGTACGCGCTGGACCCCGCAACGAACGAGCCGCTCGTGGTGGACTTCCGCCAGCCGATGCCGGCCGCGCCTGTGCCGGCTAAGGCCGCGGCGCCCCAGATCGCGCAAGGCGGTCTCTGATGGGTTACCTCAACAGCGCGAGTTACGACGATGACGATTTCGGCCTGACGGCGGCCACAAATGGCACGACCGAACCGCCGACACCGTCGTGGTCGAGCGGCCTGCTGTCGGCACCGTTTCGCGGGGTCGCATCGGCCATGCAGAAAACGGCGACGGCTATCGGCGCCGCTGCGAGTCTTTCGCCTGCGCTGCCCGACGAGGACCAGGGTCCGTTGATCTCGTTTGGCGTTACGCCTGGCGGCGCGCCCGATCCGTTCAGTGGCTTGAATCGGCCGGATCTGTCGAAGTATGTGAGCGACCGGTTTGACGCATTTGCCAACCCCAGCCCCGCCACTCAGGGCGACGGTGCACGCATGGCGCAGGGAATCACCGAGGGTCTGACGCTCGGCGTGGCTGGTGGCGCTGTGGGTGGCCCTGCCGGCGCTGCCGCGCTGCTCGGGGGTGTGGAGGGTCGCAGCACGTACGATGACATGAAAAAGCAGGGCGTCGACGACGAGACCGCGATTCAGGAGGGCATCCTGAGCGGTGCGGTCAATGCGGCATCTGCTTTCATTCCGATGCGCCTGGCTGGCACGGGTATCGTCTCATCGCTGCTGACCGGCGCGGGCGTCAACACGGTACTTGGCGCGGCGCAGCGCGCGGCGACCGGTACCATCCTGCAATCGAACGGCTATGCCGAAATGGCCAGCCAGTACAAGGTGTTCGACTGGAACGCCGCTATGTCCGATGCGCTGCTCGGCGCGGCCTTTGGTGGGTACGGCAAGTTGATGGGCCACGGTGAAGCGATCGACCCCAAGGCCATCCTGCCGGAAGACATTGACCAGGCGCAGGTGATCCAATCCGAGCAGCATGTCCAACGTGACATGGCGCCAGGCATCGCGACAGACCCCGGTACCGAAACCCTGCATGCGACGACGGCTCAGGATTCGATCCAGGACCTGCTGCTGCGCGGGGATGTGCCAGACATCCAGCCCGATCACGCGAACCTACTGGGCGCCGATCTGATCGCTGATCCTCGCAAAGACGACGCTTCGCCCCCGCTGATTGATGACGCATATCGCGCCGATCAGCCTGGGATCGAGGACGAGGCTGCTTTCCCGGAAATGCGCACCGAGGCGGATCTCGAGCGAGAAGAGGCTGGCCGAACCCAGGCGATCGCCGACGCCAACGCGACGGCCGAAGAAACCCCGCGTGACGAGGTGCAACAGCCGAACAGGGAAGAGGGTGCGCTGCAGGCTGAACCAGCCCCGCAAATCAGCTCAATTCACCAGGACATGCTTTCTCAGCTCGAAGCGCGACACGGCGACATGCCGATCGATCTGGGTGACGGAAAGATGGGCACGATCAACGACGTCCGCCAGATGCTTGCCGACAACGGCGTGCAGGCGCAAAAAGATGCTGACCTCCACGATGTGGCGGCGGCCTGTTTCATTCGAGGTCAATGATGCGGTCAGAATGCGCAGCAGCAGTGGAGCAGGCCGCGGGCCGCAAGTTGTCGAAGGAAGAGCTCGACGGGATCGATTCGCGCATGCTGGGCGCGCTTCGCAGCTTCAGCCGCAACAGCCCTGACGAGTTCTCGCGGGCAACGCCTGCCGAGCGGGTGGCCCGCGCCGCACAGATCGCAAAGAAACAGGTTGTTGAGGGCGTCGTGCGTCGGCAGGAGAATGCGGTCGAGCACGTCGCCAAGATCGCGCAGCTTGCCGAGTTCCGCAGCAAATTCAAACCCGGCCTGCAAGGTCAGGTCGCAGCTGTCATGCAGCAGGCCTTCCACCGTGCTGGCGCCTGGATCGGTGACACATCCGTCGAGAAGAATCGCGAAGCCGTGCTGTCGCACTATCTCACCCAGCTCGACGACGTGCAGCATTTCGGCCAGAAGGGCTGGGGCTTCACGATGGACCTGACGAAACAGCAAGCGCTGATGCGCGAGCTCTATGGCGAGGATTCGGGCGACCCCAAGGCCAAGCAATACGCCAAGACCATCAAGGACGTGCTCACGCGGATGAATGAGCACGCAGCCCTATCTAACGTCGACGCCAATGAGTTGCGCGGCTGGAATGCTCCGCAACCTACCGACTGGACGAAGATCGGCGGAAACCCGGACGCGTGGGTGAGAGCGAACATTGACCGCGTGGACCCGAACGCCTATGTGAATGGCGACGGCAGCCGGCAGAGTCGGGAGCAGCTCGAAGGCACGCTGCGGGAGATTCACGAGACCCTGTCAACGAACGGGGCCAACAGCCGGGCTGAAGAGCCACAATCGAGTTTCGCTAGCGCCCTCGGAAACAAGCGCAATAAGCCGCGCGAGCTGTTCTTCAAGGACGCGAAGAGCTATATCGATTACATGCACGACTATGGCCAGTCGAACAATGTGTATTCGATGATCCGCAGTGTGGTGCATCGCACCGCGACGGACATTGCACTTTCCGATACCTACGGCCGGCAGGCTGAGAAGAATTTTCAGCAGCACGTTGAATCGGCTTTTGTGGCCGATCGGAAGGCGCTCAGCAAGGAAGGGGATCTGCGCAAGCTGCAGGCCATGAAACAGGCGGCTGAACGTCAGTTTGACGTCCTGCTGCACGGCGAGGGTACTGGCAATGCGATCTGGGCGAATCGGATGGCAAACGCACGCGCCTACGTCTCGGCGGTAAAACTGGGTGGTGGCGTGCTGTCGGCCCTGACGGACCCCGGGATGGTAATGCTCAATGCGCGGGTGAATGGGATTTCCCCCATAAAGGCGCTCGGACACACAATCAAGGCGATGTTCCCTGGCAGCGAGCAACGCGCGGCACAGGACGCAGGTTTGCTGGTGCACGGCATCCAGGCGGCAAACAATCGGTTCGGGCTCGAGGATCTGGGTGGCCGCGTGCCGAAGTTCATGGGGCAGGTGATTCACAACCTGTCCGGCCTCTCGGTGCTGGACTCGGGTATCCGTGGCGGCGTGGGACTCTCATTAATGGATACGCTCGGCCGCATCACGCGCTCGGCCGACTTCGAAGGGGCGAAGGGTGACCATGCCTATTTGCTGAAAGCTCACGGCGTCGACCAGCGGATCTGGGATACCTGGCATGCCGCCGAGGTCGATCGCGGCCCGGATGGGCGCAACACCCTCCTGACGCCAAAGAGCATCTATTCGATCCCCGACGACACGCTGCGTCCACTCGTCGAGCGGCAGATCGCGGAGAAGAGCGATTCGTTCAAGCAGGCGCTGGATAAGCTTAACGAGCGCACCGAGACCGAAAATAGCTGGGTGGCGAATCGCCTCGAAAAATTCATCGCGCAGCGTGACAAAGCGCAGCAGACGCTCAACGAGTATGCGGGCCGACGCGATACCGAAACGACCGAGGCGAGCGCACATGCCGATGCCCAGACCGAACTGCTCAGCGCGACGATTGCGCGCGCTGAAGCGGAGCACGACATCGGAACGGTCCTGAAGACCAAGGCCATTACCGGGCAGGTTGCGACATTCCTCAAGCAGGTCGAGCAGGGCGCCTCGGCGGCGAAACGATCGGTCGATGCCGGCGCAGCAGTCACCCGATATGGCGACTCCGTCAACCGAGCGGCCGAGAACCTTGGCGCCCGGCGCGCACGGGCTGAAATGCGGATTGCGGAATCCCAGAAGCGGGCCGCGGCGCTTGAGAAGACGAATACCGAGGGCGTGACAAGCCGGCAGGCCGCGTTGGATCAAAAGTCCAAGGCACGTGTGGCTGAACTCAACGCTTTTGTCGACGAGATCGAGGAGCACAACTCCAAGCGCGCGGAATATGGAGCCGAGTATCAGCGCCAGATCGGCAACGTGGCGGACAAAGAGATCAAGCGCGCTCGCACGGACGCGGCCATGAAGCTCATGGCAACGGTGCTGACCGAGCAACAGATCGGCGCGCGCGGGGCTTCGCCGCAAACGATCGGAGACAAAGATGCGATGGGCCTGCTCAAGAACGAGAAAGGGAGCTTTAGCGGGGAACTGTTCCGCACGATCCTGCATTTGAAGTCGGTACCGGTCGGCATCCTGCGCCAGCACTGGGCCCAATCGGCCGGCATCGGAAACCCAGCCATGAGCAAAATAGACCCGCGCTTCGGCAATATGCGGGCAGCTTGGTCATATCGGGCCAAGTACCTCGCTTATTCGATGATGCTGGGCGCGATCAGCTACCAGTTGAAGACGATCGCTCGAGGCGAGAATCCAGAGGATATGACGTCTCCCGACTTCGCCCTCAAGGCTGCCGTGTCGGGTGGCGGGTTCGGCATGTACGGCGACCTGCTGCTTCAGGACCCCACGACCAAGGCGCAGGATCTGGGCGCATTTGCGTTGGGCCCGGCCGGTGGTGCCATGAATGACGCCTACAAGATCTACACATCTGCCATCCACGACCAGGCAACCCAGGGGCGCTATAACTACGGCGCACACGTGCTGTCGTTCGTGCGCAGCGACATGACGCCGATGATGAACCTCTGGTACCTCAAGGCTGCGTTTAACCATGGCATTTACCAGCAGCTTCAGGATTCTCTGAACCCGGGGTATTCGGCGCGGGCATCAAATCAAGCCGCGCGCCAAGGGAAGTCTTTCTGGTGGCACCCGGGCGATGCGGCGCCGAGCTCACCACCTCAGTTACAGATGGCGTTCGGGGCTGGCTAGGGAATTAGGAGTCCTATAGGCTCCCTTGTAAACCGGGGATCCTTATGTCTGTCACGACTTCTCAAAGCCGAATTGCCTACACCGGTGACGGTGCAACGGTGATTTTCCCGTTCCCGTACCTATTCCAGAACAACGCGGATATTGAGGTCTGGGTTAATAACGTCCAGATGAATAGTGGCTTTACCACGACCGGCGCGAGCAATGCCTCGTTGCCCACCGTGGGCGGCCAGGTCGAGTTTGTGAATGCGCCTGCCATTGGTGCATCGGTCGTGTTGTTCCGTAACTCCACCACGCTTCAAAAGACGGTGCTTGCGCCGAACGATCCGTTTCCCGCCAAGACGGTGGAAACGGCACTCGACGCTGCAATGCTCGCGATTCAGCGCCTGTACGACATTCTCGCGCTGCAGCCCGATGAGAATCAGCTTCCGGTGGCGCTGTCGTATCCATTCCAGGAAAGCACGCTATCCGGGACATTGCCGGTCGCAGCAGCCCGCGCGGGTGGGCTGCTCGGCTTCGACGCCAATGGCCTTCCTACCATCCTGCCTGTGACCGCTTCGGTTGGCGCCGGCAACATGACGAGCGAAGGTCCCTTCGCGGCGGGCCCGGGATTCACCCCTGGCACCACGACGCAGTTGACCCTTTCGCAGGATTACGTCAATTCGGCGAACGTCGACGTGCATTTTGACAGTGCCTACCAGGGCACAGATCAGTACGCGATCGTCGGAAACCAGATCATCTTCACCGCGCCGATACCTGTCGGCGTGAGCAAGGTCTATGTCGTCGGCGGCACTACGCTGTCTGTTGGCACCCCACCGGCGAGCTCGGTCGGCGACACACAGCTTCAATGGAGCAACATCCTCAGTCGCGTGTGCGCGACCGTGGCGGCTGTTGCAGCACTGAACCCGATCTTCTATCAAGAAGCCTTTGCGACAGGCTTTGCAGCCCAAGGCGACGGCGGCGGCGGCGCGTACTACTTCAGCCAGTCGTCGACAGCGACAGTCGACAACGCGACGGTGCTGCCGTCCGCGAGCGGTACCGGTCGCTGGATTCTGAACGTCGTGGGGCGATTGAGCGTCAAGCAGTGTGGCGCGAAGGGCGATGGCGTCACAGACGACACCGGCGCGGCGGTGATTGCGCATGCGACACTCAAGCCGATCTATTACCCGGCGTCGACGTACCTGGTCAGCAAGTACAGCATCGCGGCGGGAGGCATTATCGGCGATGGCACGGGTCAGACATTCATCCTGACCAGCGATACCGCGGCCAATGACTGCTTGACCCTGACCGGTAGCGGCTTTTCAAGTGGCGTGGTCCTGCGCGACTTTTGTCTGAAGTGCGGCGCCTATAACCAGAAGTCCGGCGGCAACGGAATCAACTTCGTTCCCGGGTCTGCCGAAAACCAGTTCGCGCTCGTCGACAACGTCGTCGTGCTCAACTTCCCGAGTGGCCTGGAATATACGGCCGCATCGAGCTTTACTGTCCGGTCATGCAAATTCGTCAATTACACGACGCAGGGCATGCTGGTCCAGAACACGAACGTCGCGGACAGCGGCGACAGCTTCTGCTACGGCAACCTGTTCAACACCTCGGTGCCTACCGGTCTACTGGCCGGCATTGTGCAGGTTACCTCTGGCGGCCTGAAGTTCTGGGGTAACAAGATCCTCGGCGGGACCATCGGCTTTCTGATGAACGCCGCGGGCAACAACAGCACCAGTGATCTGAACATCAATGGCAATTCCATTGAAGTCAGCACCTACGGCATTCTGTTCGAGCGCTCCAGCGGCACAATCGGTTGGTCAAGCGTCAATATCTGCAATAACCAGATCGGACTCTCGGCCGCGAATGGTGCGGGGATCATTTACACCGATGCCGGTGCGTGGCTTAGCCATATCACGTGCAACGACAACGTCATTGCGCTGGGCAACACGGGGCAGACCTGTATCAGCTTTGGCTCGCTCGCGCACTTCACGATCATCGGCAACAACCTCAACGGCAACGGCTTCGGGACCACGACGGGTATTTCGATTCAATCGACGTGCTCCAACGGGAAGATTGGCAAGCAGGTTTATAGCTCACTCACCACGCCGATCGCGAATGCCAGCACGAGCGTATTCATCGACTTTGACCGGCAAAGCGGTAACAAGATCGTCACTACCGGAAGCGCGCTTGGCTCGTTGTTCTCCGGGAGCCAAGCCGTGACATTCGCTCCGGCCTTCGCGAGCGGCACGACCCCCACGGTTAAACCGACGGTCGTCGGCACGAGCGGAAACGGAATCTCCGCGGCGGCCAGCAGCATCACCAACACGGGCTTTGTGCTCTCGATAACTGGCACGACAAGCGGCGGCACGCCTAGCGCCAACTGGGATGCAGATGGCATCTACGCCCAATGAGGATGAACATGAAATCCATTCTGAAGAAGTTGGCCGGTGGCGCGCTCATCGCGCTGCTGTCGCTGTCGGCGCTGGCAACCACGCTCAGCCCGGTATCTCTACTTAACCCGAGCGGCTCAACGAGCGGCCAGGCGATTCTTTCGACTGGCGCGACCACTGCGCCCGCCTGGGGAAGCGTATCGATCACCGCGCTGTCGGGCACGTTGCCGATTGCCAATGGCGGCACGAACGCAACGACCGCGAGCGCAGCCCTGACGAGCTTGGGAGCTGCGCCTTCAGCGTCGCCAACCCTGACTGGCACCCCGGTTGCTCCGACGGCCGCCGCGGCCACCAATACGACGCAACTCGCCACGACCGCATTTGTCCTCGCCAATTGCACCGGGGTCGGTCAGACCTTCACGACCGAGACCGGATCGCGCACGAGCGGGACGACCTATACGAACAGCACCGGCCGACCGATTGTCGTCTATGTAGCTGGCGTTACGACAGTGGCTGCAGGGACCTTGTTCGCGACGATCAATGGGACTGCGAACGTTGCGACGTCTTCGAGTCCGAACATAAGTACTGGCGTGGGGCTGTCGGTGGTCATCCCCGCAGGAGCGACGTACAGCGTGACAGGTGCATCAGCGACGATTGCAGCCTGGTTTGAGCTTCGATAGGAACGCTATGAGCCTCGACAAAGCGATCAACTGCCAGTACTGCGGCCACGTCCATGGGGATCTATGCCCGCAAGTCAAGGCCTATGGCTATGACGAAGAGGGTCGCCTGGTGCGGGTCGAGTTCTTTGCGCCGAACGACCACGTGCACCCCGAGCTAGTCGATGCTGCCCGAAAGATTCTGGGGGTGAAGTGATGACGATGGACGGCGGCTGGGCACTCATTATTTCCGGCGTCCTGGTCCTGATCCTGGGCGGTGGTGGCGCGCTTATTTGGCGCCATGTCGACAATGCCCAGAAGAAGGCAGATGCCGCCCACGAGGCGCTTGCAGAGTTGACGAAGGAAATGCACCGCCAGAAGGAAGAATCCCTTCGCTTCGAGACCCATGTTGCCAACACCTATGCGCGCCTCTTGGGTGTCGAGCGCATGGAAACGAACATCTTCGCGGTAATGGCTCGATTCGAAACCAAGCTGGACACCCTGCTCGAGTACAGGAGCAACCACCATGGATAGCTTTGACGATGCCTTCGCGGCGCTGATCGACGTCGAGAAGGGCTTCACCAACAATCCGCTTGATCCGGGCAACTGGACGGGCGGACGGATCCACGTAGGCGTCTGTCGAGGGACGAAGTTCGGTATCTCGGCTGCAGCCTACCCCGATCTCGACATCGCGAATCTGACGATCGCGCAGGCCAAGACGATCGCGAAGCGCGACTACTGGGATCGGTACTCCTGCGACGAGTTCGATCCGCGCATCGGCTTTCAGGTATTCGATGCTGCCTACAACGGCGCGCATGCCGCGCTGTGGCTTCAGCAGGCCGCGGGTGCATTGCCGGATGGCCATATCGGCCCGGTGACGGTAGCGGCGGTAAAGATCATCGATCCGCTGAAGGTCGTCATGCGCTTCGACTCCTATCGCCTCGACTATCTGGCCTCCCTCGACAACCCGACCTTCGCCGACGGCTGGATGCACCGCGTCGCGACGAACCTGCGCAAAGGTGCCGCATGAGCGATACGCAACTCAAATTCCTCGGTGCCGTGCTGCTCTATGCGCTGTGGGCCGCGCTGGTGTGGATCCTGAAGCTCGACCCCGCTGATCTGGTCGGATCGATCAAGTACGCACTGAGTGCACTCGGCCTATATCACGCCATCACGAACCTGCAAGGCGGCCAGCAGCAGACGTTACCGGCCGCGTTGCTACAAATTCTTGGGCAACCGGCTAAGCCAGGCGTACCCACGGTGCCGCTCGACAAGGGGCCGCAATGATCCGCGTAGCGCTCTTCGCGCTGGTGGCGTGCCTGCTGTCGGGATGCGCGAGCCTGTTCTATGCCGGCGAGTCCGACTATCACATTGCGCTGCCGAATGGCGTCGACATCGAGATTCACAGCGGCAAGCAGCAGCAGACCGTCGAGGCAACGTTCAGCCAGACGGCGACAGGCTTCGACATCACGCTCAAGGAAACGGGCGTCCAGGCGTTCCAGGGTCAGCAGATCGTAGGCGACGCCACGGCGAACTCGGTAGGGCAGGCCACCTCCGCCGTCATTACAGGCCTGAAACTTATCAAGTGAGATTCTCATGAAAGCATTTATCGAATGGGCAGGGCTTGGGCTGACGTTCCTCGTCGGGGTCGTCGTGCTCGGCAATGTAACCGGGTGCGCTGGTGCTCAGCCGGTCAACTACCCAGCGCTCGTGCAAGGCTTCTGCGCGGCCGCGCCCACCGAACTCGAAGGGCTTGAAGCTGACGGGGTGATCACCGGCGGCGCTGATGACACGATGCAGAAGATCGTGACGCCCGACATTACGCAGCTGTGTGCACTGGCTGTGAAGACGCCAGCCCAGATCACGCCGGCGTCGATTCAGGCCGTGTCGAATGCCGCGGTGCCCGCACTACTCGCGCTGGTAGCATCGTCCGACCAGACGACGAGCTACAAAGAGACTGAGACAGCGCTGCTGCTTGGCTGGCAGACGACGCTGAACATCGCGCTGCCCTACTACGAGGCCACGCAAACCCCGGCCGCCTCGGCGGTGGCCGCGCAATGATACCGATTCGAGTCGCATTCTCGGGCTCAGGCTTCAAGGCGCCAGCACACGTTGGCGCCTTGTTCGCCATCCGCGACGCGGGCTTCGCACCGAAACAGTCGCTCGGTACATCGGGTGGTGCACTGGTGTCGGGCCTGAACGCCTGCGGCATGTCGCTCGACGACATGAAGACCCTGTGCATGAGCAAGGACTGGTCGAAGATGATGTGCTGGTCGCCGCGCGCGCTGTTCAACGGGGGCTTTTGCGACGGGAAGAACCTACTGGGATTCCTCGAGGAAAACACGGGCGCCGCCAAATTTCACGATGTGCCGATTGAATTCGGCGCTGTCGCTTCGAACCTGACGAACAATGTCCGGGAGATCTTCGACTACGCGAAGAACCCGTTCATGTCGGTGGCGCTCGCCATCCGGGCCTCGGCGTCGATCCCGTTTGTCTATGAGCCGGTGATCTACGGCGGCAAGATCTATCAGGACGGCGGCATGTGCTCAAACATCGCTGTCGACTCCCTGACAGTAGACAACGTTCCCCGCCTGGGCGTGCAGCTCGTCAGTCAGGAAACTCCACTGAAGCCCACGCGCCGGCTGAACCCGGTGGCGCTCGGCCTGCGCATCATCGACCTGATGATGTCAGCTTGCGAGTCCGCCCACGTCACTGCAGCTCAGGAATCAGGGGCTCACATGGCCTTCGTCGAAACAGGCTATGCATCTACCTTGGCGCGCAATGCGCCGCTTGAGATTCGTCAGCGATTGTTCGCCGACGGATATGCGTCGACCAAGGCCGCGCTTGCCGATCTCGTGACAGCCGGCTCGGTGCTTGCCACGTAACGGGTACGGAAGGCAAAGAACGGCCGCTCAATTACGAAATATGACAGGCTGCTCGCTGCGACAATCACCGGCAGTTCGATAAAGAACAGGTTCGCCTGCCATGCCGTGAATAACTGCCCCGTCGGGTGCAGTGCAAAAACGTAGATGATCGGCGACTGCCAGACATACAGCGAGAAGCTGATCACGCCCAGATACGACAGCACGCGGTCTACCGTCCTAGGAATCTTCCAGCCCTGCTGGAGGTAGGCGAGCATCAGCGCGGACCACGTAAGGGCCTCCATTGTCGGCGACACAATCCACGCGTGGCTCGCTGCTGCATCCTTTCCGGTCATCCCGCCCGACCAGCGGATGAAGACCATAAACCACAGGTAGACAGCCGCAAAGGCCAGCACCAGCGCAATCGGCGACGACATCAAGCGCGGCCGCTTCGCGTAGAGCACCGCGGCGAGCATGCCGATCACAAACTGGTCGATGCGCCCGAGGATCGAAAAGTAGGCCGCATCCATCACCGTGTCGTCGTAGAGGTACTCCATCAGTCGAAATCCCATGGCGAGCACGATGACGCCTAATAGGTAGCGCGCCCCGAATTTTGCATAGAACGACACCAGGAGCGGAAACACCAGGTAGAACTGGAATTCGACTGGGATCGTCCATAGGTGCGAGACGTGGCTCATCGTGACACCGGCGATCGGACCTATCGGCAGCACCATCGCGATGACAGATAGCACGTCCACATGGCGCCCAGCCATGGCGGTGGCGAGAATGGCCACAAGGTAAAGTGGGTAGATACGGACGATCCGGTTAAAGATGAACGACCGGTAGTTTATTTCCTTGCCCAGCGCGATCCGCGTCAGAATGAAGCCGCTCAGCACCATAAACAGACTGACCCCGCTTTCGCCCTCGCGAATCAGCACGAGGAACGGGTTGCGCGTGTCCATGTCGACAGCTGTGTTGCCGTGAAAGTGGAAGGCGATGACGAGGAGCGCGGCCAGGAAGCGGAGGTGGTCGAGCCTCGACAGATAGGAGGTGTTCTTTGATAGCATCTTGTCCCCGTATTTTCCCTAATAACTGCCATGCATCATCCCCGTAAGCCTTGCCGCATATGAGTCGTATTCGACATTTATTATTAGGGAGCGCTGGCCGCAAACGCACGCAGTATATGCATTTGTCTTACTTTTTGCTAGGTGATTTGGGATCAGAGGGTCGTAGGTTCGAATCCTATCGCTCCGACCAGTA
>JAMFSK010000034.1 GCA_026225235.1 Burkholderiales bacterium
CGAAGTTCCTCACCTTATTCGTGCCAGCCATGCCGGCGATGCCAGTGCCGGCACCCCGTGCGGTTTCACGCGGTACGCCGCGCTCGGTTATGGCACTCGTCGACTAAGTCGACCCGACCGCCGATTCAACCGGCGCGGCGCAACGCGTCGCGCCCATCTTGGATTCATCTCTACCTACTCCCTGCGCTCCGGTATCCAGACTAGCGTGGGATCGTCGCCTACCACCAGAATTCCTTCGATCTCCTGTTTGCGCGGAAGCAGCGAGCGGCTGCCGTGCGCTCAACTGAGCGTCAGCCGGCGTCGTCGCACGCAACCGCCTACATAGCAAGAAATGCTGCCCCGTGGACCCAGCCCATCGGGTCCAAAGATTCGCCCAAAGCCCACTCAAACGCAGTTTGTTGCGCAAGTTCGTCCATTTCATCGCGCCCCAAAGAAAATAGAGCAAGTTGGCGCCCAACAAAGAGGCGAGCGGCTCAACTAGGGGAAATTGAGAAATGGATTAATCGGAGGGCTCTCTCGCTCAGGCGAGCTGATCGATTTCACTGTGCTTCAGCATGGGCACATCTCATTTGTAGTTACGGAGAGGATTGCTCTTCCGCGCTCACCGAGAGGGAAGCGATGAGATTGCCTTGTCTGCTCTGCGCTCTATCATTCGGTTCAAGTCGCACCAGAAAATCGATGTCCTTTTGCGCCAGTCGAGCGAACTGTTCTTCGACGGCCGCGAATTTCAGCAGGCACTGGACCTGCCAGTTCATCCCGACGACGAGCCATCTCGACAGGCCATTCCACTCGCTCAGAAGGATCGCTCCGGCACTGCAATACTCTTCAGCGAATTTCTCGATGCGCTTCTCGACAATGCGCGCGTCGTCGGGCGACATAGTGCCGGAAATGCGAATCGCGATTGAGTGTGCGACATCATCGTGCGCCAAGTAGACCGTGGCCATGCCGCCAAGATGACGGGACACCCGATCGATCTGCTCCGCATCTAGATCGTCTTGTACGGGCAACGCGCCTGATAGGACATACATACCCTTATCCATGAGATCTCTCCGCTACCTCTGCGCCGCAGATGACGATGTGGCAGCATGCTCCGGCGCCAGCATGAAGCCGTTGAGCATGTTGGTGAAAGAAATCAATCCGACCTTCCCAGTTGCGCCAAAATCCAAGTCTGACGTGCTCTTAGTGCGTGTACCTGCTGGTCCAGATCATCCAGTTCTGCAAGCAGTTCGACGTGGCGCTCAAGGCCCATTGGTCGAAAGGATTGCTCCCCATACAGGTTCCTGCTGAAGAGCGCACCGGCGCGTGCCCACTTCCGCGAAAACTGATCGAGCTCGGTCTCGACCGCCAACTGTTCTGTCTCGGCCAGACGGCCACTCACCCGAATGACGAGCGTGTGTGTAATCGCGTCTGTTGCAAAATAGACATGCGCGGGTTTGGCGAGACTTTCAGCTAGGCGCACGGCATCGACATGCCGGAACCGGGAGTGCACGGGCAGAGCACCGCAAATTTCGTACGTTCCATGCATTTGGGAACCTCCTGCGACGGTTCGCTCGGCCGCTATCAGTAGGCACGGGCGTGCCAATACCGACATCGGTGCGGTACCATAAAAATTCCCGAGCAGATGTGTACAGAATATACCCATTCGAGTAAATGTCAAATATTTTAGCCCAAGTGGATAGTTTTTCGACGCGCTTAAAGCAGGAGCGAAGGCGGCTAAAGCGGAGCCAAACAGACTTTGCCGCCCTCGGTGGTGTTCAGACGCAGGCGCAACTGCACTATGAAAAAGGCTCGCGCCGGCCCAACTCCGATTACCTGATTGCAATTGCGGCCGCAGGAGTCGATGTGCAATACCTAATTACCGGAGAGCCGGCGCAACTAGTTACGCTTGCCTTGTCGGTGGACGAACAGCGACTCGTTGCCAAGTTTCGGGATCTGAAGGCAAGGGAAAGAAGAGGTGTACTGGCGTTGGTCGATGCCATCGTCACGCCACCAAGACGGGCCGCAAAAGACGAGGAGCAATGACAAGCTGTCCACGCTATGGGCGAGGTCGGCTGTCGCTCGGATGCAATGACGGTCGGTTTCACCGCTAACTTAGTTTATCCGTCTGATCCATCGCCAGCCTTGGCGCTTTTGTTTTTGGCACCGGTGCGCGCGACATGTTTGCCTGGGAGCGGTGCCTATTTCATGAAGATCGATCATCGTGCAGCCGAGGTGACGACACGTGAGCGAGGCGGCGTAGCCAGTTTCGCCGGCTCCTCAGCCTTGCGCGAGGCTGGATGGGTGGCGCATTCGGCGCGGGCTGGACAGTTGAGCCGTCGATTCGTGCAGCCTATGTCGATGTCCGCTTGCGAGATTTCGCCGACGCGGACCACTTGTTCGTCGGACCGCATCCCTACCGGACTTCGTCGATCAGGATAGGCGTGCGGGTCGCCCGCCTCATCTCGACTTCGCGCGCAGCCTATCGGCCTTATATCCACACGGCCCTGAATAACAGCATAACCCCGTCGTCATCGCAGGCAATTTGTGGGGTGAGTTTCGACACCGCACCTGTGGGTAGTTCGTGGGAGGCATCGGTCGGTGTCGAAGGGCGCGGCGGAAGCACACCTTTCTCCGCGACAGCGTTAACCAGGGCTTCAGCAGCGTCTCAGCAGCCGGGGGCCTGCATTGGACCCTCTACTAAACCGAGCCCTTAATGCCAGAGGGGTGCCTCAGTTGCGCAGTGCGGCCAGTTGCCGCAGTCGGCGGGCGAGCGCCTTCGACACAACCGGTGAACCCACTCCATCGCCCAATCCGCGAGCGGACTCGCTCTCATGCAAGAACGCTGCCGTTTCACCGGCGACAATCTCGCGCTCGTTATCCGAGGTGATCATATGGTACGAATCGTCGAGGTAGATCGTGCGCAAGAATGTCGACGCGACGCGCGAAGCCACATAACGGGCATTGCGCGGATTCGATGTCTCGTCGTCGATCGCATGAATGATCAGGCAGTCGGTCGAGAGGTCGGAGAGGTTCAGGCGGACCTGCGCGCACAGGCGGCTCGCTTGATGAAGCGCGGGCAGCGATATGGTCGACGGGCCGACTTCACTGAGGGTGTTGCGCTCCATCGCACGTGCAATTTTGCTGCGCAAGGCCTCATTGCGCAGGCCGAACGGTGACGATTCACGGTAGCGCCAGCGGCTACGAAGCGGGGTGTAGTAGGCCCAGTCGAGCAGAAACTGGTACCACGGGATCGCCCAGCCGTCATACGCAAGCGTGACCGACAGCAGGATGACGGCATGCGCGCTCGGGCGCGCCTTGACTACCGCGAGCGCCAGGCTGGCACCGATCGACAGACCGCATACGGACACTCGCGCGTAGCGAGCGCTTAACGCGTCATATGCCTGGAGGGCGGCATCGATCCAGTCCTCCATTTTGCGTTCGGTCGAGCCCGCGCTGTAACCGTCCAGCACGGGCACGTGTGCGGTGAACCCTTCACCATTCAGGTGACGGGCCAGATAGCGCATTTCGAGCGGTGAGCTCGACAAGCCGTGGAGCATCAGGATGGCGTGTTCGCCACCCTCCAGATGAAGTGCCGCAGGTGAATTCAAAGTCTATTCCTCGACTCGCAGGACCAGGAAATCACCGGCGTGCGTCGTGAATCGCTCGCAGATGCACGCGCGCGACTTGTAGGTTTTGTCGCCGCTCAACAAGCGTGCGCGATGACTGCCGGCCGACAGCGCGTTCTGCAAGCGCGCAATATCGGCGGGATGAGTCGCATCGAACTGGCTACCAGGCGCGCTTGTATGCGGAAGGATGGATGCCGAGCTTGCGCTACCTCCTACGGGCGCAAGAGGGGGCGACTTCCGGTCGAGCGCCTGAATGAGGATGACCGCATCGTGATAGTGCGTCAGATGGCGTAGCAGACGATGTGTCTCGTCGATGGTGCGACGAGCGAGCGCGCGCGTATTGTCGGCACGCAGAAGCATCTCGTAGCGCGATTTTGCGACGGCGGCGAACATCTCGGCGCGGAACTGTGCGCGGCGTAGTCGCTCGATCAGCGAAATCACGAAGATCGTCACGGTCGGATAGGAGAGGACGAGGATCACGTCGGCCCGGTCGAACACAAGAACGTTGCCGTACGGCGGGACGAAAAAATAGTCCGCGATTCCAAGTCCGATCAACATGGTGACGAGCGAGGGACCCAGGCCGAAGAAGTATTCGATCAGGGCGGCCGCGATGCAGAACACCGCGCCCGGCATGGCGGACCCGAGAAAGGGATGCAGCAGGGTGCGCACGCCACTTGCGATCGCCAGTGCGAGGAAGGCCGCTAGCCAGGGGCCGCTGCCCCGTGGGGCCCATCGTCGGGCGTTCTGGATTTGCATAGTCAAAACGTGTAGGTCAAAGCCGCCGTGTCAGTGTTCTGTTCGACGCGATGTGTGATCGGGCTCGACACAGCGTTGCCGTACAAGCGGGCCAGTTTCATCTCGAGGGTTGCGGTCAGTGACTTGGTAATCAGGTAGTCGGCTTCGAAGCTCAGATAGCCCGTGGCGGCGCCCGAGTGCGCGTCGTAGATCGGCAAGCCGGTCGCTGCGTTTTGCGCGGGGGTCACACCGAAATAGGTCTGCTGATAGGTGCCGTTGGTCCAGGTCACACCGGGACCGGCGGTCAGATAAAGCTTTGAACCGATCGGCAGGGTGCCAGTCGCGTTGGCGTCGACCACGAGGCCCTCCCGGTTGCCGCCGATATCCTGGGCGGCGGACGTCGAGACGGTCAGGGCAGACTCCGTATAGATCAGGAAGGCTTTGATCCGGGGCGTCGTCGACACGTTGTTCAAGCCGCGCAACCGAGTGTCGTCGCGGCTCTCGCGATCGGTGAAGTCATATTGGAGTGCGAGGCCGGCGCTCCAGGTCGCGTTGTTCACGAAGTACACGCCGAGCAGCATGTCTTCCTTGGCGAACAGACGGTTCTTGTATTCGATGTCGAGGGCGGGGTAGGGCCGCAAGCGCATGAAATCCGCCCCCGGATAGGCGGGCTCCCAAACCGTCTCGGCGCCTGCCGTGACAGTCCAGTCAGGCGCAGCCGCGGTGGCGGGGGCAACAACCTGGGCCGCGGCAATGACGGGCGTAAGCGCATTCAGAGCAAGGAGGGCAACCAGAGCAAGACGCAGCCGAGACACTGAAGGCAAAATGAAGGGTATGAGAGCGCGATTCGGCTGGGACCCGGCGGGCGTCCTATACAGACCAAAAGAGATTTCGCAACGGCGGATTATGACGCATTGTGACAAGTTTCGTTTGTTTGCGATGCATCGGTGCGCGAACTCGGATAACCGGACCTCAACGGCTCGACCTCGCGCCTCGACCTCAGGGGCTCTCGGAAGTGGCTTTACCTCAGTGGCCCTAAGGCAACCGCCCCGTCTCAACGCCCCGACGTTGCCTTGCTTGTAAGCATGGCGCGGAACGCTTCCTTGATTCGCTCGACGGGTTGGACTTTGTACGGAAAGGTCTCGTTCTTCTGATGTACGAGCATGCAGGCGTTGACCTCGAACACGAGGATCTGCCCATCCGCATCGAGTGAGCAGTCGATACCGAAATAGTCGAGGCCCACCTCGGCCTGAATGGCGCGAAGGACGTCGAACTGTTCAACGCCGAACACGCTACCGGGATCTTCGAGAAACGATCGCTCTTCGTCCTGCATCCACTGCTGGTTCGCCATGTCAGTCGTCACATGGTGAATCTTCCACTTGTCATCGATCGCGAGATGGTAGGGGAGGACCTGGCCGTTGACGAAGATGAAGCGATATTTGCGGAAGAATCCGTCACGTGAGCGATAGTCGACGAAGTGTGTCAGGTAGTAGTCGGTCTGGCCGACCTGACCGACAAAGGCGTCCAGTTCAGCCTGGTCGTGGATCCGCTCGAAGTCCGCCCCCCCATGCGTGCCCGCAGGCCGGGCCAGGAACGGAAAAGGAAAAGGCGTCTCATCGAGTTCGAAACCGCCCCCAAGCAGTTCGCTCGCCGAGAAGCGCCGTGTGAGCGGCACGCGGCAATGCGGGATGCCGCGCAGGCGGCGTGCAATGGTTTCGCGATCGGTTGCGGCGATGCGCTCTGGCGGGTTAACGACGGGCTTGCCCAGGCGTTCGACCAGCTCGCGTGCCAGTGGGATCACGGCAGCGGAATGGTCAACATCGGCGACGAGATTGATGACGATGTCGGCCGTGGCGCCCAGCATGTCGACGTCATACGGTGCGTCTGGCAGCAGATTGAGGATATGGCATTCGAAGTCCGCGTTCTCGATCAGAAAGGCGAACGGCGTATTGCCTCCGCCCGGCGCAAACAGCAGCAGGGCGCGAAACGAGGGGGGCGACTGCGTTGCCGGGACGGTGACCAGTGGTTGCAGCGCAAGACTGCGACGAAAGTTTTCGTCCGCCTCAGTGGAGCGACC
Organism: Burkholderiales bacterium; assembly: GCA_026225235.1. GTDB lineage: Bacteria > Pseudomonadota > Gammaproteobacteria > Burkholderiales > Burkholderiaceae > Pararobbsia. Next base: position 6,418 of record JAMFSK010000034.1, read on the forward strand.
GAGCAATTGCTGAAGGTTGGCAACCAGTTGCAGGGTGTCGCTGTCATCGGGCTGCTGCTCAAGGACGCGCTCGAGATGCAGGAGCGCCGCCTCTGGACGGGACGCACTCGCGTGGGCGAGGCCCAGCAGGCGATGCGCGGGGACGTTGTCGGGGGCGTCCTGGAGGCGCCACGTCAGCCATCGCGTGGCGTCATCGAAGCGCCCGGTTTGCGTCAGGATTTGCGCAAGGTTGAGGCAGGCCCCCCACTGAGTGGGAGCGCTCTCAAGTGCAGATCGATAGAGCGTCTCGGCATCGTCGAGACGCCGTTCGCGATGATGGTGGAAAGCCGCTTCAAGTAAGGAATCGATCGACATGGTCAGGTCATGCAGGGGGCGGACAGGCGAACAGGGGGGGCGTGCCGGCAATCTAACGCTATCCAAGGCCATTCAAGCAACTCAGGGGTAACAAGGCAACCCAGTACATTGACCCAAGGCGCTAGTGCCCGGCCCACGATCATCGCCATCGCCGCACGCCGGGTCAATCATCATGCAACTAACGGCCAATGATTCTCCCACTTCAGCCTTAATGCGTACCGCATTCATCACCGTGAACCGGCAAAAGGGCGGGCGAGGGTAGCGGCTCAGCGGCAATGGGGCGGGCAGGCGTCAGCCGCACTGCTAGCGCTTCCCCGGGTGAATCGACTACCATGCGTGGTCCGAAGTGATCACCGGAGCGGCCCGCAGGCAAAGCGGGCTACGCGATGATCGAGCCAGGAGGCAACGCTGCCCGACGAACATTCTGGGTCGGACGCGTGTGCCGCACGGGCGAAATCGGCTGGCAAGCTGCTTCGATTGCGCATCTGGCGATAGACAGCGTGGCATGCCCTCGACACATGGAGTTTTTTTCGATGAGTGGCGGTTTCTCGCGTCTGATTACGCGGTGGTTTCTGTGCGCGGCATGCCTCGTGGTCTTCCTGTCGGGCTGTAGCCTGTTCACGCCGCAGCCGGCTCCGATCGTCGACGTGCCGCCGTGCCCGGCGTCAGATGCGTGCCTGGAAACGGTGCCCGAGGTTGCCTCCGAGCCAGCCGCGACGACTGAGCCACCGGAAGCGGAAAATGTCGACGAGACCCCTGAAGCCCGTCAGCATCCGCACCGTCCGCGTCGGGTTGCCCCGAAGCCGGCGCCTCCTCCGCCTCCCCCTCCGCCTCCGGTCGCGCCGCCGCCGCCGGTGCCCGCACCGATCATCAGCACCCGACGGCTGGCGCCCGAGCAGGCGCACGGCTTGCTCGACAGCGAAGTCCAACGACCCGGCGGGAAGGTGATCGGCCGCGCGATCGACATGGTCGTCGACAGCGCGGGCAAGCCGGACCAGATCATCGTCAACCTGACGGGTTTTCTCGGTGTCGGTGACCGCAAGATGAATTTCCCGTTGAGTGCTTTCCGGTTCAACACGACGGCAGCCAAGAAAGTGCCGATTACTTTGACGATCCCCTCCGGGGCACCCCCTTCGGTCGCGCAGGCCAAGGAGAAGCCCGGCGCGGGTGAGCCGCCGCCTACGCTTGCCATGTCGGATGCGAAGGCGCTGCGCAAAGATGGCAACAAGGTCGGACGCGTGGTCGATGTGTTGATCGACGGCGCAGCGCAGCCGCAGGCGGTGGTGCTCGACGTGGGCAATTCGATCGGGCACGACGTGCGCAACATCGTCGTCAGCTGGACGGCCCTTGCCTTTGTCATTAGGGACAAGGTGCTCTCCCTGCAGCTGGAAATGTCGGACGCGCAGGTCAAGGCCGCGCCTCCTTACGCATCGGATAAACCCGTCGATGCCGTGTCGCCGGTGATGCCTGTCGTTGCGGCACCTGCTGCGGCCACCCCGCCGCCGGCATCTCCCCCGACCACCAGTAGCGCAGCAGCCGCGCCCGGTGTCGTGGCCGTTTCTTCACCCCGCTCGCCTAAATAACGACCTACATGGCAAATGCACGTAGCCTGCGAGCGCTCGACTGGCTGAATTTTTTCATAGCCGATGTCCAGACCGGCTTTGGTCCTTTCATCGCGTCCTATCTCGCTTCGCGGAAATGGACGCAGGGTGAAATCGGCCTGATGCTCAGTGTCGGCACCATCACGGCGATGGCGAGCCAGATCCCCGCCGGCGTGTTGATCGACTGGCTGCCCGGCAAACGCGGTGCGGCGGCGGCAGCCATTGGCGCGTTGATGTTCAGCGCGCTGCTGCTCGGTTCGAGCCCGACATGGCTGCCGGTATTGACCGCGGAGATCTTTCACGGCTTCGCGAGCTGCATGTTGACGCCGGCCATTGCGGCGGTTTCGTTCGCACTCGTGGGGCGCGCGAACCTCGGCAACCGGCTGGGCCGCAATGCACGCTTCGCGTCGATCGGCAGTGCAATCGCGGCGGCATTGATGGGCCTGTTCGGGGAATATGTGTCGGTCCGCTCGATCTTCTGGCTGACTGCCGCGCTCGCGATTCCCGGGCTGATCGCCCTCAGCATGATCGAACCCGTCGCCATCGAGCCCCCGCCGCCGGGCCGCGCGAAGGGCGGAAAGAAGCAAGGAAACGCGGACAGCAACGGACAAACTGCCGCGGCCATCGGTACCGAAGTCGCGCAGGACAAGGCCCGCTCCGCACCGAGGGAGACGCTGCGCGAGTTGTTGAGCGACAAGCGCTTGTTGATTTTTGCGTGCTGCGTCGTCCTGTTCCATCTATCGAACGCGGCCATGCTGAACCTTGCCGCAGGCGATGTGACGGCTCATATGGGCGACAACGTGCAGCTCGTCATCGCCGCCTGCATCATCGTGCCGCAGATGGTGGTGGCGATGCTGTCGCCCTGGGTCGGCCGCTCGGCCCAGCGGTGGGGACGCCGGCCGATCATGCTGCTGGGCTTCTCGGCGTTGCCGATCCGTGCCTTATTGTTTGCCGGCGTGACGTCGCCTTACTTGCTCGTACCGGTGCAGGTGCTCGACGGACTGAGCGCGGCGGTGTTCGGCGTGATGTTGCCCTTGATCGCGGTCGACGTCGGGGGCGACAAGGGACGCTACAACCTGTGTATCGGTGTGTTCGGACTGGCGGCCGGGATCGGCGCGACCTTGAGCACCTCGGTCGCAGGCTTTGTCGCGGACCGCTTCGGCAGCACCGTGAGCTTCCTGGGCCTCGCTTCGGCGGGTGCGCTCGCCGTCTTGCTGGTGTGGGCCGCGATGCCGGAAACGCGCGACGCCTCCGTCAAGCCGACGGACGCGGGCGATCTTCCCGCTCCGTCCTAGCGCGCGGGGCGCCCGGCTCAGGCGTAGCGCGCCACCGCGACAAAATGGCAGATCGAACCGGCCAGCACAAACAGATGCCAGACCAGGTGGGCGAACTTGAAACGGCTATCGAGCAGATAGAACGCCACGCCCACCGTGTAGGCAAGGCCACCGGCAACGAGCCAGATAATGCCCGCGGTGGGCACATGCTCGAGCAGCGGCCTGACGGCAAAGACCACGAGCCACCCCATCACGAGATAGAGCGCCGTAGAAATATACGGATGCGACAGCAAGTTGAAGCCCCGCAGCAGCACCCCCGTCAATGCAAGCGACCATACCGCGGCGAGCAGCGCCCAGCCCCAGTCACCCCTTAGTGCGCCGAGTGTGAACGGTGTGTAGGTGCCCGCGATGAACAGGTAGATCGCGCAGTAGTCGAGCTTCATGAACAGCTGTTTGGCCCTGCCTTCGGCGAGACCGTGATAAATCGCCGAGGTCATATAGAGCCCGGCCATGGTGACCGCATAGACCGCCAATCCGAAAATATCGGACGCGGTATTGCCCGGGCGGGCCGCGAACGCCACAAAGGCGAGCCCCACCAGCGCGGCTACGAAGCCGGCGCCATGACTGATGCTGTTGGCGATTTCTTCCCCGCGAGTCTGGGGGCGAGGAATGACTGGAGCCATTGGAACACCTGCGAAATGCGACATCGAAACCCTGATTGTGGCCAAGACTGACCGGGAAGTCATCGAAAGACTCCCCTGAGATGGGGGTTTTTTCCGGATCGCGCGGATTTTTTATCTCGTTATAATCCACCATCCCATCCAGACGAGACTTGATGCGACGACTACTCTGCCTTCTGCTCCTGTCTCTGGGGCTCACCCAGCAAGCAATGGCTGGGCAGACCGAACAGGTTTCCGCGCTGCTCGCGCAGAAATTCGGTGTCGCCCGCGCTCGGGCCGACCGGATTGCAGAAGCCGTCGTGCAGTCGGCTTCCAAGTATTCTTTACCGCCTTCGCTCCTGCTCGCCGTGATCGCGATCGAATCGCGCTTCAAGGAAAAGGCTCGCGGCCCTAACGGCGCAACGGGCCTCATGCAAGTCGTGCCCTCCTCGCATCGGCAAATGCTCAAGGGTGTCAAAGACCTGACTGAGCCGGGTACGAACATCGAGGCGGGTGCCAAGATCCTGCACGGGTATGTCGATTCGGCGGGTGGCGATGTCGAGGCCGGCCTGCGCAGCTACGGCAGTGGCGCGCGCTATGCGGCGAAGGTCAGCAACCAGGCGCGCTTCTTCGAAGCAGGACTCGGTGAAACGGGCCTCGGCGATGTGGAGCCTGCCGCTCAGCCCCCCCAGGCCGCCACGACCGACGGCGCGCCTCCTGAGGTGGCGACCGACGCGGGTTCTCCCGTGGCACTGACCATCCACTAGGCAGCTCGCCTGCTCACTGCGTCATCGCTGTCTTTCAGCGGCCCTCCCGTCTACCTCTCGTTCCATCATTGCGCGCACTCGGTGAGTGTATGGGTGTCGACCCGTATGTTCAGAAGGTGCCCGGGGGCAGGATCATGCCGGTGGCGATCGATATCGCGCGCGTGCTTCGCGCGTGACGTTTCTATTGATCTGGATCCTCCCGCTGAACGAGACAGAGACAAAACAATGAGTGTCGAACCCGATCAGATGACGGCCATCATGTGCCGTGGTCCCAAGGACTATCGCGTGGAGCAGGTGGCGCGCCCGCAGGCGGGGCCGAATGAGATGGTGATCCGGATTGCTGCGTGTGGCATTTGCGCAAGCGACTGCAAATGCTGGTCGGGCGCCGCGATGTTCTGGGGTGGCCCGAGCCCCTGGGTCAAGGCGCCGGTGATTCCGGGCCACGAATTCTTTGGCTATGTCGAGACGCTGGGGCCGGGCGCGGCCGAGCATTTCGGCGTCGAACTCGGTGATCGGGTGATCGCCGAGCAGATCGTGCCATGCCAGAAGTGCAAGTTCTGCACCTCGGGAAAGTACTGGATGTGCGAAGTCCACAATATATTCGGCTTCCAGCGCGTGGTGGCCGATGGTGCTATGGCGGACTTCATGAAAATCCCGCACAACGCGATCGTTCACAAGATTCCCGATGGCATTTCGCTTGAAGACGCGGCGATCATCGAGCCGCTCGCCTGTGCGATTCACACCGTGAACCGCGGCGATATCCAGCTCGACGATGTCGTCGTGATCGCGGGTGCGGGACCGCTCGGTCTTATGATGACGCAGGTCGCCTACCTCAAGACGCCGAAGAAGCTCGTCGTCATCGACCCCGTGAAAGCGCGCCTCGACCTTGCGCTCGAATTCGGCGCGGATGTGGTGATCAACCCGTCCGAAGGCGACGCGAAGGCCATCATCAGCGGGCTGACGCAGGGCTACGGCTGCGATGTGTATATCGAAACCACGGGTGCGCCGATCGGCGTCACTCAGGGTCTCGACCTGATCCGCAAGCTCGGGCGGTTTGTCGAATTCAGCGTGTTTGGTGCCGAGACCAGCGCTGACTGGTCGATCATCGGTGACCGCAAGGAACTCGATGTGCGCGGCGCTCATCTGGGCCCCTATTGCTACCCGATCGCCATCGACTTGCTGGCGCGTGGCCTCGTGAGCTCGAAGGGCATCGTCACGCATGGCTTTACACTCGAGGAGTGGGATGAAGCCATCAAAGTCGCCTACTCACTCGATTCGATCAAGGTGCTGCTTAAGCCGGCTGCGACGTAAGTTTCCCGCATCGCCCCCCGTTGAGATCGAGGTGAGACTGAACTCGCACGGGGGTGGTGCACGCACCTTATCCTGACCGGTTGTCCGGGATGATCAGGAAAGGTGTCGGCGGCGATTACGGTTACACGAACGAAGGTTTTTCGACCGGACAGGAGTCCTTGAATGAGCGTAGATGCGATTCCCACTACAGCGATGAAGGCACGGTTCGACTTCAAGGGTGCGCGGATCCTCGTCACGGGCGCGACCAGCGGCATTGGTCACGCGGTGGCGCTGACTTTGCGCGCGCGGGGTGCCCAGGTCTACGCGAGCGGGCGTGATGCCACGGTGCTCGATGCGCTCAGTGCGGCAGGTTGCACGACGATTGCACTGGATCTCGCCGATGCTGCGGCGATCGAGCCCGCGCTGGCAGGGTTGCCGCCGCTCGACGGGCTGGTGAACTGTGCTGGGGTGACGTCGCTCGAAAAGGCGGTCGATCTCGACGCCGCGCACTTCGACTTCGTCATGGGTGTCAATGCGCGGGGCGCTGCCCTGGTCGGCCGTTCGGTGGCGCGCGCCATGATCGCCGCGGGCAAGCGAGGCAGCGTGGTCAATGTCTCGAGTCAGGCTGCGCTAGTCGGCATGGATGATCATCTGAGCTACTGCGCGTCGAAAGCAGCCATGGACGCCATGACGCGAGTTTGGTGCGTCGAGTGGGGCCGTCATGGGATCCGGGTCAATAGCGTGAATCCGACCGTGACCCTCACGCCGATGGCGGAGTTCGCGTGGAGCGAACCGGCCAAACGCGATCCTGCGCTCGCGGCGATACCGCTCGGACGTTTTGCGCAGCCGTCTGAGGTCGTCGAGCCGATTCTGTTTCTGCTGAGCGACGCGGCCTCGATGATTTCCGGCGTCACGCTCGCGATCGATGGCGGCTATACCAGCCGCTAGCCTGTAGGCGTGTGGCGCGAAGCACCAGCGTTTCAATAAAAAAGCACAAGTGGACAAAAAAAGGGCGAATTTTCAATGTTGAAAATTCGCCCTTTTAACTTTTGTTTTTTCGACTGGGTCGTGGCCTGCTCTCCCGTTGTTGCTCCTGTCTCTCTCCTTCTTTCTCTCTCTTGTGTCGAGTTGCTTTATTTTTGTGCAATCAGGTATTCAACATCGTCAGACATATGCGAGAGCATCGAGCGCATGGCAGCCTCGGCGGCGGCGGGGTTGCGCGACTCGATCGCTTCGACCACGAGACCGTGGGTGCGCACCACTTCGTCACCCATTTCGGGCAGCGCCTTCCATGCCTTCGTCACGAGGCCCAGCGAGGCACGCACGATGGGGGTCATCTGGTCGAAGAAGCGGTTGTGGCTGGCCGAGAGGATGGCCGTGTGCAGCAGTTCGTCCATTTCCATGAACTTCGGATCGCCGATCTTGTAGTGCTGGTAGGCGTCGAAGGCGGCACGAATGGCCGCGAGGTCTTCCGCGGTACCGCGTTCGGCGGCTAGGCCGGCGGCGCGGACTTCGATCTCAATGCGAAAGTCGACGAGATCCCGCATGAACTCTTCGTCGGGTGTACGCAGAAAGCGCCATTCGACCACATCGCGGTTGATCACCTGCCATTCGCGCATCGGCCGTGCCCGCGTGCCTGTCTTGGTCCGTACGTCGAGCATGCCGCGCGAGACGAGCATCGACAGTGCTTCGCGCATGACGGTGCGGCTCACTTCAAATTCCCGTGCCAGCTCGTCCTGTGTCGGCAGGGTCGTGCCCTCGTACATGCCGGACACGATGTTCTTCGCAAGCCGTTGCATGGCCTGTTCGACAAGCGAGGTTGGCCGTTTATCGGCGCGTGATGTCGCGTGTGGTTCGGAGTACGGAGTCATTGTTTAAACGATCACTGAATGCAAATACCCAGTCGGACTTCAGGAACGGGTCGGGCAACCCAATTGCGGCCCTGCCAGTCGTGTTCCCTGCTTCTATTCAACGCGGTGCGAAATTTGGCGTCAACGCTCGAAAGCCTGAAAGGGTAAACGCCTGATTACGCACGGTGGTGCGCGTCGTATGCAATGCGCCGCTTCGCCTGATGCTGGACTCGCCGGATTGTGCATGGCAGGGCTATCGCGCGCAAGTCGTTTGGCATTCTACGTGCCGGTTCGCGACAGCCGGCGCCAGCTCCCCGGTGGCATTCCGTACCGATGCGTAAACACACGACTGAAATGCGCCGCATCCGCAAAACCAGACCGGTAGGCGAGCGAAGCAATGCTGTAACGGGTCAGGCGCATATCTTCGAGTTGGGTGCGGCTCAACTCCAGTCGTTTGTCGAGCACATAGCGCGAAAAGCGCAGACGTCGTTCTGCGAACAAAGCATAGACAGCCCGGCTCGATACGCCTAGCGCTTGCGCGCAAGTGTCCGGAGAAAGATCGGCTTCGGTCAGATGAGCATCGATGTGCGCGAGCAGGCTCTGCCAGCGGCGTTCGCCGGTTGGAACACGCGCAGGCAGCAGACGCGGCACGCGTTCGCTCGTGCAATACGCGGTCGCGAGCAACAGTAACAACGACTGTTCAAGCGCCGCAACGGGTTCGAATGTGGCGGTGAAGAAACACGGAATGAGCTGCTCGACGAAGGTATGCACCACGCGGGCGACACGCGTGTCATGGCGGCTCAGCCGCGCTTCGGGCAGGCTCTGCCAGCCGAGATGCGCCGCGAAGCGTTCATGCGGCACGCGCAGCGCGATGAATCTTGCCGGGGCAACGAAACGGACGCGCGAGGGGGTGGCCAGACTGCGAAACGAGACGTCGCCTGGGCCGAATGTGAAACGCGTGCCCCCTTGTTCGATCTCGCCGCTCCCCTCGAGCACGATATGGATCAGCAAGCCGTCTTGCATATCGCGCGGCATATGTTCGCGCAGATGCGTAATTTCTTGCGGCGCAACCGACAGGAAGGCAATCGCCCCGCCGCCGAGCAGACGCGAGACGCCGAGTTCGCCAATCGCCAGCGCACTCGAACTCTGCACATGACCGGGCAAAAGCGTGGCAGTCAGCAGCGATTGCCAACCGCCGAGGTCCGTCGCACGCCGGTGCAGGCTCGCCGGTAGCACCGGTACTGCCATGGAACCGGTCTTGGCCATCGACACTCCCCCCGGAGGCAATAACCCTCAAAAAAAGTGGCGCCGGTTGTACTTCAGCGCCAGACAACAATTGACTGCAGTCTCAGACAAAACAGGGGACAGCACGCTCGCTAAGCTGAAGCCCACGCCTCGAATACAAGGCGTTTTGAAAGATCGTTCCAGACACGGCCCGAAAGTGCCGGGCACTCAGCCCTTTTTAGCGAGGAAAAGAAATTGTCTACCACCGCCATCGATCGGCCCACATCTACCGCTGCACTTGCTTCCGCCTCTGCGCTCGTTGCTCCGCTTGCCGCCCCTCATACTCTGCAAACCGGTGCGCCGGCATTACCCGCGAATACTGTTGCCTTGCTGACACTACGTGAGGAGTTGATCACGCACCATCCGGTTAATGACCTGATGCGTAACAGTTCGCGTGCCATGCTGCAATTCTTCGAGTTATACGGACATTTCGCCTACGGATTTGCGCCATTCGTTTGTACGCTATTTACTACATTAAGAGGGCAGCGCGCGAAGGCATTTATCTACGAAAATCTGCTTGACGAAATGGGTTGTGTAAGCGGCCAGGCGACTGCCTGGGATAACCAGCACGGCGAGTTGTATCGCTCATTCCTGACGACATTGCGGCGTACCGATGTTTATCAGTCGCATATCGGTGAGAAAGAACAACGCGAGCTCGACGTCATGTCGAAGCGGCTCGCCGATCAGGCCTACGGCACGTATTACGAACTCGTAGCCGAAGGAAACGATGCGCAAAGCGTCGGTGCGTTTTCGGGTGTAGAGGGATGGGTGGCTGCCGAATATCCTTTCTGGCGCGCGTGTCTGGCATCGCTTGGCAACGATATGCGTTTTGTCGATATGCGCACGATCGAGATCCATTGCGAGGCAGATGTCGAACATGCGCGAGTGCTCGATGAACTGATCGGCGAATACGCGGGCGGCGTACAGGCTGCCGATGTTCACCGCGGGTTGCTGCGGGGCATTGAAATCTCACAGACCTTGTTTGCTGCGATGCGTGATGTCATGTCCAGGGAAGCGTGAGCGATTGATCGATTGATCGATTGGCTTGGTTCTGTGCGTTGAACAAGTTGACCAAGTGGGCAGGCCACGGGCACTAAGCCTGCGGTCTGAATAGACGGGGGGTTGGCGTCGCTCACCGAGCCGCGACGGAGCGTCAGATCGTGCAGGGAGGCACCGCGCGGTGAGTGCCGCGCGGTGCCGATACTGATGTCCGAAAACGGCCAGACAGGCTTAGCGATCTGGCCTAGAGTGGAGGGCATGGATCTTGACCCCACTCTTTTCTATCAGGCACTGCTTGCGAGGGACCGTCGTTTTGACGGTTGGTTTTTCGTAGGCGTGACTTCGACGGGCATCTACTGCCGGCCAGTCTGCGCGGTGCGCACGCCGCAGGAGCGAAATTGTCGCTTTTTTGAACATCAGTCTGCGGCCGAGAAGGCCGGTTTTCGGCCGTGCTTGCGTTGCCGTCCCGAGCTGGCGCCGGGTCTGGGTGTGCTCGACGTCTCCCAGAGGCTTGCTCACGCGGCAGCTGCCTTGATCGACGAAGGTTTTCTCGCGACAGCCGACCTTGCCATGCTGGCGCAGCGCGTCGGGGTGTCCGAACGGCATCTGCGACGGATCTTTGCCGCTGAATTTGGGGTGACGCCGGTCGAATATGCGCAGACTCAGCGGCTTTTGCTGGCCAAGCGCCTGCTGACCGACACGCGTATGGACATCGGTGAGATTGCCCATGCGGCAGGATTCGGTAGCGTCAGGCGATTCAATGCGCTGTTCCTGAGCCGTTACCGACTCGCGCCTGGGCGCTTGCGCAAGGGGCTGGCGAAGAAGACGCCCGGCCGAGCCGCGAGCGCACCTGTATCCGTATCTGTTAGTACCTCAGCAGCGGTGGCGTGGACTCGCGCGGCAGCTGCCGCTCCTGCTGGCCACTCGAATGCCGATCCCATTCGCACTGATTTGGCTGCTGCTGAAGTGCCGTCAGTCGACGACACACTCCGTTTCGAACTAGCCTATCGTCCACCCTTCGCCTGGAACGCGGTGCTCGGCTTTCTCGCGTTTCGCCAGATCGAAGGGGTCGAGTCGGTCGAAGCCGGTGTGTATCGACGCGCGGTGCGTTTCGACGGGCCGCATGCACTCCGCACGGGATGGATCGCGGTTCGCGACTTACCGCAGCGGCTTGCGGTCGAAGTCGTCATGTCGGCCTCACTGGCAACGGTGGTTCCGGCCGTGCTTGGCGGCGTGCGTCGGATGTTTGATCTCAACTGCCGACCCGACATCGTCGATGCTCACCTGGGGGAGCTTGCGGCCGATCTTCCCGGCATGCGTGTACCCGGCGCATTCGATGGTTTCGAAATCGCCGTGCGAGCCGTGATTGGCCAACAGATTTCCGTGCCGCATGCACGCAAGATCCTTGCGAAACTGGTCGATGCCTTGGGTACTGCGCTCGAGCCGGATGCCGGCTGCGACGGCCTTCGCTGCACCTTCCCGACTGCGGAGCAACTGGCCAGCGCGGGGCCTGAGCGACTACGCGAAGTCGGTGGCCTTACGCAGGCTCGTGCACAGACACTCCATGCCCTGGCGGTCGAAGTCGCGTCGGGACGGCTGCGACTCGCCCCGCTTGAACCTCTTGAAGCGACTCTCGAAGGGTTGCTCGCGATTCGCGGCATCGGCGACTGGACGGCTCAATACGTGGCAATGCGTGCGCTCTCATGGCCCAACGCGTTCCCGGCTGGTGACCTGATCCTGCGTCAGCAGCTCGGCGTGGAGACCGCTGCGCAAACAACGGCAATCGCTGCACAGTGGGCCCCTTGGCGCGCCTATGCGACGGTGCACTTATGGCGACATCACCAGAAGGCCAAACTCGACGCGGCAGAAGCAGTCGCCTTATCCCGGGCCAAGGTCAACATCAACACCAAGATCAAAGGCTTGACGGCGACTGCCTCCCGAAAGCCAGAAGCGGGTGTTGGCGCTTCGATCAAGCCAACCGTAAAGAAAAGGATGGCGAACGGATGAACGCCCATACAGCAAAGCAAGGTATGCGTGAATACGACACGTTCAGTAGCCCGCTCGGGGAGATGCTCGTCTCTGTTAGCGACGACGCGCTGGACGGACTCTGGTTTATCGATCAGAAATACTATCCTGTTGCCGAGAGCTGGCGACATGCCCCTGAGCATCCTGTCTTGCGCGCGACGCATACCGAGGTCGAGGCCTATTTCGCAGGTGAACTGCAAGCGTTCACAATGACGCTTGCGCCGCGCGGAAGCGCTTTTCAGGAGCAGGTCTGGCAGGCCTTGTTGACGATCCCTTATGGCGAGCTTCGCTCGTATGGCGACATTGCGGTTCAGGTCGGTTTGCCGCGCGCGCACGCACGTGCGGTCGGCACAGCGGTCGGGCGCAATCCCATTTCGATCATCGTGCCGTGTCACCGCGTGATTGGGCAAGCAGGTGCGTTGACGGGCTATGCCGGTGGACTCGATCGCAAACGCGGACTGCTCGCGCATGAACGCAAGGGCATCGCCGAGGATCGACCCGTGTTCGAACTGGTCGGCACGAGTGCGCCGTGATCTCGTCAGGTGTGACTCCGTGGGAGTGCACGTGGAGCCTTTGAGCGTGGCACGCGCCGGCTGGGCCAACGATCGACCTCACTTTGCTGGCCGGGACAGCGCCGGCTAACGCGATCGATGATGCTCGTCGAGCAGACCTTGAAGGGTAACGAGTGTATCGGCTTCATCGACAGGTTTGTCGGTGCGCCAACGCAGCATCCGCGGAAAGCGAACCGCCACGCCGGACTTGTGCCGCGGACTCGACTGGATGCCCTCGAAGCCGATTTCGAAGACCTGGCTCGGCGTGACGCTGCGTACCGGTCCGAACGTTTCGGTGGTGGTACGCCGGACAATCGCGTCGACTTGCCGGATCTCTTCGTCCGTCAATCCTGAATAGGCCTTGGCGAAGGGCACCAGTGTGCGGCTGCCATCGGCCGCGCGGTCCCAGACGGCGAAGGTGTAGTCGGTGTAGAGGCTCGCCCGCCGGCCGTGGCCGCGTTGCGCATAGACGAGCACCGCGTCGACCGCATAGGGGTCGACCTTCCATTTCCACCAGACACCGACAGCCTTCGTGCGACCGACACCATACTGCGCATCGCGTGCCTTGAGCATCAGCCCTTCAACGCCGCGCCCTCGACTCTCTTCGCGGAGCACCGCGAGCGTGGTCCAGTCCGGTGCTTCGACTAATGGCGAGAGGTCGAGCGTCGAACGCGGTGCGCCGCATTGCTCGACGCATCGTTCCAGCAAGGCGCGACGTTCGATCTGCGAGTGGGCCCGACAATCTTCGCCGTTCAGCTCGAGCAAGTCGTAAGCGATCAATCGCACCGGTGAATCAGCAAGGATCTTGCGGCTGAGAACCTTGCGCGCGATGCGTGGTTGCAATCGGGCGAACGAGAGCGGCAATGGCGCCTCCGGTTCCCATGCGAGGATTTCGCCGTCGAGCACGGTCCCGTCGGGAATCAAAGACGCGAGTGCGGCAAGCTCGGGAAAACGTTCGGTAATGAGGTCTTCGCCACGCGACCATAACCAGACTTGCCCTTGCCGTTTGACCAGTTGACAACGAATACCGTCCCACTTCCACTCGGCCTGCCAGTTGCGGATGTCGCCGAGGGTGTCAGCAGCCACCTGCAGAGGGTGAGAGAGAAAGAACGGATAGGGCAGGCCGAGGTCGGTTTGATCCGCGACGGGAAGCGGTGTGAGGAGCTGTGAAGCGGTGTCGGTATCGCCCTCCGCCTCGACAGTCGCAAGGGGAGCAGCGCTCGGCTCATTCGGGTCTGGCACGTTAGCGACCAGTCGCAAGTAGCGCTCGGCAGTCGGCATTGTGCGGGTGTCGGTCCAGCCGACCATGCGTTGCGAAATGCGGCGGTGGTCGATATCCGCGACCTCTGCCAGCGCTCGCGCGACCAGTTGTCGGGCAACACCCACGCGGAAGCCACCGCCAATCAGCTTGGTCAGCAGGAAGCGGCCGGCCCAGTCTAGCTCGGCCCAATAGCTTGCGAGTCGCAGCGCTAGGTCGTCGGGAGTCATCCCGCGCAAGGGCAGCAGGCGCGTCTCAATCCACGCTGCGAGACCCAGTGCGGTGTCGCCTGAACCTGGCGGCAACACATGAGCAATGGTTTCGGCGAGATCGCCTACTGCTTGATAGCACTCATCGAATAGCCATTCGGGCAGACCGGCTTGTTCCATGGCCGTACGGCGGAGGATCGCGGTCGGCACGGTCTGGCGAGGTTTGCCGCCTGCGAGAAAGTACGCGGCCCAGGCTGCATCGGCCGGCTCGGCCGAGCGGAAATACGCGACCAGTACATCGAGTTTGTCGCGGGTCGCCGTGGTCGCATCGAGTGCGGTATAGAGAGCAGCAAAGTGCTTCATGAGACGGCTTCCGGCTCATGTTCCTCATCCCCATACGTCGTCTCGAACGCGCCGGACTCGAGGCCCTGGTCCGCGAGCCAGCGGACCATTGGCGCGACCTGACCATGTGTGACGATCACCCGGCCCGCGCCGGTGGCGCGAATTGCCGCGAGCAAGGCAGGCCAGTCGGCATGATCGGACAACACGAAACCCCGATCGACGCCACGACGACGGCGCGTCCCGCGCAGACGCATCCAGCCCGAGGCGAATGCATCGCGATAGTCGCCAAAACGTCTGAGCCAAGGCGAGCCGGCCGCCGATGGTGGTGCGACGATCAGGGCATGGGAGAACGCCTTCTTGTCGCTGATATCGGCCACTGCAAGCGTGGTCGGCAATGCGACTCCCGCCGCCCGATAGGCTTCATTCAAAGCGGCGAGCGCACCATGGCAGACGATCGGCCCGATCGAACCATCGACGCCGTTCAGAATCCGCTGGGCCTTGCCGAACGCATAGGCAAACAGCACCGACGCATGGCCGTGCGCGGCATTTTCGCGCCACCAGGCATCGATTTCGGCGAAGACTTGCCCAGGCGGGTCCCATCGATAAATCGGCAAGCCAAAGGTCGATTCGGTGATGAAGGTGTCGCAGCGTACGGGCTCGAATGGCGTGCAGGTCGCATCGGCCTCGAGCTTATAGTCGCCCGAGGCAACCCATACGCCCGCTTGACCTTCGATACGCACCTGAGCCGAACCCAGTACATGACCCGCCGGGTGCAGCGACACTCGCACGTCCCCAAGGGTGACCTGCTCGCCATAGTCAAGCGTCTGCAAGTCAATCTCACCCAGACGCGAACGCAGGATCCGTTCACCGGGCCGGGCGGCGAGGTAGTGGGCGTGGCCGGTTCGTGCGTGGTCCGCATGCGCGTGCGTGATGACCGCACGTTCGACGGGTTGCCACGGATCAATATAAAAACCGCCCGCGGGGCAATAGAGTCCCTCGGGTCGCGCGATGACAAGATCCGCATGACGGTTCATCGGGGCATCCCTCCGTGCCGAGCTCGGCTTCCAACGACAAGGAGCCAGCAGGGATCGTGCCCATCGCTCAGCGGCGCGTGCGCCTAGTCCTTTGCGCCACCCCGCAGGCGGGCGAGATCCATGATCGAATCGATAAAGAGCGCGAGGACGGATTCCGCCTGATCGGTTTTCATTTCGAGGGGACTCGACAACATGAACAGCTTCACCCCTTCGACCAGGCTCATGAAGCCCATCGCCATGACCTCGGGCTCGACGGGCGGAACCACGCCGGTACGCTGATAGAAGTACTGGATGAGGCCGGCAATCTGGCCGCGTTTCTCAACCATCAGGGCCGATAGCTTGGCGCGGAATTTCGCATCGCGCGCGGCCATCATCCGGGCTTCGGTCCAGTTCATGAAGCACTCATTGTCGCGATACAGCTGACTGTATGTGTTGCGCGCGCGCAGCTGGATTTCCTCGACCGACAGTTCGTCGCTGACCAGCGACATCATCTCCGTGGTGGCCTGCTGATGGTCGCGGCGCAACAGCTCGATAAACAAATCACTCTTGCCACCGAAGTTCGAGTAAAACGCGCCGCGCGTGTAGCCCGCGGCTCCCGCAATGTCTTCGACGCTGGTCGCCGTCAGCCCCTTTTTTGCGATTATTTTTTGGGCAGCGTCCAGCAAACGCTGGCGCGTCTGGTCGCGACTTTCTTCTCTTGTAAGGCGTTTGCGGGTCATGACCCGATGGTAGCACAGGCACCGAATATTGAAGTTCGTAATTGTATTGAGATACACCAGTGTATTAAGATGCGTCGATGGATTTATTGTCCGGAAGCCGGTATCCATGCCCTGGCGTGATCGCCCGGACTGGCCGAACTATTTCGAGGAGTCGTCGTGAACGTGATTGACCTGCTGTCTCGCGCTGTTTCCCGGCGGCCCTTGCCGTCACCCCGCGCGGGGCTGCCTGCCGCCCTTCCGATCGCGCTCGCGGTGCTGGCCACCCTGGGCCTGGGCGCCTGCCATCGTGAAGCGCCGCCGGCCGCTGCGGCCGCTGTCGTGGTCGCCCTGCCGGTGCAACACGATGCCGGCACGGGCGCTGACGCGGTGCGTTATCCGATTGAAGTCGCTTCGCGCTATACCAATGTGATGTCGTTCCGGATCGCGGGCAAACTGATCGAACGTAAGGTGCGACTGGGCGACACGGTGCACAAGGGGCAGGTCGTGGCGCGCCTCGATCCGGCCGATTCGCAAAAGCAGGCCGCCAGTGCCCAGGCTTCACTCGATGCAGCCGAACACCGGCTCGTCTTCGCCAAGCAGCAGCTTGACCGCGACAAGGCGCAAGCTGCGCAAAACCTGATTGCCACGACGCAGCTCGAACAGACGCAAGACAACTACACGGCGGCGCTCGCGGGCCGCGATCAGGCCTCGGCGCAACTGGTTGTTGCACAGAACAATCTGCAATACAACACGCTTGTGGCCGATCACGATGGTGCGATCACCAGTGAGAACGCCGACACGGGTCAGGTCGTTTCGGCCGGACAGGCGGTGTATGGTCTTGCCTGGGCCGGCGAGACTGACGTGACGCTCGACGCGGCGGAAAGCGACCTGGGGCGTATTGCAATCGGTCAAGCGGCGAATGTCACGTTCGCCGCGCTACCCGGTCATCAATACGGAGCGCGCGTGCGCGAAGTCTCACCGGCGGCGGACCCGCAGAGCCGGACGTATCGTGTCAAGCTCACCTTGTTGCAACCCGGCAATGAAGTGCATCTCGGCATGACCGGCGACGCGATCCTGGCATCCGTAGCCACCGCCAGCGCAGCCGGTGCGAGCGGCGCGAGTGCAACCACCGCGGCGCAGTCTGCGAGCACAACGCCGATGACCTTCACTGTCCCCGCCACGGCGATCTTCCACCAGGGCCGTGACCCGGCCGTGTGGGTCGTGCGTCCGGTGGACTCGACGCTTGAACTGCGTCCCGTCACTGTGAGCCGCTACACCGAACGTTCGTCGACTGTGACGGGTGGCCTTAAGGAAGGCGAGCAAATCGTGCTCGCGGGGGTTCACACCGTCTATGCCGGCCAGCATGTGAAGCCGGTCAGGCCGCTCTTCGATGGCGAAGGTGACGTTGACGGCCCGACGGGCACGCAAAGCAGTGCAGCGAACGCACCGGCCAACGGCGCGGCCAATGCCCCAGCCAATGGCGCCGCGACGCCCGGAGCCGCGCAATGAGCCAGACGCCCCACGACGATCCGCAACACCCACCAGAACCGGCCGCAGGGCCGCCCTTGCAGCCCTCCGAAGTCGACCATCGTTTTAATCTTTCGAGCTGGACCCTGCGTCACCAGGCGCTGGTGATCTTTCTGATCGCGCTGATCACGCTGTTCGGTGTGCTCTCGTACGGCAAGCTTGCCCAATCTGAAGACCCGCCATTTACCTTCAAGGTAATGGTGATCCGCACGCTATGGCCGGGCGCGACCGCGCGGCAGGTCCAGGAAGAGGTGACCGACCGGATTGCGCGCAAGCTTCAGGAAACCCCCGACGTCGACTTCCTGCGCAGCTATTCGCGTCCCGGTGAGTCACAGTTGTTCTTCACGATCAAGGACGCTGCGCCTCCTTCGCAAGTCCCGGACACGTGGTATCAGGTTCGCAAGAAGGTCGGCGATATCGGCTATACGCTGCCGCCCGGCATCCAGGGGCCGTTCTTCAACGATGAGTTCGGCGACGTCTATACCAACCTCTACGCTCTGGAAGGCGATGGTTTTTCGCAGGCGCAGATGCACGACTACGCCGAACGGCTGCGCACGGAGCTGTTGCGCGTGCCGGGTGTCAACAAGGTCGACTTCATCGCTGACCAGGAACAGCGCGTCTATGTCGAGATTCCGAATGCGCAACTCGCCAAACTGGGTCTGACGCCGAGACAGATTGCCGATGCCGTCAACGCACAGAACTCCGTCGCGGCGGCCGGCCTCTTCACGACGTCGGATGATCGCGTTTACGTTCGACCGAGCGGGCAGCTCCAGGATGTCGACAAGCTGGCGGACACGCTGATTCGCGTCAACGGCCGGGTGATTCGCCTTGGCGACATCGCGCAGATCAAGCGGGGCTATACCGACCCGCCGACCGAATATATGCGCTTCGACAATCAGAATGCACTCGGCATCGGCGTCACGATGGCACCGTCGGGCGATGTGATCGCGCTCGGTAAATCGCTCGATGTCGCAGCCGCGCGTCTGCAAGCCTCGCTTCCGGCCGGGCTCAAGCTGGTCCAGGTGGCGAGCATGCCGCACGCGGTCGCGAAGTCGATCGACGACTTCGTCGAGGCGGTGGCCGAAGCGATTGCGATCGTGCTGGTGGTCAGCCTGATCAGCCTAGGCTTGCGGACCGGGATGGTCGTGGTGATCTCGATCCCGCTCGTGCTCGCGGCGACGGCACTTTGCATGTATATGTTCAATATCGGCCTGCACAAGGTTTCGCTCGGGACACTGGTGCTTGCGCTCGGACTGCTTGTCGACGATGCGATCATTGCGGTCGAAATGATGGCCGTCAAACTCGAGCAGGGCTACGACCGCATGCGAGCGGCGGCGTTTGCGTACACGAGCACGGCGTTCCCGATGCTGACCGGCACGCTCGTCACGGTCTCGGGCTTCCTGCCGATCGCGCTCGCCAAGTCCGCCACCGGCGAATACACCCGGTCGATCTTCGAAGTCTCGGCGATTGCCTTGCTGCTGTCCTGGCTCGCGGCCGTGATTGTAATTCCCTTGCTGGGCTACCGCATTCTCTCCGAGCATCCGACGCGTCGCGCCTTCGGTCATCACGACGATCCGGACTCGATGCAAGTCAATACGCATCACGATATCTACGACACCAAGTTCTACGGCCGCCTGCGTGGCTGGATCGCCTGGTGCGTCGACCGTCGTCTGTTTGTGCTGATCGTTACGCTGGTGTTGTTCGTGTGCGCGCTCGCCGCTTTCACGCTGGTGCCGCAGCAGTTCTTCCCGAGTTCGGACCGTACCGAACTGCTGGTCGATCTTCGCTTGCCGGAGGGCGCTTCGTTCGCCGCGACGCTGCGTCAGACGCAACGCCTGGAAGCGAGCCTGGCCAAGCGGCCGGAAATCGATCACTTCATCGACTTCGTCGGCTCGGGTGCACCGCGGTTCTATCTGCCGCTCGACCAGCAATTGCCCTCGCCGAACTTCGCGCAATTCGTCGTGACGGCGAAGACAATCAAGGATCGCGAGAAGCTTGCGAAGGATCTCGATGTTGTCTTGCGCGAACAGTTTCCGTCAGTACGTACTCGTATCAGCCGGCTCGAAAACGGGCCGCCGATCGGCTTCCCCGTGCAGTTTCGCGTAACTGGGCCTGAGATTGGCACAGTTCGCCAATTGTCGGAGCAAGTTGCGCAAGTAATGCGTGCCTACCCCGATACGACCAATGTCCAGTTCGACTGGGACGAACCCGCCGAGCGCTCGGTTCACTTCGAAGTCGACCAGAACAAGGCGCGTGCGCTGAACCTTTCGTCGCAGGACATCGCCGACTATCTGCAGATGTCGCTGACCGGCTACACGATCACGCAATTCCGTGAGCGCGACAAGCTGATCGGTGTCGATTTGCGAGCGCCGGAGCATGACCGGATCGATCCCTCGCAGATCGAGCGTCTCGCCGTGCCCTCATCCAACGGAACGGCCGTGCCGCTCGCCGCGCTGGGCCACTTCACCTATGGTCTCGAATACGGCGTCGTTTGGGAGCGTGACCGCGAGCCGACCATCACGGTGCAATCCGATGTTCAGCACGGCAAGCAGGGCATCGACGTGACCAACGATCTCGACGGCAAGCTCGCCACGCTGCGCAAGCAGTTGCCGGTTGGCTATCGGATCGAAATCGGTGGCGCCGTCGAGGAGAATGCCAAGGCTCAAGGCTCGATCAACGCCCAGATGCCACTGCTCGTGGTTGCCGTGCTGGTGTTGTTGATGGTCCAGTTGCAGAGTATCAGCCGCGTGCTGATGGTCGTGCTGACGGCGCCGCTCGGGCTGATCGGCGTGGTCGTCGCCCTGTTGCTTTTCCACATGCCATTCGGCTTTGTCGCGATGCTCGGGACGATCGCCATGTTCGGGATCATCATGCGCAACTCCGTGATCCTGGTCGACCAGATCGAGCAGGATATCCGCGGGGGGCATAGCCGGTTTGATGCGGTGATTGGCGCGACCGTCCGACGGTTCCGGCCGATCACGCTGACTGCGGCGGCGGCGGTGCTTGCCCTGATTCCGCTGTTGCGCAGCAACTTCTTTGGACCGATGGCGACCGCGCTGATGGGTGGTATTACGGTGGCGACGGTCCTGACGCTGTTTTATCTGCCGGCGCTGTACGCGTTGTGGTTCCGTGTCAAACGGGACGAAGCACCGCGGGAGGTCGCACCATGAGTACGCATCGCATGTTCGCAACGCCATTGAGCCGTACCGCGCTTGCCGTTCTGACCTTGAGTCTCGCCGGTTGCGGGCTCTTTGGCCCCGATCGCAATCCGCCGGCCATGCCTATGCCTGAACATTATTCGGTCGAGGGTCAGCCCGCGAGCTTGCCCACGGCCGATGGTGTCAGCCAACAACTCGATATCGGTGCCGGTCCGGTTCCCGAGTGGTGGAAGGGGTATCAGTCCGATGCGTTGAATGCCCTCGTCGCAGAGGGGCTTGCCAACAGCCCCTCGCTCGCTGCTGCTCAACATACTTTGAAATCTGCCCGCGAAGGCCTGCGTTCGCAGATTGGCAACTCGCTGTATCCGCATGTTGATGTCGGGTTTGACCCGAGTCGCCAGCGCGCACTTGGCATTCCGGTTCTGCCGCAGGAGACGTTCCTCGAGAACGTGTTTGCGGCCGAAGTGCAGGGATCCTATACGTTCGACTTCTTTGGTGCGTCACTTCTTGCTGACCGTACGCTTGCCGGACAGGTTCAACAGCAGGCCTTCCAGCTCGAATCGACGCGTCGTTCACTCGCGACCAATATCGTCATCGCGACGATCAATTCGGCTTCGCTGCAAGAGCAGGTTGAGTCGACTGAGAAACTCGTCGCACTGGGCGAACAACGCGCCCAGCAGACGGCCGCGCGCTACCAGCTCGGCGGCGCTTCGCGCGACGATATGCTGTCTGCCGAACAGGATGCCGCGAACGCAGCGGCGACCTTGCCCGGTCTGCGTGCGCAGGCGCTTGCCGTGCGGCACGCACAAGCTGTGTTGCTTGGGCGCACGCCCGACCAGGCACCTGTGCCGCTCTCCCTGGATGAACTGCATCTGCCGGAAAGCGTGCCGGTTGCCGTGCCGAGCGAACTGCTTCATCAACGGCCCGATATCCTCGCGTCGGAAGCCGCGCTGCGTGCTGCGGCGGATCAGGCCGGCGCCGCGACGGCCGCGATGTTCCCCTCGTTGACGCTGTCGGCCTCGTATGGGCGAGGCGGCTTCGACTGGTCGACCTTTACTTCGCCGGCTGGCGCGATCTGGAGCGTGGGCGCGTCGCTCTCGCAGCCTTTGTTCCATGGCGGCGCGCTGGTCGCACGCAAGCATCAATACGAAGCGGCGTATGACGCGGCGGTCTCGCAGTACAAGCAGACTGTGCTCTCGGCGTTCCAGAACGTCGCCGATACGCTGGTCTCGCTGGATGAAGACGCCAACACGCTGAACCAGACGCATCGCGCGATGAATGCCGCGCACGATGCGACAAGCGACACGGAGTCGCGCTACAAACTCGGTGCCACCCCGTTCTATGCCACTTTGACGGCGGGGCAGCAGTACGAGAATGCTCGGGTGCAGTATGTTCGCGCACGTGCGGCGCGACTGGCGGATACGGCGTCGCTGTTTGATTCGATGGGCAACCCGCCGGTGGATTATAACGGCGATAGCCTGAGTCACACCGTGAGACCGAAGCAAGCGGCGAATGCCGCGAGCTCGGTGAGTGCGACTGCCCAGTGAGCGTGGGAGGGGACAGGATGGCTCCCGGCATCGTATGCCGGGAGCCGTGAACTTACCTGAAAATGTGTTGAGCAAGCACCGTGACGCCGTAGCCGCCGATCAGCAACCAGGTGTACAAGCCGAGCCCGAAGATCAGCGCACGGGGGCCGGCCTGACGAATCTGCGAGAAACGCGTTTCTATGCCCAGTGCCGTCATCGCCATTGTCAACACGAAGGTGTCGATGAGATTCAGCATATGCACGGCCGGTACGGGAAGCAGGTTGAGCGAGTTGACGGCCACGAGGGCGACGAAACCCAGCGCGAACCAAGGCACCGTGATCTTGCGAGCAGGGGCCTTTGCGGCGCCCGCGGCGTTTGCCGCATCGGATTGAGTGCCCGAAGCTCCGCGACGTGCAAGCCACAGCGTCAGCACCAGCAGCACCGGCACCAGCATCAGCACTCGGGTCATCTTCACGATCGTCGCGATGTGCGTCGCTTCGGGACTCACGGCACTTGCGGCACCCACCACCTGAGCGACCTCATGAATCGTGCCGCCGAAGAACAGGCCCGTGCCGATGGTATCGAGGTGAAGCAGTCCGGTGCGATACAAGGCGGGATAGAGGAACATCGACAGCGTGCCGAACAATACGACGGTACCCACGGCCATGGCACTTTTGTGCGGCTTCGATTGCAAGGTCGATTCGAACGCAAGGACCGCCGCCGCGCCGCAGATCGCGCTACCCGCTGCGGTGAGAAGCGCTTCGTCACGATCGAGTTTCAGCACACGCATGCCAAGCCAGGTGCCGACCACGAGCGTGACGATCACGATCGTGGCCGAGACCGCGAGGCCCTGGACGCCCACGCTGGCAATTTCCTGGAAGCTGATCCGCAAGCCATAGAACGCCACGGCCACGCGCAACAAGCGGCGTGCGGCGAACTGAACCCCCACCGCCCAACTGTCGGGCATCCCTTCACGCACGACATTGCCGTACACGACGCCGCCAACGATACCGATGATCAGTGAGCTGAGCCCCAGGCGGGATACCGCCGGGAGTGCCGCGATCTGCGTGACGGCTGCGGCAAACAGGGCGACGAACAACAGGCCGTTGAATTCGCCGCGATGCGCACGGAGGAAGCTGGGGCGAGGGTTGTGAAGCGCAGGCTGAAGGGTGTCCATTCCCGTTCTCCTTATAAGCAAATATGAAAGAAGAATAAGGACTGGTCAAGTATTCGGCAAATCGTGTTTTCAACTATAAACTATCGGCTGAAGTGATGATTTAGGGGTGCCCATGAGTCCGGACCAGTTATTAACCTTTGCGGCGGTCGCCGAGCACCGCAATATCAGCCATGCGGCGCGTGCCTTGTTCCTTTCGCAGCCGGCCGTCTCGGGCCAGTTGCGGCAGCTTCAGGAAGAATTTGGTGAGGCTTTGTACCGGCGCGAGGGGCGGGGCATCGCCCTGACGGAAGCGGGCCGTCAGCTCGCCCTGCACGCGGACCGCGTGCGGGCCGACTTTCGTCAGGCGCTGGCGTTTCGCGATGCGTTGCGCTCGCTCGATGCGGGCCACTTGCGAGTTGGTGCGAGCACGACGCCCGCGAGCTATCTGCTTCCTTATCTGATTGCACAATTCCACCGGCAGCACGAGGGTGTGACCATTTCGACGCGCTACGGCAACAGCACGGAAGTCCTCGCTGCCTTGCCCGAGCTCGACATTGCCTTGATCGAAGGCACGGTCGGAGAGGGTCTGCCGGCAGGAACCGCTGTGCATCGCTGGCGGGAGGACGAAGTGGTCGCCGTCGTGCCGGCCGCCCATCCGCTTGCGACACGGCGCGACCGGCAGGTGCGCCTTGACGAACTCGCGGGCTACCCCGTGGTGCTGCGGGAAGTGGGGTCCGGCGTGCGGCAAACCGTCGAGCGCGCGTATGCGCGCGAAGGCGTGGTGATGCGCGTGGCCTACGAACTGGCAGGCGTGGAGGGCATCAAGGAAGCGGTACGCGCGGGGATGGGGGTGGGTTTTGTCTCGGCCATGTCAATGCGGCACGAGGACGAGGCACTGGTTTCGCTTTCGCTCGCCGCACCGAATCGTCTGACGCGCCATTTGATGATAGTGGTGCCGCATGGCGCGGCACCCCTGCGCGCAACAGAACGTTTTGTCGCGCTATGTCTTGATTCGGTATAAGCCGGCGGTGGCCCGTATGAGCCCCGCGGCGCCCTGCATGCTACATGCGCATGCGGCCTGCGAGCGAGGCCTTCAGGTCATGTAATTCGTCGCGCAGACGTTGCAGATCCGACACCGGGCGACCTGCAATCTCGCAGATGTGGTTCGGAAGAAACGCAGCGGAAAGTTTCAGCGCCTGGCCCGAATCGGTCAGGTGAATCAGCACCAGCCGTTCATCCAGTACGCCCCGCACCCGCCGCACGTAACCCACGGTTTCAAGCCGCTTCAGGATCGGCGTCAATGTCGCCGAGTCGAGGCCGAGTCGCGCCGCGAGGTCCTTGACGGACAATTCATCGTGTTCCCATAGCACCAGCATGGCCAGGTACTGAGGGTAAGTCAGGTCGAAACGTTCGAGCGCGGCCTTGTACGCTTTAGTCATCGCCAATGACGCAGTGTACAAAGCAAAACAGAGTTGACTATCCAACGTCAGGGCAGAGGTGAACGGACTTTGCGAAGCAGGTTCACCAAGAGTCTGAGGACGTGCCCCAAGAGCCGAGTTGAATTGACTGTGCAAGGGCTGAGATGCGGCAACATTTTCCATGATTTGGGTCCTGTTGAGCGTACTGCGGAGTCGGTAGTATTGGTCTGAATATTCTTGTAAGCAAGCGAAATAAAGCATGAGTTTGATATTTTTTTCTTGTCTTTCTTAACAGCCGGAAATTTTGAGGTGAACAATGGTAGACATCCCAATGGATGCGCCTATTTATGCTAAGCGGGTTAATTAAATGCACACGTCAACATTACAACATTACTTGAAATTCGGTAACGTTGGCTGGAAAGCAAGGCAGGGTGCGGCTTTGACAAATAAGCAAATTTTTTTCGGCACAAAGTTTGCTTAAAGCTTCTGTTAGCTTGAGATTATCGCGGGCGTTATCTGTTTAACGTTTGCGTTGCCTGATGGATGTCACGGAAAACAATGAACATTACGCTCTCGACCGAACCAACCTTGTCCGGCGATGGTCAATTCCTGGAGTTTGTGGCCGATGTAAATGGCCGAGAAGTGCGTTGCGCGCTTGCACGCAAGGCATTGGAAACCTGGTTCTGGGTTCCGCCGGATGCGGAGCCGCCGCGGCTGACGCGCGCCTACCTCGATGGCCGAAAACGGATTGCGGTGGTGGTCGAACGGCGTATTGCCAAGCAGTCGCCCGAGCCCGTGGTGCTGCGAACGGAACATTTTTCTGGCTGACGCCTCAAGGCAGGCGCAGCGCACCCGGACCGGCGGGGAGCTATTATCCGGTCGACGTGCCATGCCGCTCGAGGCGGCGCGGCACCGGGCGCCCGGCCCCCGCCTTGACGGCGCAAGGCTGGACGCGATCCGGATCGGAGAGATCGAGTGGTGAAATCGACCGTCCCCGGCCGGCCATCAAGAATATGAAGTGTTGAAAAAGCGATATGAACGCAGAAGCGGTGAGTGGTAAGAGGATCCTGATCGTTGAAGATGAGGAAGGGAGCAGGCAGTCATTGGCAGCGATGCTGACCGACTGCGACGCGGAAGTTACCGCGGTGGCGGACGCCGAAGATGCACTGGCCGCTATCGAGAAGGCCCTTCCCGATGCAGTGATCAGCGATATCGAATTGCCGGGCATGGATGGGTACTACTTCATCCAGAAGCTACGCGAACGAGAGAGCAAGATGGGCGCGCCCTGCGCACCGGCAGTCGCACTGACGGCGCATTCCGACGAAGCGCATCAACTGCGCGCGGTCGGAGAGGGTTTTCAGATGCACGTCGCAAAGCCCGTCGATCCGGCTGGACTCCTTAGAGTGCTTGATCGGCTATTGTCCGAAGTCGCTCACAAGCACGTTTAAGGGTGCGCTGAGGGCTGCGATATGGGCGCCTTCCCGCGCAACGCGGGGCGTCCTGGGGAAGGCGTGGCAGCCGCCCTTGCGCCTATTTGACTATTCGGCTATTTGGCCAGCATGCTGTTCGGGCTGGAGCGTTGAGCCCTGGACCACAACCCGATCACGATGCCCGCGCCGGCGAGCACCACGAGCGCCGTTCCCACGTAAACCGCCGAGAAACCGAAGTGGTGCGCGACGATCCCTGCGAGCGGGCCGGTTGCACCGAGCGCGAGATCGAGGAACGCCGAATAGACACCGAGTGCCGCACCGCGGCTCGGCAATGGAATGGCCTCGACCGCCGCGACCCCGAGGGCCGGAAAGACCAGCGCGAAGCCCGAGCCTGCGAGCCCTGCACCGACCAGCGCCAGAAGGCTGCTAGGCGAAAAACCCAACAGCGCCAACCCGATCGCTTCGATCACGAGCGAGATCAACGCCACCCGATAGCCGCCAAAGCGCGCGATGGTGTCGATAAACAGCAACCGCACGCCGCAGAAGCACACCCCGAAGATCGTCAGCGCGAACGCCGCGCCCGACCAGTCGTGACTTGCATAGTAGAGCGTGATGAACGTCGCGATCGAGCCGAAGCCCATCGAACCGAGCCCAAGCGCAAGACCATAGTTGAGGACGTGGCGGAACACGTGGCGGATGCCCATGCGCTCACCGTGGACCGCGGCGACGCCGGTCTGGCGCCACGCGAGCAGTAAGCCGATCACACCCAGCACCATCACCGTGACGCCCAGCGCCTCGAAGCCGATCAGCCGGACCAGCACCACGCCGATCGGTGCACCCGCGGCGAGGCCGCCGTAGGTGGCCACCCCGTTCCAGGAAATCACCTTGCCCGTGCGATGCAGGCCAACCGCGCCGATTGCCCACTGGATCGCGCCCGTGCCGACCAGGCTCTCCGCACAGCCGACGAACAGACGCCCAACCAGCAACGTAACGAATGCTGCCACCGGGTGGTGGGTATCGACCACGGCGGCAAGCAGATAGAACACGCCGCTGACTACGCAGAGCGCGAGCCCGAGCGAGACCACCCGTTTGGCCCCCATGCTGTCGGCGAGCCGCCCTGCAAAGGGCCGGCTCGCGAGCGTGGCGACATACTGGACGCTGATCACGAGACCCGCGAGCACCGAGCCCAGGCCGAGATCGTGATGCACATAGCCCGGCAATACCGCGAGCGGCAGGCCAATCGTCAGATAAGCAATGAAGGTGAAGCAGACGATCGTCAGGACCCGGAGCATAAAAGCCCGTTCGCCTGGCGCGACAGCCGCAGCCGAGTGGGCGGGCTGGGCAACCGGGACGGCGCTCGCCGGACGACTTGAATCAAGTTCCATGATGGGGCCAAACGAGGCCGCCTGAGAAGGCGGCAAAGCCGTTAGTGTAAACCCTTCCGCCCTATCCCCACATCTTTCGCATCTGTGCGGCAAGGTCAATATGCACCCGCGCCTGCTCGGGCGACGTCGTTGTCGCCCGCGGATCCCGCGGCCAACTGGCAGAAGAGAAGCGCGACAACAGCGCGTTCGGGATGAACCGCGTGCGCGAGCCGTAAACGTGGCGATCGCCTTGCGCCGACTGCTGCGTGACGTAGAAACGCTGCGGCACGATGATCTCGAGCTCATCCTTCGCACGCGTCATGGCCACATACAGCAGGCGACGTTCTTCCTCAATCTCATCGGGCGAACCCGTTGCGAGATCTGAGGGGATGCAGCCATCGACGCCGTTGAGCACGAATACCGCATTCCACTCCTGTCCCTTTGCCGAATGAATGGTCGAGAGGATCAGATAGTCTTCATCGCGCAGCGGCACACCGGATTCGTCGCTGGTTGCGTCGGGCGGATCGAGCGTCAGCTCAGTCAGGAATTTTTCGCGAGAGACGTAGCTCGATGCGATATGCGTCAGTTGCACGAGGTCGGCGATGCGCATCGGCGCGTCATCGAATTTGTTGAGCAGATGCGGCTCGTACCAGATGCGCACCTGATCGAGGTCTGCCGGCCATTGATGCACACCCGAACGAAGTGCATCGACGAGTTCGGCAAACGCCATCCAGTCGTCCGCGGCGCGGGCACCCGGTGCGAAGGCACGCAACGCCGCGCCTGCGTCGCCGGCTGCGACGGCATTGAGTGCCCGACCCGCCGTGACCGGCCCGACACCCGGCAACAGTTGCATGACCCGGAATCCCGCGACGCGGTCGCGTGGGTTCTCTGCAAACCGCAGGACCGCGAGCACATCTTTCACATGTGCCGCATCGAGAAATTTAAGGCCACCGAATTTCACAAACGGGATATTGCGGACCGTCAATTCGACCTCGAGCGGACCGCTGTGATCCGACGCACGAAACAACACCGCCTGCGACCTGAGTGGTAGGCCTGCTTCGCGATGTTCGAGTACGCGGGCGCAGACATAGCGAGCCTGGTCCGCCTCGTCTTTGACGTGAATGAGCGACGGCCGTTGCGCCGAAGTGCGCTCCGACCACAAGTGCTTCGTATATCGCTCGGTAGCCAGACCGATAACGGCATTCGATGCTTGGAGAATGGTCTGTGTCGAACGGTAGTTTTGTTCGAGCGTGACGATGCGTGCAGGCGGATCGAAATGCGAGGGGAAGTCGAGGATATTGCGGACCGTTGCCGCGCGGAATGAATAGATCGACTGCGCGTCATCGCCGACCACCATCAGACCCCGGCCGTCTGGCTTGAGTCCTCGCAGGATGGCCGCCTGAAGCGCATTGGTGTCCTGGTATTCGTCGACCAGCACATGATCGAACCGCTCGCCGACCTGTGCGCCGAGTGCCGGGACCGCCATCATGTGCGAGCAATAGAGCAGCAAGTCGTCGTAGTCGAGCACGTCTTGTTTCTGCTTGGCTTCGACGTAGGCCGCGAATAGCGCACGGAGTTCGTCGTGCCAGTTCGCGCACCACGGGTAGACCGTATCGAGCACCGTTTGAAGCGGGACTTGCGCATTGACCGTGCGCGAGTAAATCGACAGGCATGTGCCTTTAAGCGGGAAGCGTTGATCTTTTGTCGAGCAGCCGAGTTCGTGGCGAATCAGGTTCATCAGGTCGCCGGAGTCTTCGCGATCATGGATCGTGAAGGTCGGGCTCACGCCGATCTGAACAGCACACTCGCGTAGCAGGCGCGCGCCGATGCCGTGAAAGGTTCCTGACCAGTCGAGGCCCGAAGCGAGTGTCGCGGCATCGGCGCCGAGTGCACGCCAGGCTATGCGTTCGACGCGGCGACGCATTTCGGTGGCGGCGCGACGGGAGAAGGTCAGGAGAAGAATGCGGCGAGGGTCGACGCCGTTTGCGAGCAGGTGAGTGACGCGGTGGGCGAGTGTGTCGGTTTTTCCTGAGCCAGCGCCGGCGATGACCAGGAGGGGGCCGGTGATATGGGGAGGATTCTGGGTCGATACGTCGATGCCGTGCTCGACGGCCGCGCGCTGTTGAGCGTTCAGGCGCGCGAGGTAGTCGCTAGCAGCGGGGTCGTGTGGGGGCGCCGCGCGGGCGGTTGTGGGTTCGCTCGCCGAGGTCGAGGCCGGGGTAGTTTTGGCTGCGGAGGCGGCGTCGGGCACGGTGGTTTGCATGGGCAGGTTCGATCTGTCGAAGGGCGCCGACGCTTGCGATTCGCTGGGTGACGATTGGTAGCGGCGCCGGAGTTCGAGGAATCTTTGAGGCTGTACGTTTGTACAGTGTGCCTTGAAAAAACGCAACCTTGGGGATACGGCTTATGAGGGTTCACGGGGGAGCGTCTGTTCGCCAACAAACGAAATCTGTTCTACCCGGGGCCGGCCCCTCACTTAACACACGGCACGATTGACGCTCGCGTTTAGGGAAGGGCTCAAAAGAGTTGCGCGTAGGCGTTCAAATCAAGGCAGCGATATCCGACCTTCTCAAGACCAGACGTCTCTTTTTTGGAGAACGTGGGCGAAAATAGCACCTTTTCGACTTCCCAGCCGGTGAGCTTACGCCCCTCCACGGTCGACATGAATCCCGCTATGTGATTCTCGAAGGCGGTCAGCGCGCCGTTGTCGTGTGCGCTGGCGCTTCGCTTGCAGGAGCCGAAACGCACACGTTTGTCCTCGCTGTTCAATGCCACGACGTCAATCTCGACAAGTCGGTCGATTGAACGAGCACGGTTCCAAAATCCCACCTCGATAGAAGTGATGGGAAAGTCGCCTTTTCCTTTTCTTGAACATTCGACGTGTAGCTGTCGGATGAGCTTCTCGAATGCAAAACCCTCGAGCGTGTCGCTACGAGGTTTGGCCTTTTCCAGCACCCGCTCGCGAAGCTGCATTCGCGCTGCGTCCCGTGCGGGCCGGACAACTGCAATCCACGCCTGCAAAAAATTATCCGTCACGTAATATCGGGCGTTGCGGCTGCGACTGTCCGAGAACACGGGATGGCGCCGGTCAATCATCCCGTAGTTGTCGACCAGCTTCTTGAGTTGTGCACCCAATGAGCGGCCCGTGTCGGTCGGCGACTGCATGCTCGCTACGAGTTCGTTGTGGCCGGTGCCCGGGTGGTCCGCCACGAAATGCAGGATGGAGAGCAATTGTCCTCTCATCTCGCGCAGGAACGAGGTGTCGGCTTCTTCTGAGAGCGGGCTGCCTTCGTTCAGGAACAGGCGGACAAGAAGCTCGTTGCGCAGCTGGTCGGAGGAAGCATCGAAAAGCCCTTGTCCGTAGGCATCTCTGTAGAACTTGGGTACGCCCTCAAAGTAGGTCCACAAGAGGAGCCACTGATAAGGATCTTCCAGGCCATGGTCGTTGTACACGGCAAGCAGGTCTTCGAAATCCCAGTGGTCGAGACGAAAAGAATGGGTCAGTCTGCCGTACAGAGGAGCGGCCTTATCGTCGAGCAGAGCGCTCATCTCGGATTGCAATGAGCCCAGCACGAAGAGGCCGCCGCTCTTCGATTCACGGAGGACGTCTACCTCGGCCTGCAGGAACGAGTTGAACGCAGCAAGCTGTGGGGAAGTGAAATACTGGAATTCGTCCAGAACCACGATGATGCCGGCGCGGTTCATCGTAGCGATTGCGCGAGCCATTGACGCGAAGTCGTGCACGTCATTTACCAATGCCTGGGCGGTATTCGAGAGACTGTCCTGCAGCGCGCGCCGGAACTGGCTGGCGACATCTATCTGGTCGGAGTCTGGAATCTGGACGTAGAAGAGACGCTCGGCAAGCGCTTCGTCGACGCGCGCCAGTTCCCGCAGCAGCGTCGTCTTGCCAATGCGCCGGCGGCCCTGAATCCGGCAGAAGAACCATCGAGGCTTCTCGAGCAGTCCGCGCAGTTGGTCCAGCGTGCTGCGCCGACCGTAAAAATGCCAATCCGCCATATACCCTCGCTAAGTTAGCGTACTAAATGGTACGCTAACTTATTATTCCGTGCAAATCACTGAATTTAAACGGTAAACCTTAGCGTGCTCGTGTCCAGCACCGGGGCGGCGACGACCGCGTGGCGCGATTGTGCATGTCACTCCAATCCACGGCTGACTACTTTTAGAATAGCGTACTATTTGGTACGCTATTTAAATATATGACGTAGATCATTGATTTTGCGTAGAAAATTTTCGCGCCTCGTTGACGACCCTCTCCGCAGGCAGGATAGAACCCGCCAATGATGGTTGTCACTTTTGGCCTGATGGGCGCTCCGCCGCCTAGTTGTCGCGCGCGACAACTAGGCGGCGGCTTGGGACGGGGGCGGGAGATTCTGATTGGTCGCCAGCAGAAAATTCTTTGGACAAAGAAAGGGCCCCGAAGTCTGTGACCCGGGGCGAGGAAGGCTGCTGTTGATTGGCACCAGCGCATAA
>JAMFSK010000188.1 GCA_026225235.1 Burkholderiales bacterium
ACGGGCAACTTTACGCTCAACGTCTTTTTCCAGATCGGCACCAACCCCGAGCTTGCGCAGGTCGATGTGCAGAACCGGGTGAACCTCGCGTTGCCGCAATTGCCCCAGTCGGTGCAAGCGCAGGGGATCCAGGTGCAGAAGAAGTCGTCGGCGTTCATGATGGTCATCGCCATCTATTCGCCTACCGACCGCTACGATCCGACTTACATTGCCAATTACGCCAACATCTATGTGCTCGACGCACTCAAGCGCGTGCCCGGTGCCAACCAGTCGAGCATCTTCGGTACGCCTGACTATGCAATGAGAATCTGGCTCAAGCCTGACCGCATGGCGCAACTTGGTGTCACTGCGAACGACGTGCAGAAGGCCGTAGCCAACCAGAACCAGCAGTTCGCGGTCGGCAGCATCGGCCAGTCGCCAACCGGCACCCCGGTCGAGCAATCATTTGCGGTGACGACCACCGGCCGGTTGAGCGATCCGGCCGAATTCGAGAACATCATCATCCGCGCGGCAAGCAATGACGCTGCGATCGTGCGTCTCAGGGACATTGGCCGGGCCGAGCTCGGTCAAAAGGACTACTCGATCCGCAGCAAGTATCAAGGCAAGCCGGCGACGATCATTGCGGTATACCAGCAACCTGGCGCGAATGCGCTGGACGTATCCAAGCAGGTGCGCGCAACGCTCGAGCAGATGAAGAAGTCCTTTCCGGAGGGCATGGAGTACGACATCGCGATGGACACGACTGAATTCACGCGGGCGTCGATCTCGGATGTGATCTATACGTTCTTTGAAGCGCTCGTGCTGGTCGTGGTCGTGGTCTACGTATTCCTGCAGAGTTTCCGCGCCACCTTGATTCCGGTGATTGCCGTGCCGGTGTCGATTCTCGGAACCTTCATGGGCATGCTCGCCATGGGTTTTTCGATCAACATGCTCACGCTGTTCGGCATGGTGCTGGCGATCGGTATTGTGGTGGACGACGCCATTGTTGTGGTCGAGAACGTCGAGCGGAACATGAACGTCCACAAGCTGAGCCCGCGGGATGCGGCCAAGCGGGCGATGGATGAAATCTCTGGCCCGATCGTGGCGATTACGCTCGTCCTGGGCGCGGTGTTTGTGCCGGTGGCGTTTCTCGGTGGGATCACGGGACAACTGTATAAGCAATTTGCCATCACGATCGCCATCTCCGTGGGGTTCTCGGGCGTGGTGGCGCTTACGCTGTCGCCGGCGCTCGCAGCATTGCTGCTGAAACCGGGACATCATGAGAAGAAGGGGTTTTTCCGATGGTTCGATAACGCATTCGGGCGGATGACCTCCGGTTATACCAGCTTGGTCAAGCTGGCCATCAAGCGTTTCGTTGTGGCCTTGTTGCTGTTCGCCGGGGTGATCGCGCTAGCGGTCGTCATGATGAGGTCGATCCCGACTTCGTTTCTCCCACCGGAAGACCAGGGCTATTTGCTAGGCGCGGTCATCATGCCAGACGCTGCCAGCCTTGACCGCACCGGGGCTGTGTCGCAGCACGTCACTGACTATTTCATGAAGCAGCCGGCCGTGAGCAGCGTGACCATAGTCGATGGATACAGTTTGCTGGACAGCCAGAGCAAGAACAATGCATCGACGTTTTTTATCGGTTTCAAGAGCTTTGACGAGCGCTACAAGTTCGCCAATATCAGGACGCAGAACGCGCGCGCCGTCCTGATCGATGCGTTTAAAAATCTCTCCGGGGTGAAGGAGGGGATCATCCTGCCGGTCAATCCGCCGTCGATTCCAGGACTTGGAACGACAGGGGGGACCGAGATGTGGATTCAAAGCAAGGGGGACGCTACCATCCCTCAACTCGCGGGCGTGGTAGATGACTTTATAGCGAAAGCGAAACAGCGGCCCGAACTGTCTCGCGTCACGTCGACGTTCAATGCGTCGTCTCAGCAACTGCTGGTAAACGTAGACCGCGACAGGGCGGAGACGCTGGGGGTTCCTATCGAGGAAGTCTATAGCGCGATGCAGACCATGTTTGGTTCGCTGTACGTGTCGCAGTTCAACCGTTCGAGCCGGTTGTGGCAGGTGATCCTGCAAGCGGAGCCGTCGTATCGGCTCAAGCCTCAGGATCTCGATCAGATTTACGTGCGTGCCAGGACCGGCAGCATGGTCCCGCTCAAAGCCGTGGTGACCAGTAAGTTCGCCACCGGTCCCGATCTGGTGACGCGCTTCAACAATTTTCCTGCGGTCAAGATCACCGCGAACGCGGCGCCAGGCTACAGCTCGGGCCAGGTCCTCTCCGCGCTTGACGAGGTTGCCCGTGAGGTGATGCCGGCGGGTTACGACGTCGGCTGGAGCGGCGAAGCGTACGAAGCAAAACAGGCTGGTGGCGCCTCCGCGCTCGTGTTTGTGTTCGGCCTGATCATGGTGTTCCTGATCCTCGCCGCGCAATACGAGAAGTGGAGCTTGCCGGTAGGCGTGCTGATGGCGGTGCCGTTCGCGCTCTTTGGCGC
Organism: Burkholderiales bacterium; assembly: GCA_026225235.1. Lineage (GTDB taxonomy): Bacteria > Pseudomonadota > Gammaproteobacteria > Burkholderiales > Burkholderiaceae > Pararobbsia. The sequence goes on from JAMFSK010000188.1 coordinate 2,487, forward strand.
GTTACTCGCCATCCTGCTGCGAGGTCTCGAAAACGACGTCTACTTCCAGATCGGCTTGACGATGCTGGTCGCACTGGCCGCCAAGAACGCGATCCTGATCTTCGAGTTTGCGGTGCTGAACCGCGAGTCGGGTGAGTCGGTGTACGACTCCGCAGTGACGGCGGCGACTGAGCGGCTGCGCCCGATCGTGATGACGTCCCTTGCGTTCATCCTCGGCTGCGTGCCGCTTGCCATCGCCACTGGCGCGTCGGCGAACAGCCGGCATTCGATCGGCACCGGCGTCATTGGCGGCATGCTTGGCGCTACGATGATCGCAGTGTTCTTCATCCCGATGTTCTTCTACGTGCTCGAAACGATGTCGGAGAAGAGGAGCGGCGGCAAGAAGACCCCCGGCCCGACGGCGAGCCCGCCGGATCACGGCGCGGGTGCCCCGACCGCCACGCCGTCTGCCCCACGCGAGGGCGACTGACATGCGCGCCTCCGCTCTCTCTCTGGTTGTCGTGCTCGCGCTCAGCGGCTGTTTGCTCGGACCTGACTATAAGCGGCCGGTCGTCGA
>JAMFSK010000189.1 GCA_026225235.1 Burkholderiales bacterium
AATCCGGAATGACCGCCGCAATGCGGCCGTACGACTACGCCTTGCTGGCCCAAGAAGCGTATTCCGCCGTGCCTGATATCGGTAAAGCGAGCAGTGCATCTCGCGCCATCGTCCGGCAAACTGCGGCTGGGTTGTGCGTCGCCTTTCCCGGGACGGACAATCGCGATTGCTGGGGCGCTGACTTCAGCTTTGAGCCGGTCAACGTATGCGGTGTCGGGAAAATCCATTCCGGTTTCTGGTCGGCCTGGATGGCGATTGCGCTGGATGTCAAGGCGGCGGTCGGCGATCAGCCGGTGACGCTGGTGGGTCACTCATTGGGCGCCGCTATCGCGATCTGCGCTGCAGTGGCGCTGACTCTTGATGTGAAGGCGCCCGTGGCCGTGTACGGTTTCGAGCCGCCGCGCGTGAGCCCAGATCTCAGCGTGAGGACGCTGCTCTCCAAAGTTCCGGTGAATTTGTACAGGAACGGAAACGATCTGGTCACGGATCTGCCGCCTGATTGGCAGCATGCTGCATTGCTTACGCCTATCGGGAAACCTGCGTTGCCGTTTCCTAATATAGTTGACCACCAACTTGCGCGGGTGGCCAAGGCTCTAGCTTAAATCGTACATCCCGGATGCAGCCGTCTTTTGGCTTCCAGATATACCGCCTGAGCATCCTCTGCCGTTTTAAATCGGCCGAGGTAGATGCTCTTCCCGTCCACAAAAATGCTTGACTCGTATCCGTTATTTTTGAAATAGACGCCAAGAAGACCGGATTTTGTGCACGGACGTTTTCTCTTGAGGTTCTGCTGGTTGTGCGACTGAGTGACGATGCGAAGATTGGCTATACGGTTATCTGACCTATCGCCATTAATGTGGTCGTATTGAGGGATGGATTCTCGCCGTACGTATGAATCCAAGCTAGGCGATGAGCAGGGTAAAGTCTGTAATCTATGTGCACCCTCACGTAGCCTTGTGCGTGAATACACCCTGCTAAGGTTCCGGGTTTAATTCTTTGTCTTTGGATTTTCCAAGTCAACAATCCGGTGTTCGGATCGTAATCGAATAGTTCTCTCAAGCGCTCTTGTGAAGGCCAAATTTTAGGCCCGCGTTTGGTTGAGGTATGATCGACAACAGCCATGCTGCCAACTCCGTAAAAGTTGAAGGTGTGGTTAGGGGGATCAAGCGTTGACGCGCTTGGTTTCCCGGTTCCATTGGACTGTGTTTACAACCAGTGTTCCGAAGAATTCAACGCGATCATATGATCGCGCGCGTTATTGCGGCGCTGGCCGTCGCCTAAATCCCCGCCTCAAACATCCCCAGCACTTCCTCCCACTCATCGTGCCACGGCGTCACCGTCTCGACATTGCCGCAATGCAGTTCCGAGATGTTGACCCGCCGTAGGCACGAATGCAGCCGATACATGGGCGAGTCCTCGCCTAAATCCCAATCCGAATAAGCAGAACCCCGGAATTCCACCCGCACGCCGTCATCACGGGTCGCGACAATCACGCCGTCGGCGCCGCAGCGCGGCATGTAGAGGTGGATGGATGGCATTAGTCTTTCCCAGCTAGTCGCGCCACGTCAATTGTGGCTCTACCGCCACGTCCGATTCTGCGCAGCAACCTCGAGCGCAATCAATTCAGCCCCGTCATCGCGTGGACGGACGAAGCGCGCGGTGATCTTTTTCTCGTCGACACTCTCTACGATGGCCAGCGTGCTCGTCTCGCGCACGGACAGTCCTTGAAACGATTGCTGAAGCACTTCGATTGCGTCACCTGGTTTCATCCCATCTCCTCTCGCTATTAGCGACGATCAATCAGCCGTTGGCACGATGCCATTCGCGCGGTCAACAAGTCTCGACAGGCGTCGGCCGAGTTTGTTTGCGCTCCAGCAGACGCATGTTTTCTCCATGCTCTCGCCCTCGCAGGCGCAACAAACTTCGAGCGCTTTTAACTGCCGAACGATGTCCTCGACATCCGCTCCGGTTTCGGCCTCAATGCGGTCGATGACTCGCGCTACCTGCTCATCGAAGCCGGCTGAGGCGTTCAGTGCCAGTGCTTTCGCGTCGGACAGTTCCAGAATCACGTAACGCCTGTCAGCCATCCCTTCCTCCTGCCTCTCGGCAAATCAATCAGCCCTGCTGCGCCAAGTCAATCGTGAATTGGCTGTCCGCAAATCGGTGCGGGCTTCCCATATAGCCCCGCGCGCGGAAGTTCTCGAAGTCATCCAGCATGGCCGACTGCACGAAGTGCACGACTGTGCCGTCGATGCGATCAACGATGACAAGGGTCTTCGGCCCAAACCTTGACGAAAGGTAGGCAGCGATGGAAGCGGCGCGCTCCTCCATGATTCCTGGCATGAATCGGAAGCCGTCGATTATTTGTTCCAACGTCATTTCTTCCATCATCCCTCCAAATCAGCCCGCACTAGCGGCGCGTCGCTCTCTACAGTCCGAAGGTACACAACGCGGCGGCGCTCTTCCTCCGTGCTGTCGTATGCGTCTTTCGATACATCAAGCCATGATCCGTTGTGCTGTTCCAATTGATACACCGCACGCATATCGCTAGTCGTTTCCTTTGTCATCATTCTTCTTCTCCATCGAATAGCGAAAGCATGTCTGCGTCGTCTGGTATGACCGTTATCGCTCCGTCACTGGCGACACTAACCAGCCGATGCCGCTCAGAGGGCCACCGTCTGTTATACCCGGCTAGAACGCCCCACGCGGCAGGGAGTTCGCCCGCGCGAGTGGCATGCACCCATCCCGCCCCGGCGGCGTATGTTTGAACTTTAATCATCCCGCCTCCTCGCCGCTCAGCGGCAAAATCCAATCCTATCATCGACCGAAAGTTTCTAATATTTACTGCTTTTGTTCCGCAAAGCCTTATGCCTTCGTGCCGATTCGGTCAAGCGCCTTGTTATAGATGACATGATCTCGGTTGTATGCTGGTCTCAGCCGATTGATATAAAAACCTTCCACATGACGCAACCAGTCGTACGGGATACCGCCGAAACACCAGTAATGTGAAAATAGCTTTCCTTTATTGGCGTGTTCGTTCAGTCTTGACCAGATTCCTAGGGCCTTACCGACATAGACAACGCGATTTTCGTTGATTAGGAAATAAATTCCGTGTGCGGCCGGCCCCGCATGAATACTGTAAGGTTCGGCCTCGGAAACGATATGGCCAGCTTCATATAGAAGGCAACCCGAATTCTCTTGAAACCATCCGGCCAGGGTTGGAGTTTTTCCACAAAGTCGCATGTGATCCAAGTCATCCACAAGGAGGTCGCCGGTAAGATCAAATGTATGCAATGGGATCGGCATTATTTCACTCGTTATAGGCACCCACCATCCCGCCAAATTTACGCCACGTGGGAGCGGAGGCCATACCAGGGTTGCAATGTGCAGGCCTAAAGAAGGCACCCACTGCGCCAGCATCAGTCGCGGGTGCCAGTCTTGCAGCGTCGCTGTATGACGGCCAAAGGAGAAGTCCCTAGAAATGAACCGCCAGATCGTTGAAGAGTTGCTAGCCGGGC
>JAMFSK010000035.1 GCA_026225235.1 Burkholderiales bacterium
CTGACCTGACCGGTTTCTCAGGACCAGGCCATTCTGGAAATAACGGCTGTTGATGGATAGTTTTCATGGGCCCGACGAAACTCGCCGGGCGTCTGGTAGTTCAGGCTCGAATGAGGCCGCACCTCGTTGTAGTGCATGCGCCAGTCCTCGATGACGATCTTCGCCTCGATCCGATTGCGAAACCATTCTGCCGCCAAACATTCGTCCCTGAACTTGCCGTTGAAGCTTTCGTTCGTGCCGTTCTGCCACGGTTTGCCAGGGTCGATTAATACGCTCTCGATCTGCTCCTCAATCGCCCATCCGAGCAGTCAAACGCATTGATGCTGCGTTCGCCATCGTAGAAAAACATCTGACGCATCACACGTTCATGGGGGCCGATAGATTGACCATCGCCGACTTTTCGCTGGTTGGGTATTTGTATTTTCCGGTTCAGGAAACGGGCTATGACCTAACGCAAACGCACCGCCACATCACCGCATGGCGCGACAGAATAGCGACCCAGCATGGATGGCGGCCTCCGTATGAAATGCTACCAAGCCCCCGGGCTGATCCACGTCATTCGTGACCGATTTAGCCTCCGCGTCCGCCTAGGCAGTCGTACACCTTCGAGTCCGAAGGCTTCTCCGCCCCCAATCTTGAACCCACAAGCATATTCGCCACCGCATTTGGAAAACAGATCGATGAAAATTTTTCGCCCGCGATCACGGTAGGTTTTCGTTAGCATTTGAGCCGTCCCTGGACCTCAGGATACGCGCTTCGACTCGACCTATAACGCTGGGAAGGAAGCGAAAAACACAGCGTGGTAATAGATGTCGTACTTGCCGGGTAGTCACTTGGCCTCGGATGCGCGAGGGGTTTCTTGCCAGACCCACGGCAGTCCACCGCAGCAATCCAAAGCTGACGTTCATGTATGTCGATGCTATTAAAACGGTCTACGCTTGAATCCGACGGTTACCGCACCAATTGACTAATCGACTCGGTCATCGTGCAGGTTGGCCTCGGGCCTTTCCATCTGCCTCTATTGTCGAAGGGGTGACTGCCGCACACGCACATTTTGTATTAAGGCTAGGAGCCAGACCAATGCGGCCGTAAGCGAAACAGCGGCTGCAGTCCACAATGCGACGCGCATGCCGACCTCAAAAGGATGAAATGTCGCGATCAACGTGCCGAAGATGGCGACGCCCAATGCAGCCCCTGTCTGCCGGGCCGAATTGAGAACCGCAGCCGCGACGCCTGCCTGATGTTTCTCCACGGTCCCCATGGCCGGAGCCGTTGCAGCAGGGGAAACGAAACCCGACGCTAAACCGATCATTAGCATCGGGGCGACGGCAAGCCAGTAAGGCGACGAATGGCTGGACGGGAGCATGCCGAGAGCGCCTAGGGCGTACAGACCGAACGCCGCACACATCGACCAGCGCGGCCCACAGAGCTTCACTATCGGGTTGGAGACGATGCTTCCCACCGCGACCATCGCCGTCATCGGCAAGAATGCGAGCCCAGCCCACAATGGAGAGTCTCCGCGAGCCTGCTGGTAGTAGAGGCTCGTGACAAAGAGCAGGCCGTAGAACACGAAGGCCGAGGCCATTGAAACACAGGTCGATCCGGCAAAGACACCGTTTCTGAAGAACGAGAGCGGTAGCATCGGGTGCATGTTTCGCGCCTCGGCCGCAAGGAACATCGCCCAAGCTACAACCGTGATGACAATGCCCGCGATGATCAACGGCGAATCCCACCCAAGCGTTTTTCCGTCGATAAGCACGCCGATGAGTGCGCCAAGCGCGACAATCGCACTCACCTGTCCAACAGGATCGAAACGGCCGACGTGCGCTGGCCGTTGATCATCCACTATGCGCCACGTCATCCATAAGCCTACCAATCCGATCGGTATATTCACGAAGAAGATGCTCCGCCAATCGTACAGATGGATCAGAACACCGCCGATCAGAGGACCGGCCGCCATGGCGACCCCGCCGCAGCCGACCCATACGCCGACCGCGCGTGCCCTTTGCTCGGGCTCGGGGCAGGCTTGGTTGATTAGTTTCAGCGAGCACGGTACCAGCATGGCCGCGCCCACTCCCTGCAAGATACGCGCGGCGATGAGACTCGGCAAATCTGGCGCTATCCCGCAGATCATCGAGGCGAGCGTGAAGACCATGAGACCGGCAAGATAGACGTTGCGCGCACCCCACCGATCACCGAGTGTGCCCCCTGTCAGAAGTAGACTGGCAAACGCCAGCGTATAGGCGTTCATTACCCACTGCAGACCTGCGATCTGGGTTCCCAGTGACACGGAGATGCGATCCAGAGCGACATTGACAATCGACGTGTCCAGAAGGACAACTACATAGCTGACGCTGGTCGCAGCCAGGACCCGGCGTTGGATAGCCCCGTTATTTTTGCGATTCCCCATGTTCACACTACTGGCGTGTTCAGGGCGGCTTCGAAGAACGGCCGGATTTCGGATTTCCCCTTCAGAATGCCCTCGGTTATGTCTTGCAAGGTCGCCAGGACTAGAGGTGTTTCAAGGATGGCGTCTTCGACTTGGAGTGCCATCAGACCGTCAAAATCACGCTCGAGACGCGTTTCGTACCATCGTTCCGAGACGTGAGCGATTTCGCCATCGTTGCTTGAGGTCATCGTTGATTCCCATCGTGAGCTTAACAAGCCCGAGCCTACGGTGAGTTCAGTACAGGATGCTTCGACACGCATCGAAGCGTGTGAACTGCTCCGGTGCTATTGTGACCAGAACGCTAGGGGGTTCGACAATGAGTCCGCAACCGAATATCGCTGTCGCCGCTTTCCTGATCGCTGATCCAGCCCGTGCCGCCATGCTGATGAGCTTGCTGGATGGACGTGCACGGCCTGCCGGCGAACTGGCCTTTGTCGCCGGCGTGACCCCGCAGACGGCCAGTTCGCATTTGAGCAAGCTCCTTGCTGGGGGCCTAGTGATGGTCGAAACAAAGGGTCGACAACGCTACTATCGGTTGGGCGGCTCCCATGTCGCCTCAGCGCTCGAAAATCTCGCCTCCATCGGCGTGACTGAAATCATGCGACGGAGGCCACCCGGCCGGGAGGCGCAAAGGCTTCAGTTCGCACGGTGCTGTTACGACCATCTGGCTGGACGCATTGGCGTCGCGGTAACCCATGGCATGCAAGCGCGAGGTTTCCTTCTTGCGGCCGACGACAAGCGATTCGACGTAACGGCCGCCGGCATCCAATGGTTTGGCCGCATGGGCATGGACGTAGCGGCGCTCAAGCCAAACCGGCGAGGTCTGGCCCAGCAATGCCTCGATTGGACAGAACGGGAGTATCACCTTGCCGGCCCGTTGGGGATGCAATTCATGAGCTGGTTGTGCGCGAACGGTTGGCTACGGCGAGCTGATGCGTCGCGCGCCATCCACGTCACGCAGAAGGGGCGGATCGGCCTGAAGGAAGAACTTGGCGTCGACACAGCCCCATTTGCCCCTATCGCATAAGTTGCAACGACGGCGTCGGGCTGCCTCGCCTCGTGAAGGTCAGGCTCGGGATTTTTCATCGGAAGATGGTGTCTCGCAGCTGAGCATTTTGCTTGTGCCCCGCTCAGGTGCGAAAGCCAACCTGTAGCGGTTGGGGCTCGTGCCGTATTGCGTCCTGAAATGGTGGCGCAGCGCGTCCGCCGAAGAAAAGCCGGAGGCCGTCGCCACCTGCTCGATCGTCATGGAGGTTGTTTCCAAGAGGATGCGTGCCCGCGCCGTGCGCTCGTGAAGAACCCATTTCCCTGGCGCGGTGCCGGCTGCCGCCTCAAACCGCCGAATGAATGTTCGGCGGCTCATTTGGGCTTTCGACGCCAACTGGCCGATGCTGAGGTCGCCATCCAGATGTGCGCCAACCCAGGCACGCAATTCCGCAAGGGTGTCGTCTTTGGTCCAGACGGGGCGAGGGATGAACTGCGCCTGCCCCCCTTCACGATGCGCTGGAATCACCATTCGACGCGCCACCTCATTGGCGATTTCGGGGCCAAAGTCCTTGCGCACGATATGCACGCACAGGTCCAGCCCCGCCGCGCGGCCGGCCGAACTCAAGATATCGCCCTCATCGACGTAGAGAACGTTCGGGTCCACTTGGATCTTTGAGTATCTATCGGCAAGTGCCTCGGCTTGTGCCCAGTGCACCGCAGCGCGTCGGCCATCGAGGAGTCCTGCGGCGGCGAGGACAAAAACCCCGGTGCATATCGAAGCAATCCGGACCCCGCGCTTGTGGGCCCGCACAAGTGCGTCGAGGAGTTCGTCTGGCGGCGAGGCATCGATATCGTGCCATCCGGGAACAATTATCGTGGTGGCGTCCGCCAAAGACGCTAAGCCCGCGTCCGCGACGACCTTTACGATCCCGCCGGCTGAGAGCGGTGTCCCCGGGTGTTCCGCGCAGACTATGACGCGATACCAATCGTCGCCCATGTTTGGCAAGCCAAACACTTCGATGGCCATGCCCAGTTCGAACGCACTGACGCCCTCATACGCCAACACCGCGACTAGTTTCGCATTCGATCGCGCGACTCGGTTTCTGCTAGATGGGCTCTTTGGCATAATTTCGACGATAACTGACATTCATGCCAATGGTCAATCGTGACAAGTGTCCTGACAATTGAAGATGAGCGAAGCCATCCGGCTTGTATCGGAACCCATCTTCATCTTGCGCGAGACGTCATGAGCACATCCCAACCACTGCAACCTCCGCCGTCCGCGAAGGGGGGCACTCACAACCAGGGTGGCACCCCCGCGATTTCCACGCTCGCACTCGGAAGCTATGGAAAGGGCGTTCTGTGCTGCTTGATTGCAACGGTCTCGTTTGGCTTGATGTTTCCGGTCATGTCGGACGCGTTGCGCCACATCGACCCCTTCACTTTCACCTCATTGCGATATTTGCTTGCCGCTGCCGCGTGCGTGATCTTGCTACGCGTCAAGGAAGGTCGCGGCGCGTTTGCGTTGAAAGGGGAGCCGCTCGGCCTCGCCTGGCTGCTTGGCTCCATCGGCTTTGCGGGATTTGGTTTCCTGGTCTTTCTCGGTCAGCAAATGGCCGGCAGGGACGGCGCCTTGACGGCCTCGATCATGGCAGCGACTCAGCCGATGATGGGCGTCGTAGTCAACGCGGTGGTGCGGCGTACGGCGCCTCCGCGCTACACCTTCCTGTTTGTCTTGCTGTCCTTTCTCGGCGTCGCGCTAGTCATCACCAAGGGAGATGTCAGCGGCCTGTGGAACGGACCTGGCAACTATTGGGCCAATGGCCTGATCATTTTGGGCATGCTGTTTTGGATCATCTATACATTCAGCGCGGGCTACTTCACACGGTGGTCGGTCTTGCGATACACAACCATGACCATGGTGCTCGGATGGACGAGTAGTGCCCTCCTCAACGGTGTGCTTTTCGCCTCACATACCATTCCCATGCCAAACCTGTCAGATGTGATCGCGATCATCCCTCATCTTCTCTACATGAGTTTCATCGTCAGCTTTGGCGGCGTCCTGCTCTGGAATTTTGGAACCCGGATCATCTCGCCACTCAACAGCGTACTGTTCATGGATGTCGTCCCGATCACCGCTTTCACCGTGTCGTCGCTCACGGGGGTCATCCCCACGCGGTTCCAGATCATCGGTGCCTGCATCACCGGTGCGGCCCTCATCATGAACAATCTCTACTTGCGCTTCCACTCACAGCGGTCCCGCATTGCGAAGTGAGTACGGTCTCGAGAGGGAAACGGCACCTTGGGGCTCCTTTTCGATCCTTGGGCCACCGCATCGGCATACGCATGCACATTCATCCTATTTTCACGAAGGGTGCGCGACAAAGCTCGCAAGGATCGGCAGCGATCCGATTCCCCCGAGCAGAGCCGACTTCATAATCTCCAAGGCGTCACGCACATCAACAGGACATCGATCATCTACCCAATACGATCGACGCGTAGGTTCGAACGAAAAACGCCAACGTCACGCAGAAGGTCAATGCCAGGGTAGCCGCCCGGATCATTTTGGGCGGCGCACGTCGGCCGATTTGCGCGCCGCCATAACCGCCGATGATCGCCGCGATCAGCATGACCAGCGTCTCGGGCCAATGGACTGCGCGAGCTACGATGAAGATGAAAACCGCAGTGGCATTTGCCGCACTGACCAGCAAAGTTCGGGGCGCGTTTAGACTCTTGAGATCTCGGCCCTCAAACAGCCCCCACATCGCGATCATCATGATGCCGACTGCACCGCCGAAGTAGCCGCCATACACACCCAGCATGAACTGAACCGCCAACACCACAGACGCGGGAATGCGCAGACGACCACTCAGCGCTTCGCCAACGCGTCGGCCAAAAGCAAGCGCAACACTCGCGAAAAGCAGCAGCCAGGGTAGTGCGAAAGAAAAAACCGTGGATGAGGTGTGCAGCAGCAGGACCGCACCGAGCAAGCCGCCAAAAAACGTCGCCATCAGTAATGGGCGAATCGTCACCGAACCGACTGGCCCGATTCCGTCGCGATATGCCCAAGCGCTGGCCACTCCCCCGGGGAACAGCGCGACCGTACTTGAAGCGTTCGCCTGAACCGATGGCACTCCCGCTGCCATGAGGGCCGGCAAGCTTACGAACGAACCTCCGCCCGCCAGGCCGTTCATCGCGCCAGCCAGTATTCCTGCGCCAAAGATGAGAAAATAGGTATGCATGGGAAGCATCCTAAGCGACCCGGTGGCGCGCCCACAATCTGGCATTACCTGTGCCTGGCTTCGGCAATACCGAAGGAATGACATGAAGACATCGAGGAGCCAGACCGCATGCGTTTCGACCTGATCGACCTGCGGGTTTTCCTAGCGGTGGTTGAGCACGGCAGCCTCACACACGGAGCGCGGGTCATGCATCTGGCGCTCGCCTCAGTTAGCGAACGTATCGCTGGCATGGAGACCGCACTGGGTGCGCCACTGCTTGAGCGTAACCGCCGCGGCGTGCGCACGACGGCAGCGGGCGACGCACTCGTTCGGCACGCTCGATTGATCCTCGGTCAAGTCGAGCAGATGCGCGGCGAGTTGCGAACCTATGCGACAGGTCTGAAGGGGCGCGTCAGGCTGCTATCGAACACTGCCGCATTGGCCGCTTTTTTGCCGCAACAACTGAACCGCTTCCTGACGACTTATCCCGACTTGTCTATTGACCTCGACGAACGGCCCAGTCCGGAGATCGTCAAGGCACTGGCGGAAGGGCGAGCGGATCTCGGCATCGTCGCCGACATCGCGGACCTCTCCGCGCTGCAGACCCATCTGATTGCGCAAGACCAGCTCGTCGTCTTGGCCAATCGTTCACACCCCGTTGTGACCGGGCTGCCCGTGGCGTTCGCGGAGATTCTCGACGAAGCATTTGTTGGGCTTTCGGACACTGCACTGGAGACACATCTGGCGGATCGCGCCTCGCATTTAGGCGGCCAGCTCAACTACCGTATCCAGGTGCGAAGCATTGAGAATGTAGCGATGCTCGTCGAAGCCGGTATCGGCATAGCGATTCTGTCTGAAGCATCGATCGAAATGTTGCGCTGCCCGGGGTTGGTAATCTCGCCACTTTCGGAGTCGTGGGCTGCGAGACGACTTCATCTTTGCGCGCGCAATTTTGCCGCGCTCACGCCGCATGCCGCTCTGCTTGCAGAGCAGTTGATCGAAAGTGCCGCGCAACTGCGGCGGGCAATATCACCATTGCTCTCGGACATGACATCGCGCCTTTCTCAGCAATCACAAACCTGAGTTGCTGGGATGACGCAGGCACTAGCGCAGACAAGCCAATTTCGCGAAATCGTCCAAGATCCGTCGACCGACTGACAGTCGTCACCCCTGCCGTCGCATCGTTTTGCCGCCCGCAAGTCAAGGCGAATCGACCAACCACGTTCGTCGCTACGCATCTGAAGCCGTTGTGAAGCGCCCCGGGTTTTCAGCAAGCTCCAATCTTTGAGAGAACGGAGCAATGAACAAGTCGAACAAGTTCTCACCTGAGTCCCGCGAACGCGCCGTGCGTATGGTGCAGGAGCAACGCGGAGAGTACCCATCGCTTTGGGCGGCTGTGGAGTCGATTGCGCCCCCGCAACGGCTCGATTGGCTTGCCCTTTCATTTTCGGCAGAGGGAGCAGGACAAACCGGATGCGGATCGATGCAGAGCTAAAGTCCTCGCATCATCGGCCGTAAACCTTCGATATCCGTTGGGTTTTCGTCGAGAGTCGAATCGCGGACTTGAAGCGCCCAACGAGGGATATTCGCGCCATAGCATTCGTCGCAAGGCTCTACCACCGATTCGCTGAACTTCACATGCCCGCCGTCAAGACGCACTTTCAGGATCTGCCCGTCGCGCTTCAGCCGGCCCAGCAAATTGAAATTGCACACCAGCACTTCGATGTTTGCGCGTTGCCCATCGAGCAGCAGCTCCTGGCATGGTGCGACCGCATGATCGGCGTGGTCGACCTCTTGACGACACGCGATGCGCGTGGCCAGCCGTTTCAAGGCTGGATCGACCGCTACGCTGTGGGCGAATTCCTGTTCGCGGACTGCTACACCGATCGCATCGCGCAAGACCGGACGATCGCGCGAATCTCCCAGGACAATGCACGCAGCATCGTCTTTCATGTGTCTTTCGACAGCGCCCCGGGCAGCGAACTCTCCTATCCGGGCAAGCGCACGCAGACGACGCTCGAAGGCGGTATCTTCGCCGTCGATCTCGACCAGCCGGTGCAGTTCAGGCGCGCGCCCTGCCGGCACGTCACGATTTTTCTGCCGGGCGCGTTGCTGCACGACGTGTTTCCGGATACCTCGGTGCTGCATGGACGCACGCTCTCACCGCGTTTGCCTGCGGTGCGTTATCTCACGAGACGCGTGCTTTCGCTCGCCACTGAAATCGGCTCGATGGCACCAGTGCAGGCCCATCGGGTTCTGAGCGAAATCGTGCTGTTGATCGCGCAGGCGTTTGGGGAGCAGGCGGGGTTGAGAGGCAGCAAGTCGTCGCTGGCGCGCGCCATCGCGTTCGACCAGGCGCGCCTCTACGTGCACGCGAATCTGCACGATGACAATCTTTCACCGGAGCGTGTCGTCGAGTCACTGGGCCTCTCGCGGCCAACGGTCTATCGCCTCTTTCAGCACGAAGGGGGACTGGGCACCTATATCCGGCATGCGCGCCTGCGCGCCGCAGCCGACGAGCTCGTCGCATGGCCCGGTGTTCCGGTGCAGGACATCGCCTTTGCACACGGCTTCAGAAGCGCGACAGATTTCACGCGCGCATTTCGACGTGCTTACGCCCTGGCCCCGCAAGACGTCCGGAAACATCCTGACGGCGTGACCAAGCAGGCTCGGCTGTGAGCTAAAAAAGCCAGCGTCGGTGGGGACAGACATGGCCACGCAGCGCAAACCCGAAGACCTCGAGGGTCTGAGCCGCGTGCCAGGAATTTAACGCTGTTGAACTTCGTAGATTGCGCTAATAACGTCTGTCAGAGCGCTAATCGTGTCCGCGAATTCCGCTAACTCAGCCCACGATCATTCTTGAGGACGTTCGTCGCTCGATACCGGCCAATGGTGCGCAGCGCAGCATCAAAATCGACTTGCCAGGTGAAAAGTTGAAGCGGGACCGGTTTCGACGAGGGTGTGGCGCACACGATAGAGTTCAACCGAAGGCACGAACGCGTTAGCAAAATAATCGGACATCCGTGCGTGCGAGCGTTGCTGAAACGCAACGCTCCGAGATGTGGCAAAACGCCCCGCTCTGCCTTTTCTCATGCGATCAACGATCAATCTTTCATTTGCGTAATCAACGGACACGATTAGCGCTATTGATGCAATGTAGCTCGTTACCGAACCGCTGGACAACGCGCAGTGCATGAGAATGCAGGCGAGTTACAAATTACGGTTCCGGGAACGCTCACGGTCCGCGGTTGGTGTGATCAAGATCGCCTTGTACGCGAGGCGACCTTGATTCATGGAACGAAAACGGAACCGACTGATTACGGATTGCGCTTGATAATGCGAATCGCGTTGGTTCCTTGATCAGTCACGACGACATTGCCGAGACTCAAAGCGATCCCCGCCGGAAACATAAACTCAGCAGTCGTGCCCGTGCCATCTGTGGTCCCATTCGACCCATTGCCCGCGAGCGTAGAGACGACTGCTGTCGGGGAGACCATCCGGACTCGAGGATCGCCGTCATCAGCCACATATAAATCTCCGTCCGCATCGATAGCGATGCCCTGCGGAAAGAAGAACTCGGCGGCTGTTCCCGTCCCGTCAACTCCTGCACCGGTTCCGTTGCCAGCGAATGTGGTGACCGCACCCGCTTGTGTAACCTTTCTAATGCGGTTGTTAATCTGATCGGTCACGTAGACGTTGCCGCTTCCGTCCACAGCCACACCTGATGGGAAATGAAACTGCGCCGCGGTGCCGGTCGCGTCCGAGAAACCGGCAGTGCCGCTGCCTGCAAGCGTCGTCACCGCGCCTGTAGGTGTAACCTTGCGGATCGCGTTGTTCTGCTGGTCAGCGACGTACACATTTCCGCTGGAATCCAATGCGACGGCGAACGGTTGATTGAAAGCTGCCGCGGTGCCCGTTGCATTTGTAAAACCAGAAGTGGTGTTGCCGGCAAGCGTCGTCACCACGCCAGCAGGGGTGATCTTGCGGATTTCGTCGTTATTTCTGTCGGCAACGTAGACATTTCCAGACCCGTCGACTGCAAGCCCGGTGGGCGCGCTGAATGATGCCGCCGTGCCCGTTCCATCGCTGCTGCCAACTGATCCGCTGCCCGCAAGCGTCGTTACTACGCCTGCTGGTGTGATCTTGCGGATCAGGTTGTTGTCCTCATCAGCTACATACACATTACCGCTCGCGTCGGCTGCCATGCCCCACGGATGATCGAATGTGGCCGTCGAACCGATGCCGTCCGCGCTTCCGCTGGTCGAACTACCCGCAAGCACGCTCGTGAATGCGGTCGCCGCAGTCCAGGGCGAGCACGAGAGACTGACAGATGTGATGTTTGTTCCTGCGGTACCGGCCTCGTTGCTCAGCGAGCAGGTTTGCCCATCGGGGTATTGGAACACGCTGACGCTGTAGCTCGAGCCTGTGATCAGAGGCGTAGCGAACGTAAAGGTCGTCGCGCTACTGGCGACCGCGAGATTGTCCGCCCCGTTGTCCTGAAGGAAGAATTCGGACCCCGTTACGCCTGATACGGTGCCACCGATGGTCACAGTCCCGCTGCCCGTGCCATTGCCCCCTGGCGTGACCGTTCCGCCACCATTGCCATTCCCACTTGGCGCCGAGGAGGTTGTGTTCCCGTTGCCGTTCGATACATCGTCACCGCCACCGTGACATCCTGACAACAGCAGTGCCGCCACCGCGCTTACCGCGATGGTCAGTGCCGAATATCCGGCCAATTTCTTACTTTTGATTTTGTTCGACGCCACCTGTAACCCCTTTTTCCCCGTTTATCAATTTGCGTATCGCGCTCTTGACGGCTAACGCCTCCCAGACACTGGCTAATCAAGCGCTTTGATCCTAGCGGACGCGAAAACGGGCCCTTGACGATCCGTCTCAATTTTTCTGAATACAAGATATCGGGTAGGTGGTCTCGGACTAACGAGTCCTTTCGTCAATCTCGGCAGGACAGGCACTCGCCGCAGTGCCGCTCGTCCCAACTCCGCTTATCTGCCGAGCTCGGCTCTCGAGGAAAGCTTTCACCAACGTGGCTGGATCTCTCCCCTGCTCTACCGCCAAGCGCCTTCGCAGCTCCACCCATTGACCGTCGCCGCAGCGCGCGCTCGCCCTCCAGAACGCGGCAGCCGCGCCGAAGACGTCCCGCCCAGCGACCCAAAACGAGTTACTGGCTCCTCCGTGGTCGAAAATGAAGGGCTGCATAGCCCTAACCATCCGGGCCTTCTCGGATTTCTTGCCTTTGTTGTCATCAGGTGATAACATTAATTCAATGACAGACCGGGACCCCAGCCTCGACACCTTGCTCGAGCTGGACGGCGTGATGTATGCCGTCGACGACACCGGGTGTTGTTGGGTGAAATTTGAAGTAGCGCGAATCGACGCAACACAGGAGCGCCCGCACGGGTTGAGGGAGTCGCTGACGCTGCATGACGAAAAGGGCACTCGCCTGTTGGGGTTCGATAACGCGCATCCGATCCGCGAAGGTTCAGGCCCGGGTGCC
>JAMFSK010000036.1 GCA_026225235.1 Burkholderiales bacterium
CTCCCAAAACCGCTCACGTCCGACGTAGCCCATCTCGTCCCATTCGCGCATCTCCTGCTGCATTTTCTGCTTGGAGTCCTCGGGCAAGGCATCCCACTGCGCGAGCAGCTCGTCGAGTTTGAACTTCTTCCGGTGTCGATGGCGACGCGCGGATGAGCGGTTCGCAGCATGGGGGTGAACGCGTGTTTTCTGCGGCATCAAAGATCCTTGATGACGGTGACCGCGTTCTGGCGGTCGATCGCGACCAACTGCCGGCGGCCGTCGGGGAACTCCCTGACGGTTTGACCCGGATACATCGGATCGCCGTAGTAAATCGCCCTTCCAGCAGCCAGATGGGTTTTCGCAGCGCGGCCGTCGTCATTGAGAAGGGCCTTCTCGATTTCTCGCCAGAGATCGCTGGCTTCCATATCGGTCATGGCGGCGAGGCTCCATCAGGCGGTGGAAGGGCGGCGGGTGGCTTACTCATGGCCATCATTCTCAGCCAGGGAGATCGAAAGCGCACGCCGTTCCTCAACCGTCAAATGCTGCGTTCCACGCCCTGAGATTTCCGACGTCGGAAAAAAGTGGTGCGGGGCGCCGTGCGGACAAAAAAATGCCCGGCACGAGGGCCGGGCGGAGGGCCGGCGTGAGGGAGGAAAGGGAGATTGCACGCCGACGCCGCGTGGTAGTCGAGCATCGAGGCCGCTTCTCAAACCGCCTGCGCCTCGGCAAGCACAGCGGCTCGGACGTGCACGGGCAAGTCGCCGGGTGTCCGCACGTCCACCGGAACGCCGAGCAAGTCCTCGAGCTCGATCTGCAGGGCGCTCAGATCGAAGAGCGTTGCCCCCGGCTGAGCGCCGACCAGTAGGTCTAGATCGCTGCCATCGTTATCGGTGCCGTGCAGCACGGAGCCGAAGATGCGGGGATTCGTCGTGCGATGCCGGCCGGCAGCCGCACGGACGGCAGCGCGCTGCGTAGCGAGGGCAATACTGGGTCTCACAGTCGATCAACCTGAAAGGCTGTCGTGCGGCGAAACCTCCGGTAGATCGATGCTGACAGTCCGAACGAACGCACATTCCAACACCAGGGAGCCCGACTCATGCATGCTCAGGACGCGGCGCCGAAGTCGCACTTCGACTTCTTCCGGTGTTGCGCCGGTCACGCCGAAGTGCCTGAAGCCAACCACCCAGCCGACAAAGCCCTCAGTGTCGGGGTCTGTCTCGATGATGCAATGGACCGTGCTCATGGCCGCCATTCTCGCGCCGACAGGTCGTCGACGCGCGGGGTCAGGCGCTCGATGCGCGGGCGCTTTGTCTTCGCGGCTTGGCTCAGGTCGGACTGAAGCTGCAGGCCGCCCCACACTTCAGCGCTGGTACCGAACGCAGCAGCCAGGCGGTATGCCATATCGGCAGACACGCGCGCGCGCATTCAGGACTCGCGACAACGCTGCGCGCGTCACATGAAGCTTTTCAGCAGCCTCGGTGACAGTCACGTCGCCAAGGCATTCCCTCAAGACTTCGCCGGGGTGCGACGGGTTATGCATGCGCGTCATCACAATCCTCAGTGGTATTCAAGACGAGAAACGCGGGCGCCAAACGCGCAGCCCGCGGGAGAGGCCGCCGTCCTTGCCATGATCAGACGGCGTCTGGATCACCTTGGATGCTGGTGAGTTTGTATTCGGCGTCCTCGCCAGATTCCAACAGGTGAATGGCTATCAGCCAGTCACCGTCAGGCAACTGGCGCAACGGCTTTCCAACCGCGTACTTCGGGCCAACAGGACCGAAGGTCTTGATCTTTCCCTCTGGCACGAACGGGTGCGTGATGAGGCTTTGCATGGCCTCTTCAATCCTCGTCAGAAGAGCGTTGATCTCGCGGATGTCATCCTTGGTTGCCGCCTGGTCAGCGCGGATCAAGCGGAGCTGCTCTAGCACAAGGCGTTTGGTGTCTTCAATGCCCTCGGGCAGCGCGAGGGGCGGGGGCGTGCTCATGGCCGCCATTCTCGGCCCGGGAGTTCTTAAGCGCATGCCGTGCCTCAACCGTCAAACCTAGCGGTCGACGCCGGCCGCCTTCCAACGTCCGAAGAGCGGCGCCGCGCCGGCGCCGCGCGGAC
The DNA here is from genome assembly GCA_026225235.1 of Burkholderiales bacterium. Lineage (GTDB taxonomy): Bacteria > Pseudomonadota > Gammaproteobacteria > Burkholderiales > Burkholderiaceae > Pararobbsia. The sequence goes on from JAMFSK010000036.1 coordinate 2,090, forward strand.
AAAAAGATGCCCGGCACACGGGCCGGGCAGAGAGTCGGCGCCAGGGAGGAAAAAGGAGTTGCACGCCGACGCCGCATTGTCGCCGAGCACGGAGGGCAACGAGCCTTATGTCCAGCAGTTAGGGGCGCCGACTGGGCCGGCGTCTAGCAACTTCTAGAGTTTTGCGGCATACTATTCCTACAAAATGAATTGCAGGAGTCCCGAAGTGCCGTCCTCTGACAAAACCATCGACCACGGCACGCTGCGTCGCCTGGTCGACGCCGGCGCACCGATCGGCGCCGAAGTCGTCGGCGCCGCCGGCGGTTGGGGCGTCGTCATCAACTACGGCCGCGCCAGCCAGACGCTCGCCGTCACGCGCGGCGAGCCGCGCACGTTCCGAAAGTTCGAGACGCTGGCCAGCTACCTCAAGGAGCTGGGAATCATCGATTTGCGCGTGCACACGGCGGAGTTCGAGGCAGCCAGCGCCGCAAAGCCAAGCGACAAGCGCAGCGAACTCGCGTCGGATCGCATGAAGCGGGCCCATGAGGCGGCGGCCTACGACAAGTGGTTCCGGGCGCAAGTCCAGGCCTCGATCGACGACCCGCGGCCGAACGTCTCGGATGCGGACGCGCGTGCCCTGTTTGCGGCCAAGCGTGAGGCGCTGCGCGCGCGCGTCGCGGTCACGGCGCCGGCGACGCGCTCGAAGCCCATGAAGGTCGCGGCGGCACGCACCAAGGCCTCATGAAGGCGTTGGAGTGGCGTCCGATGGCGATCGCCGACCGTGACGCGATCATGGCGCACATCGCCGAAGACAACCCGGCTGCGGCGTTGGCGCTGGATGAAGACTTCGAGGCGCACGCCGATCGCGCCTGCAGGACGCCCACGCTCTACAAGCCAGGTCGCATGAAGGGTACGCGCGAGATCGTCGTGCGCGAGAACTACGTGATGGTCTACCTGGTGCAGCCTGCGGCCGTCGTCATCGTGAGGGTGCTGCATGCAGCGCAGCAGTGGCCGCCGGCGGCGGTTTGACAGGAGGGAATGGATGAGTAGCGAGATTTCAGACGGCCTGCTGATCGTGGCAAC
>JAMFSK010000190.1 GCA_026225235.1 Burkholderiales bacterium
CACATCCGAAACTGCGGATCACGCAGGCGCGTGAAGTGCCGAATCACTTCCTTGATGAACTGCTGCGGTGGCTGATGCAGCATCGCGTGCTGGCTGACGAAGAAGTTCGGCGTGACCTGCGTCGCTGGGTGCCGGAGTATCAGACGACCATGCCGCCGAAGTTGCAGAGCGTTCAGTCGTTTCAATCCGGTTGAAGGCACTTAGCCGCTGATGCGCTGCATCTGCCAGTCAAAAGCGTGCAACCGATTCGAAAAAGCCAGGTCAAGGGGCAAAGCGTGTGCGATTCATCGAGTGGTATGGCTCGACGGAGCGGACTTTCGCTCAGCCCCTCTTGCCATCCATCGGTGTGCCAACAAAAAGCATTGAAGCGCGTAAGGTGGGCAGGGCTGATCGGCGGCTTGCTTAACGCGTTTCGTCAAAGCGCACTCAACCATTCCTCTGCACAAAAAACGACCACAGCGCCACGGTTGTGAAGTACCGGTTACGCGACACCACGAACCTTGGATCTACCTTAAGTTGGTCCAATGCGCCCGCAAAACTTGCTTTCACCACTTCCATATTTGCGAAGGCCTAGTCTCGCGCCATGCGCCGCAGTCTCTTTACGTGCAATCGCTGGGAGATACCTTTGAACACATTGCCCTCGTGCGGATCACCGAAATGGAGCAGTGCGGTACAGCGTACGCTGGACGGCAGACAGGCCTGATTCGCGTGGAGTGAGCGCATGCCCCAGAAGAAGTAGAGATTGCCCGGCGTCAGCGGCACGATTTTCGCCGAAAGCCATTGTTGCACGCGCGGCGAACGCCACGTCCGCTTCAGCAGTCTTTCTACCAGTAGTTTTTCGAGGATGTTGACAACGGCAAAGCGCCTCGCTTCGCGCAAATTCGGGAACATGACCAGATGGCCTGGGGGTTCATCCGGGCCGTTGGGGATCAGAACTGGCAGCAGTACGGTGACGACATACGAGTCGTAGTGAAAGTTGAGCGCGTGACGCAGCCCGTGCGTGCCCGTCAGCCCGCGCAGGACGGGAAAAATCCGGTCGCTAGGCGGCGATGCGCGCATCTTCCGTTCGTAAAGACATCGCAATAGCGCGTGAAAGCCCGCGTCCTCAAATAGCGGATTGAGGCAGGTATCGACGATCCATGCCTCGCCTTCAAGGCCGAAATATTGGCCGCTATGCTGCTCGATCTGATGGGCGACGAAACTGCGCATCTGCGTGAGAATCGCATCGGGCACGATGTCATGCAGTATCCCTACGCCGGAATTGTCCATTGATTCGGCCAGTGCCTGCGCGCTCTCTGCGTTCACCGGTAAGAATCCGTCAAGCGGCACCCCGTCGTTCAATGCGATCATCTTGGTCTTCTTGTCTTGGTTTCGACAGCGGAATGCGAACTTATGCTCAGCTTAAGAACTTTGACTGAAAATTGTGTAGTCTTCCGTACGAATTCGCACAGATAACCTGTTTAGTCCACCGCGGGCACGCGCGCTTCGTTCAACCTCCCGATTAGCCCAGTCCTGCACTTCGAATAATTCGAGGTTTTCGGTCGCTCGAACGTCACTTCAACCTCGGTGCCGGTGCCACGATTGTCAACAATTGCTCTCCAAAGCGGCGCACGGGAGTATCGTGTCCGACAGGCACGCCGCACTAAGGAGGTCGCATGATCGATACCCAACGACTCGCCGCCTTGCGCATCGTTTTGATCGTTGTGGGTCTGATCGCCATGTTCGCGATCTGGCCGCTGATGATCCTGTGGCCGTCCGGTTGGACGTGGCACAGCGGCCATTCCGACTACCCGCTGATGATCGTCGGCATCTACGCGACGCTCGGCGTCTTCCTGCTGATGGCATCGCGCGATCCGATGAAACATCTGAGCCTGATCTGGTTCACGGTGTGGTCGAGCGTCGTGCACGGCGCGATCATGGCCGTGCAGTCCTTCGGCGTCGAGATGGACGGGGCACGCCATTTCGGCCATTTATTCGGCGATGTACCCGCGTTGTTCATCGTCGCGGCGGCGCTGGCTTTCTTCACGCCGCGCGGCGACAAAGCGCGCGCGCTCGCGCGCATGACGCTCTAGCTCAGGTCGCCGAGGTGTTGTCCGGTGCCTCGGAAGCGGCCCGCGTTGAGATGCGAGTCAAAGTGGCAGATATTGGGTCGACGTCTGCCGGATGCGGACCGATCAATGGCGAGCCACCCGCTACTTCGACGTTGGACCGGGTTCGGCGCCTGCCGGACGCAGGCGGCTGAGCGTCCAAAACGCGCCGGGACGCCGAAAGTCCTCCGGTGCCGGTCAGCCGGCCATCTGAAAACTTCCGTGAAAGCCAAGCGGAATCGGAACCGGCACGCACGCGCGCGCGAGCACATTTAGCGTCGCGGCGTCCCACACTGTCAGCTCGCTATGCCCGCTGGCGATCGCGCTACCGACGGTCAGCAGGACGCCGTCGTCCTCCCGGGTGCCACCTGGCCGGCTGACGAAAATCGGCTCGCCGGGCGCCATCCCATTGATCGCTCCTGAGGACGTCGTTCCGCTCACCGTGTCGACGCGCATCACACGGTGCAGGTCTGAGCCCCACGTATATCGATGCCTCGTTCCATTTACCCGGGCGTAGTTGACGGAAGGAAACTCGAAGCGGGCCTCATCCGCGATCGGGGTGAGGTCAAACCCGGTACCTCCCGCTGGAATGCGCATGCGCTGCAAAGTCGGCGTCAGGTCGGGCATGCCGTTCGCACGCATTGCGTGGATCTGCATGCCCTCTCGGATCAGCAGCGCATTCTCGTACGTCAACAGGTCGAGAACGACGCCGCCGTCGTCTTCATCGAATGCGTTGACCATATGAAACGAGAAGAAGGACGCGCCGGCGTGCTCGGTCTTCCGGCCTGTCTCCCGGTCGATCACAAGGACGCGGGTTCCCTGCTCCGGCGACCACCGGTAGTGATCGCCAATCGGCCGGCCGGACCAGATCAG
>JAMFSK010000191.1 GCA_026225235.1 Burkholderiales bacterium
ACGAGCGATGTAAAGTGGCGGATCGCGCGATATAGCTTCTCCCCGACCGCCCCGCTGCCGGAGCTGTGACAGTCGGCGAATCGCCGCATGCTCTGGCGGTCTACGTCGGCCGCCCTGACTTTGACGGGGCTGGCCGCCGTTGATCTGTATAGACCCGGCACGACGTGAGCTGGCGACTCAGGGCGCGCACCCGACGGACGGCGCCGAAGGCTCAAACGGAGTAGGCACGCTGCGACGAGATCACCAGTCGGATTGGTCCATGCCTCGGGATTGCTGCTGTGTGGCCTTCGCAATGCGACGCGACTGAACGCGTCGCTACTTGCTCGGCGCGCGACGTGGAAACACGCCGCGCGAAACTCGCCGCCGGACAACGCGACTCCGCGCTTCTGGCCCATCACATCGGCAGCAGCCCAGGCGAACCTGTGGATGGCTCGAAAGAAGTTGATGGCACTGGATGGAAAAGTGTGTCCGCTGCGCGCGAAAGCGGAGTGAAGCGAGGCCAAGAAGCTGTCCCCGGTGCATCAGCCGCGTTGAAAGTGCGCTGCAGCCAGCCAATCGACGCTCGAGCGAACGTCAGCATCGCGACGACGCACTGGATGACGTGTTGTGGAGACCTTCCCTAGGTATTTCTTAGTGCCAACCGGAATCGTGAACGCCGTACCGTGGTCGCTCGACTTGATAAAAAGGGTTCGGTACCGGATGTTCGACAGGATCATTGGATGTTCCTAACCAAGTACGCCAGCCCGCTGACACGACGGGCTGCCGTCAGGATCGCCTGCAATCGGATGATCAGCAAGGCGCAGAGCTTGGTCGCGCTTGAACGCATTGAGCAAATCGGCACCGGTCGGCGTGACGATGGGCCGTTTTGAGAGGGCTTATGTAAGTGCCATTCGGGCTAAAACGGCCTGGCCTGCCCCTGGCGCCCCCCCGGTCGTGAGCACGGGTCTCGTGGCGGAACGGCTGATGATCGGGTCGTTGCTTCAGGAGTTTCTCCGTCCGCCCAACGACAACGTTCATCAGGCCGTCAAACGAACAGATTTCTTATGCTACAACCGTCTCGATGGTCGCTGGGACTACGTGGCCTTCGATGCGCGGGATCCGGCCGGCCTCATGCCGGCTTGGAGCTTGAGCCGGGGCGAGCTCAATCGGATCGAGTTCAGCTTCCCGCCACTGGCAACGGTCGTCGGCAACACGGGAGAGTTTGTGCGGGCGCGCCAGGAGATGATCACGAAGGATTCGGACCACGAGGTAAACGACCAGTATTTCACGCTGGCCGACGGTACCGGCACCGAGTGGCTCGGCCACCGATACGCCTATGTCCGCCGTTCCTGACTTGGTTCACCGGGCCCGAGCGTTGCCATCTTGATAGAACGACGTTGATCGAGTTCAGAAGCTCCCGCCGCGTCACGGAAGAGGACGTTATTCAGTCGGTAGGAACCGCGGCGGCACAGCCCATGGAGACCGCGGCCAGCCCTCTTCAGTTTCATCGTCATATTGACCCCGGTCGAAATTTCAGACATTTCCTAGAGGCCGACGCGGAACATCAGCTCTTGCTTCATCGAAGCGCGTCCCACGTTCGCGCGGCGACGGCTTCGCAGCGAGAGTCGCCGGCGGTCCGATTAGTTCGAGCCACCGCTTCCACCAATTGCGCCCGTTGATTGCGCTCACTGGAAAGACCGCAACCGCCGCTGCTCGATGTAGCCGAAGAGGCGGCAGTGCCCGCGGCAAGGCATTGCACGCGGGGAGCGCACAACTTTGCCATCGCTTGCTGAAGCGACAAGCACCTTTCGACTATGGCGGAGGCGCTTCACAGGGAACGTGGATCGTTGCGCCGCGCGCAACGTCGCTTTGCTCCTGGAGCGTTGTTTCGGACTTCTGAACCGCACAGACTGGAGACCACTACGGTACATGCGCCCTATCCCGCCCGAAGCCTCTCCGATTCCCCTGAAAGTCCGCCGTCCCGCGGCGACCCTTCTGCTCGCAGCATGCTCCACCTGCGCAGTTGCATGCGCTGTCGCACCGACTGCCTTTTCGGCAGCCTACGACGCCCGCTCGCCTTTGGCGTAAGCCAGCGCACACCCATCACCACCCCACCGACATGAACCTCGACACGCTCCCAACTTCCGAAGACCTGCCGCTGATCCAGGCGCTCCTGAAAACCTACACCCACAGCCTCAACACCGGCAATCGCCAGGCTTTCGAGGCCCAATTGCTTGACACTACCATTCCGTTTTTTGGGTTGCCCGGGAAATTGCCTACCGATTTCGCGGGCGGGTTGTCCGCGGTGCAGAACTATCCGGCCTTCAGACGAGCGGTCTTCGAGAGCGACGCCAAATTCTCCCAGACCTTCTCTAACATCATGATCGACCAAGACGGTGATCTCGCGCAGGTTTCCCTGAACTTCGTGACCAGGGTCTTGCCTGATGGCGGTGCCGGCCAAGGTTGGAAGGTGCTTCATCTGCTCAAGGTTCGCGGGCAATGGAAGATCGCCAGCGAGTTCTATACGGTGTACTAGTCGATTTGTCGTGGCGGCCTTTTACCGGTGGCCGGCATGGCATGCGAAGGCCCGTAAAGAAGCAAGTCCCCAAATCCGCAAACTACAAATGAAAACTTGGTTCATCACCGGCGCGAGCCGCGGCATTGGGCTCGAGATCGCGCGCGCTGCCCTCTTGGCGGGTGACGCCGTAGTCGCGACGGCTCGGCGACCCGATCACGTCAGGGACATGCTCGGAGAATTTGGAGATCGCGTGTTGCCACTGGCGCTCGATGTCACCGACGAAGCGTCGATCTTTGCGGCCGTGTACGCCGCGACGGAGGCCTTCGGTCGGATCGATGTGCTGGTCAACAACGCCGGCTACGGTCAGCTAGGTGCTTTCGAGCAGATCTCCGGGACGGCGGTGTCGCGACAGTTCGCCACCAATGTATTCGGGGTCTTCGACGTGACACGCGCGGTGCTTCCACTGATGCGGTCGCAGGGTTCGGGACATGTCGTCACCATATCCTCGGTGTGCGGACTCGTCGGCGTCGAGGGCGCCTCGATCTATTGCGCCTCGAAATTCGCTGTCGCCGGCTGGTCCGAGGCGATGGGCCTGGAGTTGGCGCCGTTCGGAATTCGTTTCACTGTCGTGGAGCCCGGCATGTTCCGCACCGACTTCCTCGACGAGCTATCGATGCAGTGGATCGATGTCCCGGTCGCCGAATACGCCGAGTTTGACGCGAGGCGCCGATCATCGGTGCGTGACGCCAACCATCGACAGGATGGCGATCCGGTGGCGCTTGGTGGCGTGGTCGGAGCTCTGGTGAGGGCAGATCACCCTCCCGCGCACTTCGCAGCTGGCAGCGATGCGCTAGAGGCAACAGTCAAGCGAGCTCATCGAGATCTTCAAAATGCGCAGCAGTGGCGCTCGCTGTCGATATCGACTGACAGGAGCGATTGAACGTACTAGCGCCTTTGCCACCGTGAAACTCGGCACGGTCAAAGTGACGCAGTCAGCGTGGTCGACGAAGACACAAGCACTGGAAGGCAGGTATTCATCGCGACCGAGGATCACGACCATGCGCTTCTCGTCGTCGGGCCGGTGCATGCGAGACATGAGCGTGTGCCCATCGGCGTTGACCGTCAGCATCGACATCGAATGCAGGTGGCGACCCTCTGGCAGCTTCCAGGTTGTGTAGATTCCCGCGATGCCGAGCGGCACGTCGCCATCTTGAAAGATTCGCCAGCGCACTGCGCGGCCTGACTCGTAGCACGGCTCGTAGATCGCCTCGGCAGAAATGATGCAGCGCTGCCCGACTTGCTGCACGGCAGCGAGGAGCGCGTGTACGGCGACAGCGCCTACGCCTCGCAGGGCGATCTGATCCCATCGAAGGCGCCCGACGCCCGGGACTGCACGAACCAGCGGGTGCGCGAGGGCAGCGCCACCGAGCACCTCGATCGCATCCTCAACCGGGTGAAGTCTCGCGTTCGCTCACAGGTCGAGCATGTGTTCGCCGTGATCAAGCTCCTGTGAGGCTTCGACAAGGTGCGCTACCGAGGTCTGGCCAAGAACGCCACACACGCGTTCGTGGTCACCGGGCTGGCCAACATCTACCTGGCGCGTCGGCGTCTCGTGGCATGAGTGCGCCTGCAAGGCGCGCGGCATGCGCCGCAACGTCACGCAACGGCTCGATCTCGCTGCAATTGCGCTCGAAAATAGAACCGGCTCGCGCATGACGAGATCATCCCGGCGGTGTCGCTGATACCGGGGGCTTGATCAGCGTTGCCCTAGGTCGTGGAGGGATGACAGCGCGCCCTCAACGGGGTTTGCGGAAGCGGTAAATGATGCGGTCAGTCTTTCCGCGGATCGCGGGATCGAGCGACAGCTTCGAATGATCGTCGGCGGGGTTGCGCAGCAGATCGGACTCTGCTTCGAGCTTAAACCCCGCGCGCTCGAAATCTGCGCGGAGCACCGCCGGGTCGATGCGGTGGAGCTTTCTGACGACCGCGCGCGTGTCGCCGCCGGGTGCGGCGACGTGATCGACGACGCCGACAATCCCGCCTGGCTTGGTCGCCGCGAAGATTTTGGCGAGGAACGCGTGCGGGTCCATCCGTGGAAACTGGAACTGTTCGTTCTCCCAATAGGTGTCGTGGTAGACGAGATGCATCAGCACAAAGTCGAAGCTCGCGGGGTCGAGCGTCAGATCGGCGGCGGTGCTTGAGATCAGGTGGACATTGGGAACGCGCGAGACCAGGCCGGCAAAGTTCTTCTTGCCCGCATCGTCGAGCAGATTGGCGGGCTCCCACGCGACCACCGCACCCTTGGGACCGACCGCGCGGCCCATGATCTCGGCGTAATAGCCAACGCGCGTGAAAGGGGCCGCGGTCCCGGTGAACAGGTCGAGCGCGCGGTCGCCCTGTTCAAGCCCGAGAAACTTCAGCACCTCGACGGGCTTGCGGCTTTCGTCGAGCGCGACGGCCTCGGCCGGCCTTCCGGGAGCGGCGACGGCCGCCCGCACATTGGCGGGAGCGGTTTGGGCTGTCGCCATCGGCAATGGCGCGGCGACTATAAGCGAGAGCAGGAGCGGTTTCAGAATGAGCATTTGGTTTTCTCCGATGGAATAGACCGGCAAGACGCACACGCCATGCTGCCTTGATCGCGTCCACTTCCTCCGCCGCGGAAACGTGCCCCGCGCCATAGACCGCGTGTGTCGGGAGCACGTCCATGCCGGGGCAGAACAGCGCGCCATGAGTCAGCGGGAACAGCAGTTGTTCGATCCGCCCGCTGATACCCCCGTGGGCCGTAGTCGGCTCCCCACCCTACCGCCTTACTCGTCGGCGACATGCACCAGCAGTCCACTCTTGCCTGGCGCCACGTCGTCTGCCATTGTGTGGCGATCGGGAAAGCTGCCTCCGTTCTGCGAGCGAAACGGAATCGGCGCGTCGTCGAACAGGCGTTCGACGCGACTACGCCACGCCGCCCTGATAGGTTCGATCTCTTCCGCTTTGCTGACGTGGGCGGCGCCGTACACCGGATGGACGGGGAGCACGTCCATGCCTGGATAGAAGAGCGCGCCGTGGGTCAGTGGAAAGAGGAGTTGATCGATCGGGCCGTTGATGCCGCGCGGACCATAGTCCGCAGCCGGCCCTCCCGTCATGACATTTACCAGCGCCCGCTTGCCCTTCAGGATGCCGTCGCCAAAGCGATATTCGTTGGTGCCGTTCTTGTACCCGTAGGCGAAGCCAAAGGCATAGACACGATCGATCCAGCCTTTAAGGATGGCCGGCAAGCCATACCACCAGAGCGGAAACTGCATGATCACCGCATCGACAGCCAGCAGCTTCGCCTGCTCCGCGGCGACATCCGCTGTCTGCTGGCCGGTTGCATAGGCATGACCTGATTCCATGATGTACGAAAGCCGCTCAGGATTGGTCCTGCTCGGAAAGTCCTCTGCATCGAAGACAGCCTTCCAGCGCATGCCATACAGGTCAGACTGAATGACTTCGTGCCCTTGAGCGGCAAGGGCTTCAATCGAGACGTCGACCAGTTGGCGCGTCAGCGAGGTCGGCTCCGGGTGGGCGTAGACGATGAGGACTTTTTTGGCCACGGTGCGGCTCTCCAAGCGGTTTGCAATGGCTGCATCGTGGCCTTTGTCGCGGCATATGTGAAATCGATTGTGTTCTGCTCCACAATCCACGGCATGGATACTGGACGTCTCGATCTCAATTTGCTGCTGACTCTTGAAGCTCTCCTGACCGAGCGGAATGTGACAAAGGCGGCCGCGCGACTTCACCTTAGTCAGCCAGCAGTGAGCGCACAGTTGAGCCGCCTTCGGGATGTGTTCGACGACCCCCTGCTTGTCCCGGCCTACCGCGGGATGACACCTACGGCCAAGGCGCTCGACCTACTCGGCCCGCTGCGAGAAGCCCTAGATCAACTGCGAATCACCCTCCATTCCCACAAAGACTTCTCGCCGGCGCGAGGCAAGCTGACAGTCACGGTTGCTTGCACGGACTACGTGCAGGCTGCGGTCCTGATGCCGTTCGCGGTGACGTTGAGGCAGCGCGCGCCTGGGGTGCGCCTCGCCATTCGCCACTGGGACCCTGCGTCGATGGAGCAGCAGCTAAGTCGTGGCGAGATCGACTTGGCTCTTACCACGCCTGATCCCAGTCACGTGCATCTGCGAACCTGCCACCTATTCACGGAGACCTACGTCCTCATCGGTCGACGAGATCATCCAAGTCTCAGGCCCGGGCTTACGCCCGAAGAGTTCGCGAAACTGGAGCATGTAATCGTGTCACCGTCGGGCGGCGCCTTCACGACTCCGATCGACGAGGCGCTGGCAGCGCTTGGGCATAGACGCCAAGTCGTTATGTCGGCAGCGTCCTTCCTCTTCGTCCCCGAGGTCGTCTCGTCTAGCGATCTTGTCGCCCTTGTACCGAGGCGGCAACTACGAGGCCAGGCGGACCGACTCGTCTTGGTCGATATCCCTTGGCTTTCGGAGCAGTTCGACATCAGCTTGATTTGGCACGAACGCACCCACGGACACGCGGGCCATCGCTGGATTCGGGACCTGGTTGTCGAAGTCGCTGCTGAGTAACTGGTGGAGACCCCTAAGATCAT
>JAMFSK010000192.1 GCA_026225235.1 Burkholderiales bacterium
GCAAACCAGGTGCCGTGAGGTTGACATCGATGGTCGATTGCCATGCCGCCAGCCACCGTTCGGTGGTGGCCGAAAGTGGCGCTTCGACTGCAATGCCCGCGTTGTTCACCAAACCGTCGACGCGACCGAACTTATTGCAGACATCCGCCCAGAGTCGTTCGACATCCTCAGACTTGGCCAAATTTGCACCGAAGGCGGCGGCGCCTTGCCCAATTTCCTGCGCGATCGTTTCGGCTGCGGCTTGGCCATGGCCAAAATGCAATGCCACGCGCGCACCGGCAGTCCCGAGCGTGCGCGCAATGACTGCGCCAATTCCGCGGCTTGCTCCAGTGACCATGATAGTTTTACCACTCAAATCTATATTCAACAGAAGCTCCCTAGGCGGCGTTATTTAAAACATCCCTTATCAAGACGGATAGTGGCATCCACAGTTGTTCGCAACAATCCCTCTAGAGAGGGACTCTGCAGTTGTTTGTTAAGGAAGGCCCACGATGCTCAAAGCGATCTGTGCATCCTGCACCGCGACGCCGGTGAGATCAGCTAGAGTAATTTGTGTGGCATCGGAGTCGTCGCGCGCACGCCCGCCGCTTGCCAGCACCGTGCCGATTTCGACCAACGACTCAAGGCGGATCAGTCCTGCTTTGAGTGCATGAGAAATCTCGCCGTATTCACTGCACTGCGTAACGGAATCGACGATGATAGCGCCCGCGCGTTCCACGATGCCAGGATCCAACTCCTGTTTACCGGCTTGATCCGCACCGACCGCGGTGATGTGCGTACCCGGCTGAATTGCATCGGCAAACAGTAAGGGTGTTCGGGCCGGCGTGGAGGTGACGATGAGATTGGACCGCTCGGCCACCTCTCGAGCGGTACGCATGGCGCTTATCTCGAAATCACAGGCTGCCATTTCTGTTGCGAACTTCTGCGCGTTCTCGAAGTGGGGACTCCACGCGTACACCTTGTGACAGGATGTAATCGAGCGCAAGTAGTCCAACTGAAGACGGCCTTGCTCGCCGGTGCCGATGATGCCGATGCCAGTCACGATCTTCGGGGCCATCAACTTCGCAACGATACGTCCTGCGAGTGCGGTCCGGGTCGCCGTAAGCCATCCTTCGTCTTGCAGCAAGCTAAGTGGCGCACCTGTCTTCGACGAAAAAAGCGCGACCATGCCATTGCTGCTTGGCAAACCTCTTGCTGGATTATTGTAAAAGCCAGTCGAGATTTTTATGGCAAACGTGTCTGCACCCAAAACGCTTGCGCTCTTGATACAGCAGTCTGCATTTTCCGAGTCGAACACCAAGTGTTGTGCTGATGGCACTTGAACCGAGCGGTTCGAATACGCTACAAAACCACGCTCGATCATGGTCACGGCTTTTGCCATATCAAAACGGGCTTTTATTTCGGGTAATGTCCAAATCTTCATGTGAGAGCTTCTACTAATTACACATCAATATTGGCAATAATGCAGAGTTGGATTGGATTCAATGTGTTCCACGGAAGCATAAAGAACAAGAGCATGTCGACATATCCCTCTTTGGAGGGATAGTTAAGCTCGCCTTGGCGTCGCACCATGCATCTTTGTTCGATTTTAACTGGACCAGATGATGAAATACGCTCGCATGCCGATTGAGGTCGAATCCCCGGAGGAGTTCGGGTACGGCAATATTCGCTACAACCTGTCGGAAAGCTCTATTGCTGACAGAACCCTCAGCGACTTCAACTTGCACATACCCAATCTCAAGCTGCTATACGCGGAACATCGAGGCAGTGATCCTTTGCGTACGCTCATTGCGAGCGACGGCGCGGGCCTCACGTCCAAAGACGTTCTGATCACAACCGGCGCAGCTGGTGCGCTATTTATCATCGCTACGGCGTTGCTCAGTGCGCACGATCACCTGGTAGTCGTGCGCCCGAACTACGCAACTAATCTTGAGACACCGCGCGCCATTGGCTGTGAGACCACGATCATCGACTTGGCCTTCGAACAGGGCTTCAGGATTGACGTCGATCAGATCGCATCGGCAATCAAGGCCAACACGCGAGTAGTGAGCGTCACATCCCCGCACAATCCGACCGGCGTGATGATGACTCTCGACGAATTGCACGCGCTGGTCGCGTTGACGGCCGAACGTGGGTGTCATCTACTCGTCGACGAAACGTACCGCGACTTGTCTCTGACCGGCGCTTTGCCATTGGCGTCCACGCTGGGAGAGCATGTCATCAGTGTATCTTCGTTATCGAAGGCCTATGGTGCGCCCGGCTTGCGTTTAGGTTGGATCATCTCCAAGAACCCTGGCTTGCAAGAACGTTTTCTCGCTGCCAAAGAACAGATCAGCATTTGCGGCAGCGTTATCGATGAATGGGTCGGCGAGCAAATCCTTGCTCATCGAGACTCCATCCTGCAGCCGATCCTCGAGGAAATGCGGTCACGACACACATTGGTTTCACAATGGATTGCTTCGGAGAGCATGCTCGAATGGGTAGAACCGAGTGGCGGCGTGGTTTGTTTTCCGCGCATGCGCGAACAACCCAGCGGTGGGACTGACAGTTTCTATAAGCGTTTGCTGCAAACGCATGGCACCTACGTTGGGCCAGGCCACTGGTTCGAAATGCCAGATACATATTTCCGCCTGGGATACGGCTGGCCGACGCGAGAAGAACTCGAAGGTGGCCTTCGGAGTATCTCAGAAGCATTGCACGGGTAAGACAAGGCCGGGTGGTCCAGCCGATGCGGTTGCGTGATACACGATGCTGTCCCTTAGAGACGGGAGAAACAAAAATGAACGATTTGTTCGTGCGTATTGAGGGTAAGCGCCCGGCAAAGTCAGGGGTGAGCTCAATCAGGGTACAGATGGTACCCAGTTATGGGGAAGCAATTCGGCGATCTTATCGGCCCGCTGTGTCGGCAACCGCGTGAGGACGTCTTTTAAGTATGCGTACGGGTCGTGCCCGTTGAGCTGTGCGGAACGCACCAGACTCATGATGGCAGCGGCTCGTTGACCAGCGCGTAGAGAACCTGCAAATAACCAGTTCGCCCGTCCGATTGCCCAGGGTCTAATCAGATTCTCGATTTGGTTGTTATCGATGGGCACGTGAGGATCGTCAAGATAGCGCGTGAGCGCCTGCCAACGCTTGAGGTTGTAGTCCAGTGCTTTGGCGATCGCCGAGCCCTCGGAGACGAGTTTGCGCTGTGCGAGCATCCAGACGTGCAACGCCTGTGCAATTGGCCGGCCTCGCTCCTCACGAATCGCTCGTCGTTGTTCAGGGTCTAACTCGGCAGCGTCGCGCTCCACGTCGTAAAGCGCCACGAAGAATTTCAATGCCTGCTCGGCGATCTGGCTCTTCTTGCTTGCATGCAGATCGAAGAACTTTCTCCGTGCGTGTGCCATGCAGCCGATTTCCGTGATGCCCAGCTTAAATCCTGCTTTATAACCGCTGTAATCGTCAACGACCAGTTTGCCACGCCAGTTGCCCAGGAAGGTGCGAGCGTGTTCCCCAGATCTACCGTCGGCGAACTCGTACACGACCGCGCGCACCTCTGCGTACTGGGTCGAGGAGTACGCCCACAAATAGGCGCGATGTGTCTTCCCTTTGCCGGGGCTCAACATCTGCACTGGCGTTTCGTCTGCATGTAGGACGCTGTGGCGCAGTAGTTCCTCGCGAAGCGCGTCTACCAAGGGCTGCAAACGCACTCCACATACGCCCACCCAGCCGCCGAGCGTCGATTGTGGAATTGCCAGGCCCGCGCGGGCGAAGATGCGTTCCTGCCGGTACAGAGGAAGGTGGTCGCCGTATTTGGCGACCAACACCTGTGCGAGCAAGCCATTCGTCGGAATCCCTTTGTCGATCACATGCGGTGGCACCGGCGCC
>JAMFSK010000037.1 GCA_026225235.1 Burkholderiales bacterium
GTTCCTCGTCGGGTAAATCACAATGACTGAAAAAACGCTGACGGTCGGCTCGGCCCAACCCAACTTCGCACCTGGCGCCAATGCCCCGGGCGAGCGCACCGCGCCACAAACCCGCCGGCGACTGTTTGCCGCACTCGGTATCGTTGCAGCTGTCGCAGCGCTCGGCTTTCTGGCGACGCGCTGGTTTGCGCCGCCCTCCGAGGAGACAGATGACGCCTATGTGGGCGGCAATATCGTGGCGGTGACTGCACGTGAAGCCGGTACAGTGCTCGCCCTCCATGCCGATAACACGCAGCGCGTGCTTCGCGGCCAGCCCCTGATTGAACTCGACCCTGCCATGACGAGGGTGCAACTCGACGCGGCCGAGGCCGCACTGGGGCGGGCAGTCCGTGCGGTTCGCGTCAATTCCGCGCAGGTCGATGCGTCAGGCGCCGAAATCGCGCAAGCTCAAGCGGACCTGTCAAAGGCGCAGAACGACTACACGCGACGCAAGGCGGCAGCGGCCGCAGGCGCGATATCAGGTGAAGAGCTGAGCCACGCGACGGACGCAGTGACCACGAGTCGCGCGGCACTTGAGCTAGCGCGGGCACGTCAAGCCCAGGCCAACAGCACGATATCCGGGACGACGGTCGAAACGAACCCGCAAGTGCTGGGCGCCATCGCGGAAGTACGCCGGGCCGCCATCGACGCGAGCTACATGCAGATCGTGGCCCCTTTGTCCGGCGTGGTCGCGCAACGCACCGTACAGCTTGGTCAGAAGGTCGCAGCAGGGACGCCCTTGATGGCAGTCGTGCCGCTCGATAGCGTCTGGGTCGACGCGAACTTTCGCGAGACTCAGCTTGAGGATCTTCGCGTGGGGCAGCCCGTCGCCATCACGACCGATGTCTATGGCGGAAAGGTGGTGTTCCATGGGCATGTTGCGGGCTTGGGTGCTGGCAGCGGCAATGCGTTCTCTTTGCTGCCTGCGCAGAATGCGACTGGAAACTGGATCAAGATTGTTCAACGAGTGCCTGTACGAATCGCACTCGACCCTGCTGAGTTGGCAAAGAAGCCGCTGAGAGTGGGGTTGTCTGTCGACGTAGAGGTCGATACCGCAGATCGCTCGGGGCCCTTTGTGGCTGACAGTGCACCGCCGGCCGGGGGCGAGGTCGCAAGTCTCGACGGCGGGCCGAAGGTGGAAGACCGCATCCGTGAAATCATTGCGCAGAACGCGGGGCGCAAACCATGAGTGCGGACCCGAGCAACGGACAACTTGCACCGCTCGCAGGCATGGCATTGGGCTTGACGTCCGTTGCCCTTGCGCTCGGCAGTTTCATGCAGGTGCTCGACTCGACCATCGCCAATGTATCGCTTCCGACTATCGCCGGGAATCTTGGCGTGAGTACCGATAGCGGGACCTGGGTGATTACATCGTTCGCGGTCGCCAATGGCGTGACCGTGCCGCTGACCGGTTGGCTGATGGGACGCTTCGGCGTGGTCCGGACCTTCACCGCGGCGGTACTCGCGTTTAGTATCGCGTCGTTCCTTTGCGGTATCGCCTGGAGTCTGCCGTCGCTGATCGTGTTCCGCATTTTGCAGGGCGCGATGTCGGGCCCGATGGTGCCCGGCAGCCAGGCCTTGCTGATTGCCATCTTTCCTCCGCAGAAGCGGGCGACGGCCCTTGGCATCTGGTCGATGACAGCGATGTCCGCTCCTGTCCTGGGCCCCGTGGTAGGCGGATATATCTCCGACAATTTTCACTGGGGATGGATCTTTTTGATCAACCTGCCCGTGGGATTGGTCTCAGGCGTGGTGACATGGAAATTTCTTGCGAAGCGTGAGACGCCAAAGCGCAAGTTTCCGATCGATAAAGTGGGGTTGGGGCTGCTCGCGTTCTGGGTGTTTAGCCTGCAAACGCTCTTCGATCTGGGCAAAGACCGTGATTGGTTCAACAACACATTGATTGTTGTTCTGGCGATCTGCGCAGCGTTTGGCTTTGTGGCTTGGGTGATCTGGGAGCTCACAGAAAGCCGGCCTGCAGTGGACTTGACGTTGTTCAAGCGGCGAAATTTCTGCTTTGGTGTTCTTGCGACCTGCCTAGGGTATGCGTTGATGTTTTCCAACAACGTCTTGCTGCCGCTGTGGCTACAAGAGCAGATGGGATACACCGCGACGTGGGCGGGGTGCGTGGCGGCTCCGAGCGGTCTCATCGCGGTGTTGATGACGACGCCGGTCGGGCGGCTCAAGGTGGATCCGCGTTGGATGGCCACCGGCTCCTTTGTTGCGTACTCGGCAGGCTTCTTCCTGCGCTCTCGCTATACGCCGGATGCCACTTTCTGGACGCTCGCCATGCCGTTGTTCTTGCAAGGCTTTGCGCTGAGTATGTTCTTTGTGCCGCTTCTGCATATCCTGCTCGACGGCATACCGCCCGAGCGCGTCCCGTCTGCGACCGGGATTTCGAACTTTGCCCGCATCACGTCGGGGGGCTTTGCCGCGTCGCTGATTACGACGTTCTGGGATCGTCGCGAGGCGTTGCACCAGAGCAGGCTGGTCGAAACGAGCCACGACTTCTCGCCGATCTATCGTCAGGCAACCGAGCAGCTTCAGGCTCAGGGCATGAATCCTTTGCAGGCTGCCGGAACCATTATGCGAGAGACCATTAATCAGGCTTACCTGTTGTCGTCGCTGGACATCTTCTATGTCAGCGGCTGGCTCGCGATGGCGATGGTGCTTGTGGTCTGGATGACTCGCAAGCCGGCACCGGCGAAGCACGTCGCGGCAGCTGATTAGTAGCGGAGTCGAAGTTCCACGGGCGCGATCAGTAGGGCCGCCCGTGTGCGGAAGTGGGCCTTGTCGTGACTCTGCTCAAGCGGGCGAATCCGGGCTCGTCGCGGGGGCTGACCGTCGCGTCCGATGCGTGGGTCAGTCCGCCTCTTCTCGATCACCGCGGCGGCCTGGCTCGACAACGTGTTCCATTGAGTGAAGGAGCTTCGTTAGAAGACGGATCAATTGCTCCGCCTCCTGTTTTTTGAAGTCGGCAAGAATCTCGTTCCAGCTCGCGACCATGATCGGCACCCTTTCGGCGTGCTTTGCCTCGCCGGATTTTGTGAGCACGAGACGGACGACCCGTCGATCGGAAGAACTCAGGTCACGCTTGATGTACCCGATCGCTTCGAGGCTATCGATCAGTCGAGTCGTGGCACCTGTCGCGATGCCCATCGACCGGGCCAACTCTCCTGCGGTCGTGTCCGTGCCATCGCGGATGAGCTTTAAAGCGGTCCACTGGACGACGGTGAGCTCTTCGTCATCGAAGAGCGAATCAACACGCGTCACCAGCAATCTGTGAATGCGGCGCAACAGCCGGCTAGGAGAGAGTTCGCCGGTTAGATCTTCAGTTGTCAGTATCGCCATATAAGAATCTCGTATTCCCTGCTGTCGAAGATACTCTATCAGAAGAGATTACTTTTTTAGCTGTCTTCAAATGAAGGTAGGACACGACACCGCACAATGGACAAGATTGCTGCAATGAAGGCGTACGTGAAGGTGGTCGAGTCGACCAGCTTCAGGGGAGCCGCCGAAGTACTGCATATGTCAACAGCCTATGTCAGTCGCATGGTGCAGGTTCTCGAGTCGGATTTGGGTGTGAAGCTCCTGAATCGAACGACCCGGCGAAGCAAACCGACTGACGCCGGACTTCGCTACTATGAACGTTGCGTGGGACTTCTGCGGGACTTGGACGACATGGATGCCGATGCGCTCGCGTCCAAAGGAAGCAACAGTGGAAGCGTCCGAGTGAGCATGCCTTCGCTTGTCGCGAAGCCGATCGTGATCCCGGAACTACCGAAGTTCCTGGCTCGCAACCCTGACATTCAACTCGACATTCGCATCGCTGACCAACATCCCGACCTCATCGAAGATGGGCTCGACTGCGCCGTGCAGGTGGGACCGGTCGTCGAACTTGGACTAGTCGCCAGACCAGTTGGCACCTACAAGACATTGACCTACGCATCGCCCGACTATATCGAAGCCTACGGCGAGCCCTTCACTCTGGACGACCTTAGCAAACACGTTGGCGTGGGCTACGCCATGAAATCGGGCCGCATCAGAAGCTGGGAGTTTCTCGAAGGAACCGCGTTCCGTACGGTTTCACTGAAGGGCACGATCGTGGTGAACGACGCAGATACCTACGTGGCATGCGGGCTTGCGGGCCTCGGGCTGATTCAGGGTGGCACTTTCATACTCGATGCCCACGTGAGATCTGGTCGGCTGAAGAAGGTTCTGCGAGACTATCCGTCGAATCCTCGTCCCGTGTCCGTTGTGTATATGCCTAATCGAACCCGACCACGGCGGGTCGACATTTTCATCGACTGGTTAATCGATTTGTATTCGACTCGGCTGACCGAGTAAGTCTGAATCGTATCAGCAGCTTCTTCTCCGGTGTCTGACACGATGGGACTTGGCTCATCGAAGCGCACGCCAATCGAACTAAAAAAACCAGAATCAAAAAATCATGTGCGGCCCGCATCTGCAGTGGGCAGCGTGAACTGAAAAGCAGCACCTCGTCCTTGGGCGCCGACGACCCATAAGCGCCCTCCATGCGACTCAACGATCGATCGGCTGATGCGAAGTCCCATGCCGGTACCGTGGGGTTTGGTTGTGAAGAACGGGTCGAAGATCTGTTCCACGAGTTGCGGCGGAACCCCCGTGCCGCTATCGCTGACCGAGACAAGAATCTCCTCGTTTTCGACCGGGTGCGACCGGATGACCATCTCGCGTGTTCCGTCAACGTCCTTCATCGCTTCAATACTATTGATGATCAGATTCATCACGACTTGCTGCAACTGCACCCGGTCTCCAATGACCCGGGGAAGATCGGCCGCCAGTTCCGTTCGGGCCGATATGTTGTATCGCGCTGCCTCGCCGCGCAGCAAGCCGACGGTTTCCCAAATGATCTCGCTAACACCCAAGACCTCCCGATTCAGGACACCCTTTTCGAATTGTCCACGGATTCTGCTGAGAATCTGGGAAGCACGGTGGCCATCACTCACAATTCTGGTGGCCGCCGCTCGCACTTCATCGAGGTCAGGCTGATCACGATTGAGCCACCGCAAGACGGCGTTGGCGTTGAAAACGGCACCCGCAATGGGTTGAGTGATTTCGTGAGCTAAGGACGCTGTGAGCTCTCCCATGGTGGTCACCCGGTTGATGCGTGCAAGATCGGTCAGTGCCTGGCGCAAGGCCTCTTCCGCTTGCTTGCGCTCCGTGATGTCACGAACGGCTCCCACAAAATCGAGGTCGCCCGTGTTCACCGTCCGACCGGTGGTGTGCACGTGCTTGATTCTCCCGTCCGGCATTAGCATACGATGTTCCCTGTCGAAATCGGTCTTTCCCCGGACCGCCTCGTCAAACGCACGTCGCACAGAATCCCGTTCGTCGGGATGCATGCGCTGGAATGCGAGTTCAGCGGAAGCTTGGACCCCTCGGCCGTATTCGAAGATGTTGTAGTTTTCCTCTGACCAGTAAAACTCTCCGGTTGCCACGCTCCAGCCGAAGGTACCCGTATGGCTGATGCTTTGGCCTTGAGCCAGGAAAGCTTCGCTGCGCTGGAGCTCGGTAAAGAGCGCCGCATTCTCGAGCGAAATAGCGGCTTGCGAAGCTAGCAACTGCA
>JAMFSK010000001.1 GCA_026225235.1 Burkholderiales bacterium
AGGCGAACTGAGTTCCGTGTATGACACGAGGCAATTCGTCCGAATCCGCTTCGCTTGAGCTGGCGGATCAGCCCGACGACGCGAACGCCGAAGATAACCTCGAGTTCGTCTTGCGGCGGGCCGCACGGTATATCACCTTGCACTACGAGCGCTCGCTCGATCCTGTCGGTCTCACTGCGCCACAGTTCACCATCCTTCGCCGTCTCACGGGCCGTGCGCCGATGACGATGGTGGAACTCGCACGCATCGTGATGATTGAGCGGACCACCATGGTGCGCGCGCTGCAGGTGCTCGAGAAAGACGGGCTCGTGATCAGTCAGGCCACCTCGCCGCGCTCGCGCGTGCTGCGCTTGTCGGTCTCCGAGCGTGGCAAGCAACGGCTCGTTCAGGCAAGTGTGATCTGGCGAATTGCGCAGCGCGAATTCGAAGCGCGTTTCGGTATCGATCGAGCGGCACACCTGCGAAGTGAGTTGTTTGGCATGACCGGACGTCAATTCGATAACCCGACAGGGCCAGTCGTGGAGCCCGTCATCGAATCCGAACCCGAACCCGAGTGAGTTCCTTGGTAGTTGATGTCGGTCATTCGCGAATACGTGCCGCCGAGCACGACCTCGCCAGCTTTAATAGAATGTTATCGGTCATCCAATAGGGGCGGCCCCCGGTCATTCGACGACCTGCCGGTTACGCTCCCCATTCACAGTGGAGTGCATCATGCAAACATCTGAAGTCGTGTTGTGTCATCCGGTCAGGACTGCGATCGGTACCTATAACGGTTCGCTCAAGAGTATTCCGGCCACCGAGCTCGGCGCCGCGGTAGTCCGCGAGACGCTCAAGCGCGCCGGGCTCGCCGCGGAAGAGATCGATTCCGTCACGCTCGGCAATGTGATCCAGGCGGGCAATCGGATGAACCCCGCGCGCCAGGCATCGATCCATGGTGGCGTGCCGGTCTCGGTACCTGCGCTGACCGTCAACCGTGTCTGCGGTTCGGGCGCGCAGGCGATTGCGTCAGCCGCACAGGAAGTCTGGCTTGGTCTTGCAGAAGCGAGCATTGCGGGCGGCATGGAAAATATGGATCGCGCGCCCTATCTGCTCGACGGGGGACGCTGGGGCTACCGGATGGGCAACGCGGAAGTCTTCGACAGCATGCTGCGCGACGGTCTCGTGGATGCGTTTTCATCGGAGCATTCGGGCTGGCATACCGAAGATCTTGTCACGAAAGCCGGCCTGAGCCGTGAAGCCCAGGATAGCTGGGCCGCTCGCTCGCAGCAGCGTTTCAGCGTCGCTCAAGCAGCGGGGCATTTCGCACCGGAAATCGTGGCTGTCGAGATCGCCGGGCGCAAGGGCGCGATTCGTTTCGAGGAGGATGAGACGCCGCGTCCCGAGACGACAGTCGCAAGCCTCGCAAAACTGCGGCCCGCGTTTCGTCCCGAAGGCACCATCACGGCAGGCAACGCACCGGGCCTTAACAGCGGCGCCGCGGCCATGATTGTCGCATCAAGCTCGTTTGCCGACGCGCACCGGATCGAACCGGCCGCCCGCCTCGTGAGCTTTGGCGTTGCCGCGGTCGAGCCTGGCATGTTTGGCCTGGGCCCTGTGCCTGCGGTCCGTCAGGCGCTCGAACGGGCAGGGTGGTCGCTCACGGACATCGAGCGGATCGAGATCAACGAAGCATTTGCCGCAGTGCCGCTCGCGGTCGCTCAGCAGCTTAGCCTGCCGGATGACATCATCAATGTCGAAGGTGGGGCGATCGCGCACGGTCACCCGATCGGAGCGACAGGCGCGATCCTGACGACCCGGCTGCTCCATTCGATGCGGCGAGATGGCCTGCGGCGCGGCGTGGTCACCCTGTGCATCGGCGGGGGGCAGGGCATCGCTCTCGCGCTTGAAATCCTGCCGTAAGCGGGCCGGTCCGAACTCCCTTACGGCTTGCCCACGGCGAGCACACGAAGAACGCTCGCGTGTCCGTCGCATGGCACAAATGTGTCGTTCGCCATCTCGAGGCATCTCCTTACCATCTGTCAGCCAGGGTCCAGCCAGGGTCGCCAAGCTGCACGGAAATAATGCGCGCTTAGGCATACACTCTACGACGCTCCGGTACGTATCGGAGCTGCACGCGGTCGAACAGGGCGTCGGTTTCGCCTCGTCGCGCGGCATGGGAATTGCTGTCAGCAGTCTTTGTGGTCGTCGCGCTCGCGGCGGTCCAATCGCATTGACAAGGAGGGTTTCGGATGAGCGTCCCCGAGGCACAGCCGGGTTCCAGTTCCACCAGCACAGCGGGCGCCACACCGGCGCCGCCTTGCACGATCGTTATTTTTGGCGCGCGCGGCGACCTGACTAAGCGGCTGTTGATGCCGTCGATCTATAACCTCGTCCACGACCAACTGCTCGACGATCAGACGCACTTCCTCGGGGTCGATCACAACGATCTGAGCACCGACGACTGGCGCAAACAGCTGAGCGACACACTCAAGGAACTGGCCGACGACCCGCATGCCGAGTTTCATGCCGATAAGGTCGACCCCAAGACGTGGAAGTGGGTCACCGACCGGATGGAATATTTCACGGCCGATTTCGACGCCGACGAAACGTACACCAAGCTGAACGACAAGCTCAAGGGCAACGCGGTGTTCTATCTCGCCGTGAGTGCGCGCTTTTTCGGCCCGGTGGTCGAGAAACTCGGCAAGGCGGGTCTGCTCAAGGAAAGCAAGGAAGGCTCGCAAGGGGGAGGGTTCCGCCGCGTGATCATCGAGAAGCCGTTCGGCTCCGATCTGGCCAGCGCGCGTGAGCTCAACCGCAAGATTCTTGCAGTGGCCGACGAAAGCCAGTTCTACCGGATCGATCACTTCCTGGGCAAGGACGCGGTGCAGAGCGTGCTTGCGATGCGTTTCGCCAACCGGTTATTCGAACCTGCATGGCGTGCCGAGTCGATCGACCATGTGCAGATTTCGGCGGCGGAAACGATTGGTGTCGGCTCGCGCGGAAACTTCTACGAGACCACGGGCGCGCTGCGCGACATGGTGCCTAACCATCTGTTCCAGTTACTTTCGATGATCGGCATCGAGCCGCCGAAGTCGCTCGAGGCCGAGGCCGTACGCGACGAGAAAACACGACTGCTCAAGGCCGTGCAGGCCGTCAAGATTGAAGACGTGGCGCGCGGCCAATACTCGGCCGGGAAGGTCGATGGCGAGGCGGCAAAAGGCTATCGTGAAGAAGACAAAGTCGCAGCTGACAGCACGACAGAAACCTATGTTGCGCTCAAGCTGACGATCAACACGCCGCGTTGGGCGGGCGTGCCGTTTTACCTGCGTACGGGCAAGCGGCTCGGGGGTCGGTTCACCGAGATCGCGATTCACTTCAAGCCTGAGCCCTATGGTTTATTCAGCCACGCTTCGGGTGCGCAGGACGCCGAGGGCAAGGGCGCAGCCCCGTTGCGGACCGGCGGCAAAGTGGTCGAACCTCCGTCGAACGTACTGACGGTGCAGATCGATCCGCATCATGGTGCCGCGATGAAGTTCAACGTCAAAGTACCGGGTCCGCTGAGCCATATCGGCGAAGTCGAATCGTCGTTCGATTTCAAGGACTTTTTCGGCGATCAGTCGAACGTCGGATACGAGTCCCTCGTCTATGAATGCCTGCTGGGCGACGCCACGCTGTTTCAGCGCGCCGACACCATCGAGGCGAGCTGGGCGGCCGTGCAACCCGCGATCGACCTGGCAGAGAAGGGCGCACAACCGGAACTGTACGAGGCCGGTTCGGCCGGGCCCGCCGGAGCCGATGCCATGCTGGCGCGCGACGGTCGCGCCTGGACGCCGATCGCACCCGACAAGCAATAAGCCGACGGGGCGATCACCGAAACACCAGGAAGCAAGCGAACCTTGATGGAGCACAGGATATGAAACGATGGCTTATGAATCCCGCCGCAGGTTCTATCGTGCAAGCCGCTGAACGCGATATCGCGAGCGGCGGTGCGGCAACCCCCGCCAAGGCCGGCGATATCGATCAGTTGTGCATCAACACGATCCGCACGCTGTCGATCGACGCCGTGCAGAAGGCGAACTCCGGTCACCCGGGCACGCCGATGGGAATGGCCCCGGTCGCCTACCAGCTCTGGCAGCGCTACCTCACGTACGATCC
>JAMFSK010000038.1 GCA_026225235.1 Burkholderiales bacterium
AATTCGATCCGGCGCTGGCTGCTCGGCTGGCTGATCTGCGGGCTCGCGCTCGTAAGCACGGTCGCCGGTTTTGCGATCTTTCATACTGCGCGCAATGAGGCGGCTGAGCTCTTCGACTACGAGCTGCGCGCGATCGCCCTCTCGCTCCCGCGTGCGGTCGCCACAACCGATCTTGCGAGTCAGCCCGACGGAGTCCTCGAAGGCCTCAGCGACGACCGAATCGTGATTCAGACCTGGCGGGCCGACGGCCGGCCGATCTATGGCCTGCCTGAAGACGAAACGCTGCCACGGCAGTCACCGGGCTTTCAGACTATCGAACACGACGAGCGGCGCTGGCGCGTTTATGGGCTTGTTCAGTCCGACCGTTTCATTCAGGTTGCGCAGCCCGTCTCCGTGCGCAATGCCCTGGGGTTCCAGCTCGCCGCACGGACCCTGTGGCCGCTTGCCCTTCTGCTGCCCGGGGCAGTGATCCTGGTCCTGATCGTCGTGAGCCGTGGTCTGCGCCCTGTTCACGCCCTATCCGTCGAACTGGCGAAGCGGTCTGCTGAAGTACTCGATCCCATCGAGCCCGGTCGGCACGTGCCGGTCGAACTCCGTCCCCTTGTCGATGGGCTGAACGACCTGCTCGCACGCCTCGACCTCGCCCTCCAGGGGCAGCGCACCTTCGTGGCCGATGCCGCCCATGAGCTGCGCTCGCCATTGACCGCACTCAAGCTTCAGCTTCAACTCGCGGTGCGCAACGGCACCGTCAACGGCGATCCTGAGGTGCTGGCCAAACTCGATGAACGGCTCAAGCGCACCATCCACCTCGTCAATCAGTTGCTCACGATGGCGCGCGAAGACGCCGCCGTGCCGGCCCCGATGGCATCGTTCGACCTTCATGCCCTGGCCGCCCAGATCGTGGCCGATGCTTCGATCCTCGCTGAGGAGAAGCAACTGGACCTTGGGCTCGAACCTTCAGGTCTCACGTCACAAGCGACCCTCTGTATGGTCGTAGGCGATCCGCATGCGTTCGGTGTGCTGCTCGGCAACCTCGTCGACAATGCGATCCGCTATACGCCAGGCGGTGGGAAGGTCGATGTCTTGATTGGGCAGTCGAGCGAAGGGGTCTGGATCGAAGTAGCGGACAACGGGCCCGGTGTGCCCGAGCACGAACTCGAGCGCCTGTTCGACCGGTTTTACCGCGGCGAACAGGCGAGCGCACTGGGATCGGGGCTCGGGCTGGCGATCGCAAGACAGGTCGCCCTGCGTCACCGGGCGGTACTGACTTTACGACGCGTCAGCGAACAAGGCGGTCTTGCCGTGCGAGTTACCGGCATTCGCGTGGCGCGGCGCCTTCCTCACCTCGACGTCAATCCACCCTCGCCGCTACCGGCAAGCCATACGAATCGATCAGCTCGACGCTCAGACGGGTGACCTCGGGGGGCGCCTCGTATCGCGTGGACAGGTCTTTCTGGTATGCCTTGAAGGCCGGAAGTTCGGTGATGACGGCCGACTCGTCCGAGCCGAGGTTCACGAAGAGGTGAACGAACTCGTGGCCGTTTTTGTAAAGCGAGTAGGTCAGCTGTTCGGGCGCTTCTTCCCGAAGCGTTTCAAAAACGGCCCGGGAGAGCCGTTCGTTCTCGGCTACGTGCTCCGGCTTCACTGCATAGCGCACCAATGTCACTCTCTGCATGATCGTTCTCCGTCCAAAGAAGGTCGGCTCCGGGCGGAGCCGATATCGTAAAGACGACGCGGACAGACCATAGGATTCGTGATTTAAAAAGACTTTTTCTCGCGAACGCCGCATCCTTTTGATGACTCGCAGCGTCTAGCCATTAACAGTCACGGCGGAATGGGGGAAATCTTGGAGACGCAGACCTTGGATGCAGAAGGACTGACCCGATTGATGGCGGCGGTGCGCCCTCGTCTTCATCGCTATTGCACGCGCATGGTCGGGTCGGCCTTCGATGGCGAGGATGTTGTTCAGGAGGCGCTCACGCACGCCCTGCTCGCCTTCCCCTCGGCGGGCGATATCCTGCACCCGGAAAGCTGGCTGCTGCGTATCGCTCACAACGCTGCCCTCGATGCGCTGCGCCGCCGCAAACGGCAGGGTTTCGCCGAGTCCGACGAGGCACTCGACAACCTCATCGACCTCGGTTCGCAGGCCGATGCGCGCGTAGTGGCGGCGGCCAGCCTCGCCACCTTCCTGCACCTGACGACGGTCCAGCGATCGAGTGTTGTCCTGGTCGACGTGCTGGGTTATTCATTGGCCGAAACGGTCGACATCCTGGGCATGAGTCTCGCTGCGGTGAAAGCCGCCTTGCATCGAGGCCGGGCGCGACTGCGCGAGCTGGTCGATGCCTCCGAAGACGCGATCCCCAAACTGGCCACGCCGGACCGGGAACGTCTGCGCGCCTACGCCGAACGCTTCAATGCACGTGACTTCGATGCGCTACGGGACCTGCTGTCGGAAGAGGTAAGACTCGACCTCGTCAACCGCACTCGCCTAGCGGGTCGCAAGGAGGTTCTGACTTACTTTTCGCGCTATGAGGAGGCCCCGGCTTGCCGGCTCGCCCTGGGCTGGTCGGAGCATCAGTTTGTCCTGCTGGCTCACGATCCGACTTTGACGGTCGACGACATCGCTTATGTCATCCTGCTCGACTGGGCCGATGATCGTATCGTCGGCATTCGTGACTTCCGGTATGCACCGTATGTCATGGACAGCCTGTCCGTGCACGCGGTGTGAGGCATCCGGTACGCTCCCAGGGGGCGTGGCATTGACGCGGCTTTCGGCGACAGCCATGCTGAGACTGTCTGCGCCCCATGCGCATCGATAAAGACGCTTTCCCCGGACTGAACGACAGATGGATCGAATCGACGCGATGAAAGTGTTTGTCGCCACGCTCGACGAAGGCAGTCTTGCCGCAGCGGGCCGAAAGCTCGGCCGCTCTCCCGCCGCCGTCAGCCGCGCCATCGCGTTTCTCGAGACGCACGCCGGCATGGCGCTGCTCCACCGCACCACGCGCACGATCAAACTGAGTGCGGCCGGGGAACACTACGCCGTCGCCTGCCGCCGTATCCTGACAGATCTGGAAGAAGCCGATCTGCTGATTGCCGGTGAACGCTCGGCGCCCCGCGGCATGCTCACGCTAACTGCGCCGGTCGCAGCGGGCCAGGATTTCTTGCGCCCGCTTCTCGATGAGTTCGTGGATCTCCATCCGGACGTCGCCGCACGCCTGCATCTGCTCGATCGACCGGTCAACCTGATAGACGAAGGCATCGACATCGCATTGCGCTTCGCCCATCTGGCCGACTCGACTCTCGTGGCGCTGCCGGTTGGCGAAGTGCGCCGCGTTGTCGCGGCATCGCCCCGCTATCTCGACAAACACCCGCTGATCACAGTTCCCGCGGATCTCGCCGGGCATCAGATCATCTCCATGACGCATTTCGGCGTCGACTCCTGGAGTTTTCCATCGACGAACCAGTCCGCGGTTCCGCAAGCGGTGCACTTCGCGCCGCGGCTGATTGTCAACAGCGTCCAGGGCGCGGTCGCTTCGGCCGTCGAGGGACACGGCGTGACGCGGCTGTTCTCGTATCACGTCGCCAATCAGGTGCGAGACGGCTCGCTGAGAATCCTGCTGACCGAGCACGAGCACGCGCCCCTCCCTGTCCACCTGCTCACGCCGCAGGGACGCCTCGCCGTGCCGAAGGTCCGTGCTTTCGTCGACTTCGCCGTACCCCGGTTGCGATCGCTCTTCGAAGCGCTCAAGGCATTCACCGACCCCCATTGAACCGCCACACGGAAGAATGCCTGCCGTCGGGCGACGATTCTCTCGCCGCGCGCTCGTGTCTAGACTAGGCCCGTGAAATTGGCCGCAGCCCGCGGCTACTGCCCCGAGGGTCTTATGGACCAGCCAGCTAGTGCATTCGCCAGAACCACCCCGTTCCCGGAACCGGTCAGTTATGCGGGGCGAAATATGCTCTACTGGCGACGCAACCTTGCCGTTTGCGTATTCGGCTCGTTCACGACCCTCGTCAGTTTGAGCATGCTGCTGCCGTTTCTGCCGCTGTATGTGCAGCAACTCGGCGTCACCTCTCAAGCTGCGGTGGTCCAGTGGTCGGGCGTCGCCTTCGGTGCGACTTTCCTGGGCACGGCGGCTACCGCACCGGTCTGGGGTCGTCTGGCCGACCGGTATGGTCGCAAGCCGATGCTGGTGCGCGCCGCGGTCGGCATGGCGATCGTGATGTCTCTGATCGGGATGGCACACAACGTCTACGAGCTCGTAGGGCTTCGATTGCTCGCCGGGTTGATCGGCGGTTATGCATCGGCTTCGATCGTGATGATCGGCACGCAGGTGCCACGTGAACGGGCGGGATGGGCGCTGGGGATTCTGTCCACGGGCGCGCTTGCCGGCAATCTCGCCGGCCCGCTGGTCGGCGGCCTGCTGCCTTCCCTGATCAGCATCCGCAGTACCTTCTTCGTGGGGGGCGCCATGATCGCGGTGGCCGCGCTGCTCACGATCTTGCTGGTACGTGAAGACTTTCGCCCTGAATCCGACGTCAAGCGTCGCGTGGCGGCCGCTCCTTCCGACGCGCCGAAAACCACCAACCGCATCGTCATCGTCACCCTGCTTTCCACCGCGATGATGGTGCTGCTCGCCAATATGTCGATCGAGCCGATCATCACCGTGTACATCTCGCACCTCAGCGTACCCACCAACGAACTAGCCCGGACCGCAGGCATCGTCATGGCCTGCTCGGCATTGGGAAGCATGTTGACCGCGGCTCGACTCGGGGCGCTTGCGGATCGTATCGGCGGATGGAATGTGATTACTGCCTGCCTGGTGTTGACGGGACTCGTCATGGTGCCGCAGGCCTTTGTCACCCACTGGTGGCAACTGGCGGCCTTGCGCGGGCTGATGGGTATGACGCTCGCCGGCTTGCTGCCCTCGATCGCCAAGCTGGTGCGCCATTCGGTTGCCGACCACGAGTCGGGCAAGATGCTGGGCTATCTGCAATCGGCCCAGTTCTCCGGTCAGGTCGTGGGCCCGTTGATTGGTGGCGTGATCGGCGTGCATCTCGGTCTGCACGCGGTGTTCTTTGTGACGGGATTCTTGTTGATCGTGTGTGCGGTGGCTACCCGGTGGTGTGCGCAGCGCAAGGAGGTTCCTCCCGGCGTTCTCGCCTGATACGTTTGGTGCTTTGGTGCGCTGCACAGGCCGCCTCGTTTAGCACGCGAGGGGATGGCTTGGACGGAACCGGCCCAGGTGGCCGCGACCTGATCTTATGTGTGATGCACCGAAAACCGTTCTGCTCTCACAATAGGGGGTGACTTAACCCACCCCGTCAAAAGAGATCATGAACGATATTGACCGCTCCATCCGAATTGCAGTTCTTGACGACTATCAGGGCGTCGCCCTCAAGCTCGCTGACTGGAGCGCGGTGAAACAACGCGCAGAGGTCACGGTCTTTCAGGATCATGTGTCGACCGACAAAGAGGTCATCGAGCGGCTCAAACCCTTTGACGTAGTCTGTGTCATGCGGGAGCGCACGCCGCTGACGCGGGAAATCATTTCCGCGCTGCCGAAGCTGAAGCTCATCTCTTCGACCGGACCCGGGAATGCCTCGATTGATCTCAATGCGGCCGCTGACCATGGTGTCGAGGTCCGGCATACACGCTATATGTCGTCGCCCACCATCGAATTTACCTGGTCCCTCCTGCTGTCGGCCGCGCGCGATATTCCGCGTCAGCATCTGTCCTTACGAAACGGCGGATGGCAGACCTCGATCGGGGCCGATCTCAGGGGAAAGACACTGGGCATCCTCGGCCTCGGAAGCGTCGGGTCTGGGGTCGCCAAGGTCGGCCTGGCATTCGGCATGAACGTCATTGCATGGAGCCAGAATCTGGACTCGCAGACCGCTGAAGCGCAAGGGGTCAAACGCGTGACGCGGGATGAACTCTTTTCGATGTCGGACTTCCTGTCCATTCATGTGCGCATGAGCGAGCGAACGAAAGGACTGGTCGGCAAGGCGGAACTGGCGCTCATGAAGCCAGACAGTTTTCTGATCAATACCTCGCGAGCACCCATCGTCGATGAGGAAGCGATCGTCGACGCACTCACGGCCGAACGGATCGCACGATATGCCGTGGATGTGTTCGCCGAAGAACCGCTGCCGGCCAACCACTTCTTCCGTGAATCACCGCGCGTCTTTGCCACACCGCATATCGGCTACGTCTCTGAAAACCTCTACAAATGGTTTTATATCGACACCGTCCAGAACGTCGAGCAGTGGATAGCCGGTCTGAGTGAAACCGATCGTTGATTTTTCACGATGTGGCACGGGTCCTTACGGTGTAAAAAATTATGTTGCGTGGCAAAAACTCGCGCTCCCGCTATGCCGAAACGCGTTTCATAATGCAGGAAATTATTCTAACGTATTGAATTATAATGATATTAATTTTCAAAACGAACAGGTTTTTCATCGGATCCCCCACCCCTCGCCGCGTAGACTCATTTACATGAGTCGGCCTTCACGCAGTGGAGTATGTGAAACAGGGTCGATAACAGAGATCGCCATTGAGGCCGTTGCCGCGTCTGGCAGGCAACCATCACCGATTTCGTTTGTTGATTACAGGGAGACTAAGATGAAAGGCTTTCGCTTTGGATCGAACCAGGGATCGTTCTACATTTTGCCGGCTCACGAGGGCTGGGAGGCCACGTTCGGCAATGACTCGCTCGGTGCATTTTCGAGCCCCGAGCATGCGGCCGCGAACCTCGCGCAGGGTCTGACCTGCCCGCACTTGTCCGAGGTCGACACGTCGACGTTCGAGATTCCGGAAACCCTCGGAGACTGGGAAGAAGTCCACGTTTAAACGTTAGAAAAGAAGAATGGCGCCCGCGGGCGCCATTCTTCTTTCTGCACGACGCCTTAATTAAATCAGGCGATGCCGTCGACGACCTTGTTCATCGTCGCGCTCGGGCGCATGGCCTTGCTCGTCAGCTCAACATCGGGACGGTAGTAGCCGCCGATCTCCACGGGCTTGCCCTGCGCTGCACTCAGTTCTTCGAGGATACGGGCTTCGTTGTCGCCAAGCGCCTTGGCGATCTCGGTGAACTGCGCCCGCAACGCCTTGTCTTCCGTCTGCTCGGCCAGAGCCTGGGCCCAGTACAGCCCCAGATAAAAATGGCTGCCGCGGTTGTCGAGTCCGCCGACCTTACGGCCCGGCGACTTGTCCAGATCAAGGAACTTGCCGGTCGCCTGATCAAGCGTCTTGGCCAGCACGTTGGCCTTCGGGTTGCCGTAGGCATTGCCCAGATGTTCGAGCGACGCTGCCAGCGCGAGGAACTCACCCAGCGAGTCCCACCGCAGAAAGCCTTCTTCAACGAGCTGCTGCACATGCTTGGGTGCCGAACCGCCCGCCCCCGTCTCGAACATGCCGCCACCAGCCATCAGCGGGACGATCGACAGCATCTTTGCGCTGGTACCGAGTTCCATGATTGGGAACAGGTCGGTCAGGTAGTCGCGCAGCACGTTGCCCGTGACAGAAATCGTGTCTTTACCGTCACGAATCCGGTCGACCGAGAATTGCGTGGCTTCGACCGGGGTCATGATGCGGATATCGAGACCACTGGTGTCATGGTCTTTCAGGTACTGCTCGACCTTCTTGATGATCTGGGCATCATGCGCGCGAGCCGGATCGAGCCAGAAGACCGCCGGTGTGTTCGTCGCGCGGGCACGATTGACGGCCAGCTTGACCCAGTCCTGCACCGGCGCGTCCTTCGTCTGACACATGCGCCAGATGTCGCCAGTTTCGACCGCTTGCTCGAGCACGACCGTGCCCGCCGTGTCGATGACACGAACGACGCCGTCCGCCGGGATCTGGAATGTCTTGTCGTGCGAACCGTATTCTTCAGCAGCTTGCGCCATCAGGCCGACGTTGGGCACGCTGCCCATCGTGACCGGATCGAACGGACCATGCTGGCGGCAATCCTCGATAACCGTCTGATAGACACCCGCATAGCACCGGTCCGGAATCACTGCCTTGGCGTCGTGCAGCGCGCCGTCTGCGCCCCACATCTTGCCCGACTCGCGAATCATGGCCGGCATCGATGCATCGACAATCACATCGCTCGGCACGTGCAGGCTCGTGATGCCCTTGTCCGAATTGACCATCGCCAGATGCGGACGTTGCGCGTATTGCGTCTTGATGTCTGCTTCGATCGCATCGCGCGTCTCGGCAGGCAGATCCTTCAGGCGCGCATACAGATCACCAATGCCGTTGTTCGGGTTGAAGCCGACTTTGGCCAGTGCCGCTGCATGCTTCGCGAGGACATCCTTGTAGAACACCGAGACGACATGACCAAAGATGATGGGGTCGGAGACCTTCATCATGGTGGCCTTCAGGTGCACCGAAAACAGCACGTCGCGGCTCTTGGCGTCGGCGATCTCTGCTTCGATGAAACTGCGCAGCGCCTTCTTGCTCATCACGGAGGCGTCGATGATTTCGCCCGCCTTGACGGCCGTCTTTTCTTTCAGCACCGTCTTCGTGCCATCGGTCGCCGTCAACTCGATCCTGACGCTGCTGGCCTCGCCGATCAGCGCCGACTTCTCGCTGCCGTAGAAATCGCCCGAGCTCATATGAGCGACGTGTGATTTCGAATCGGCGCTCCAGGCACCCATCTTGTGCGGATGCTTGCGTGCGTAATTCTTGACCGACAGCGGCGCGCGGCGATCCGAGTTGCCTTCGCGCAGCACCGGGTTCACGGCGCTGCCTTTTAGTTTGTCGTAACGTGTCCGAATGTCTTTTTCGGCGTCGGTCTTCGCTTCGTCCGGATAGGCCGGCACGGCGAAACCCTGCTTGTGCAGTTCGGCAATGGCTGCCTTCATCTGCGGCACGGAGGCGCTGATGTTCGGCAGCTTGATGATGTTGGCTTCCGGGCGCGTGGTGAGCGCGCCGAGTTCCGCCAGATCATCGGATCCTTTTTGTTCCGCGCTCAGAAAATCGGGAAACGCCGCGATGATCCGGCCGGCGAGCGAGATGTCGCGAGTTTCGACGGCCACGCCTGAGGAGCGCGTGAACGCCTTGACGATGGGGAGCAGCGAGTAAGTCGCCAGCGCGGGCGCTTCGTCGGTAAGGGTGTAGATGATCTTTGGCGATGTAGACATATCTGATTCGTTGCTTATGAAATGATAGACAAAGCGTTGAAAGCGCTGTGAACCAAGAGGTCGCAACGCAAGAACGTCACGAACGACAAGGCACACCGTGCATGGCAAACGAAGACTCGCAGAGCAGACGCAGCAAACCCGTGCGCATTCCTGGCGAGGTTGACCCTCTCCTCGCCGGCGTCTGACCGGGCTTCCGATCTGCCTGTTTATTGCCGAAACAGGGTGCAACCACGGCGCTTTTTTTCAGGCGCGGTCGCCAGTATAGGCGCTCCGAATAAGAATCGCTCCTGGGAGGGAGGCCGCGCAGACCGACGCCCGTGCTGACTGAGCCCCGCGGAATGCCGGAACTCGCGCCCTACAAGCGATAAAGCGCGCGAATGTCGTCGAAAGTGT
The DNA here is from genome assembly GCA_026225235.1 of Burkholderiales bacterium. Taxonomy (GTDB): domain Bacteria; phylum Pseudomonadota; class Gammaproteobacteria; order Burkholderiales; family Burkholderiaceae; genus Pararobbsia. Next base: position 9,544 of record JAMFSK010000038.1, read on the forward strand.
CAGCCGTGCGACGGTGGTCGATCGCTCCTCTGGGGGCCGGAATCGGAACAAGGCGGGAGTCAATTTATCGATTTTTTCGATGTATCCCGCCTTGCATTCCTGCTTTTTTGAATGGGAATCGCATGCTTCGGCCGAAGCAGAATGCGCCTGAATGTCGCCGATAGTGCGCCCCTTTCGCGCTGGTGATGTTGATCGATGTCATGCCGATCCAACAAATCGATGCAGTGAATTCGATCGTCCACCACCAAGGGTATCCACTTAGCACACAGATGTAATGAATGCCCCTGTCCGGACGACCAAGCGCCGATCGGACTCCGACGGCACGTCCCTGCCACTCTCGCTAGCCCATCGTCGGGCCGATCGCGTCTTCCGTTCCCACTCACCCTTTGCGGAAGACGTCGGGTGTTCCGGTGCATCACACACGGGCACACGAGACACGTTCCATGGAGTTACCCCGGCGCGGGCATCGCCAACCAGCGTGTGCGATACCCGTCAGCCCTTCGTTTCCAAACACGCTCTGATGTTACGAGGAGAGGTCATCATGCAACTCATGAAATCGGCTCGCTACCTAAGCACACGTAGCTTTGCGTTACTTACCGTGCTAACGATACACGCGGGCCTGGCGAGCGCCCAAGCGCCCACCACGGATGCGGCTGGCGCGGTATTTGTGCTTTCCAACCAGGCAACCGGCAACACCGTTCTGGCCTACGATCGCAGCGCAAACGGAACCCTCTCTTATACGGGAACGTATTCGACCGGCGGCCGCGGCGCGGGCACCGGAGCAGATCCATTGGGTTCGCAAGGATCGCTCACGCTGGCGAATGGCTTCTTGCTGGCGGTCAATGCCGGCAGCAATGATGTGTCGTTGTTCGCCGTGAGGGGGAGCAAGCTGGTTCTGGTCGATCGCAAACTATCGGGTGGCACGATGCCTGTGAGTATTGCCGTCAAAGGTTTCATCGCCTACGTGGTGAACGCAGCCGGCACGCCCGACGTCAGCGGGTTCTATATCGACCCGATTGGCCAGCGCCTGATTCCCCTGCCTAATTCGCAACGTCCGCTTGCCGGCGGCAATTCGGCGCAGCCAGCCGACGTGAACTTCACCACCAACGGGGAAGAACTCATCGTCACCGAGAAAGGCACACAACTGATCGACACGTATAAGCTCGACTTCCTGGGCTACGCGTCGGCGCCGACTTCGCACGCGTCGAGTGGCGTCACCCCCTTTGGCTTCGCCGTGACGGATCGCAACGACGTGATCGTTTCCGAAGCCGGCACGGGCGCGGTGTCGTCCTACGATGCAGACGAACCTGGCCATCTGCAACCGATCAGCAATTCAGTGCCACTCGGGCAAAATGCGCCGTGCTGGCTGGTCGCGACAGGTGACGGTCGTTTCGCCTACACCGCCAACGCGGGCAGTGGCACGCTCAGCAGCCTGGAAGTCACGGCGAACGGCACGGTGCATCTGCTCAACGCTGTCGCGGGCGTCGTCAGCGCACCCCTGGATCTCGCCATGACGAAAAACAGCAAGTTCCTTTACGTCCGTGAAGGCAATGGTGCGGTCACGGGCTTTCAGGTGAACCCCAATGGCAGTCTCGCTTCCGTAGGTTCAGTGACGGGTGTGCCGGCGGGCGCCCAGGGCATCGCTGCACGCTAAAGAAGAGCGCCTCGTACAAGCGGGCGCAGTCGACTGCGCCCGCTTTTGTTTCAGAGGAGCCGTCCAGCACACGCGGCAAGACCGTACAGCGTGATTTTCTCGGCCGGCTCGGAGATGAGCCTTCCTGAACATCGCCGCGTTCGGCTAGGCCGCACCTTACAGCACCTTGTTCTTGTCGAGACGCTTGCCGGTCGCCGCGTTATAGCGCTCCACGAACTCCACCATCAAGGCTCGGATGGACCGGCCGATCTGTACATAGTCGCTTTCATTCAGGTTGGCGAGCGAGACCCGGCCCGACGGATGCTGGGTGCCGAATCCACGTCCAGGCAGCAACACGACGCGTGCATCCTTCGCGAGCCGGAACAGCATTTCCGAAGGTTGCGTGTTAGCCAACAGCCAGTCGACAAACTCGCGTCCATAGGCGCGCTCGCCCAGGAACTCGAGATCGAGAATGGTGTAGTAGTCGACCTTGTTCACGTCGTCGTCATTGAAGCTGATACCGATCTCGCGATACAGGGCCTGCTTGCGACTGCGAATCAGGCGCTTGAGCGCGTTCTTGTAGGCATCGGGTGTGTCCATCAACGAGAACAAGGAGAAGAGCACCATCTACACTTGTTGCCGCGTCGACAGGCCGGCAGTGTGATTCAACGCGACCGTGCGACTGTCCGCGACCAGACGGTCGATGAACTTGAGCTTTTCGGGCTCGGTTGTGATCGATTCATAGCGTTCGTGGAGCTGCTTCTTGTGCTCCTTTGGCAACTTCGCCAGCTGTTCGTCGAGCACGTTGTCACGATGGGTCGCGATCGCACCGAGCCGCCAGCCCGTCGCGCCGAAGTACTTCGAGTACGAATAGACCAGGATGGTGTTGCGAGGACAGAGCGCAAACAACGACACGAAGTCATCGGCAAAGGTCCCGTACACATCGTCGGTCAGCAGGATAAGGTCGGGACGTTCCTTGACGATTTCGGCTATGTATTCAAGGCTCTCTGTATCCATCTTCACCGAAGGCGGATTGCTCGGATCGACCAGGAAGAATGCCTTCACCTTCGGGTCGCGAAGCTTGTCGAGCTCCTTCTTCGAGTACTGCCAGCCGTGCTCGACATCCGCCCCGAGATTGACGACATTCAGTTGATAGTCGTTGAGACGCGGAATCTCGATATAGGGCGTGAAAATCGGCGTGCCCAGCGCAATCGTGTCTCCCGCCTTGATCAGGTGGTTCTCGCGCATCGTGTTGAAGATGTACGTCATCGCAGCCGTTCCGCCTTCGACGGCGAACACCGACCCCACTCCTTTTGCATTGCAGGTGAAGGCGCTCGAAGCCCAGCTTGTCAACGCGCAAGGCTCAGCCGGCAAGCTCAAGCAGGACCTCGTCGCCGCCAGCGCAAAAAGCGATGCCGTGCACGCACAGATCGATCTTGCCAGGACACGTGTCACCGAGAATCGAGAGCTGGTCGCACACGGTGCCGGAGATCGGTTCGCGCTGGAACAGGCCGAGACCAGTCTCAAATCGCTGATAGCTGATCTAGCCGCTGCGCGGGCTCAGGAAGCCCAGGTTCGAGCGGTATTGGGTGCGACGGTGGATGACGATCAGGCCGAAGTCGCACAGATCCGCGCGCAGCTTGCGAGCGCACGGTGGGACCTGTCGCAGACCACCGTTGTCGCGCCAGGCGACGGGATGGTGATCAATCTTCAATTGCGGCCCGGTTCGATTGCCACGCCGCTCCTTCAGATCCCCGCCATGAGTTTTGTCGAGAATGACTACCAGGTCGTCGCCCTGTTTGAGCAGAACGAGTTGCGCGTGGTGGTGCCCGGCGATGAAGCGGAGATCGCCCTCAGAACGATTCCCGGGAAAGTCCTCAAGGCTCAAGTCGTCTCGATCGTCTGGGCACAGGGCCAGGGCCAACTCGCGCCGAGCGGCTTATTGCCGCTCACCGGTACAGAGCCCACACCGCCGGCCGGTTTGCCGCGAAGCTCGAGATCGACCCCGACCAGCGCGAGCTCTTCCTTGCGGCCGGCGCGCGGGGTCATGCAGCGATCTACACCGAGCACCTTGAGGAGATCCAGATTCTGCGCAAGGTCATCATCCGCGTGGGCTCCTACGTCAACTATCTCGTGCTGAAGGTTTGATCATGCGCGCCTGGGCAAATCGGGTTGTCTTGCTCCCGCTGCTGTTCGCGGGTGCATGTGCGCTCAAGAATCCTCCTGAGGCCATGGACATCCAGCACGACGCGCTCAACCATGCGCCGGTTCCGCCCGCATGGACGGCGGACGGTGCTGTCGCGGGCGCGGTGCAAACCAACTGGTTCGACTCGTTTGGCGACCCGAGGCTGCGTGCGCTTGTCTATGAAGCCATCGCTTTTAACGCCAACCTGCGGGTAGCCGCTGCGCGTGTCGATCAGGCTGCCGGACTCGTAAAGGTCGCGGGCGGTGAGCTCTATCCCGCGGTGTCTTTTCTCGCGCGGCCCGGTGGCAGGCGGCGGTGACGGCTCGGGACTCAAGGGCTAGCTGATCTCCGCATCGTGGGAGGTCGACCTCTGGGGACGCGTTCGTTATGGAGCGCGAGCCTCGGAAGATCAGTTCGCCTCGGCCCAGGCCGATGCTGAATATGCTCGCCAATCTATTGCGGCGCTGGTGGTCAAGGCCTGGTTCGGTGCGATCGAAGCGCAGATGCAATACGACCTCTCGGTCGAAATGATTCACCGCGCAGACGACTTGCATGCCCTCGCCCAGCAGCGCCTGCGGATCGGTGGTGGTACGCAGATCGATGTCGAAAGCGTGCAGGCTTCACTGCAGACCTATCGCGACGCGGCCCGCCAGTTGAAGCTCGTGCGCGACCAGTCGGTGCGCGCGCTCGAAATACTGGTGGGCCGCTATCCGGCGGCGGAACTGTCCGTGCCGGCGCGGTTCGGGCCTCTGCCTGCAATGCTTCCCGCCGGTCTCCCTTCGGAATTGCTGGAACGCCGCCCGGACGTGATTGCCACCGAGCGTCGCTCTCTGCCGCATTCGACCTCCAACAACAAGCCGAAGCCGCGCGCTTGCCACGCATCACACTCAGCGCGGGGCTCCTCAGCGTATCGAGCGAGCTGTTCGTGCTCGCCGATCGGGACAATCCGTCGTGGAGCGCGGGTGCGGGCGTTCTGGTCCCGATCTTCCAGGGCGGTGCGCTCAAAGCGCAAGCCGATGTCCGCTCGGCCGAACAGGAGCAAGCGCTGGCGAGCTACGGGCAAATTGCCTTACAGGCATTCGGCGAGGTTGAGAATGCCTTGTCAGCCGAGTCCGCTCTGCGTGAACGCGAGACACTCCTGACTCAAGCCGTAACCGACAACGCGAACCTGTTTGACCTAGAAAAGGTGCGCTACAAGGTCGGATCGGCCGACCTGCGCGCGGTAGCACAACAGGAGTTGGTGTATGCCTCATCGCGCTCGGCTTTGCTACAGGTGCAGAGCGAACAACGCATGCAGCTTGCCAATCTCTATCTTGCACTTGGGGGCGGATTTAAGGCCGCGCCCAGTCAGGGAAATGCGGCCTTGTCGTCAGCGCAGGAAAGCAGGGTAGCCGCGCCTTGACCGGCAGAGCCTGCGGCACTCAGTCATAGCTCGGACTCGATGGGCAACAGTCCGAGAAACCAGATTTCCAGACGCTGCATACTTGAAACGTTGGGTTCGTCGGGAATCACCGTGGCACCGTTCGAGCCCGTCTCGATCCAGACAATATGGCTATCGCCGTTCGCGTTCTTGCGTTCTTCGAGACGCCACGCCACGCGGTTCAGATCCGGCTCGACCCCATCCACGACTTGCGCGGCGAGCGGCGCGCTTTCGCAATAGACGCCCATTTCCGTATTGAGCGTCAACGAGCGCGGGTCGAGGTTCATTGACCCGATGAACACACTCGTTTTATCGAAGACATAGGTCTTGGCATGCAACGAGGCCTTGGATGACCCCAGCAAGGTTTTCTTCGTTTTCTCGCCGTCATCCGCCGCGACAGGTCTTAACTCGAAGAGATGCACTCCCGCGTCAAGAAGGTCTTTTCGGTAGCGTTGGTATCCCGCGTGGACTGCCGCGACATCGGTTGCCGCCAATGAATTGGTCAGCACTGTGACGTCGACCCCACGCGCGTCCAGGCTCTTTATCCAGGCCATGCCTTCCTCGCCCGGCACGAAATAGGGAGAGATGATCAGGACGTCGTGCTGAGGCTCGACATTGAGCGCTTTGAACTTCGTCAGGAGATGCCCCTGCGGGTCGTTCGGCGAGCGTGTGATCTTCGATGGGTCGTCGTAAAGCAGGGCCGCGTGGCCCCAGGAGAATTCGAAGTCGTCGGTTTGAAGAACCTGCTGCAGTCTCGCTTTGGCTTCCTCGGCGTACGGACTGTTTTGCTGTGCCGACGTGATGCCGGCCAGTTTCACGCGATAGGCGTCGATCGCGCCCAGCGGGGCCTTTTTCCCAAGCAATAAATCGATCGGGTAGACCTCGTCGGAGTTCCAGAACGTGTCGAAGACCTTGGAAGCATCCGACACAACGGGCCCATGCAGAAGAACATCAATATCGCTGAAGGCCACGTCACTGGATGCGCCGAAGTATTCGTCACCGATATTGCGACCGCCCAGGATCGCGGCCTGATCGTCCGAGATCATGGACTTGTTGTGCATACGCCGATTGACGCGAGAAAACTCGAATGCGCTGCCCAGTTTTTTGAAGGTGCGCTCAGCAACCGGATTGAACAGACGGATTTCGACGTTGGGATGCGAGTCGATCGCGAGGAGCACTTGGTCGTCGGCCGATGTACCCAAGTCATCAAGCAATATACGCACCCGCACGCCGCGGTCCGCTGCGTCGAGGAGCGCTTTTGCAAGACTTCGGCCCGTCAGGTCGTCATGCCAGATGTAATACTGAAGGTCGAGCGTGCGGTCAGCGGTTTCGGCGAGCACGATACGCGCGAGAAAAGCGTCGACGCCGCTCGGCAGCAGGTGAAATGCACTGTCGCCGGGATGCGCTTGCTCGGACGGCGCGAGTGCCCTACCGAGGCGGGTGTCCTGAGTGTCAGTCAACACATGGGTCACGGTGCGCCCGCTTTGAGGCGGTAAACTGGCACACGCTGACAACAGGACGGCCAACAGCCATAGAATAAGCCCGACGTGCTTTTTCATTATTCCTGCTTTTAAATAAAAATCACGAGTTCTCAATTTAGACGATTCCCTGCTCATTGGGTCGTCAATGCGACATTTCTTACCGCTCTATTTGATATCGCGCAAACGATCTGTGTCAGGAGACGGTCAATGTGAAGAGACGAAGATCGAATCCGGCGCCGCCGGAGGAAGCGCGAAGGTCTTTCTCATTCGGTCCGCTTCTTCAACCGGACTGCGCCCAAAAAGCCGCTTGAATTCTCGGCTGAACTGCGATGCGCTCTCATAGCCTACCTGCGCGCACGCCACCGAGGCCGTGACATCGTTTCTGACCATGAGCAGGCGCGCCTGATGAAGTCGAGTCGATTTCAGGTACTGCATCGGTGAGGTATGGGTCACCGCTTTGAAGTGAGAATGAAATGAAGGCACGCTCATGTTGGCCTCCAGCGCCAGGTGTTCGACATCCAGTGGCTCGCTATAGCAGGCGTGGATCTTTCGAATGGCCTTGCCGATCTTGCCGAATTGTCCCTGCCTCGTCAGCGCCGCACGCATCGATCCGCCCTGCTCACCGCTTAATACACGGAAGTAGATTTCACGGACCAGAGCAGGTCCGAGAATCTGCGCTTCCACCGACGTACTCATCGTCTCGAGGAAGCGCAACACCGATGCGCTCAGTTTTGCGTCCATCGGTGTCGAAACCATTCCTTTGGGCTTGGCTGCTATCCCGCTTTCCCGATCATCCAACTGCAGCATCAGGTCAGCTGCCACATTGAAATCAAGCCTGAAGTAAATGGCGAGCAGAGGTTCCGCCTCGCTGGCCTCCGTTTCCATTGAAAACGGCACGGGCACTGAAACGGCCAGATAGTGCTGGGCGTCGTAGAGATACACCGTCTCCCCGAGAAACCCTCGTTTGCTCCCCTGACACACAATCACGACCCCCGGGTCGTATAACACCGGTGTGCGCTTGAGCGGACGGTTCGAACGCAGAAAGCGCACGTCAGGCAAAGGCGTCAGGTTGTAGCCTTCAAGGGGCGCCAGGTTTTCCAGCAACGCGACCATGCGCTGCTGGGCGCTCAGATCATCGAGTTTGCGTCTCACGTCCGGCCTCGCAGAAATATCCTGTCAGCTTGCAATGTGCCAGTTGTGCGCTCGAAAATCCATACGCTCATAGAATTAGGCAAACACGACAGATGAAATGGCATTTCTGTTCCGGGTCGCCCCTTCTAACATGCAGTCATTGCCGACGGGGTGTTCGCAGGCGATGAGTGATGCATGAGGTCGCTCGCGCTTTCAATTGTCATGGGTCGGCTAATCTCATCGTTTAGAAAAGGAACGCAACGCCATGTCCCACGAAGAACGGAAAACTTTCCTGATCACGGGCGCAAACTCGGGGTTCGGGCTCGCATTCTCCGAAGCCGCTTTGAGTGCGGGCCACACGGTCATTGGAACAGTGCGGAGCGACACCGCGCGAGATACGTTCGAGAAGCTCGACGCCGAGCGTGCGCATGCAATTGTTCTCGACGTCACGGCTTTTTCGGCCATTGCGCCGGCCATCGAGAAGATCACTCGCGAAGTCGGTCCGATCGACGTGCTCGTGAACAATGCGGGGTACGGTCATGAAGGCACCCTTGAAGAGTCGCCACTGGAAGACATGCGGCGTCAGTTTGATGTGAATGTCTTTGGGGCGGTAGCGATGATCAAGGCCGTCCTCCCCGCCATGCGCGCGCGGCGGAGCGGTCACATCATCAACATCACCTCGATGGGTGGCTTTATCACGATGCCGGGCATCGCCTACTACTGCGGCAGTAAATTTGCACTTGAGGGCATTTCCGAGACCCTGGCTCAGGAAGTGGCGGCCTTCGGCATCAAGGTAACCGCCGTCGCACCCGGCTCGTTCCGCACCGACTGGGCTGGCCGCTCGATGGTCCGCGCAGGCCGCAGCATTGCGGATTACGACGCGGTGTTCGACCCGATCAGGGAAGCGCGCGAGGCAAAGAGCGGCAAACAGGCCGGCGATCCCGCCAAAGCTGCGCAGGCGCTGTTGAAGATCGTTGCAGCAGAGCATCCTCCCGTGCATCTTCTGCTTGGCAACGATGCGCTCACTCTGGTCCGAAAGAAGCTGGCGGCTCTCAAGGCGGAGATCGACGGCTGGGAAGCGATTTCAACATCGACAGACTTTTCGTAGCTGCTGCGTTGGGGACCGAGGTCGCTGGATAAATGCGTCAAGCGATGACCTTGCGTTGCGGCCTCGCGCCCCTTCTCGATTTAGCTTACCGCCGCGGTATCCGGCGAGTTTCACCCACCGCCAGCACGAAGAATTCATCGTCTTGAAGTCCTGCCTCCTTAACCTCATGTGCTAGCGATCGTGGCGGCTCGTCCAGCGCTTCATCGGTCAACTCGAACGTACCCCAATGCACGCCGAGTGAACGTTTCGCCGCAACGTCAATGTGAATCTTGACGGCCTCGGCGGCATTGACGTGCTGGTTCGTCATGAACCATCGTGGCTCATAAGCGCCGATGGGCAGCAAGGCAAGATCAAACCCCCCGCCGGTTTCCGGTCGCTGACGATCGGCCAGGTGTTCGCGCAGATCGGTGAAGTCCTTCGAATACCCGGTGTCGCCCGCGAAAAACAAATGACAGTCAGGGGCAAACACCGCAAACCCGCCCCACAAGGTCGCCATCCGGTCGGTCAGGCCTCGTGCCGACCAATGTTGTGCCGGCGAGAGCATCACGTCGATGTCGCCTGCCGGACCCACGATTCGATGCTCTTGCCACCAGTCGAGTTCGATGGCGTTGTCGATGCCACGGCGCGCCAGCCAATCGCGCAGCCCGAGCGGAACGACGAACAGAGGTGACCCGCCGGCCTGCGCCTTGAGGGCATCGACGGACGCCGAGTCGAGGTGGTCATAGTGATTGTGAGAGACCAGCACGAGGTCGATACGAGGTAAGTCCCCAGGCGCAACACCGGGTGGCACTTGGCGCCTGGGTCCCGCAAAGGGGAGCGGCGATGCCCGCTCCGAGAACATCGGGTCGGTGAGCAGCGAGATGCCGCCCATTTGCACGAGCGCCGTGGCGTGCCCGATCCAGGTCACAGTAGGGACCATGTCGACGCCCGCAGTCGCATTGGCATGCAGGAACCCAAGGTCAGGAGTCACACGCGGCGTGGGCGCTTTCGGCAGAGGTGGCAAGCCTCGGCGTGAGGCGTCCCATCTCCAGCGCAACACCTCTGAGAGATTGCGTGTCACCGAATCGTTATAGCGGTTCTGAAAACCGCCTGGGCGGTGATGTGATTTCGGCGTCTCGTCGTCGGAGGGGGTCATGTTTTGGGAGCGTTCCGTAGGCGGGGTCTTACTCGGCTTTCAAGGCCATTCTCTGGAAAGATCTCGATAATCCATTCGACAAACGCCTTCACCGCCGCCGTCGCATTGCGTCCGTTCGAAAAGACAATGGAGATCGGCACGGGCGAGCACCTTGCGTCGACCAGGACTTCCTTCAGTCGTCCAGTCTTGAGGTACGGCGAGGCGACCAGCTCCGACAACTGGATGATCCCCAGTCCCTCGAGGCCGCATTGCAAATAGGCCTCTGTTTCGTTGACGGCGAAGCGGCTCTGCATGGTCATCGCGAGATCTTCACCTTCCACGCTGAAATGCCACTCAAGTGGCCGCCCTGTCGCGTTGGAAATGTAATTGACGGCCTGGTGCGCACCTAGTTGAGTCACGGCGTCCGGTTCACCGTGCTCCTTCAAATACAGCGGCGACGCGCAGGTAAGCCAGTGCAGTTTTCCTAGCTGACGGGCAATCATCGTTGAATCAGTCAATTCACCGGTTCGGATGACACAGTCGATGCCGTCGTAGATGAGATCGGCTGGCCGGTCGCTGAGTCCGAGTACCAGTTCGATTTCTGGGAAGCGTTGTTCGAATTCCCGGAGTCTGGGTAATACAACCGCTCTCCCGATCACGCCGGGCATATCGGCGCGCACGCGTCCGCGAGGCGACATCGCCTCTGTCGAGAGGCCGCTTTCCACATGGGCGATGTCGGTGAGCACGGCACGGCACAAGGCGTAGTAGCGTGCGCCCGGATCGGTCAGACTGAGCGTTCGCGTACTTCGCCGAAGCAGGGTCGTACCTACTTGTTGCTCGAGCTTTTTGATCAACGTCGTCACGGATGAACGCGGCAAAGACAAGGTCTCCGCCGCCTTGCTGAAGCTTTGGGCCTCGACTACCCGCACGAAAGTCGTCATCGCCTGCAGTTTATCCATGGGCAGATAAGTGTCTGGTTGATCCACACAACGCGGTAGCCGGCGCGAACGGTCCGAACTTGACGACGACCGATGACGCCTTCCATTAGATCGGATCCGAGTTCTTCAGCGCACCCGACCGAATCCGAATCGTTCGAACTATGCGTGCTCTGAATTCCGCCACGACGAACAATACAACGACCGCCTCAAATTAAGCTTCAACTTGCCCGGCGAGCTTGTATACGACTCCACGCAGGCTGGCCAAAGGCAGACTCTATCGCGCCACCGTGCCGGCCGTCGCCGCTTCATCGACCTCTTAAAGGATCAAATGTATGTCGCACAATAACGCTATTCTGGTTCTAGGTGCCGGAGAACTCGGCATGTCAGTGATTCGAAATCTGGCCAGACGTTCAGAAGCCTTCCCAGGCAGTACCGTGACCGTTCTCCTTCGTCCATCCACCATTCATTCCAGCGAACCCGACAAGCAACGGGATATCGCGGAGCTTCGCGCGATGGGTATTGACCTGCTTCCTGGCGATCTTGCCGCCGACTCCGTGACCGATCTGGCGGCCCTTTTCAGCCGTTTTCATACCGTGGTCAGTTGCACCGGATTTGTCGGTGGCAAGGGCGTGCAGCTCAAACTGGCGCGCGCTGCGCTCGAAGCGGGGGTCAAGCGATACTTCCCGTGGCAATTCGGCGTGGATTACGACGCGATCGGTCGAGGCAGCCCGCAGGACCTGTTCGATGAGCAACTTGATGTACGCGAGCTCTTGCGCTCGCAAAGCGAGACCGAATGGGTCATCGTGTCGACGGGCATGTTCACGAGTTTCTTGTTCGAACCGTCATTTGGCGTGGTCGATCTGGAGAAAAACACGGTCAACGCACTTGGAAGCTGGGATAACGCCGTCACGGCGACCACCTCCGAAGACATCGGCAACCTGACAGCCGAGATCCTCTTTGCGGTGCCGCGCATCAGTAACGAGATCGTGTACACAGCGGGCGACACCCTTACCTACCGGCGCCTGGCAGACACTGTGGACGAAGTTCTCGGCCGGCAAGTCCAGCGAGTCGAATGGGATATGCCCCTGCTGAGTAAGGAATTGGCCGGCGAGCCCGACAGCCCGATCAGGAAGTATCGAGCCGTGTTCGGCGAGGGAAAAGGCGTGGCGTGGGACAAAGACCAGACGTTCAACGCGCAGCTTGGCATTGAGGTTCTGGGAGTCGAGGGGTGGATGCGAAAGAACCTTTGATTGCGGCGCGGCACCTGATGAAAGCACGGGGGTGTTTGTCTACTCCCTCGACAATCGCCGCGATCTTTCAAGTTGTTTCATTGCACTATTAAATTTCATCACATAGGGTGACATCCCGAAGGGAAAGAATACGTTCGCCGGGAGAATGCGGTACCACGCTCTACCGCTAACCCTTACGTATGGGACTCATGGGCATTGGGGCACCGCAACCATTCGTCGTGAAGCCGCCAAGGCGGCGAAGGTACGATGTGCCAATCTGTCGCTACGAGAGATACGCTTGAACGTCTTATATAAAATACTGTCACAGTCAACGCAATGACTCTCGCGAGACGGACAGATGTCTAGTGAAATTGATCAGAAAGACCCCGATGGTTTTCCAAGCGATGACGCCATACGCAACATCCTCTCCAAACGCGTCGGGAAACAGACCGGATTGGCCATTGCCATCGGCGTAATCAAAGACAGCCAACGCCGCGTCTTCGCCCATGGTCAGCTCAGCCGCCACGACACCCGCACTCCAAACGAGAACACCGTCTTTGAAGTGGGATCGATCACCAAGGTATTCACCGCCATGGTGCTCGCCGACATGGTTAAAAACGGCGAAGCATCGCTCGGAGATGCCGTGCAGGACTACCTCCCGCCGGGCGTCTGTGTTCCGCGGCGGAATGGCCGAATCATTACGCTGGTGGACCTGTGTACTCATATGTCTGGCCTACCGCGGATGCCGAGCAATTTCGCGCAGCAAGCAAAGGACTCAGCTGATCCATATTCAACTTACACGGTCGATCATCTTTATCAGTTCCTCGCTACACACGAGCTAGCTCGCGACATCGGTAGTGCATTCGAATATTCCAATCTCGGTGCAGGGCTGCTGGGTCATGCCTTGTCCCGTCGGGCGGGTGTCGACTATGCAACGCTGGTTCAAAACAAAATCTCAATACCACTGGGACTGGATAGCACAGCAGTAGCGCTGTCTCCCGATCAAGGTAAGCGGCTTGCTCCCGGACACAATGCGACGTTTGAGCCGACCGCTTATTGGAACCTCGGGGAAGCATTCGCGGGCGCCGGGGCCCTTCGTTCGACCGTGAATGATCAATTGACGCTACTGGAATTTATGCTCGAAGAACGCCAGTCGTCGTTTAACTTTTCGGTACATGATTTGCTAGCAGTGCGTCGAGATACACGCACGCCTGCGCTCAGCATGGCGCTTGGATGGATGGTCCATTCAACAAGAAACGGCGACGTCGTTGCTCACGAAGGTGCAACGGCTGGCTTCCGCGCATTTGTTGGCTTTTCGCGCGAAAAGAAGTTCGGCCTGGTGGTGCTGTCCAACGCGGCTAGAGAGGTCGGAGATATTGGCATGCATCTTCTCGACCCATCGATTTCTCTCAAAACCCCGTCTAAGCAGAGGCAGGAGATCTCTCTACCGCCTTCGACACTGAACACATACAAAGGCCGCTATCGTCTACGACCTGAGTTCATCCTTACGATAACAACAGAAGACAATCGATTATTTGCACAAGCAACTGGACAATCCAAGGCTGAAATCTATGCCGAAAGTGAACATTTTTTCTTCTCGAAAATTGTCGACGCGCAGTTCACGTTTGAGATTGGCGTTGACGGCACTGCCATACTGCTGACGCTGCATCAAAATGGGCGCGACATACCTGGGACCAGGATTGAAGAGTGAGTTTCAACCCCACCGCGTAAGATCATATCGTCCGTCCCAAATCGGATGGACCGACGGCCGGCTGAAACTTCAAATCTGCTTGTCAACGTAACCGAGGAAACATGTCGCAAAGGCATCAATCACGTCGTATGGAAGGTCGTGTCGCGCTCGTCACGGGGGGAGGAAGCGGCATCGGTCGAGCAGCGGCCTTGGCTTATTGCAGAGAAGGGGCAACGGTTGTAGTCGCAGGACGCCGCAGCGAGGAGTTAGATGAAACTGTTCGGCTCATCGTTGCAGAAGGTGGTGAAGCGAGCGCGATTCCAACGGACGTAGCCATCGCTCAACAAGTCCGCGAACTGGTCGACCTGACGATCGAACGCTACGGACGTCTCGACGCAGCTTTCAATAACGCCGGTATCGAAGGCGCATTTGCCCCAATCGCAGAGATGCCTGAGGCCGATTTTGACGAAGTGATCGCCATCAATCTGAGAGGCGCATGGTTGTCGATTAAATACGAGATCGCAGCGATGCACGGCCTCGGCAACGGTGGTGCGATTGTCAACACCTCATCCTTTTTGGCGAAAGGAGCGTCCGTCGGATCAACCGCCTATTCCGCCAGCAAAGGGGCGCTCGATGCGCTTATCCGAGCCGTGGCCCTCGAATATGGCCCTCACAACATTCGGATCAACAATATCAACCCAGGCGCGATCCAGACGCCGATGTTCGAAAGGCTTGGCGGCCTCGAACAGATCGACATCATCGCTGCTTTCACTCCCCTTCGCCGAGTCGGCCAGCCCGCGGATGCCGCCGATGTGGCCGTTTGGCTTTCGACGGACGAAGCACGGTTCGTTACTGGACAAACCCTGATGGTCGACGGCGGCGTCTCGATTCCTCACGTTCGGTAGCAATGCGCCAATTCCAAAAGACACCACAAAATGAGCCTTAAGATCTTCGGCACCAGTCGTTCCCGCACATTCCGCGTTTTGTGGATGGCCTCAGAACTCGGCCTGAACTTTGAACATGACCCGATATCCCCGCAGTCGTGCAGAAACGACTTGAACTTCCGAGCAATCAATCCGGCAGGCACAATTCCGGCAATCGTCGACGACGGCTTTGTCATGGCGGAGTCTCTTGCCATCAACTTGTACCTCGCTCGGCGACACAAGCAGTTCTGGCCAGATGACATCCGGGGCGAGGCGCGGGCAATCCAGTGGTCGTTTTGGGTTGCGACGACCTTGGAGGAGCCTTACACAATATGGGCATCGCATACCTTCTGGCAGCCAGAAGAAAGCCGCGATAGCACCTTAGCCGCTACAGCAGCCGAGCAAATGCGAGTTGGACTCGACAGACTCGAACTCGCGCTTACCGAAGCAGATTGGCTTGTCGGCGAGGCGTTCACTGTGGCTGATCTGAATGTAGCTAGCGTAATTCCGTTTGTGTCGAGATTTGAACGAGAAAGTCGCCCGCATGTTGCTGACTGGCTGGATCGATGCCGCTCACGGCCAGCCTTCCGTACCACTACGCGACTTCCTTGAAAGGGCGACCAAGCTACACTCCCTCAGCCCGCATCCCTCGTGGAAGCCACCAAAAAATCAATAAACACCCGGACGCGGGGTGGAAGATGGACCCGCGTCGGATACACCGCATAAAGATTGATCACGTTATCGGCAAAGGACGGCAGCAACTCGACCAGGCGCCCTTGCTTCAGGTCGTCCTCGATATCCCATAGTGCCTTGAGCCCGATGCCCCTGCCCGTCAGCGCCCAGCCATGCATGACTTCCGCATGGTTCGTCTTCAAAGGCCCCTTGACCTGGACCTCCTTGGGCTGGCCGTCCTCGACAAACGTCCAGCGATCAAAAATGTGGCGTCCGCGTACCAGACAAATGCAGTCGTGCTGAAGCAGATCCGCCGGTTTCTCAGGTAACCCGTGTTGTGCAATGTATTCAGGGGACGCACAGACTACGCGGCGACTTGAAAGAAGCTGGCGGCTGATCATATTGCCGTCGGTCGGCTGCTCGATGAGCAGGCCGACGTCGAGTTCATCTCCCACGACATCGATCTGCGAATCGCTGAGTACGAGTTCGACAGAAACACACGGAAAGACCTTTGAAAACTCCGAGATCAAGGGCCCGAAACGGCGCCGACCGATCTCGAGCGGCGCACCCACGCGGATATGGCCGTGAGGCACCGCCACGCTCGCCGCCACTTCTGCCTCTGCGGCGTCAAGGTCCGCCAGGATCACCACCGCCCGCTCATAGAACACGGTCCCCTCATCGGTCAGCGCGAAGTGCCGAGTGTTGCGATCGAACAAGCGCACGCCGAGCCGCGCTTCCATGGCGGACAGGCGTCGGCTCATCGCGGGCAGCGAACTGTTGAGACGACGTGCCGTCTCGGAAAGGCTGCCGGCCATCGCCATGCGGACAAACAATCGAAGGTCGCTGATTTCGTCGTTCATGTGTGATTCATCCGATTCTGTAAAGGATGCGTTTCTCTCCGATCGTCTACCAACCTTCCGAAGGGATCGACATACTCGCGCCAAACGTACCACAAAGCACCTGTGGTGCTACCTTTTTCTCTAGGGAATGTCTGGATGCCTACCGTCGAACAACCGTCAAATCGGGGCAAGACTTCCACTGGACGCAACAGTGGTCCCGACATCGACCGCAGCCCGCGCCTGAAAACATGGGGCATGCAAGCCGCCCTTGGGTTGCTGGTCGCCGGTCTGGTCGTCGCGGGGGCCTTGGAAGGCGTCCGCTACTGGACCGAAGTCCGGTTCATCGAAACGACCGACGACGCCTATGTCAAAGCCGATTCGACAATCGTCGCGCCCAAGGTGTCCGGCTATATCGCTGAAGTGCAGGTCGATGACAACCAGCCCGTCAAGGCCGGGCAATTGCTGGCTCGTGTCGATGACCGGGACCTGCGTACCGCGCTGGCCGATGCGACGGCCAACGTGTCGGCGGCCAACGCCTCAGTGGGCCATCTGAACGCGCAGATCAACGCGCAGGCCTCGTGGATCCGGCAAGCCGATGCGAGCGTCACAGCCGCGTCTGTGAGCCTGAGCCTGTCTGAGCGCAACGACGTGCGTCGCCAGGAGATGGCGCAAGTCGGGTACGGCTCAGTCGAGCAGGCGGATAGCGCTTCGACGACTGCGAAGGAGGGACGCGCGAACCTCGAGCGCTTGCAGGCAGCCGCTGTTACCGCTCGTCAACAGGTGGACATCTTCGTCACGCAACGGCAGATGGCCGAAGCCCAGCTGGAACGCGCCGAGGCGGCGCAGCACCAGGCAGAACTCAATCTAAGCTATACAAGCATCGTCGCACCGATCGACGGTACCGTGGCCGCACGCAGTGTGCGTCTGGGTCAGTATGTGCAGGCGGGCACTCAGCTCATGGCCGTCGTGCCGTTGCAGCAGGTCTATGTCGTTGCCAACTTCAAGGAAACGCAGCTCACCTCCGTTCAGCCCGGCCAGCAAGCTCGCATCCGGGTCGACACGTTTGCCGACCACGACATCATCGGCCGGGTCGACACGATTGCGCCGGCAAGCGGCATGGAGTTCAGCCTCCTGCCGCCCGACAACGCGACGGGCAACTTCACCAAGATTGTTCAGCGCATTCCCGTGAAGATCGTCTTCGCGCTCAAGGGCACGCTTGCGGGCCGCATCCGGCCGGGCATGTCGGTCGAGGCTTCGATCGATACAAAGACTCAGCCGGCCGTCCAGACTCAGGGAGAGTGATCATGTCCAACGCATCACTCGCCACCACGCCCAACGCCGGTCCGCCGCCGGTGTCGGCGTCGGCGTCCCGACCCGTGGATGCCCCTGTTTCGCTGAGGACCTGGATGGCGGTGGTAGGAGCCGCATTCGGCGCGTTTCTCGCGATTCTGAACATCCAGATCGTCAGCTCGTCGCTGGCCGACATCCAGGGAGCTATTGGTGCGGGGTCCGATGATGGTGGCTGGATCACGACGGCCTATCTCGTGGCGGAGATCATCGTCATCCCGATCAGCGGCTGGCTTAGCCGGGTGTTTTCCGTACGCACCTATTTGCTGACCAACACCTTTTTGTTCCTCGCGCTGAGTGTGGGCTGCGCTTTCACAACCAATCTAGGTCAGATGATTGTAGTGCGTGCCATGCAGGGGTTCGCCGGAGGGGTGCTTATCCCGCTCGCGTTCTCAATCATCATGACGCGCCTGCCGCCGTCCAAACACGCGATCGGCCTGTCCATCTATTCGATCTCGGCAGTCTTTGCACCGGCGATCGGACCGGTGATCGGCGGCTTCTGCAACGAGACATTCGGCTGGCAGTCGATCTTTTTTGTGAACCTGCTGCCCGGCGTGGTGATGTTCATGATGCTGTGGTTTTCACTCGACGCTGAGCCGCGCCAACTCGACTTGCTCCGCCGCGGCGACTGGCTCGGGATTGCCACCATCGCCATCGGACTCGGCGCGCTGGAAACCGTACTCGAAGAAGGCGAAAAGGACGACTGGTTCGGCTCGCAATTCATCGTGCGCCTCAGCATCGTCGCCGGGGTGGCGCTCGCGGTGTTCGTAGTGGTTCAACTCGTGCGCAAATATCCTCTGCTGCACTTGAGGCTGCTCGCCCGGCGCAACTTTGGACTGGCGACGATCGCTAACTTCTTCTTCGGCCTGTCGATGTACGGCTGGATCTATATCGTACCGCTCTACCTGGGTCGCATCCAGGGCTATAACGCCGAGCAGATCGGCGGGGTTCTGATCTGGATCGGGCTCCCGCAGCTGCTGATTCTTCCCTTGATGCCCAAGCTGATGAAGCGTATCGATCCGCGTCGGATCGTGATCGTGGGGTTTGCGCTGTTTATCGCCGGGAGCCTGCTGGCGATGAACCTTTCCAGCGACTTTTCGGGTCCCCAGTTTCTTGCCTCAAGCCTTGTGCGCGCCGTGGCCCAGGCGATGGTCATGACCCCTCTGTCCGCCATGGCGGTGTCTGGCATCGAGCGCGAGTATGCGGGATCGGCCGCGGCGCTGTTCAACATGATTCGTAATCTGGGTGGCGCAATCGGCATCGCCTTGATTCAGACCTTCCTGATCAAGCGAGGAGAGTTTCACTCCGATGTCTTGACCTCGGAAGTGTCACTGCTTAACGCCCCTACCCGTGACCGCCTCGATCATCTCACCGCGACCTTACTTCAGCACGGCGTGAGTGACCCTGAGTATGCGCGACACGAGGCCATGGTCGCGGTCGGGCGGGCGATCCACCGGCAGGCGACGATCCTCGCCTGCAGCGACGTCATCATCGTTCAGAGCGTACTTTTGGGTGTGGCTCTGCTCGTCGTCATGTTGCTGAAGAAGACGCCATCCGGTCCAGCCGGGGAGGCACATTGAGCATGCCACAACCAACAGAGTCGAGTGTCTCGATGAAATGTGAACCGATCGCGACCGCCTCGGACGGAGCGCCTATACCGCACAAAGTGCTGATCGGTTTTCTGCTGGCCGTGTCGCTTGGCGGTTGCGCAGTCGGCCCCGACTTCAGCGCGCCGGCGCCGCCGAGCGATCAAGCCTATCTCCCGCGACCGACCGCGGTGAATACCGATGTCATGGGGCCACGCGTATCGACCGGCACCGAGGTTCGATCCGATTGGTGGACCTCGTTGCAGTCGCCCGTGCTCAACCAGTTGGTCGCACAAGCGCTCGCCAATAACTGGTCCCTCAAAGCGGCCCAGGCCAATCTCGCCAGTGCGGCGCAAGGGGTAGCCGTCGCGCATGGAGGCCTGTATCCGCACGTCGACGGTGTTGCCAGCGCGGGCCGCGACAAATATGGCGCGACTTTTCTTGGGCCGGAGGCAGCCACCTTCCCGATCTTCTCCGCCTATATGGGCGGCGCCGAGGTCAGTTACGATCTGGACGTGTTCGGTGGGCAACGACGCCAGATCGAATTAGCCGCTGCCGATGCGTTAGTACAGGAAGAAGCTCTCAATGCGGCGCATCTTAGCGTGGCGGGAGACACCGTTCTCGAGGCCTTGCAGCTCGCCTCGATCCGCTCGCAAATCGACGTGGTGCAAAGCGTGATCGCATCCGATCAGCAGAATCTGGAGCTTGTCG
>JAMFSK010000193.1 GCA_026225235.1 Burkholderiales bacterium
CGACAAGGCGAGTTGCGGTGTAGGGCTGTTCCGCAACCTCGCCCATCTAGCCGATGGCACGCCGAACCCCGACTTCGTGCTAAATCGTCCCTCGTATCGAGAGGCCAGCATCCTGATTGGCGGCGAAAACTTCGGCTGCGGATCGAGCCGCGAGCATGCGCCGTGGGCCTTGGCCGCGCGCGGCATCCGCTGTGTAATCGCGTCGGGTTTTGCGGACATCTTCTTCAGCAACAGCTTCAACAACGGGATTCTGCTGATCCGATTGCCGGCTGCCGTTGTCGAGACGCTGATGCACGAAGTCGCGAACGACGCACCGAACCGACTGGTCGTCGATCTTCAAGCGCAAACCATCACGCGTGCGAACGGCGCAACAATCTGCTTCGACATCGACGCGACGCGTCGGCACGACCTGCTGCATGGTCTCGACGACATCGACAAGACAATCGCGGCGGAGCAAGAAATCGACCAGTTCGAGGTTGCCTACGCGCCGACCTGTGCCGGCCTCGCGAGCCTTTGCGGCGCCGCGCCCTGCCTGGATAGAGGTGACGCATGAACAGGAGACTTGAAGGTCGCACCGCATTAGTGATCGGTGCGGGGGCCAAGGGCGACGGGATGGGAAACGGCAGGGCGACGGCGATCCTGTTTGCACGTCACGGCGCCCGCGTGTTTGCAGTGGATCGGGACACGGACGCGTTGGAGGGAACCTTGTCGGCCATCCGCGCGGAAAATGGCGAAGTCGTGGGCCACGTTTGCGACGCCGCCGATGAAGCGGCGGTGCGCGAGATGACTGGGCTCTGCCAGCGCCACTATGGGCGGCTAGACATCGTCCACCACAACATCGGTATAAACGCGCTCGGCGGCCCGCCCGAGCTGAGTGTCGCCGACTGGGATCGCGTGATGGCGGTGAATGTGCGCAGCCTCTTTCTGGCGGCGAAATATTCCCTGCCGATAATGGAGCAACAGGGGCGCGGGGTGCTGAACGCCGTGTCGTCGACGGGATCGCTGCGTGCCGCAAGATTCGAGATGGCCGTCTATCGTGCGTCGAAGGCGGCAGTGAACGAGCTGACGCGTGAAATCGCCGTGCATTACGGGCCGAAGGGGATTCGCGCAAACGCGATCGTTCCGGGGCAAATGGATACACCGCTCATTCTGGACTATCTGATTGACGTTTACGGGCCTGGCGGCATCGAGACCATGCGCGAGGCCAGGGCGCAGAGCGTGCCGCTCAAGCGCATGGGCGATGCGTGGGACGTTGCTCATGCCGCGCTCTTCCTCGCCTCGGATGAGGCGAAGTACGTCAACGGCCATTTGCTCGTTGTCGATGGTGGTCTGACATCGACGCGCCGCGGCGGCTGAAATTATGCAGGACTGACCACAAAATCGAAGCGAGACATCATGAAAGTCATCATCAGTTGTGCAGTGACGGGATCGGTTCATACGCCATCCATGTCGCCGTACCTTCCGGTAACCGCGGAAGAGATCGCGGCGGATGCGATCAAGGCGGCCGAGGCCGGCGCGTCAATCATTCATCTGCACGCGCGCAATCCCATCACGGGCGAGCCGGATCAAACACCGTCTGCGTTCGTGCCCATCCTCGAGGCGATCGGACAACGCTCCTCTAGCGTGATCAATATCACGACTGGCGGCGCCGCAACGATGAGTGTAGATGAACGAGTGCAGCCAATAAAAGTGTTTGGCCCTGAGCTTGCGTCGCTGAACATGGGGTCGATGAACTTCGGCCTTTTTCCGATGCTGCACCGCTTCGAGCACCTGCAGCATGCGTGGGAGGCGCCGTATCTAGCCGGATCGAAAGACAGAGTCTTCAAGAATACGTTCGCCGATATCGAGCACATCCTGACCATCGGCGCGCAGAACGGCACCCGCTTCGAATTCGAATGCTATGACATCGGCCATTTGTACACCCTTGCGCATTTCGTCGACGCGAAGCGCATTGAAGAACCGTTTTTCGTGCAAGGCGTGTTCGGGATCCTGGGCGGCATCGGCGCACACATCGACGACGTGCTCACAATGAGGCGCACGGCCGAGCGACTCTTCGGCGACGCCCTCGTCTGGTCCATGCTCGGCGCCGGCCGCCACCAGCTCGAGGTGGCGACCTTGTCGTTGCTGCTGGGGGGGCACGTCCGCGTCGGGCTGGAAGATTCGCTGTGGCTCAAGCGCGGGGTGCAAGCGAAGTCGTCGGCGGATCAGGTTCTGCAGATCCGGACGGTGATCGAAATCCTGGGTCATCAAGTGGCGACGCCCCAGGAGGCACGCGAAATCCTGAAGCTCCGGCAGCGGAGAGCCGCCTGATGCGAAGTATCGATTGATATTTAACGAGAACGGAGGAAGGCAGTGGAAGCAAGTTTGCAGCTGAAAGAAGGCTCGATACAGCGTGACGAGGTAGTCGTGATTTCGGGCGCGGGTTCCGGCATTGGCCTCGCTACGGCCCGTCGGTTCGCGGAACTGGGGTATAGGGTGGTCGCTTGCGACATCGACCCGCAGCGTGTCGACGAAGCGGTCGGGGATATCGGGCAGGGACGGCATGACGTATGGGGGCGTGCCGTCGATGTTACCTGGCGCGCCGGTGTGCAGGATTTCGTATCGCAGATCATCGACCGCTACGGGAGAGTCGACGTGCTCGTCAATAATGCCGGGATCACGGTCGATGCGCGAATCGAATCCATGACGGAGTCGCAGTTCGACCAAGTAATGTCGGTAAACGTCAAGGGCGTCGTGAACCTCTCGCAGGCGGTTATTCCTGCAATGCGTCAAGCGGAACGCGGCGTGATCCTGAACGCATCGAGCGTGGTTGGACTTTACGGCAACTTCGGGCAGACGAACTATGCGGCGAGCAAGTTTGCCGTGATCGGCATGACCAAGACATGGGCGCGTGAGTTGGGGCCGTCCGGAATTCGCGTGAACGCCGTGTGCCCCGGATTCATCGCCACCCCGATGCTGGCCGCCGTGCCGGATAAAGTGCTCGAAAAAGTGGTGCAGAAGTCGTGGATGAGACGCCTTGGCGAGGCGTCTGAGATCGCCGATGTCTACGCGTTTCTCGCGAGCGATGCCGCATCGTATATCAACGGCGTCGCCCTGGAAGTCAGTGGCGGCATATCGTTGTAGAGGCAGGTGTTGAAATGCCACGCATTGTTTCGAACCAATAATTAGTATTACCAATTTAAATATTTAAGCTTACAAGAGCAAACATGGAGACGACTTGATGAAAAAGACGGTCTTTACCGCCGCGACGCTTGTGCTTTTGCCAGGCCTCTCGCACGCGCAAAGCAGCGTGACGCTTTTCGGCATCATCGATACCGGAATCGCATACACCAGTAACGCTGGTGGACATGCTGTCTTTCAGGAGACCAGCAGCAATGAGCAAGGCTCGCGCTGGGGGCTCTCCATCTCGGAAGATCTTGGCGGGGGAATCAAGACGATCGCGCAACTCGAGAACGGTTTTAGCTCGGCGAGCGGAACGCTTGGCCAAGGAGGGCGAATGCTCGGCCGACAGGCATGGGTTGGGTTAGCCTCTTCTGCGCAGGGGGCGATCACCGTCGGTCGGCAATACAATCCCCTGCAGGACACGCTGGAGCCGCTGCAGATCGCCGATAGCGCAGCGCTGACGCAATATGCGACTCATCCGCTCGACAACGACGATCTCGACAACACGTTCCGGACCAGTAACGCGATCAAATACGTGAGCCCGAAACTTGCGGGCTTGCAGGCGGAAGCAATGTACGCGTTCTCTAACTCGTCGAGCTTTTCGGTCAATCGTTCGTATGGTTTCGGAGCAAGCTATTCGGCTGGGCCATTGAGTCTCGGCGCCGCTTATGCGCGTATGGACCATCCGGCGTTCAACGGCGACACGGCGGGCGCGATACCCGCTGATAACTACTACAACGCAACCACGCTGCCGGCGCTGGCGTCAGCGACGACGGTTCAACAATGGGGCGTTGGTGGCACGTACGCGCTCGGCTCGGCGATCATCGGCTTACTGTACACCGGTTCGTCGTTCGGCAGCCCGAAAAGCGGTTCGCTGTTCGGCGGCATCACGGGCGCGGGTGGTGGCACCGGTGGAGTGCGATTCGGCAATTTCGACGCGAGCGTCCGATATCTCTTTACGCCGTATCTCCTGGCCTCGCTGGGC
This sequence comes from Burkholderiales bacterium, assembly GCA_026225235.1. Taxonomy (GTDB): domain Bacteria; phylum Pseudomonadota; class Gammaproteobacteria; order Burkholderiales; family Burkholderiaceae; genus Pararobbsia. The sequence goes on from JAMFSK010000193.1 coordinate 4,148, forward strand.
GAAACTTACACGCACGTCAGTCAAGACTCGAACTCCGGCAATTATTGGCAGACCAATGTCGGGGTGCAGTACTTGCTGTCAAAGCGCACTGACCTGTTCGTCGACGTCATTTACCAGAAGACGTCCAACAGCCTGCATGCGTGGATAGGCGGCGCAGGCTCGCCATCCAGTACCAGAGCGCAGGTCATCTCGGTCGCTGGCATCCGGCATCGTTTCTAGACGCCGCGTGAATCGGATATCAACTCCTGAGAGTCCAGAAACTGTAGACGGTGCTACACGCGAAAGCGAAGGCAGAAGCTGGGTACCGTTTCTACGCTCTGTACGCCAGTATCTATCGCGAGGATGCGCATGGCGTATGCCCGGTGTCGCTCTAACAGGAGCACACCGGGAGTCGATCGGAAAGACTTCGCGGAAGTGGAAGCGTATGAAGCACAGAAGTGGCTCAGCGAACTGGCACTTGCGCTGAGTAAGAAATGCTACCAGCCGGACCCTATCGACACTGTCGGAGAATATCGTAAGCGCGAGTTTAAGCATACCAAACGGAGGATCGTTTGAAGCTGATGATCGAGCGTGGTCACATCACGACGGTCAAGGGATCACCGGCGATGTCTGCTTTTGCATCTCGGGAGAGCACGCCGAGTTGATAGTCGGTGCAGGATCAACGTGTCAGCTCGGGCTTTCCGCTGAAGGCGCGTGAAGACAACAGCTACACGCACTTTACCCAACGGGCCCACATGTGAATCATTCCACCGGTCGGTACAAAGGCGAATTTACGGGCATCTCTATCGCTAACTCTTATTATCGATAGGGACTCATTTTTTAGCAAAACTGCCATATTGCGAAACGCGTCAAACCCGACCGTCACGTCGCTGTCATCTTGCCGCCTATAATCTTCGCATGCCTGATCGTCCGACTTCGCTACCCTTTCCCGATACCGCGTCCTTGTCCACGCTACGCGCATGGTACGCGGGCGTTGGCTCGCGCGAGGCGCTCGAGCGCTATTGCCCGCAGGCGCTCGAAGGCGGCCAGTCGGCGCGCGGCGTGATCGGCCGGATTCGTCGGCAGCTCGCCAGTTTCGCCCTCAGCCGGCATCGCGCCGATCTGGCCCGGCTGTTTCAGTGCGCGGTGGGCGAACGGACCCGTTACCGCAAGGCCGCGACTCGGGCGCTGGACATCCTGCCGGCGCTTGCGGTCCCGCAACCGCAGGTGAGTGATCCGATCGGTGCCTGGCTGTCGCCTCGCGTTGTCCCCGTGCTGCATCAGTATGGCATCCGAACGCTGGCCGATTTGACGGTGCGCATCCCCCGACGCAGGCGCTGGTGGCGCACGATTCCCGGACTCGGTGCGCGCAGTGCACATCATATTGAAACCTTCTTTGCAGCCCACCCGGCGCTAACCGAAAGCGCCCGCGCGCTGATCGTGATGACGACGCCGGAGTTCGTGGTGCCGTGGGAAAGCATTCGCGTGCCGCACGAAGTTGACGGTTCGCGCGGCGCCTTCCGCGCACCAAAGCCGATGTGTGCACTCGAAGCCGATAACGACTATCAGGCGATCAGCGCTTGGCTCGAACGACAGGAGGCCGCCGAAACGCAGCGCGCCTATCGTCGTGAAGCCGAGCGCCTGCTGCTCTGGGCGATCGTTGAGCGCGGCAAGGCGCTGTCTTCGCTGACCAGCGAGGATGCGACCGCTTATCGTGCTTTCCTGCGTCACCCCACACCGAGAGTCCGCTGGATCGCCCCGTCTCGGCCGCGATCGTTGCCAGATTGGCGTCCCTTCACGGGAGCGCTGTCGCCGGATTCCATCGCCTACGCGCTGTCGGTGCTCGGCGCGATGTTCCGCTGGCTGATCGAACAACGCTACGTGCTGACGAATCCGTTCGCGGGCCTCAAGGTACGCGGCGCGCAGCGCACTGGTCAACTGGACATCTCGCGCGCCTTCACCGCCGGCGAATGGGAACTGATCCGGACGCTTGCCGACGGGCTCGAGTGGTCGCATGGCTGGACGGTACCTGCCGCGCAGCGCCTGCGCTTCCTGCTCGACTTCGGTTACGCGACCGGCCTGCGCGCAGGCGAGCTGGTCGGCGTGGTGCTCGGCGGCATCATGAACGGCACGCACGGCGAGCAGTGGCTTCACCTCACCGGTAAGGGTGCGAAGGCCGGCAAGGTGGCATTACCGCCGCTCGCGCGCTTTGCGTTGGACCAGTACCTGATGCAGCGCGGTCTGCCTGTGAGTCCCGCACGATGGGCATTGGATACGCCGCTGCTCGGCCATCTCGATGAACCCGGCGGCATCACCACACCACGCCTGAGGGAGGTGCTGCGCCGGTTCTTCCGGACCGCTGCCGACGCCATCCAGGCCGACCATCCCGCGCTCGCCGACAAGCTGCGACGCGCCAGTCCGCACTGGACACGACACTATATCGGCTTCCTGACTATGTCGAGTCACAAAATGACCTGCCGCTTCGGTCCGATGCCCGCGAGTTGTGCGGCAAATCAGCCCGTTCATCACTCGACATAGTTTCCCCGACTACAGATTACTCGGAAAGGTCAGGAGCCGGTCCGTTGGCCGATAGCGTCCTGGCTTGCCACGTGGCGGAGATGTTTGCGCAAGAGCTTGCTCTTTCATCGCAAGTGTCGCTTCGAGATAGATCTGCGTGGTTTCCACGGA
>JAMFSK010000039.1 GCA_026225235.1 Burkholderiales bacterium
GAGTCGTCAGCCCGGGCATCCGGCCTGACTGGCTGCGTTGGCACCCGGCCCTCAGGCCGACGTCTCGTAGACTGACGAAACGAAGCAGAAAAGAACCCGTATTGCCCACAAGGCCATGCGGGTTTTTTGTTGTCAATTCCCCTCCACGGCCCTCCCTTGCTGCGGCATATTGACGCAGCGCAGCAGACCCTTCGTTGCCTGGCGCCGCTTCGCGCGGGTCCACGCCGCACTGCGACAATTTGGCGCATGGTGCGGAATTAAGCGAATTCCTAAAATCGTTTTCGGATTAGTCGCGCGCGGTGCCTGCCTTTCGTTGCCGGCCCGTTCAACGTCAAAAGCGGCAGTCCCTAAAACGATGAACGCTCTCCTCTCCCCTTTTACACGCGCGCGTAGCGGCAGTTCGCTGAAAGTTGAACTGATCGTCGTGCTGGCCCTCAAGGCGGCCCTGTTGTTCGCCCTCAAGGAATTGTTCTTCAGCCACCCCGCGGCAGAGAACATGCAGCTCCCGCCCGCTGTGGTCGCGCAAGCGCTGCTTCACGCCCCCGCCTCGGTCAAAGGAGCTCGCCATGCTAAGTAGCGGTGTCGTCGAGCTCTCCCGGCTGCAATTCGCCGTGACCGCGCTCTATCACTTTCTGTTCGTTCCCCTGACTCTTGGCCTGTCCTGGCTGCTGGTGATCATGGAGTCCTGCTACGTGATCACCGGCAAGGTCATCTACAAGGACATGACCCGCTTCTGGGGCAAGCTCTTTGCGATCAACTTCGCCATGGGCGTGACGACCGGCATCACGCTCGAATTCCAGTTCGGCACCAACTGGTCGTACTACTCGCACTACGTGGGCGATATCTTCGGCGTGCCGCTCGCCGTCGAAGGGATGATGGCCTTCTTCCTCGAGTCGACCATGGTCGGCCTGATGTTCTTCGGCTGGGACAAGCTCTCGCGCGGCAAACACCTGATGGTGACGTTCTTCGTCGCGCTTGGCTCGAACCTGTCCGCGCTCTGGATCCTGATCGCCAACGGCTGGATGAACAATCCCGTTGGCGCGGCGTTCAATTACCAGACGATGCGCATGGAGCTCGTCGATATGGCCGAGGTGATCTTCAACCCGGTCGCGCAGGTCAAGTTCGTCCACACCGTATCGGCCGGTTACGTCACGGCCGCGATGTTCATGCTCGGCGTCTCGTGCTGGTATTTGCTCAAGCGTCGCGATACGGCGTTCGCCCTGCGTTCCTGCGCGATCGCTTCCGCGTTCGGGCTTGCCTCGACGCTCTGCGTGATCGTGCTGGGCGACGAGTCGGGCTATACCACCGGCGAAGTTCAGAAAGCCAAGCTCGCCGCGATCGAATCGGAGTGGGACACCACGCCGGCACCCGCTTCGTTCACCCTGTTCGGAATTCCCAACCAGAAGGAACAGCGCACGGACTACGCCATCAAGATCCCCTACGCACTCGGCCTGATCGCTACACGTTCCTTCGATACGGAGGTGACCGGGCTCAAGGACATCATCCACGACAACGAGGCACGCGTACGCAGCGGGATCATCGCGTACTCGGCGCTACAGGAACTCAAATCCGGTAGCCCGACAGATGCGGCCCGCGCGACGTTTGCCAAGCATCAGGCCGACCTCGGTTATGCGCTGCTGCTACGTCCGATCGCACCGCGCGTCGTCGACGCCACCGAGGCGCAGATCGCCGAGGCCGCCCGCTCCTCGATTCCGAAGGTCGCACCGGTGTTCTTCTCGTTCCGGATGATGGTCGCTCTGGGCATGTTGTTCCTGCTGACCTTCGTGCTCGCCTGCTGGTTCTCGGTGCGCGGCAAGTTCGAGAGCCCCCGCACGCGCTGGTTTCTGCGCTGGGCCGTACTGGCGATTCCCTTGCCCTGGCTGGCCGCCGAGTTTGGCTGGATCACTGCAGAGATGGGGCGCCAGCCCTGGACGATTGCCGGCATGCTGCCGACCAGCGCATCCGTCTCGACGCTCACGCTCAACGATCTCTACTTCAGCCTTGGCGGTTTCATTCTGTTCTATACCGTCTTGTTCCTGATCGAGATATTCCTGATGTTCAAGTACGCACGCCTCGGCCCTTCATCGCTGCACACCGGCCGCTACCACCACGAAATGCCGATCGCGTCGACGATGAGGAGCGCAGATGTTTGACTATGAAACTCTCAAGCTGGTCTGGTGGTGCCTGATCGGCGTGCTGATGATCTGTTTCGCGCTGACCGATGGCTTCGATCTCGGAGTCGGCACTCTGTTGCCTTTCATTGGCAGGACGGATACCGAGCGTCGCATCATCATCAATGCGATCGGCCCGACCTGGGAAGGCAACCAGACCTGGTTCATCACCTTCGGCGGCGCGAGTTTCGCGGCCTGGCCGCTGGTCTACGGCACGTCGTTTTCCGGCTTTTACGTCGCGTTGCTGCTTGTCTTGTTCGCGCTCTTCATGCGCCCCGTCGGCTTTGACTATCGGGGCAAGGTCGACGACCCGCGCTGGCGCAGCGCGTGGGACTGGGCGTTGTTCGCCGGCAGTGCCGTACCGGCACTCGTATTCGGTGTGGCGTTCGGCAACCTGCTGCAAGGCGTGCCGTTCTTCTTCGACAGCGATCTGCGCTCGACGTATACGGGCGGCTTCTTCGCCCTTTTGAACCCGTTTGCGCTCCTGTGCGGGGTACTTGCCGTCACGATGCTGGTGTCCCACGGTGCGGCGTTCCTGCGCGTCAAGACCGAGGGTGTCGTCGCCCGACGCGCGAAGCCCGTGCTCCGGATCGCGACGCTACTGACGCTCGTGCTGTTCCTGGTGGGTGGCTACCTGGTGCTGACGAGCGTGCCCGGCTACCTGATCGTCGGCTCGATTGACGGCAACGCGGTGGCGAACCCGCTCAACAAGGATGTGATCGCCGCGCCGGGGCTCTGGATTACCAACTACGGCCGTTATCCGGCGACCTTGCTCGCACCGGTCGTGGCACTCGCCGCCGGACTGCTCGCCATCGTGACCGCTGGTCTGCGTAACGGCGTGGTGACCTTTATCGCGACCGGGCTCCAGATCATCGGCGTGATCCTGACGGCCGCCTGCGCGATGTTTCCGTTCGTGATGCCGTCTTCGCTCGACCCGCGCAGTAGCCTCACGCTGTGGGATGCCGCTTCGAGCCGGCTCACACTCGAGATCATGTTGTTCATCACGATCGTGATGGTGCCGGTGATTTTCTTCTACACCGGCTGGGTGTACCGAGTGCTGCGCGGCAAGGTCAGCGCAGAGACGATTGAACGCGATTCGCATGTGATGTACTGAAGGAGAATGACCATGTGGTATTTCAGCTGGATTCTGGGTGTGGGCGTCGCGCTGGCAGCGGGCGTGATCAGTGCGCTGTGGCTTGAATCGCGTGAGGACCGGCTCGCCCATGCACGACGTGCCGAGCCTCGCGAAAAACTGAGATCGGGTGCGCACGGCGCGGCCTAGGGCTGGGCTGGGGGCTGGGGGCTGGGGGCTGGGGGCTGGGGGCTGGGGGCTGGGGGCCGGGAGCTGGGCTAGGCCTGGGCTGCGGCTTGGGCCTGCACCTGCAACCGCGCTTGCTCCTGCTCTGGCCCCTCACCAAGAAGCACCGCCGAAAAAATTGGGCGGCCCTTGCAGGCCGCCCATCCAATTACCGCACTGTCTTCCCTACATTTACTTCAGGTGGCTGCTTCGTCGCGTACGAAACGCCACCGACTTCAAACTTCGCTTACTGCTCAGGCCGGCTGCGGAGCCGCGCCACCTGAGGGCAGACGGGCACCGAGGACCTGCGCATAACGCTGGGCCGCATTGCCCACGACGATATGGAAAGTATCGGCTCCGACCCACGCAACATCCAGCGCGTCGAGACGCACCCGATCAACAGCGTCGGCATCCCGCACCACGACGCGCAGACGCGTGGTGGCCACGGCATCGAGCGCCGACACATTCCCTGCGCCGCCAAACACCGCTAGCCAGCGCACCGGATCCGGATCGAGCGGGCCCACATCGGCAGCCGCTACGGGCGCAACAACCGCGACCGGAGCAGCGGCACGGCCTGCGCCGCGATCCACTTCCTGGCGGATTTCATCGGAGATCAGATCGGCTTCCGGCCCGATGATCACTTGCACCGTCGTCTTGCCCTGGCGCAACAAAGCACGTGCACCCGCTGCCTTCAAAGCCGGTTCCGACACGAGGTCGCTATCGACCACATTCAGACGCAGACGCGTCGTGCAAGCGTCGATCACCGTCAGATTGCCTGCCCCACCGAGTGCGGCAATGTACTTGCTCGCACGGGTATTCGAGCTGGCCGTCACCGGCACATCCGTATTGCCGCCGTAGACCGGCGACGGGCCATCGGCTGCGACTTCTGCATCGGTCTCACGACCCGGCGTTGCCAGATTGAACTTGGCAATGAAGAAGCGGAACAGGCCGTAGTACACAGCGAAGTAGATCACGCCAATCGGAATCGCTTCCCAGCCCTTGGTCGACAAGCCGTAGTTCAGCACATAGTCGATCGCACCAGCCGAGAACGTGAAACCGAGCTTGATCCCCAGCGCACTGCAGATCGCGAGCGACAGGCCCGTGAGCACGGCGTGGATCGCGTAGAGCACCGGTGCGAGGAACATGAACGCATATTCGATCGGCTCCGTCACGCCCGTCAGGAACGAGGTCAGTGCCATCGACAGCAGCAGGCCGCCCACGATCGCACGACGGCCCTTCGGCGCGGCGTGATACATCGCCAGACAGGCGCCCGGCAGACCGAACATCATGATCGGGAAGAAGCCGGCCATGAAGCCGCCTGCGGTCGGGTCGCCCGCGAAGAAGCGGTGCAGGTCGCCCGTGACCACTTTGCCGTCCGCGCCCGTGAAGTTGCCGAACACAAACCAGCAGAGGCTGTTAATGATGTGATGCAGACCCGTGACCAGCAGCAGCCGGTTCAGCACACCGTAGACGAACGCGCCGACTGCGCCGGCGGTCACGATCCAGTTGCCGACGCTGGCGATCAGGGTCTGGATCGGCGGCCAGACAAAGCCGAAGATCACCCCGAGCACCAGACAGGTAAAGCCGGTGACAATCGGCACAAAGCGCCGCCCGCCGAAGAACGCCAGGTACGAGGGCAGCTTGATGTCCTTGTACCGGTTGTACAGCATGCCCGCGACGATACCGTCGATGATCCCGCCGAGCACGCCCATGTCGAGCTTGGCATCGATGGTCTTGAGCACGGCCACCTGCACGAGGTAGCCAATCGCACCTGCGAGACCCGAGGTCCCGTTATTGTCCTTCGCAAAGCCGACCGCCACACCGATCGCAAACAACAGCGCGAGATTCGAGAAAATCGCGTCGCCCGCATTGGCTATCAGCGGGACATTGAATACGTCAGGCTGTCCAAGCCGCAACAAAATCCCGGCCACGGGTAGCACCGCGACCGGCAGCATCAGGGCGCGCCCCAATCGCTGCATCTTTGCAAATGGATTGGTATCCATGTAGTTCTCCAGAAGTTCTCGTCATTGATTTACTGGCCGGTGCACTACCCGCACCACGCTTCCCCATTTGCGAGCTATCCGCTTTGTCTCCTCCAGGCGTCTTGATGCCCGGTTTGCCGTGCTTCATGCGCAGGCGCTGCCCGTCGTCGACGGACGGGTCAGCGCTGGCATGCAGCGTCGGCAAGCCGGCGCGCCAAGTCCTCCTAATCGAGCGGCCAGATCTCGCGGCTTACTGCTCTTACTGCCTGTGCCGACTCGAGCGCCAGGGCGTCCTGGGCTCGTTGACGGCACAATTGATAGTCCAGCTTACGGACACGGGCCTTGATCGCAGGCACCGACACCGGATCGACGGACAACTCGGTAACGCCGAGACCGACCAGCAGCGGCACCGCCACCGGATCGCCCGCGAGCGCACCGCACACCCCTACCCAGCGGCCATAGCGGGCCGCCCCTTGCGCGGTCGCCGCGATCAGACGCAGCACAGCCGGATGCAGGCCATCGGCCTGGCTCGCGAGCTGGGCCTGCATGCGATCCATCGCGAGCGTGTATTGCGTCAGGTCGTTCGTGCCGATCGAGAGAAAGTCCGCATAGCGCGCCAGCTGGTCGGCAAGCAGCGCCGCCGAGGGGACTTCGATCATCACGCCCACTTCGACGGGATCGGTGCGGCCGGCTTCGCGCTGGAGTTCGTCGATGCGCGCGCGCAGACGGATCAGCTCGCCCACATCGGTCACCATCGGCAGCAGGATGCGCACGGAGCCATGCGGTTGTACGGCAAGCAGGCCACGCAACTGGTCGTCGAGCAGATCCGGGCGCACCTGGGCAAGACGGATCCCGCGCAGGCCGAGAGCCGGATTTGGTTCGGGTGGCAGCGTCAGATAGTCGACTTCCTTGTCGGCGCCCACATCGAGCGTGCGGATGATGGCGGTGCGACCTTCCAGGGCCGTCATAATCGACTGGTAGCTGTCGCGGTGCTCTTCGACGCTCGGGGCCGTCTGACGGTGAATGAACAGCAATTCGGTGCGCAGCAGCCCGACCGCATCGGCGCCGTTCTCGACAGCGACTTGAGCGTCTGCGGCGGTCGCGATGTTTGCGGCTACTTCGATCGTACGGCCATCGGTCGTGACGGCACCCTGCGACGAACTCTTGCGGTTGAACTCGCGCACTGAGGCGAGCCGTGCGCGCTCCGTGCGCGCGCGATCCACATCAAGTGCGGTCGGGGCGTACTCGAGACGCCCTGCGCTCGCATCGACGACAACCGTCGTGCCATCGGGAATCGCATGCAGGGCATCGCCCACGGCGACCAGCGCGGGGATGCCGAGCTGGCGCGCGATGATCGCGGCGTGCGAGGTCGCGCCGCCACGTGCACTCACCAGGCCCGTGACTCGCGAGGTATCGAGCCCCGAGAGATCGGACGGCGTGAATTCGTCTGCGACGAGGACTGCCTCTGCGGGCAGGCTGCGCGAGCGGTTCGCGCTGGACAGACCGAGTGCGCGGAGCACGCGCTTTTCGATATCGCGCAGGTCCGCGGCACGCTCGGCGAGCAGTGCATCAGCAAGCCCTCCGAGCAAGGCGGTTTGCGCGCGGATCGACTCACGCCACGCAAAGCCGGCGCTCTTGCCGAGGCTGATCAGGTCACGCGCGGCGTCGACAAGCGCGGGGTCTTCGAGCAGCACGCGGTGGACCGCGAAGATGCCAGCCTCACCGACGGCCCCCCGTTGCGATGCGCTGTGGACGGTCGTTTTCAGTTCCGCGTCGACCGTGGCCAGGGCTTTGTCGAGCGCACGGCTCTCGGCGGCCGAGGTGCCGCTCGCGAGTTCGGGCGGTGTCAGGTCGGCATCGTCCCAGCGGACCAGGGTGCCCACGCCGACGCCGGATGAGGCGGCCACTCCGGCAAGCGTGTTCGGGTCGAGCGGTTGCCCGGCCGCTCCTTTGACTGACGGCGCAACGACCGGTGCCGGCGGCGTCACGGCGCTGGCCGGTTCCTCACGCTCCGCTGCCGCCTCATGTTGGAGTTCGGCGACAACGGCCGCGAGCGCTGCCTCGGCGTCATGACCGATGGCCACCACGGTAACGCGTGCGCCCTCGCCCGCACCGAGACCGAGCAGGCTGACGATGCTGTTCAGCGGCGCATGCCGGCCATTGAAATGGAGTTCGACCTTCGAAGCAAACTTGCGCGAGACTTCGCGAGCGCGTGCGGCGGGTCGAGCGTGCAGGCCACCCTTGTGCGCGAGCGTCACCTCGGCGCGCGCTTCGAGTTCGGCGCCCACGGACGCATCGGCACGCGCGGGCTCGGTCACCACTGCGCCCGCTCCAGCGGCCTCGGCGAGCGCGACAGCGACTGTCGCGGTGACAGCGGCGGCACCTACGCCCGCTGCACCGACGGCACCCGTATCGGACCCTGCTGCGCCCGAACTCGTCGTCTTCCCAGGCGCCGCGGAACGGTCGGCATGGTGAGTTTCCGGGCTCGCGACGGGGTTGCCCGTCGGCACCAGCGTCAACAGCATCGTGCGGCCTGCCTGCATCGTGCCGCTGCCGCGGCTTACAACTTGGAACGCATCGCCGTTGGCGATCGCCATCACCGTCACGAGGCTATGCGCACGACGCGCAACATAGTCGGGGTCAAATTCAATCAACGATTGCCCGGTGACGACACGCTCGCCTTCCGTAACCTTTGGGGTAAAACCCTCGCCCTTCAGCTCAACGGTATCGATGCCGATGTGCAACAGGATTTCGGCGCCCTCACCGGTCGTCAGCGTCACCGCATGACCCGTGCGCGCCAGATGCGAGATCGTGCCGTCACAGGGGGCGACGAGCAGGTTGTCGAGCGGGTCGAGGCCGATGCCGTCGCCGAACAGCTTGCCGGCAAACACGGGATCGGGCACATCTTCAATGGCGACCACAGGGCCGGACAGCGGCGCGAGCAGTACGATTTCCTGGTCCTGGCGATTCATTCCTACGCCTCCTCGGCGTGAGACACGATGTCCGCGAGCGCGCGAACATCGTGCGGGAGTCAGGGTTGACTCAGTGGGTTTCCGTCACTTTTTTCAGGTGACGCGGTGTATCCGGGTTGCGTCCCCGCGCTTGCGCAAGCGAGGCAGCCATCACATAGAAGCTGACGATGGCGGCAATCGGGTCGAGCGCCGGGTCAGCGGTGCTCACGAGAGGCAGGTCGCGCTCAGCGACATCGTCCGTTGCGGCGAGCAGCACGCGCGCGCCCCGTGCGCGCATATCCGAAGCCAGCGCGAGCAGACTTTGCTGGGCCGGGCCACGCGGCGCAAACACGAGCAGCGGGTAGTCGCGGTCGATCAATTCCATCGGACCGTGCCGCACTTCGGCGCTCGAGAAGGCTTCGGCCTGGATTCCCGAGGTCTCCTTGAGCTTGAGCGCGGCTTCCTGGGCAATCGCGAGCGACAGGCCGCGACCGATCACCATCATCTGGTCCGCGTCTCGCAGCACCTCGAGCGCGGGCGACCAGTCGAGCGCACCAGCCGCGCGCAAGGCGTCGGGCAGGCGCTCGAGCGCAGCCAGCAACGGCGCATCGTTTTGCCAGTGCGCAACCAGTTGGGCGGACATCGCCAGCATCGCGATATAACTCTTGGTCGCGGCAACCGACAGTTCGGGACCGGCCAGCAGCGGCAGGCTGTATTCGCACGCGGCGCCGAGCGGCGAATCGTCAACATTGACCGCAGCAACCGTCAGCGCGCCCGCGGCACGCAGCGCGCTCATCGTATCGACGAGGTCAGGGCTCTTGCCCGACTGCGAAAATGCCAGGGCAAACTGATGCGCGACCTTGAGCGGCGCTTGTTCGAGCGTGGCGATCGACATCGGCAACGAGGCCACGGGCAGGCCGACGACGCTCATGGCGAGTCCCGCGAAATAGCTCGCGGCGTGATCCGAGCTTCCGCGTGCGACGGTCAGCGCGACTTGCCGTTCGCGCGAGGCGAGCGCGTGCGCGACGCGTTTGACGGCGGCGGGGGCGGCAAGCTGTGCGGCAACCGCGTCGGCTGAGGCCAACGCCTCCTTAAGCATATTCGACGACAATTTCCTCTCCTTCGACATAGGTCGCCTGCAGTGCAAGCGCGCGGTCCAGCACGACCAGATCGGCCCATGCCCCCACTTCAATCCGGCCGCGATCGGTGATGCCGAGATAGTCCGCCGCATTGCGCGACAAACGGTTCGAGACATCCGCGAGCGGCAGGCCCAACGACACCAGGTTGCGCAGCGCCTTGTCCATCGTCAGCGTGCTGCCCGCCAGCGTGCCGTCCGACAGGCGCACCGCGCCGAGACATTTGACGACACCCTGGCTGCCCAGGCGATATTCGCCATCGGGCATGCCGGCCGCGGCCGTGCTGTCGGTCACGCAATACAGCTTGGGGATCGCCCGCATCGCGGCGCGAATCGCGCCCGGATGGACATGCAGCAAATCGGGAATTAGCTCGGCGTAGTCCGCATGAGCGAGCGCTGCGCCGACCATGCCAGGCTCACGGTGATGCAGGCCCGACATCGCGTTGAACAAATGCGTGAAACCGGCGGCGCCATGCTTGAGCGCATTGACGCCTTCGTCGTAACTACCCAGCGTGTGGCCGATCTGTACCCGGATGCCCCGAGCAGCGAGCTCGGCGATGATGCGCGGATGACCGCTGATCTCGGGCGCCAGCGTGACGACCTTGATCGGTGCGACGCTCAGGTAATCGAGCACCTCATCAAGCACGGCGACCACCGCTTCGGGCGGTTGCGCGCCGAGCTTCGACGGGCTGATATACGGACCTTCGAGGTGCACACCCAGCATGCGCGCGGCACCCTGAGGCCGGTCGTTGGCGATCTGCCCGAGTTCGACAAGGACTGCGCGCAGTTGATGGCGCGGCGCCGTCATGGTCGTCGCCAGCAGGCTCGTGGTGCCGAAGCGCGCATGCAGGCGCGCCATCGTGATGGCGGCCGCGCCGCCCTCCATCGTGTCGGCGCCACCGCCGCCATGCACATGCAAATCGATAAAGCCCGGCAGGATGTACTGCGCATCATTGCGCGACGGATCGACCGGGCCGCTCTGGGCGAGGTCGATGGCGACGATGCGCCCAGCTTCGGTGTCGATCCGGCCAAGGCGCCAGCCAGCCGGAGTCAGGATATTGCCAGTCAGCACATTTGCTCCTTCACGTTGAGCCGAGTGAAGCCCCGGTTGGAGGCCTGGCCGAAGCCTGGGTTAAAGCCCCGCAAAGCCTCGGTCGAAGCCTCGGTTGGAGGCCCGCTTTTGCCCCCCATCCCGGAACTCCTTTTGTGGAACCCCGACAGGCGTCGGCTCAGCGCATGAATCTCTATCGCCGCAGTTCAGCGACGAAGTCGTAGTAGTCGTTGCGGCAATACGTGTCCGTCAACTCGATGGCCCGCTGCTCGGCCGTATAACCAATCCGCGTAATCAGCAACAGTGCTTCACCGGGCGCAATGCCCATGCGCTCGGCAATTTCGTCGGTCGCGTTCACCGCGCGGAAGTGCTGCAAGGCCCGCACGATCGACAAACCGCGCCGGTCGAGAAACGCATACAACGAGTCGCCGATCGCCGTCGGGTCCGGGATCAGCGCTGCCGGAAACGTCGAGTGCTCGATCGCCATCACCACATCGTCCGCCAGCCGCAGACGCCTCAATCGCGCCACCGCAGCCGCCGGCGACAACCCCAGCTGAATCACCTCGGCCCGATTGGCCGGCACGATCTCGCGGGTGATCCACTGCGAGCTCGGCGTAAAACCACGCCGCCGCAGCATTTCCGAAAACCCCGTGAGTTGCGACAGCGGGTCTTCGAGTCGTGGCGTGATGAAACTGCCGGCACCCTGCGTGCGGCGAATCAACCCTTGCTCGACCAGCAACGCGATCGCCTTACGCGAGGTAATGCGCGACACCCCGAGGGCCTCGGAGAGCACACGCTCGGACGGCAGCGCCTCGCCAGCCGACCATACGCCCGCCTGGATCGCCGCGGCGAGCTTGCGCGCCAACTGCAAATACAGCGGCGTGACGCTCTCGGGATCGGGTTTCAACTCTTGCCAGCGTGTTTCCATCGGACTTCCGTCGGCGGTGTACTGCATCTGTTGTTTGCGGGCCATTATAGGACCAAAGTAATACCAGTCAACTTTGTCAAAAACATTGTTTAACCAAGCTGAATACCTTAGCGGATAAGGGACTCAGGGCGGTTCATGAGATTCAACGGTAGGTTTTCTCAGGGTATGTCCTAGCCCACGTACGGACCAGTCGCGAGCGCACTAAGGATTAGCGCCAAGAGGATGGGACCAGTGGGGGAGGGAGAACGGGGCTGGGGAAATGGGGCCGAGGAATGGGGCCGGGAAAACGGGCCTTGGAAGCCAGGCCGAGAGAGGGCCTGAAAAGCACGCGCACGCAGTGACTAGGACTCGAGCAGCAGCTTGAGGTCATGCACCCAAGGTGCAGGGCCCTGTCCGTCGCGCGCGAATAGGCGCAGGTGGCCTGCCGGGTCGTAGACGTAACTGCCGGCCGTGTGATCGACGGTGTAGTTATCCGGCGTAGTGCCGGGAACCTTTGCATAGACCAGCCGGAAGTCCTTCACAAATTGGTCGCGCTGAGCGTCTGAGGCAGGCCGCAGTCCGATGAAGGTCGGATTGAATGCGTGCGCATATTGCGCCAGGACCGCGGGCGTGTCGCGCGCGGGATCGATGGTCACGAACAGCACCTGAACGCGCGATGCGTCGGGGCCCAGTTGCTGAAGCGCCTGACTCAGTTCGGCCATCGTCGCAGGACATACATCGGGGCAATGCGTGTAGCCCACGAACAGGACCACCGCCTTGCCCTTGTAGTCGGCGAGCGTGCGGATTTTCCCGTTCGTGTCCGGCAGCGCGAAATCGCTCGGGAAACTGGTATTACCGGTGAGGTCGATGTTCTGGAAGGCCGGTTTGTCGTGGCAGCCCCCCAGCATGGCGCCGAGGGCAACCAGTGCGCATACGGCAAGAACGCCAGTCAGCCGTCGCCACGCAGTGCTTCCCACCATCGCGACGCTCAAAGCCCGATGCCGAGCGGCACGTAGTGATCGACCAGCAGCGCCGCGAACAGCAGCGACAGATAGATGATCGAAAAACGGAAGGCACGGCGCGCAAGCGCGTCGCTGTAGCGACGCCAGAGCTTCCATGCGTAGCCGAGGTAAATCAGCCCGAGCACGACCGCTGAGGCGAGATAGACCAGGCCACTCATGCGCGTGGCATAAGGCAGCAAGGTCACGCCGAACAGCACGATCGTGTAGAGAAAGATATGCAGGCCGGTGAACCTCTCACCGTGCGTGACCGGCAACATCGGCAGCCCCGATTTCTCGTAGTCGGCACGCCGGTAAAGCGCGAGCGACCAGAAATGAGGCGGCGTCCAGGCGAAGATGATCAGCACGAGAATCCACGCGTCGGCAGGCAGCGCACCGGTCACGGCGGCCCAGCCCAGCGCGGGCGGCATCGCGCCCGAAGCGCCACCGATCACGATGTTTTGCGGCGTCGCCGGTTTGAGAATGATCGTGTAGACGATCGCGTAACCGACAAAGGTCGCGAAGGTCAGCCACATCGTGAGGGGATTGGTGAACGTGTCGAGCGTCCACATGCCGAGCGCGCCGAGAATCGACGAGAACGCGATGATCTGTATCGAAGTAATCTCGCCACGCGCCGACGGACGCCAGGCGGTCCGTCGCATCAGGGCGTCGACCTTCTGTTCGACGAGGCAGTTGACGGCGAAGGCGGCACCCGCGAGCAACCAGATACCGACGGTGCCGCCGATCAGTGGTCGCCACGGCACCATGCCGCGCGTCGACAGGAACATGCCGATCACCGCGCAGAACACCGCGAGTTGCGTGACGCGCGGCTTGGTCAGCGCCCAGTACTGGGCGATGCGGTTGCCGCTCGACGGCGATACGACAGTTGCGGTCATGGCTGGATCAGGCGCTTGCGCCGGCCTGCGAGGGCGCAGCGGCGACAATGGCGCGACGGGAAACGAGCCGGAAGTTTAGCATGCATAGCAGGAGCAACAGGATCGCCGCGCCCCCATTGTGAGCGACCGCGACGGGCAACGGCCAGGCCAGCAGTACATTCGCCAGACCGGTCGCGACTTGCAGCACCAACACGCCGGCAAGCCCCGTGGCGAGCCCGCGCAGTGCAGGGTCCTGACGCAACTTGAGGGCCAGCCAGCCAACATAGAAGAACACGACGAAGGCGAAGGTCCGGTGCGTCCAGTGGATCGCCACCAGCGCGTCTTGTGTGATAAAGCCGCCGTCGCCGGTGCGCCCGAGCGCGCGCCACAAATGAAAGCCGTTGGCAAAGTCCATGGTCGGCAACCATTGGCCATTGCAGGTCGGAAAGTCGGTGCAGGCGAGCACCGCGTAGTTGGTGCTGACCCAGCCTCCGAGCGCAATCTGGATCACGAGCAGGACGAGACCCAGTATCGCGGCGCCTCGCCAGCGCGCGCTTTCGGGCGAGACGGCCACCCCGAACGGCTTGCCGCGCGGCCCGACGCCCGTTGAAGCCGAACGGCTCGCGGCCAGCCAACCGAGCCCCGCGAGCAGGGTGAGACCCAGCAACAGGTGAGTCGTCACGATCACAGGCTGCAGCTTGAGCGTGACCGTCCAGGCGCCGAACGCCCCCTGCACGAGCACCAGCGCAAGCAGCCCGGTCGGCCCCCACGGGTTGATCCCGAGACGCGCCCGGCGCAGCCACGCTATCACGACCTGCGCGATGATCAACACACCCACCGCCATCGCGATATAGCGATGAACCATTTCGATCCAGGCCTTGCTCATGGTGACCGGACCACTCGGCATCGCCTGCTGCGCCGCGTGAATCGCCGCGTGCGCGACGAATGGCGAAGACGAGGCGTAACAACCTGGCCAGTCAGGGCATCCAAGCCCCGAATCCGTGAGGCGCGTGAAACCGCCGAACATCACGAGATCGAGAGTCAGGAACGTCGTGACCCACACGAGCTTGCGAAACTTGTCCGGATCACCGCTTCCCCAGATATAGGAGAGCGGCACCAGCGCGACGCACAAGCCGATCAGGCCAAGTTGAAGAATGAACATCGTGTCAGCTCGGCTTGCCCAGGCCTGTGTTGATCCTGAGCAGCTTGGTCAGGTCCGCTTTCAGCTTCGACGGATCGGGATCGTGCGGGAAACGCATCATGAGGTTGCCGTTCGGATCGACAAGATAGATCGAGGCCGTGTCCTGCAGACCCGTTTCGGCCGGCAACCAGCTCGCAAGCGCAGCCGGATCGGCGACCAGGATGCGCGTGTCTTCATAGGCTTTCAGCACCTTGTCGGGGACGGGGCTTGCATCGGTGCGCAGCCACACGGTCTGCACGCGATTGCGTTCCGCACCCTGGGTCAGTCGTACCTGTCGCATGAAATACAGCTTCTTCGCGCAGGGGTCGTCGCAGGCGCTCCGGTCGACTGACACCATCAGCCACTGGCCGATCAGTGTACTCAGCAGGACCTCGTTGCCCTTCTCGTCCGTGACGCGAAGCTGCGGCGGAATCGGGCGCTGCGGTTCGACGAGCGTGCCGTAGTTGGTCTCGCCACCGCGCGGCTTGATCACGTAGTACGTCAGGTAAGACGCGATCACCGGAGCCGCGCAGATCCCGATGATCAGCAACAGCATCCAGCGTCCTTTGTTCCAGCTACCGCGCTGGGCTTGGGGCGCGCGGGCCTGTGAGGCGCGCACTTGCGGCGAACGGTTCGATTCAGTCAAGCTTTCCCTCAGTCTTTATCTTGGATGGAGTGCGCGCCGCGCGACGGGCGGCATACAGGCCGAAGCCGAGCGCGGCGAGCGCCATCGCCCACCATTGGACCATATAGCCGTAGTTACGCTCCGTGTCGGCGGTCTGGACTGGCCAATCACGCGTGAGTCCATCGTCGAGTGCACTCGTCTGCTGGATCACGAAAGGCTGAAGCGACAGTCCGGTCTCACTCGCGTACTCATCGATCGCCAGGTTCTGTCGGATCCGCGTATGCGGCGCAGAGCCGCCGTGCCCGAGCTCGAACGCCTCGCTCGGATTGGCGCGGGCGATGCCGACGATCTCGACTTCACCCGTGGGTGTATTGAAGGGCGCGACCTGCGTGCGATCCTCCGTATTGCGCGGCAGCCAGCCGCGATTGACGAGCACAGCACCGCCGCCATCGAGAGCAAGCGGCATCACAACATAGAAACCGGGCTGGTCGTTATACGGACGATTGTCGAGCAACACCTGCCGCTCCGGCATCAGCTTGCCGCGCGCGACGACCCGGTGATATTCGATCGCGGAGAGGGGCACGGTCTTGCCGTCGGGTGGAATCGCCGGCACGGCAATGGGCGTCTCATTGCGATACTCGACCATATGAGCATTCAGGGCTTCGCGCTGATGGGCGCGCGACAACTGCCAGAAGCCGAGCCGCGTGGTCACGGCGATGACGATGAGCACCAGCAGTGCCGGCCAGAACGAGATCTTCAGACGCATCGTCAGTCGAGCCTCGCTTCGCCGACGCGGGCACGCGGTATGCGCGACGCCACGAAGGGCGCCGGTTTTTCGCACGCCGACCCCATGCTTCGAGCGACGCCGCGAAGCGCCTCACGCCCTGCCGGGACAGCCGGTGCGATAATGTCCGCCATCGCTATCGTGGTTCGATTCATGCACATCCTTGTTCCCATTGCTTTTGCCCTGATCATCGCCAGCATGGCGTCCGCCCTGTATTTCATGATGCACGACAAGGGCAAGTCCAAACGCATGGTCTGGTCGCTCGCAACCCGCGTCGGTCTGTCGATCAGCCTGTTCCTGTTCATCCTGTTCGCCCACTGGATGGGCTGGATCCAGAGCACCGGCATTCCCATGGGCCGCTAGCCATTGCTGAGTTGAGCCGAGCCGCTCGAATCAGTTCCCGCTTCACAAGCGACAACGCCGCCCTGGCCAGGGCGGCGTTGTCGCTTACAGCATGGGGCAACGTTCGGCGGGCCCTCTCGCGCAGCCACCCGGGCTGCGCCGACTGAGTCCCACCCGTTCGCTGCTTACAGCCAGTAGACCACCACGTACAGCCCAAGCCACACCACGTCCACAAAGTGCCAGTACCAGGCGGCGCCTTCGAACGCGAAGTGATGATCCGGCTTGAAGTGGCCGCGAATCACGCGCACCAGCACCACGGTCAGCATCAGCGCACCGAGCGTCACGTGGAAACCGTGGAAACCGGTGAGCAGGAAGAACGTCGAACCGTAGGCACCCGAGCTCAGCTTCAGGTTCAGTTCGTTATACGCGTGGAAGTATTCGAAGCCCTGGAAAAACAGGAAGGTCACGCCGAGCAGGATCGTCGCGGACAGCCAGATGATCGTCTGCTTGCGGTGATCTTCGCGCAGCGCGTGGTGAGCCACCGTCAGCGTCGCACCCGAAGACAGGAGCAGCGCGGTATTGATGGTCGGCACCGGCCACGGCGTCATCGACTTGAAGTGCGAAACCAGGCCCGCCGGTCCGATGTTCGGCCACACGGCGGTGAAATCCGGCCAAAGCAGCTTGCTGTCGAGACTGCCCAGGGCGACTTCGGCGAATTCGCGTGCATAGAACAAGGCACCGAAGAACGCGCTGAAGAACATCACCTCGGAGAAGATGAACCAGCTCATGCTCCAGCGGTATGACTTGTCGACGTGCTTGCCGTACTGCCCGCCTTCCGATTCGGCGATCGAGTCGCCAAACCAGTGCCACAGCACGAACAGCAGCCAGGCAAGCCCGACGAACACCCCGAGCGGCGCCAGCTTTTCGCCATTGACCCAGGAGGCCAGCGAAAACATCATGCACAGCAGCCCGATCGATGCGCTGATCGGATGCCGCGACGGCTGCGGGACAAAGTAGTAAGGGCTCTGGTTCTGAGCGTTCATCTGAGATTCTCCACTTCGATCCGTTTCTTGTATTCCGTGAGGTCGGCCGCTACTTCGTCCGCACTGCTTGCCCGCTTGTTTCTGCTTCCCGTCTGCTTGCCCGTACCGCCGGCTACTTCGCCGTGACGAAGTGCACCACCGTGATCAACAACGCGATGAACGCACCCATCATCAAAAACGCCGCGATCACGACATGGATCGGGTTCAGCCGTGCGACGTCGCGCTCCAGATCGCGCCGCTTGCGCACCCCGAAGAACGACCAGAACACCGCCTTGAAAGACTCGGCAAAACGAATCGGCCGCCCGGTCGGCTCCGCCTCGAGATCCACTACAGGCGCCACAGGCTGCTCCCGGGTGGGATCCCCCGAGGGGGCCCCCGGGTGATCCTGCGCGTGATCCTGCTTCGGGCCGCCTGCCGTATTCATCGCCAAGCCTTTGTTCAATGAGCCCGCAACTGCTGGACGATCGCGCTCGCGAAGAAAAACGCCGCGACCAAAAACAAAACAATGCCGAGCCGCCAGTTATTGCGACGCTGAGCCGCCTTGCGCGCCGCCAGATCTTCCGGCGACATATTCCGATGCTGCTCCGTCATGTCCACTCTTTACTCGACCGTCGGCGGCGTCTCGAAGGTATGGAACGGCGCCGGGCTCGGAACCGTCCACTCGAGGCCCGTCGCGCCATCCCACGGCTTGTCGCCTGCCTTCGCGTGATCGCCACCGCCACGGTACGTCGGCAGCGCAACGAAGAACAGGAAGTACACCTGCGACAGACCGAACCAGAACGCGCCGATCGTTGCGATCTGGTTGAAGTCGGTGAACTGCGCCGGGTAGTCGGCATAACGACGCGGCATGCCGGCCAGACCCAGGAAGTGCATCGGGAAGAACGTGAGGTTGAAGCTGATCAGCGAGCTCCAGAAGTGGATCTTGCCGCGCGTCTCGTTATACATCCAGCCCGTCCACTTCGGCGACCAGTAGTACCAGCCCGAGAACAGCGCGAACAGCGAACCCGCCACCAGCACGTAGTGGAAGTGGGCCACCACGTAATACGTCCCGTGCATGGCGATATCGAGCGGTGCGACCGACAGGATCAGCCCCGTGAAGCCGCCCATCGTGAACACGAACAGGAAGCCAATGGCAAACAGCATCGGCGTTTCGAAGGTCAGCGAACCGCGCCACATCGTGGCCGTCCAGTTGAACACCTTCACGCCGGTCGGCACCGCGATGAGCATCGTCGCGTACATGAAGAACAACTGACCCGTGACCGGCATGCCGGTCACGAACATGTGGTGCGCCCAGACCATGAACGACAGCACGGCGATCGACGACGTCGCATAGACCATCGAGCTATAGCCGAACAGCGGCTTGCGCGAGAATGCCGGCACGACCTGCGAGACGATCCCGAAGGCCGGCAAGATCATGATGTACACCTCGGGGTGGCCGAAGAACCAGAAGATGTGCTGATACAGCACCGGATCGCCGCCACCGGCCGCGTTGAAGAACGAGGTACCGAAGTGACGATCGAACAGCACCATCGTGATCGCCCCTGCCAGCACCGGCATCACGGCGATCAGCAGGAAGGCGGTGATCAGCCAGGTCCAGGCGAACATCGGCATCTTCATCAAGGTCATGCCAGGCGCGCGCATGTTGAGGATCGTCACGATGATGTTGATCCCGCCCATGATCGACGAGGCGCCCATCAAGTGGATCGCGAAAATCGCCAAGTCCATGCCCGGGCCCATCTGGACCGACAGCGGCGCGTAGAGCGTCCAGCCCGCGGCGGTCGCGCCACCCGGCACCAGGAACGAACTCGACAGCAGCACGCCAGCGATCGGCAGCAGCCAGAAGCTGAAGTTGTTCATGCGCGCGAACGCCATGTCCGATGCGCCGATCTGCAGCGGCACCATCCAGTTCGCGAAGCCGACGAAGGCGGGCATGATCGCGCCGAACACCATCAGCAGGCCGTGCATCGTGGTCAGCTGGTTGAAGAACTCCGGCCGCATGATCTGCAGGCCCGGCTCAAACAGTTCCGAGCGAATCATCAGCGCCATCACGCCGCCGGTGAGGAACATGACAAACGAGAAGATCAGGTACAGCGTCCCGATGTCCTTGTGGTTCGTCGCATACAGCCAGCGTCGCCAGCCATACGGCAGCTCATGCGCGTGGTCGTCGTGGCCGTGCTCGTCATGGCCCGCGTGACCGGCGTGTTCGTGATCGTGATCGGTGATCGTCGACATGGTGATTCTCCTAGGTCTTGCTGGCGTCGCGCGCGGCGGACACTTGCTTCGGCTGGATGACTTCGCCGCTGTGGTTGCTCCACGCGTTACGTTCGTACGTGATCACCGCAGCAATCTCGACGTCGTTCAGCGACTTGTCCCAATTCGGCATGGCCGGCTTGCCGGCTTCCTGCTTGCCGTGCAGCACCGTGTTGATGTGGTCCGCAAGCGGACCCTTGACGACCGCGTCGCCGTCGAGCGCCGGGAACGCGCCCGCGCCCTTGCCGCTCGCCTGGTGACAGACCGCGCAATTGGTGGTGTAGACCGCCAGACCGCGCGCCTGCAACTCGGCCATGGTGTACGTCTTGGTCGGATCGTCGGCCGCGGCGTTCATCTTCTTTTGCTGGTCGTCGACCCACTTCGCATAGTCGGCGTCCGAGAGCACCTCGACGACGACCGGCATGAACGCGTGCTCCTTGCCGCAGAGCTCGGTACAGAAGCCACGGAAGGTGCCCGTGCGATCAGCCTTGAACCACGTGTCGCGCGTGAAGCCGGGAATCGCATCCTGCTTGACGCCAAAGGCCGGCACATACCACGAGTGCACCACGTCGGCGGCCGTCGTGATGATGCGAACCTTCTTGTTGACCGGCACGACGAGCGGGTTATCGACTTCCTGGAGATAGAGATCGGTCTTGGGCAACGTGCCTTCGACCTCGGCGCGCGGCGTGGTCAGCGTCGAGACGAACGAGATCCCCTGGCCCGGGCCACTGATGTAGTCGTAGCCCCACTTCCACTGATAACCGGTGACCTTCACCGTGAGGTCGGCGTTGGTGGTGTCCTTCATCGCGACGACGGCCTTGGTGGCCGGCAACGCCATGAGAATCACGATCAGAAACGGCACGACGGTCCAGATGATTTCGACCGTGGTGCTTTCATGAAAATGCGAAGGCTGATGGCCACGCGACTTGCGATGGGCAAAAATCGAATAAAACATCACCCCGAACACACCAAGGAAGATCACCAAGCAGATGATCAGCATCATGGTATGCAGGCTGTACAACATGTCGGCGATGTGGGACGCCGGCGGTTGGAAGTTCAGCTCATACAGCGCAGGGCCGCCCGGACTGTCATTGACTGCCAGGGCTGCGCCGGCAGTCAGCAAACTACCGCCTGCGAGCAGAACCGCGAGGGCTCGCTTCATTATTTTCATGGCTTCCTTACCCAAAATTACTTCAAACCCTCGCCCGTTGCATGTCAGGCACATCGTCGCAGCCAGCCGCGCAGTTCGTTGGCGAATTGCGCACGACGGTGCCAGGCCAGATGTTGCCCGATCATGACGGATTGTCCGGCGGAGTGCAGCGTGATTCGATCGCGAGGCGTCGCGCCCGGTTCGACCCGCACCCAGCGCGGATTGAATTCAATCAACGAAACCCGGTCGGCAGACACCCGCTCGATGACAAGACGGTGTTCGCACAGCCGGATATATTCGTAATCGACAGCGTGCCGTGCGTAAATCACGAAAGCGACTCCTACTGCGAGCAGGTCCAGCCCGGTGAAGGGCAGCACCAGCCATGCACCCCATAGCACGACCGTCAACGCGACCAACAGCGACACCACGCACAGCGATGCGTAGAAAAAGAAGAACTGCCGAGGGGACACCGAGCAATTACGCTTGAGCATCCAGTCCTTGAGCACCGGTTCGTCTTCGACCCCTTCACTGCCAGCGTGCATCGTCCGGCCTCGCAAGACCCCACCCGCAAACGGACGCATTATAGGCGGGTTTGCCCCCGCGCGACAAGCGAGCACAACCCGCGTAGAAGGCACGCCGGACGGCCGTTTGCGGGCGATCGACGCAGCCCTCGCCGGATCGTTCGGGGGTATTGTGCAGACATTACGCGCGCCCGCGCCGGCCGCCGATCTGATCCGCGCGGATAATTGCATGCCCTTCGGGCGTGCTCGCCTGCAGCGACTTCCATGCGTGCCCGTAGACCAGCTCGAAGGTCAGCGCAAGCGTGCCGTCGGGCCGCCGGCCGCGCTCCAGCGCGGCATGCAGCGCTGCTTGCCGGCGCTTGCCTGCAAGCCCTTGCGAGGTCTGCGCGGCGAACGGAAAGGCACCCCAGCGACGCACATCGGCCAGCAGTTTTTCGGGGCTCGAATAGGTCACGGTCAGATGCTCGACATCCATCACCGGCACTTCAAATCCGCTGTTGACAAGCATGTCGCCGAAATCGTGCATATCGGTGAATGCGATCACCCCTGCCGCATCGACTGTGCTCTTTTCGGCAAGCTCAGCCGCGGCAATTTCGGTCAGGGCAGCTTTGAGCTCCTTGAGTGAATCCGGGCCGAGCGTGCTGAACATCAGCAGTCCACCCGTCTTGAGGACGCGATTCCATTCAGGGAACACCTCGTGAGGGCGCGGATGCCAGTGCAAGGCGAGATTCGACCAAACCAGGTCGAACGAGGTGGGCGCGAATGGCAACGCGCCGAAGTCGGCCTGCGCGATCGGTGGCCGGCGCGCCGTGAAGCGCTCGCGGATCGCCCCGGGCAGCAGCCTCTGAAGCCCGCTGGCGGGCGCAATGAGGCTCGCCACGTGCGACAGCATGCGGCCCGATGCGTCGATACCGAAAACGGTCGATTGGGCAAAGCGTTCCGCGAGTGGGCCGAAATCGTCGCCGCGGCCACATCCGGCATCGAGCACGGTCAGCGGCGCAATCTTTATGTAATCGAGGCGCTCACGCATGCGCAGCGAGACTTCGCGCGGCAGGAACGCCACGTCGCCGAACGACGCGGCGCGCCGGTCGAAAATGCGGGTAATGCGACGGATATCGGCATCCGGCCGCGCCGAATCGGTATAGGAAGAAGACATCGGATCTGGGGTTCTAGGGCTAGCGCGGCGAAGCTCGGCAGTATACTCGCTCACCGCTTTTGGCCTCGTCCGATGAAATGCACCGCGAAGCTGTTGTTCAGCCTGCTCGCAAAGGCGCTGCCGTTTGCGCGCCCATTGGAAGCGGGCGCCGCACGGGTCACAGCCTTTGACATCCTGCGCACACCCGAACCCGATTTTTCCGATTGATTCTGATTGATTCGACCATGTTCAACGTCGTTCTGGTTCACCCCGAGATTCCCCCGAATACGGGCAACATCATCCGTCTTTGCGCTAATACGGGCGCGCGCCTGCATCTGATTGAACCGCTGGGCTTCCCGCTCGACGACACCAAGATGCGACGCGCCGGCCTCGACTATCACGAATATGCGCAGATGCATGTCCATCCGGACTGGCAGGCGTTCATCGCGACTGAACAGCCCGAGCCGGCGCGGATGTTCGCATTCACCACGCGCGGTTCGAGCCCGTTTCACGGCCATGCGTTCGAACCGGGGGACTGGTTCATCTTCGGTTCGGAGACGGCCGGCCTGCCCGCCGGCGTGCTCGATGGCTTCGACACCAGCCGGCGCGTCAGGCTACCGATGCGTGCGGGCAATCGCAGCATCAACCTCTCGAACACCGTTGCGGTGGTGGTCTACGAGGCTTGGCGTCAACACGGTTTTGCAGACGGAGAATAAGCGGGAGAATAAAAGCGGGGAATGAAAACGGGAGCGAAAACGGTGAGGCGGAGGCGGGAAGCAAAGGTGTGAGCGAGGGCGGGAAGTGAAGGCGGAAAATAAAGCCACAGAACCTGCCCGGATGCGCCCCGTGAGGACGATACCGCGTCCGGCACGCAGCCGGACGCAGACCTGTATTTATCACACCCCTTGAGCTAAGCCGCTCCGAGGCTTTCCGAGCGTGCATCGCGACGCAACAGCGCGTCCACCGAGGCGGCCGGCGACAGCCCTTCGAACAACACCGCGCACACGGCCTCGGTAATCGGCATCACGACGCCGTGTTCACGCGCGAGCGCGGCGACGGCCTGGGCGCATCGCACGCCCTCAGCCACATGCCCCAAGCCGCCGAGGATATCGTCAAGCGATCGCCCCTTGGCGAGCTCCAGCCCCACCGTCCGATTGCGCGACAAGTCCCCCGTTGCGGTGAGGATCAGGTCACCGATACCGGCCAGCCCGGTAAAGGTGTCCGCGTGCCCCCCAAGCGCCACGCCGAGGCGTGTCATCTCGGCCAGACCGCGGGTGACCAGCGCCGCCCGCGCATTGAGGCCCAGCGAGAGTCCGTCGGCAATGCCCGTCGCGATCGCGAGCACATTCTTCACCGCGCCACCCACTTCGACGCCAATCACATCGTCGCCGGTATAGATGCGCATCGCGCCCGCGTGAAACGCCTCGACAGTTCGCGCGCGGCATCGCTCGGAGACGCTCGCAATCGTGAGGGCAACCGGCAGCCGCGCAGCGACTTCGCGCGCAAAGCTCGGTCCGGACAGCGCCCCCGCATGCGGATGCGCGCCGAGCACGGCATCGACGACCTGATGCGGCAACAGCCGCGTCTCACGTTCAAAGCCTTTGCAAAGCCAGATCAGATTGGCCGGCACACACGCCTGCT
Organism: Burkholderiales bacterium; assembly: GCA_026225235.1. Lineage (GTDB taxonomy): Bacteria > Pseudomonadota > Gammaproteobacteria > Burkholderiales > Burkholderiaceae > Pararobbsia. The sequence goes on from JAMFSK010000039.1 coordinate 24,039, forward strand.
CGCGCATCGCCGCGCAACTGTCGCGCAGGCCGGCAACTGGCGTGGCGACGACCACCAGCGCGTCGTCGTCGCAGGCATGACGAATCGCTGCCGACAGGCTGGTTTCGTATTGAAGGGAATCGGGGAGAACGGCGCTGGGGAGGTAGGCCTGATTACGGTGCTCGCGCGCAAGCGCATCGACCAGCGCGGGATCGCGCGCCCACAGCACCGTATCGTGACGCTCGCCCAGATGAGCGGCGAGCGCCGTGCCCCACGCACCCGCGCCGAGCACGGCAACTTTCATCGAAAGCGCCGCGGCTTAGTGCGTACGCGGTGCGGCTTCGCCGACCACGATCGGGTTGTCGCCGCCGTTGGTCACGCCCTGCTGCGCCTGGAATTGCGCGAGACGTTGCTCGTACAGCGCCTGGAAGTTGATCTCGGCCAGGTGGATCGGCGGGAAACCCGCGCGCGTCACGGTGTCGGCAATATTGGCCCGCAGGTACGGGAACAGGATCGTCGGGCAAGCGATGCCCAGCAAGGGGTCGAGCTGGTCGGCCGGGATGTTGCGGATATCGAAGATACCGCCTTGCTTGGCTTCGACGAGAAACGCGACCTTGTCCTTGACCTTCGCGGTGATCGTGCCGGTGACGATGCTTTCGAACACGCCTTCGGCCAGTTTCTCAGCCTTCACGTCGACCTCGACCTCGACCGACGGCATTTCCGTTTCGAGGAAGATGCCCGGCGAATTGGGCTGTTCGAGCGACAGGTCCTTCAGGTAGATACGCTGGATATTGAAGAACGGCTGGATGTTCTGGTCTGCCATGAAAATTCCTTGGTGGAAAAACGATAAAACGTATGCCGAGCAACCATGATGAAGCGCCCGCCCGGCTTGAATCGCCGGACAGGCGCGCGCAATGAAACAACCCTTCGGGGCACGCCGCCGGCAGACCCGCAGCACGCCTCGAACGGGGCTCCGACGCGCCCTTTGCCTTGCGGCAGACGCGGGCCGGAGCGCCTAGGCTCAGACCGTCTGAAGCAGCGGCACGAGGCCGCCCTGGCGGTCGAGCGCCGACAGATCGTCGAAACCGCCGACGTGTTGCTGTCCGATGAACACCTGCGGCACCGTCCGACGGCCGGTCCGCGTCATCATTTCTTCGCGCCTGCCCGGTTCGCGATCGATCAGAATCTTCTCGATATGCTCGACGCCGCGCGCTTTCAGCAAGCGCTCGGCCATCTGGCAGTACGGACAGACGGTCGTGCTGTACATCACGACCTTGCTTTCGGTTTGCGTTGCGTTCGTCATCTGAACAGCGCTCATGGTGCGGCTCCTTATTTAACCACCGGCATGCCGGCAGTTTGCCACGCATCGAGCCCACCTTGCAGAGAGTAGACCTCTGTATAGCCCGCGTCAGTGAGTACTTGCTCCGCCTTACGGGACCGCTGGCCGGACTGGCAGACGAGCAAAAGTGGCGCGCTCTTGTTTTTGGCAATTTGCGCGGCCTTGCTCGAAAGGTCTTCGAAAGCATAGTGGCGCGCCTGCGGCAGGTGCCCCTGGCCAAACTGCTCGGCGCTGCGCAGATCGACCACCACCGCGTTGCGGCGATTGATCAGTTGCGTGGCGTCGGCCGCCGACAGCCCATGGCCGCGCCGCATGATCGTCGGCCACGCGAGGAGCGCGCCGGAGACGATCGCGATCACGATGAGGGCGATGTTCAGATAGTTGGCAAAGAAGCTCACAAAGGTCCGTTCGGTAGAGAGGCGATCCGGCATTATAAAATATCTGCTTGACGCAACGGCTCGCTGACTTCGATCATTTAAAGTTCGTTGGGGGGGCGCGCTCGCCGCAGGACGTCCAAGCCCCGTCCAGCAACCGTCACCCTGCTTTCAAAAACCCGGAACCCGCTCGGAAATCTCCCATGTACAAACTGGTCCTCATCCGCCACGGCGAATCGACGTGGAACAAGGAAAACCGCTTCACCGGCTGGGTCGACGTCGACCTCACCGAGAAAGGCGCCGACGAAGCGCGCCAGGCGGGACGATTGCTCAAGGAAGGGGGGTACACCTTCGATATCGCCTACACCTCGGTGCTCAAGCGCGCGATCCGCACGCTCTGGCATGTGCAGGACGAAATGGACCTGATGTATATCCCGGTCGTCCATTCGTGGCGCCTCAATGAGCGCAGCTACGGCGCGCTCGCTGGTCTGAACAAGGCCGAAACGGCCACCAAGTATGGCGACGAGCAGGTATTGATCTGGCGCCGCAGCTACGACACACCGCCGCCCGCGCTCACGTCCGACGACGAGCGCGCGCCGTTCGCCGACCCGCGCTATGCGAAGGTGCCGCGCGAACAGTTGCCGCTGACCGAATGTCTCAAGGACACGGTGGCGCGTGTGCTGCCTGCCTGGAATGAATCGATCGCACCGGCCATTAAGGCAGGCAAGCAGATCGTCGTCGCCGCGCACGGCAACTCGCTGCGAGCCCTGATCAAATATCTCGACAATATTTCCGATGATGACATCGTCGGCCTGAATATCCCCAACGGGGTACCGCTCGTGTATGAGCTCGATGCGGATCTCAAGCCGATCACGCACTACTACCTCGGCGATCCGGATGCGATCGCCAAGGCGCAGCAGGCGGTGGCGAGTCAGGGCAAAGCCGCTTGAGAACGAGCGCCACGCGGCATGAAAGGGTCGCGCATGGCGCTTGAATATCGCTTTCAAACGCTGTTTGAAAGATCATTTCGCGTACTCTGTGCGAACCTTGTGGCTGGCCCGGCGTCGAACCCACCATTCGATGCGAGCCGGAACAAGGCTAGCCCAGGTCCAACCCGGGGCCACGCAAGTCGGGAAGCGGGCGCCGAACATGCGCTTTTCCCGGCCGAAACCCCAGGTTTCCGAGCACGCGAGCGGCAGGCAAACGGCATTGCCGCGTCCATCTTCGTTATACTGCCCCACACGGCGACGCAGCCGGCCGTCTTATCTTTCCGATCCTTATGCGCAAATACGTGAAACACCTGGCCTTGATCACGGCCGGCCTTTTGACCGGTGTTCTGGCCACCCACCAATTCTCCGTCGCTGCCCAACCTTCCGATAACACGCCCAGTCCCCTGCCGCTCGAACAATTGCGTTTGCTCGCCGAAGTGTTCGGCCAGATCAAGCACGATTATGTCGAACCGGTCGACGACAAGAAGCTGCTGACCGCGGCGATCAAGGGCATGGTCTCGAGCCTAGACCCGCACTCGTCGTATCTCGACAAGAAGGATTACCAGGATCTGCAGGAACAGACACGCGGCCGTTTCGCGGGTCTGGGCATTGAGATCGGCCAGGAAGACGGGCTGATCAAGGTGATCTCGCCGATCGAGGACACGCCCGCGTTTCGCGCCGGCATCCGTCCGGGCGATCTGATCACGCGCATCAACGACAAGCCCGTGCGCGGCATGACGCTCGACCAGTCGGTCAAGCAAATGCGCGGCGAGCCGGGCACCAAGGTGACCCTGACGATCTACCGCAAGACGGACGAGCGGACCTTCCCGGTCACGGTCACGCGTGCGGAGATCCGGATCCAGAGCGTCAAGGCCAAGATGATCGAGCCGGGTTACGCATGGGTGCGCATCACCAGCTTCCAGGAACGCACCGTACCGGACCTCGCAGCCAAGCTCGAAGATCTCGCGCGCCAAGACCCGCACCTGAAGGGCATGGTGCTCGACCTGCGCAATAACGGCGGCGGCCTGCTGCAAAGCGGCGTCGGTGTCGCGGGCGCGTTCATGCCGACCGACTCGGTGGTGGTCTCGACCAATGGCCAGATCCCCGACTCGAAGCAGACCTATCGCGATACCTACTCGGACTATCGCCTGCCTTCGTTCGACGGCGATCCGCTCGCGAATCTGCCTGCGATCTTCAAGACGATCCCGATCGTCGTGCTGACCAGCCCGTACACGGCCTCGGCATCGGAAATCGTTGCGGGCGCGCTGCAGGATGCGCATCGTGCGACGACCATGGGCAAGACGACCTTCGGCAAGGGCTCCGTGCAGACCGTGCGTCCGCTCACCGCCGATACGGCGCTGCGCCTCACGACCGCGTACTACTACACCCCGTCGGGCCGTTCGATCCAGAACAAGGGCATCCATCCGGATATCCCGGTCGACCAGTTCGTCGATGGCGATCCGGACGATGCACTGGTGACGCGTGAAGTTGACTACACGAACCACCTCGCGAATCTCCAGGACGCCAATGAACAGGCCGAACAGGAAAAGCGCGAATCGGATCGGATGGACGCGCTGCGTGAGCTCGAAGAGAAGAACGACAAGATGACGCCGGCCGAGAAGGAAAAGCAACGCAACCGGCCGCCCGTCGAGTTCGGCAGCAAGGATGACTTCATGCTCCAGCAAGCGCTCAACCAGCTCGAAGGCAAGCCGGTGGTCCGCTCGAAGTCGCCGTTCGAACGAGTGCTCGCGGAAACGCCGAGCCCGCGTTCCGCTTCGGCACCGGACGTGGCTTCGGCTGCCACGCCCGCTTCGGCTGCTTCGCCGAGCGCCCCTGCATCGGCACCCCTGCCGGTCTCGGCGCCGACCGGCCAACGCTGATTTAGGTCGTAAAATACGAACGGCCGGTGCATGACGCACCGGCCGCTTTTATTTTCGGACCCAGCGTCACGGCGACGCGCGACGATGAACGACGATCAACTCCTGCGCTATTCCCGCCATATCCTGCTCGACGAAGTCGGCATCGAGGCACAACAACGCTTTCTCGACGCGCATGCGCTGATCATCGGCGCGGGCGGGCTCGGTTCTCCGGCGGCGATGTATCTCGCCGCATCGGGTGTGGGTCATCTCACGCTCGTCGATGAAGACACGGTCGACCTGACCAATCTGCAGCGCCAGATCCTTCATACGACGCAAAGCGTCGGCCAGCGCAAGGTCGACTCCGGGCGTGAGACGCTCGTGCGTCTGAACCCGACCATCGAGCTCACGACCATTGCGCAACGTGCCGATGCCGCGCTGCTCGACACGCTCGTGCGCGAGGCGACCGTCGTGCTCGACTGCACCGATAACTTCGTGACGCGCCATGCGATCAATCGTGCCTGCGTCACACATCGTGTCCCGCTGGTCTCCGGCGCGGCGCTCCGCTTCGACGGGCAGGTTGCGACCTTCGATGCACGTTCGCCCGAATCGCCATGCTATGCATGCATCTTCCCCCCAGACGATCATTTCGAGGAAGTCGCCTGCTCGACGATGGGCGTGCTCGCCCCGCTCGTCGGCATCATCGGCGCCATGCAGGCCGCCGAGGCGTTGAAGGTAATCGGAGAATTCGGCCAGCCGCTCGTCGGGCGCCTGCTGATGCTCGATGCGCTCAGCATGCAGTGGGACAGCTTCAAGGCGCCGCGTCAGGCGGGCTGCCCCGTGTGCGGAGCAGCCTGAGTCTGAGCCTGAGCTCGCTCAGCAGCGCGCGAGGCGCTTGAGCGCAGCGGCCTGCTCGGCCGGTTCGAACGCCGCGAGCACGTCTTGCACATGGCGCTCGACGGTCGGGATATGGGCGCGCAACACTTCCTGCTTGACCTCGAGCACCTGGCTCGGATGCATCGAGAACTCGGTCAGTCCCATACCCAATAGCAGACGTGTGACGGTCGGGTCACCCGCCATTTCTCCGCAGACTGCCACCGGTACGCCAGCCTTCTTGGCCTCGCGCAGGGTGAACGCAATCAGATGCAGCACAGCTGGATGGAGCGGATCGTAGAGGTGAGCGACCGCGTTATCCGCGCGGTCGATCGCGAGCGTGTACTGGATCAGGTCGTTGGTGCCGATCGACAAGAAGTCGAGCCGGTTCAGGAACATCGGCAACGCAATCGCCGCCGCCGGAATCTCGATCATCGCGCCGACCTTGATATTGCGGTCGTACGCCTGCCCGGCCAGGTCGCACTGACGCTTCGCTTCGGCAATGAGGTCGAGCGTCTGGTCGATCTCGCGCGCATGCGCAAGCATCGGGATCAGGATGCGGATCGGACCCAACGCCGACGCACGCAAAATCGCGCGTAACTGCGTCAGGAACATTTGCGGTTCCGACAGGCTGTACCGAATCGCACGCAGACCCAGCGCCGGGTTCGGCGCCACTTCATATCCATGGCCTTCGTCACGATGATCGAGCGGCTTGTCGGCGCCCACATCGATGGTGCGGATCGTCACCGGATGGCCGCGCATGCCTTCGATCGCACGCCGGTAGGCATCGAACTGCTGCTCTTCATCGGGCGAATGATTGCCCTTGTTCATGAAGAGGAATTCAGTGCGGAACAAGCCGACGCCGACGGCACCTGCCGCGAGCGCGATGGCCGCATCTTCAGGCAATTCGATGTTCGCGCACAGATGGATTTCGGTGCCGTCGACCGTCTGCGCGGGCGCGAACTTCAGGCGCTGCAGCTTGCGCTGCTCGAGTGCCTTTTCGCTTTGCCGGTAGGTGTATTCCTCGAGGATGATCGGTGCGGGATCGACGATCACGATGCCCTGGTCGCCGTCGACGATGATCATGTCGTGCTGACGGATCAGCGCACTCGCCTGCTGCACACCGACCGCAGCCGGAATGCCGAGACTGCGCGCGACGATCGCCGTATGCGAGGTACGGCCACCGAGGTCAGTCACGAAGGCGCGGAAGGTCTGCTTCTTGAACTGGAGCATGTCAGCGGGCGCGATGTCATGCGCCACGACGATCATGTCTTCAGGGGCTTCGCCATCCAGGCCCTCGGCCGGGACAAACGACCCTTTGAGCGCCTTGAGCACCCGCTCGACGACTTGCTCGATATCCGCTTTGCGTTCGCGCAAATAGGCATCTTCGACGTCGTCGAAAATCCGGCTCAGCAACTGGAGTTGTTCTGTCAGCGCCCACTCCGCGTTATAGCGGCGCGTGCGGATCAACTCGACCGTCGCTTCCGCGAGCATCGCGTCGCGCAGGATCAGAGTATGGACGTTGAGGAAGGCGCCCATTTCGCCGGGCGCATCGGCCGGCAACTCGGTACGCAGAGTATCGAGCTCGTGCTGGACGGCGTTCTGTGCGGCGCCGAAACGCTGCACCTCTGTTTCGATCTGATGGGTTTCGACGAGGTAATGGTCGACGTCGAGTGCGGCCGGCGCGATCAGGTAGGCCCGACCGATGGCAATGCCTCGAGAAACCGGAATTCCGTGAAGCGTGAACGACACGCGCGCCTCCTTGATAGGTTGTTTTAGGGCGCCAGCGGTTTGGAACGGCGCGGGCCTCACGCGATCATCGCGCTTGGCCGCATCGCCGCATTCGTCTCTCCTCGCTACGCAAGCCAAGGATAGACCGTTCGATGCATTATAAGGTTCGCCAGAGGCGACTCACAGCGTAGGACGACCCCGTCCGGGCCTTACAGGAGGCTGCTGCGGCCGCTCGACAATGGCTTACGCCGGCTTACTGTCCTTCGCCGAACTTGTCGGCGATCAGGGCAAGCAGGCCTTCCATGGCCTCGGCTTCGTCGGGACCCTCGGTCTCGATCTGCACCTTCGCGCCGATGCCGGCGGCAAGCATCATGACGCCCATGATGCTCTTTGCGTTGATGCGCCGTCCGTTGCGTGTCATCCAGACTTCCGACCGATATCGGGCGGCCAGTTGTGTCAGCTTGGCCGAAGCCCGTGCGTGCAAACCCAGTTTATTAACAATCGTCGTTTCTTGTTGCAGCATGGTGCTCGGGTTCTGGGAGGCAGGGAGTGAAGAGAGACGCCAGCGAGGGCGGGGGGGAAGGCGAGACGCTCTGGATGCCCTTCGCGCCGCCGGCCAAAGCCTTGTCGACGAGCGTGTCGAGCGGGATCGAACGATAGCAGACCGCGCGCACGAGCATCGGCAGGTTCACGCCCGACAGCACGCGCACTTGGGGCAGCGAGGTCAGCCGCGCGGCGATATTGGCCGGCGTTGCTCCGTAGAGGTCGGTGAGCACGAGCACACCGTTTTCCTCACGCAAACGCTCGACCTCGGCATTGGCCTGGCCGAGCACTTGCACCGGGTCGTCATTAGGCGCGATGTCCAGCACGCCGATGCGTGCCGGCAAGCCACCGTAGATATGAGCGATACAGTCCCGCAGCGCGCTTGCGAACGGTGTATGCGCAATGATCAATATGCCAGCCATGTTTGCTCGAAAATCCGGACACTGTCCCGTTGGGCACGATTGTACTCGCGACTTCTCACCCGTCGCAGATGTGAGACGCACCGGGCGAGAAGCCAACAGGCCCTTGATTTCACCCGAAAAATCAGTTCGCGGCGGCTTCCAGTGCATCGATGAACATAGCGGCCACGTCGAAACCGGTCTGATCCATGATTTCGCGGAAGCAGGTCGGGCTCGTCACATTGATTTCGGTCAGCCATGCCCCGATCGAGTCAAGGCCCACCAGCAACAGCCCGCGCTCGGCCAGAACCGGCGCCACCGTGTCGGCGATCTCGATATCACGCGCCGACAGCGGCTTCGCAACGCCCAGGCCACCGGCCGCGAGATTGCCGCGTACCTCGGTGCCTTGCGGAATCCGCGCGAGCGAGAACGGCACGGCCTTGCCACCGATCAGCAAGATGCGTTTGTCGCCTTCGACGATCTCGGGAATGAAGCGCTGCGCCATGATCGTCCGCGCGCCGTTGTCCGAGAGCGTCTCGATAATCGAGCCGAGATTCATCGCGTCATCCTTGACGCGGAAAATACCCATGCCGCCCATGCCGTCGAGCGGCTTGAGAATCACATCGTGATGTTCGGCATGAAACGCGCGCAGGCGGCCCGCATCACGCGTGACCAATGTCGGCGCGACGAATTGCGGAAACTCGCCGATCGCGAGCTTCTCGGAATGATCCCGAATCGCGCGCGGCCGGTTGAACACCTTCGCACCAGCACGTTCGGCCATCTCGAGCAACCAGGTCGAGGTCACGTATTCCATGTCGAACGGCGGGTCCTTGCGCATCAGCACCGCGTCGAAATCCGTGAGCGGACCGATTCGGGCCGCGTCGGCGCGGAACCAGACCTGGGGTTCGTGGTTGCGATGATCGCCCGTCAGCGTGATCTGGCGCGTGCGCGCTTCGACGACGCCACTGGCGAGCGCGAGTTCGAACGGCTCACACGCGTGGATCTCATGGCCGCGGCGCGCTGCCTCGGCCATCATCGCGTAGGTGCTGTCCTTGTAGATCTTGAAGTGATCAAGCGGGTCGGCAATAAAAAGAATCTTCATACCTGGATAGCTTCCGGGTCCGTCTTCTCAAGTTCGATCGAAGCCGCGAGCAGGGCCAGTCGCGCGACCACACCGTAAAGATAAAAGCGGTTCGGCGGCGCCGCGCCCGCTTTCGCATGAATGTCGGGCAGTGCCGAATGTTCGAACGGCAGGGGTACGAACTTCATGCCCGGCGCATTGAGGTTGTCTTCGCTCGAACGGCTGCCGTGCACCCGGTAGAAACCGCCTACGACATAGCGATCGATCATGTAGACCACCGGTTCGGCCACCGCATCGTCGACGCGCTCAAAGGTCTGTACGCCTTCCTGCACGATCAGGTCGCGGATCTCGACACCATCCTTGCCGACCGCCATCTTGCTGCGTTCACGCCGGTTGAGACCCGCCACTTCGGACGCGTCGCGCACCGTCGTTACCCCCATCCCGTAAGTCCCGGAGTCGGACTTGATCACCACATAGGGCGCGTCCTGGATGCCGTACTCACGGTATTTGCGGGCGATCTTCTTGAGCAGCGCGTCGATCGAGTCTGCAAGCGCCTCTTCACCGGTGCGTGCTTCGAAGTCGACACCACGCACGCTCGCGTGATACGGGTTGAGCATCCACGGGTCGATGTCGAGCATCTTCGAAAAGCGCTTGGCGACGTCGTCGTAGTAGTTGAAGTGGTTCGACTTGCGGCGTGTGCTCCAGCCCGCATGCAACGGCGGCAGCAGGAATTGCTCATGGAGCGATTCGAGCACCGGGGGCGTGCCGATCGACAAATCGTTGTTGAGCAGGATCGAACAAGGGTCGAAGTTCTTCAGGCCGAGACGGCGATGCGAACGTTCGAGCGGCTCGATCACGATCTTCTGGCCATCCGCGGCAGTCAGCGACAGCGGTTCGCGCAGGTCTTCGTCAAGCGCGCCAAAGCGGACATGCAAACCCGCCTGCCGCATGATCACGGAAAGCCGCGCCATGTTCTCGAGATAGGACGCGTGGCGCCCCGCTCCCGCATGGCGCTCGGGAATCACGAGCAGATTCTTCGCATCCGGACAGATTTTCTCGATCGCGGCCATGGCGGCCTGCACGGCAAGCGGCATGACCTCGGGCGACAGATGATTGAACCCCGAGGGGAACAAATTGGTATCTATCGGCGCGAGCTTGAACCCCGCGTTACGCAAATCGACCGAGCAATAGAACGGCGGCGTGTGCTCCTGCCATTCAAGACGGAGCCAGCGTTCGATTGCCGGGGTGGCGTCGAGGACCTTCTGCTCGAGTTCGAGCAAGGGTCCGTCGAGCGCCGTGACGAGATGCGGAACCATGGAAGTCTCGAATGCGGGGGAACGACGATTGTAGGGTATCTCTGTCGTTCATCTGGGGATGACCGCTGAATTTGCAAGTTATTTGCGCGTCGGCCCTGCGAAATGGCGCGTCGACGCGGCAAAACGCGCGTTCGGGTCGCCCAAACGCATCGCCGCCAAAACGCAAAATGGCCCGCCGAAGCCGGCGGGCCATGGGTCAGGCATTGGGTCAGACATTCCGTCAGGGACACCCGGGAAGAAAGCGGGTCCGCCCGCAGGCGGACCCCAACTACCGCGTTGCTACCCGAAGAAGAATGTCTGACTAATCAAAATTGAACCGGCGCGAGCCGGTTCGTTTGACCTTATTCGACGTGTTCGCCGTGAAGCGAGACGTCCAGGCCTTCGCGTTCTTCTTCTTCCGTCACGCGCAGACCCATCACCACATCGATGATCTTCAGCAGGACAAAGGTCACCACGCCGCTGTAGACCAGCGTCGTCAGCACACCCTTCGCTTGCAGGATCACGCTGCCATCGGCACCGCCGATGTCCTTGACTGCAAACACGCCAGTCAGCAGGGCGCCGATGATACCGCCGATGCCGTGCACGCCGAACGCGTCGAGCGAGTCGTCATAGCCCATCTTCGACTTGAGCCACGAAGCCGACCAGAAGCAGACCACACCCGCCACCACACCAATCACGAGTGCGCCGATCACGCCGACGAAACCCGAAGCCGGCGTCACGGCAACCAGACCTGCGACTGCACCCGAAGCGATACCGAGCACCGAAGGCTTGCCCTTGAAGATCCACTCAGCAAACATCCAGCCCAGTGCGGCGGCTGCCGTTGCGACTTGCGTCGTCATCATCGCGAAGCCAGCACGGCCATCTGCTGCGACTGCCGAACCTGCGTTGAAACCAAACCAGCCCACCCACAACATCGCAGCACCGACCAGGGTCAGCACGAGGTTGTGCGGTGCCATCACTTCACGGCCATAACCGACACGCTTGCCGAGCACCAGGCAGCAGACCAGGCCGGCAACACCGGCGTTGATGTGCACCACGGTACCGCCCGCGAAGTCGAGGATGCCTGCGGCGGCCAGCCAGCCGGTCGGTTCCCAGACCATGTGCGCGATCGGCGAGTAGACGATGATCGACCACAGCGTCATGAATACCAGCATCGACGAGAACTTCATGCGGTCAGCAAACGCACCGGTGATCAGCGCCGGCGTGATGATCGCGAAGGTCATCTGGTAGACCATGTAGACCGTTTCCGGGATCGTCGGAGCAAGGTGACTCACGGTAAGCGTGGTCGCCTTGTCACCCTTGATGTAGTTCATCCCGGCGAGGAAGACCCGCGAGAAGCCACCGATGAACGAGCCGCCCGGCGTGAACGCGATGCTGTAGCCGATCACGATCCAGACGATCGTGACGACACAGGTGATCGCGAAACTTTGCATCAGCGTCGCCAGCACGTTCTTCTTGCGGACCATGCCGCCGTAGAACAGTGCGAGGCCCGGGATCGTCATGAACAGCACGAGCGCGGTGGAGGTCAGCATCCAGGCGGTGTCGCCCGAGTTGATCTTCGACGAGTCGACCGAGAACGGTGCGGTCGGCGCGGCCGGAGCCGCGTCAGAAGCACCCGAGGCCGGCGCAGCAGCAGCGGCGCTGGCATCCGAACCGGCAGCAGCAGCCGGAGCCGGCGCACTGGCGTCGGCCGCCGGTGCGCTGGCGGCCGGAGCGCTAGCCGCGTCTGCGGAGGCCGCAGCCGGGGCCGAGGCGTCGTCGGCGAGCGCCGACGTGACGCCGGCTCCCAGCAGCGAGCCCGCCATGAAGAGGGTTAATAGAAATTTGCGCATGGTCGGTATCCCCTGGTTCTTAGAGAGCGTCCGCGCCGGTCTCGCCGGTGCGGATGCGAATGACTTGTTCGATCGGCGTCACAAAAATCTTGCCGTCGCCGATCTTGCCCGTGCGCGCAGCACGTTCGAGTGCTTCGATAGCCTGTTCGACGATGTCTTCGGACACGGCGGCTTCGATCTTCACCTTGGGCAGAAAATCGACCACATACTCGGCGCCGCGATACAGCTCGGTATGGCCCTTCTGACGGCCAAACCCTTTGACCTCGGTCACCGTAATGCCCGAGACCCCAATGCTGGACAGGGCCTCACGCGCTTCATCGAGCTTGAAGGGCTTGATGATTGCTGTAATCAATTTCATAGAAAACTCCGTCAAAGAGAGTGCGAAACGGATGGATGAGTCCTTACCTCGACGGCTGCCGTACGGAAACTTCCCGTGCCGGCCGGCGCCGTCGCGTCTGGGCTCTGGCCCGCTGCGCGACGGTGCTGCACACAAGCAGGGCGGTGTGGCCCCTGTTGCATGGGTTATTAGTTGAGCTCCTCACTGACATGAATCGACTCGCCGCCGTGCCGGGGCAGGTAACAGCAACCTCTATGCCATGCGCCCCGTCCGAAAGCGGACAACTTTTCCGGGGCACCCGGCAAGGTGCTCATTCACAAAGGAATTAGGGGGGTCTGCCAATCGGCTAATGAGGCATGGAGGGGGCCGGATTTCGCGTGTCTTCGTGCTACAGTTGTTTGCAGAGAGATCGGGCAGCGGCCCGGTGCTTCGAAGCCGGGCATGGATGCACCACCATGGAGCGTCTCGCGCCTCGACCGGGGCGCGCACCAGATGCGCGCACGAAGGCTGTGCGACAGGCCTCGAAGCGATGCATGCCAAGGAGAATCAGATGAAACCCAACGAAGCTTTCCAGGACATTCAGAACAAGCTCGGCGAGATGTTCCGTAACTCGCCGGCCAAAGACGTGGAACGCAACGTCAAGGCGATGCTGACGCAAGGCTTTGCGCGACTCGACCTCGTCACGCGCGAGGAATTCGACGTTCAGGCGCAGGTGCTTGCGCGCACGCGCACCCGCCTCGAAGAACTCGAACGGCGCGTCGCGATCCTCGAACAGCGCGTCTCGGCGCCCGAGGCGCCCTGAGGTGTCTTGATGGGGGGGCCCTGACGAGCTGCCCTGATCTCCGCCACCTGCCCGGCGTCCCCTCGACTGCTCGTCGCTGGCAGTCGGGTTGCTCGCCAGACATCCCGGCTCAGGGGTCGGGCGTTGTGCCCTGCACTTCGCTCTAGGTCCCGCCTCCCCGAACGCCCGCTCGGCCTCCGCTTCACCCAACTCACATTCCACAGCTCTACGCTTGTCGCGGTCGTTAAAAGCTGCGCGCTGACGGCGGCGCGCGCGATGGAAGTGACGGTTGAAGTCCATCTCGCCGATGGCTTGCCGTGCTTTGCGATCGTTGCACTGGCGGACACGAAGGTACGCAAGAGCCGCGAGCGCGTGCGCGCCGCCATCCAGAATTCGGGGTTCGAATTTCCGGCGCGGCCACTGTCAATCTTGCCCCGACCGACCTGCTAAAGGCAGCCGGCCACCTTGTTATGCCGACCGCCCTAGGCATCGTGATCCAAGCGGCTAGGTGCCGCCGAAAAATACGTCGGGCACCGAGCTCGCCGGTGAGTTTTTGTTGACGGGGGAGCTACGTCCGAAGCGCGCAGCGTTTGCCACCGCTTGCGGCGTCGCTCAGAGCGTCGAGGCTCAGACGTCGACAGGGGCACAGTCGATGAGGCCTCGCTTGGTTGTGCCGGCGGCAAACGCGAGCGAAGCAGGGCCCGCGCGCAGCGGCGAGGGTCACCGAGGCGAGGCTCCGGCAACTCGAGCGCCAGGGCGTCGCCAATCGTCTGCTCAGTGCACGTCAGGGTCATGAGGTCCGCGAACGCGATGCCTAAGCCACTCAACGGCTCGAACGTGCGAGGCCGCGCGACTCGGCTGGTCGGCTCGCGCTCATTGCAGGGTTTTACGCGTCGCGCGCACGATGGCCGATCTCGCGGGTCTCGAATTCCCGAGTGCCCACCATATCGCCGAAGCCATCCAATACCGGCGCGCATTGCGCAGTGATTGACCTCAAATCGGGCTTGACAAAGTGTGTTATGCACAATGTGAGGGCCACCCCACATAAGCGGGGCGCGCTCAGGCGCCTCTGCGTACGGCTTCAGCCAAGTGACTGATTTTTATAGGAAGGAGCGCGCTGCGCAGTTTCGAGGCAATCCGTCCCGGAGGGCCGTCCCACGAGGCTTTAGAGGCGTCGGAGTGGGTTACCCACACAGTTATCCACAGGATCTGTGGATAGCGTGATTTCATCAGGAAAATCCGGGGTTTAAGCGCGACACCTCAAACTTTTCTGCGAAGTGACCGCCGGGCGCCGTCCCCCCTTCGGTTCCCCGAAAAGGGACGCGGTTGCCCGAATCCGGGCAGTCAATACAGCCGCAGTGAACCGAGGAATTGTTCTACCTGCTCGGCTGGAATCGGCTTGTCGGCGATGACCACCGCCTGGACCACCCGCTGGCCGCGGATCGCAAAACGCGCCGAGATCATCCGATGCTCGGAACGCCCCGGGACCTTGCCACTGCCCGCCAGCGCATCGCCATCGACAAATTGGCCGTTCTCAGTCAGCGCAATCTGGATCTTTTGCGGATGCGCGTCGATGCCGATATTGCGGGCGAGTCCGCTTTCGAGCGAATCGAGCACCGCACGTTGAAGCGCCGGGTCTTCATTGGGCAATTGCACCGAGCCGACGGCAAACGTCGCGCCACCCGCGCGCGCCGCCTGCATCTGCATCTTGAGTTCTCGACCTGCGATGGGCAGCACGCGCTCGTCAAGCGTGGGCTTGGCGGGGTACATCACCGAGAACCGCCCGTCGTCGTTGGTCATCGTGCGCCATTCGAATTTCGATGAACATCCGCCCAACAAGGCGGGTAACAGGAGGGCGGCAGCGAAAAGACGCGAGACGGCGGCAAAGGACGACAAAGAAACAGGCATCGGGCGGAGGTAGGACAGCGGGGTTGAAAGCGGCATTATCCGTCACGCGCGGTTCAACACGCCGGCTTGCGTGCTGAGGCGACGGCAGGCGTGCGGGAACGGCGCTACAATACGCGCCAACCCCTCTCCATTCAGGCAGCTGCCATGGCTCGTACCGCCTCCTCGAAGACTCCGCTGCTCGGTGCGGCGATCGCCTTGGTGGCCATCGTCGTCGCCATTGCAGGCTGGTTCGCGTTCAATTCGGCCAAGCCTGTGCCCGCGGCAACATTCACCCTGCTGTCGGGCGAGAAGATCTCGACGGAGCAACTCAAGGGCAAGGTCTACCTGATCAACTTCTGGGCCACAGATTGCACCACCTGCATCCAGGAAATGCCGAAGATGGTTCAGACCTATAACCAGTTCAAGGGCCAGGGCCTCGAATACATTGCCGTCGCGATGAACTACGATCCGCCGATGTACGTGGTCAACTACACCCAGACGCGCGCGCTGCCCTTCAAGGTTGCAATGGACGACGGCTCGGTGGCCAAACAGTTCGGCAACGTCCAGCTCACGCCGACCACGTTTGTCATCGGCAAGGACGGCAAGATCCTCAAGCGCTATGTCGGCGAACCCGAATACGCGGAACTCGACAAATTGCTCAAGGACGCGCTCGCGAAGCAGGCCTGAACGCGGGCCGTCACGCTACGCGGCGGCTTGACCGTCCAGGCGGAAGGCGTCAAAAGATCAGACACCATGAGAAAAGCGCCCGACAGGCACGACCTGTCGGGCGCTTTTTTTTGTGCAGACCAAAATATTGCTGCCGACGTCGATCGGGAATCAGCTTAAAGCATCCGATAGACATCTCTATGCTGGATATGGCGTCTATATGGATGCTTTATACCAATTTACAGACAGAAATGACGATGCCGATATCTATCAGGCCGTTTCAGACTGGCGGGGGTCGCACTCAGTGCGGAGGTGCGCATTTCAGCAAATGAACTCGACGATTGCGCGCCTGCGTTCGAACACGCTCAGCTCGAGGCAACGCGACAGCTCCTACGCGCTTGAGGGCAGTCCACAAGGTCGCCCTCAAGCTTCAAAGTCCACGCCGTCAACGCTCTCTACTCAAGCCCCCACCACCCCAGCCTCGTGCGCCTGCACATCGGCGTGGTAGCTCGATCGCACCATCGCGCCAACCGCTGCGTGTTCGAAGCCCATCTCATAGGCCGCTGCTTCGTAGCGCTTGAACGTGTCCGGGTGGACGTATTCACGTACCGGCAGATGGTGCTCGGACGGTTGCAGATATTGGCCGATGGTCAGCATATCGACGTCATGCGCGCGCAGGTCGCGCATCACTTGAAGGATTTCTTCTTCCGTCTCGCCGAGACCGACCATCAGGCCAGACTTGGTCGTCACCGTCGGGTGTGCCGCCTTGAAGTTCTTCAGCAACATCAACGAATGCTGATAATCCGAACCCGGGCGCGCTTCCTTGTACAGGCGGGGCACGGTTTCCAGATTGTGGTTCATCACATCGGGCGGCGCCGCGTTGAGGATCTCGAGTGCGCGGTCCATACGGCCGCGGAAATCCGGTGTGAGGATCTCGATTCGGGTCTGCGGCGAGAGCTCGCGCGTGCGCTCGATGCAGGCGACAAAGTGGCCCGCGCCGCCATCGCGCAGGTCGTCACGGTCGACGCTCGTGATGACGACGTACTTGAGCTTGAGTGCCGCAATCGTGCGCGCCAGGTTCTCCGGCTCGTTGACGTCGAGCGGATCGGGACGGCCGTGGCCAACGTCGCAGAACGGGCAACGACGCGTGCACTTGTCGCCCATGATCATGAAGGTCGCGGTGCCTTTGCCAAAGCACTCGCCGATATTCGGGCAGCTTGCCTCTTCACAGACGGTGTGAAGATTGTGCTCGCGCAGAATGGTCTTGATCTCGGTGAAACGCGAACTGCCCGTAGCGGCTTTCACACGAATCCAGTCGGGCTTTTTGAGCTTTTCGGCGGGAATGATCTTGATGGGAATACGCGCGGTCTTGGCCTGCGACTTCTGTTTGGCGGTCGCGTCATACGGCGCCGGCGAAACATCGGTCGGGTTCGGTACGGCGTTGCCGGGAGCTGCGGTAGTCATGTCGATTCCAATTAAAGGCTCGAACGGAACGCTTCATCCCGCTCGAAAAGACCTGTCCGGGCGCTTCGCCCTTCAAGGCCCCTCACGCCGCCAAAGCGGCATTCTGAGCGCCGATCGCGGCGATCAGGTTTTCTGCAAGGGTACTCGCGACGTCCGCCCAACTCGCGCGGCTGCCGAGCGCGGCCATGTCGACGGTGCGCAGACCTGCGTAACCACAGGGATTGATGCCGTCGAACGGTCGCAGGTCCATCGCGACGTTCAGACTTACGCCGTGATAGCTGGAGCCGTTACGGATCTTCAGGCCCAGTGCGGCGATCTTGGCGCCCGCCAGCGGCCCGTCGCACACGTAGATGCCCGGTGCGCCCGCCTTGCGAATTCCGGCCAGATTATACGCCGCGAGTGAATCGATCACGGCCTGCTCGATCCGGCTCACCAGCTCGCGAACCATCAGCTTGCGGCGCCGCAGGTCAAACAGAATATAGGCCACCACCTGCCCGGGGCCGTGATATGTGATCTGGCCACCGCGGTCGACCCGCACCAGCGGGATGCCTGAGTCGCCCACGAGCAGATGCCCGGGGTCGCCGGCCAGGCCAAGCGTATAGACAGGGGGATGTTCGACGAGCCAGATTTCGTCGGGCGTTTCGGCGGTGCGCGCCTCGGTGAACGCGCGCATTGCATCGAAGCTGATTTCGTAGGGCTCGAGACCCCGCCAGCGGACAGTGACCGCGGGCAGGGCCTTCGTGAGGGATGCGACAGGCATTTCGTCCATGATGGACGTAGTTTAATCAAAAGCGCCGATTTGCATCGGGTAGGCGCAGCGGACCCAGGCCTGGACGGCTCCTTCGCCAACCGGCGCTACCGTGATGCCGTCTTCCTTCTAGCCCCGCCGTCTTGCTTCTCGGCCCGTCGACTTGGTTTTAGCCGATCCGCATACCCAGCTTGCCGCCCGCCGCCGGAATGGGCGCCTTATCCCACCAGCGGCGAAACACGGTCGCCAAGCGATGGCCGGTACCTGCGGCCAGAGCAAACGTCACGCGCGACGTGCCCAAACCGTCGACGCTCAGCCACAGCGTTTCGTCGGCGCGCAGCGAGAGGGCATCGCCATCGTGCAGGAAATAGTCCACCGCATCGTTGCTACGCGTCACCCACACCCTTTCGCCACTGACCCGCAAGGCTTCACCACGACGCACGCTGATGGCGATCCGCTCGCCCGGCGACAATTCGAATGCTACTGTTGAGAAAATCTCTTTCATGATCGGCTCCATGTCGTGTTCGACTGCCATGGAAAGCATGATAGAAAGTAAATGACAGAATGCTTAACGAGCAATTTTCGATCAACCTGTGAGCGAAACTAACCAATGAATTCGCCGCTGCGCAAACTGCCGAATCTGAGCGCGCTTCGCGCCTTCGAAGCAGCGGCTCGCCATCAGAGTTTCACTCACGCGGCGGCCGAACTATTTGTGACTCATAGCGCGGTCAGCCACCAGATCCGCGGGCTCGAGGCCGAGTTGGGTGTCCATCTCTTCGCGCGGGTCGGCCGTCGGGTCGTACTGACCGAGCTGGGTCGGGACTACGCGCGTGAAGTCAGCAACGCCTTTGCGAGTCTGGCTTTGGCGACCCAGGCCCTGTCGAAAGACACGCGTGAGCGCCGGCTCGTCCTGACGACGATCCCCTCGTTTGCCGCGCGCTGGCTCGCACCCAAGATCGGCCGCTTTATCCTCGCGCACCCGGAAATCGACATCGAATTGCGTTCATCGACCGATATGGTCGATCTCGAGCATTCCGGCGTCGACATGGCGATCCGCTTCGGATTGGGCGACTACCCAGGGCTGCATGTCGAAAACCTCATGAACGAGACCTTCTTCGCCGCATGCAGCCCGAGCTTCAATGGCGGCATCCTGCCGGCGAAGCCCGAGGAACTGACTTCGTTCTCGCTGCTGCGCTCCGACTACGAGCGCTGGCGCCTCTGGCTCGACACGGCTGGCCTGCGGGACATGCCCGAGCCCACCCGGGGAGCGATTTACGAAGATTCATCGTTACTGCTCGGCGCCGCGGTCAGTGGGCAGGGTATCGCGCTCGTGCGCGCGTCTTTGGCCGCCGAGCCCCTTGCGAGCGGCCAGCTCATCCGGCTGTTCGATTCCATCGTCGCGCCTTCGCCGTGGAGCTACTACCTCGTGAGTTCGAAATCGAACGCGCAGCGGCCAGCAGTGCGCGTGTTTCGCGACTGGATCATGGCCGAGGCGCAGGCGTTCACCGCATCGATGCAGGGCAAATAGAAAGACGGGCGGAATGCGCGAGGAGAAGCGGGACGAAGGCGGTCGCGCGAACGCGGAACGGGAAAGGTCGAAGAAGCAGAGATGCAGAGATGCACGGGGAAGGGGTGTCACCCCTTCCCGGCCAACGCCATCACATCACGACCGACACCATCGGATGCGACGACAACGCGCGATAGATCTCGTCGAGCTGGGCACGGTTCAGCGCGCGCACCGTGCAAGTCAGACCGGTGTAATTCCCGCCGCTCGAGGGGCGGGCCTCGATCCGGCCGTCGTGAAACTCGTCATCGAACTTCTGGATGACGAGCACGACCGTTTCGGTAAATTCGGGATGCGACTTCCCCATCACCTTGATCGGAAAGTCACACGGGAATTCGAATAGCGAATCATCGGCGGTAGTCATGGCAAATCCTTGTTGCGGTGCTTGTCCAGGAAGGCGGGCGCCCATCGGACGCTATATGGGTATCCGGCCCCACTTCTTCAAGCCATTCACAGCAGCCGCCCGCCGCCTTCCCGGTCCTTACTTCTTGTGGAACATCAAGACGGCGGAGTCCCACAGGCGGCCGAACAACCCGGCCTGCGGCACGGCTTCAAGCGCCACGAGCGGGAAGCTCGTGACATCCTTGCCATCGACCTGGACCTTGATGGTACCGACCGACTGGCCGACGGCGAGCGGTGCGAGCAGCGGCTCGGTCCGTTCGACAACAGGCTTCATCTTGTCCGCGGAGCCCTTGGGCACCGTGATCAGCGGGTTCGCGTTCACTCCGAGCTTCACCGTCGACTGCACGCCCTTGTAGATGCGCGCCGTTTCGATAACCTGGCCCGGCTTGTACAGACGCACGGCGTCATATGCCTGATAGCCGTAGTTGAGCATCTTCAGGCTGTCCTGCACGCGGTCCGATTCCTTCGGTTCGCCCATCATCACGACCACCAGGCGGCGGTTGACGTCCGGCGCCGAAGGCAGCGGACGCTTTGCCGTCGCGATCAGGCAATAACCGGCTGCCTGCGTGTGGCCCGTCTTGAGGCCGTCGACGGTCGTGTCGATCCACAACAGACGGTTACGGTTCGGCTGCTTGATCTTGTTGTACGTGAACTCGTGAATCGAGAAGATCGCGTAGTAGTCGGGGAAGTCGCGAATCAGGCGCGTCGACAGGATCGCAAGATCGCCCGCCGTCGTGTAGTGATTCTGGTCGGGCATCCCGTTCACGTCGGCATATCGCGTATGCGTCATGCCGAGCTTCAGCGCTTCGGCATTCATCATCTCGACGAAATGGCTTTCGCTGCCGCCGACCAGTTCCGCCAGCGCGATGGCGGCGTCGTTGCCCGACTGGATGATCATGCCGTAGACGAGGTCATGGACCGTCACGGGCTTATCGGCTTCGATGAACATCCGCGATTCGTCATGGCCGACCCGGCGCACCGCTTCGCTCGGCACGACGGTCTGTTCCATCGCGATCTTCTTCGTCTTCAACGCATCGAAGACGAGATAGGCGGTCATCAGCTTGGTCAGCGAGGCCGGCTCGACGCGCTCATCGGCATTCCCCGACGCCAGCGTCTGGTTGCTCGTGGCATCGACCAGCACCCACGAGCGTGCATTGACCGCGGGTGGCGGCACTTGCGCGTGCGCAAGCTGGGCGCCCAGCGGCAGCAGCGCGACGAGGGCCGTGGCTCGGACGGCACGCGAAAACGGTGCTGATGGGGAATGCGTGCGCCGGACCGGGGTAGCAGAAGCGACCGATGCGGCAGCACTCGGGAACGTCGCCGAAAGGAAAGTCGAAACGCGGGTCAGGGCGCGGCGCAGGGAAGCAACATGGGCGATGCGGGAGGCAGGAAAGCGCATAGGGTCTGGGTCAGCTGTATCTCGGCAGTTCGGAGGGCAAGGCATGCAGGCCGACAACGCCTGCGCTCGCTGGAGACCGGTGAGCGGCCGGAATCCGGCGAAAAAACATGCTGCTAAAACGTGCTGCATGAAGCAGTGCAGACGAAACCGGACATCACGAGGTGCGCCGGGTGTGCAGGATTATACGCGCCACGAATCTGTGATTACGCGACGCAGAATATGAAGCTTGCGATGAAAGAAGTGCTCGGCACCGGGGATCACGGTGACGGGAAGTTCCTGCGGCGCCGCCCAGTCGTAGACGGACTGAATCGGCACAGTCTCGTCCAGGTTGCCGTGAATCACGATCGTATCGGCCGGCACGTTGGCGACTTTGTTGTTGCTCGCGGCCGTGCCGACAAAGACTAGGCGCTGCGCCGGCGTGCCCGCCGCGGCCAGCCGCTCGGCAACATGCGACAACACGAAGGTGCCGAACGAAAAGCCGGCCAGCACGAAGGGTTGCTCACTGAAGCCGAGCGCCGTGCGCAGATGGTCGAGCACGGCGAGCAAGTCGTCTTGTTCGCCCACCCCGTTGTCATGCACGCCCTCGGTCTGCCCGACCCCGCGGAAATTCGAACGAATCACGACATAGTCGAGCTGCACGAGCGTGCGCGCGAGCGTCTGCGCGACCTTGTTATCCATCGTCCCGCCGAACAGCGGATGGGGATGAGCGACCATCGCAATGCCACGCGGCGCGGCGCCCTGCTCGCGCACCGCATCGGGAAAATCGAGTGCGACCTCGATCTTGCCCACAGGACCGTCGATCAGGCGCTTCTCGGTATGCACATTCATGGAAACAAGCCCCGTCAGTTGCGATCGATCAGCAGCCGCTCGACGACCTTGCCCTCGACTAGATGCGAATCGATGATTTCATCGATGTCGGTCTCGTCGACGTAGGTGTACCAGGTGCCCTGCGGATAGATCACGATGACCGGCCCTTCTTCGCAGCGGTCGAGGCAACCCGACTTGTTGATGCGGACCTTGCCTGGCCCCGCGAGGCCCAGCTTCTTCACGCGCTTTTTCGCGTACTCCTGCATCGCTTCGGAGCCGCAGTTCGCGCAGCTCGGACGATCGCCCGCGTCGCGCCGGTTCAGGCAAAAAAATACGTGATGTTCAAAAAACGAGGACATGATGAATTGACCACTCAAAATTGGGCTACGGATTCTGCGCGGCAAGCCACGTGAGAATCTGACTGATAGCCGTGTCGCTCGCCACCGACAGTGCCTGTGCACCGCCGGCCGCGTCGGCCGTCGCAGCCGGCGACGACACGGTAAACGATTGCTGCGCGATCAGCGCATTCCCGTGCAGGAGCGTTGCCCGCAGGCGGACCACGCCCTGGCTCGTGCCAGGCTGGTCGAACACTTGTGCAAACTCGTCGAGCTCGACCTTCAGGACCGGCACGGCCGGGCCGCCATCGCTACTGTCGAGTACATGTCCCTGGCGGGCGATCTGGTCGCGCAGGCGTGTGCTGAAAAGTTGCGGCGGCGGCTCGGTCCAGCGACTGTCGGCGTAGGCATGCGCCTGACGATCATCGGCGTAGCGAAGGCGATACTGAAACGCATCGCTGCTCAACGCCGAGGGAGCCGAAACCGCCACCACGCGAATCGGCGTCGGCAAATGAACGGAGGCACTCGCCGTGCTATCCGGCAGCGCGCCAAAGTCGTAGCGCGCAAGGCCTGGCGCGGCGGCTCCGCCGCGGCCTACCGAGCAGCCAGCCAGCGTCGCCGCCGTAGCAAGCGTCGCGAACGCCAGGAGGATTAGCCGGCGTGAAGGGAACAGAGCGCGTGGCATGGTCAGCGTCCTTGGCCGCAAGGTGGGGTCGAAGTCGGGCATCGCATCATGAGTTCCTTGTTCCGTGTCATTGCGCGCCGCCGCCGGCAGTCGCCGCAGGCCAGTTGAAGCCAGCCTCGCCCGGGCCGGGTGCGGGCGCCGGCTGGCCGAACAGCAGGCCGCGTGGATTGTTCGACAAGGTATCGGCCGCCCGGTTGAACGACTGCGTCGCCGCCCGGATGTCGTCCGACAACGAGGCGACGCGCGGCAGGGTTTCATAGTTCAGCGAGGCCGTGATGCCCTGCATCGAATCTGACAATTGCGCGACGGCCGCCCCTGTCCGGGTCGCCGTATCGCCGACCTTGTTGAGGTTCTTCATCAGCGCGCCGTCCGGGCTGTTCAGGTTGAAGGCGAGTGTGTGAACCGAGTCGAGCGTCCGGTCGAGTTTGGCAATCGTCTCGGGCAAACGGGTCACGGCCGGGTTCGCGTTCTTGGCGAGTAGCGCCACATTGTCGGCAGCGTGCTGGAAGCTCTGCGCGGTATGCAGCAATTGCTGACGCGTTTCCTCGCCGACCAGACGGTTCAGCGACACGGTGACCTGCTCCATCTGCTTGACCATCGCTTCGCCACGCTTTTGCAAGTCATCGAGCAAACCGGGACGCAGGGTCAGTTGCGCGACCTTGACCTCGCTCGAGGCCAGCGGCGTCGGATCGGTGCCGCTATCGTCGAGCTGCACGAAGCCCAGTCCGGTCACCCCCTGGTAGCCGAGCGTCGCATAGGTCGAATGCGTCATGGGCGTATCCGGATTGACGGCGATCCGCACGATGATGATGCCCGGATGCTTCGGATCAAACTGGATCTCGCGGACCTTGCCGACCGGGATCCCGCGATACCGCACGATCGAATCGGGGTTCAGCCCGGTGACGCTAGTCCGCGCGATCAGGTCATACGGTATGCGTACTGCGCGATCGTGGTTGAACCACGCGATCACCAGCACGACCACCGCGAGCAGACCGAGCGTGAAGGCTCCCGCCCAGAATGCATGTGACTTGTTTTCCATGGCTTGCTGTCTCCCTAGCGCGCGATGTCGGCCGGCACCGGCGCGAGCGCCGCGTCCGGCAAGTGCGCGCGCCGCTCCGGCGGCAACGCCTGTAATGCGCGCCGACCACGCGCGCCGAGGAAGTATTCGGTAATGAAAGGATGATCCATGCTTGCCACGGTCTCGACCGGCGCGTTGATGATGACCTTGCGATCGGCGAGCACGGCGACCCGCGTCGACAACGAGGTCATCGTGTCGAGATCGTGGGTGACCATCACCACGGTCAGGTCGAGCGCACGCCGAAGACTTGCGATCAGTTCGACGAACTCCTCGGAGGCTTGTGGATCGAGGCCGGCCGTCGGTTCGTCGAGAAAGAGCAGTTCAGGCTCGAGTGCAATCGCACGCGCGATGCCCACGCGCTTGATCATGCCCCCCGACAAGGCGGCGGGCATCTTCGAGGCGTGGCGGGTCGACAGGCCGACCATTTCGATCTTCAGCATCACGAGGTCATGCAGCAGGTCGGGTGGCACATGGCCGAGCTCTCTGATCGGTTGAGCAATATTGTCGAACACACTCATCGCGGAGAACAACGCGCCGCGCTGGAAGAGCATGCCCGAGCGCGCGCGGATCAGGCGTGCATCGCGCCCCGACACTTTCGACAGGTCGTGCCCCAGCACCCGGATGGTACCGGCTGTGGGGGCCTCGAGCCCGAGGATCTGTCGCACCAGCGTGGTCTTGCCGGCCCCGGAGCCGCCGACCAGCGAAATCACCTCGCCATGCTGGACCTCGAAATCGAGATCCTCATGCACGACCGCCGACCCGTAGCGTTTGAGCAGACCACGCACCTCGATGGCGGGCGGGACGACGCTGGGCGATGCGCCCGGATCGGGAAGTCGATCGCTCATCGCAACCCCACACGCTGGAACATGATGGCAAACACCGCGTCGGCAAGGATCACCACCGTGATCGAAGCGACGACCGAAGCCGTCGTGCCCGCGCCGAGACTTTGTGAGTTCGGTTTGATCCGGAAACCAAAATGACAACCGGTCAGCGCTATCAACATCCCGAACACCACGCCCTTGAGCAGGCCGATCCAGACGTTGCGGATGGGCACGACATTGGGCAACTGATGCAGAAACAGGCTCAGATCGATGTCGAGTGAGAAATGCGCCGCCACCGCGCCACCGAACAAGGCCACGATGTCGGTCCAGATGATCAGCAGCGGCATCGCGATGGCGAGCGCCACCACACGCGGAAAAACAAGACGCAGGCCGTGTGGGATGCCCATCACCTGCATCGCGTCGAGTTCTTCCGTCACGCGCATCACCCCGATCTGCGCGGTGATCGCGGAGCCCGAACGACCGGCGACCAGAATCGCGGCAAGCACCGGCCCGAGCTCACGAATGATCGTCAGACCCAGCACGTTGACGATGTAAGTGCTCGCGCCGAACAAGCGCAATTGCTGCGACGACAAATAGCTCAGCACGATCCCGATCAGGAAACCGACCAGCGCCGTGATCGGCAGCGCACGCGCGCCCGCCGTATAAACGTTCGCGGAGATCTCGCTCCAGGGCACTTTGCGCCGGCCGCGCAGCACGCGCCCGCAGTCGAGGATAAAGGCCCCGAACAGCGAGATGCCGTCGGTCATGTGATGCAGGAACTTGAAGATCGACAGGCCAAGGCCCGTCACGAAGTCGATCCGCTCGGGCTTGTCGGGTCGTTCGAACTGCTCGTCAAGCGCGGCAATCCGGTCGAAGATCTGCCGCTGCATGTCGGTCAGGCGGACGGCTGTCGGCCACTTGCGACCCCAGACGCGCCATAACGCCTGCCCCCCCGCGTGGTCGAGCCGTTCGATCGCGCTCAGGTCCCACTCATGCGCGTTGGCGTGATGGAGCTGACGGATCTTCTTGGACACGCCGCCGCGCTGCTGGTCAATGGCCAGCGCGAGCGCAGTCCATTGCCCGGAGAGGCGCACGACCGGCCCTTCGACGCCGGCGTCGATCTGCAGTTTCGGGGGAGTATCGAAATCCAAAGCGTTCGCCAATGATCGCGTGAAGTGGACAGGGTGCTCGCGGCATTGTAACGAACCCCCCTCGGTAAGCAATCAGCGAAACACGCGATAGCCAGTCGACCAGGCGGCAGCGCGTAAGTTCGCTCGTTACAATAAGCCCATGAGCAAAACTGACCAGACCCCTTCACGTCCCTCCCCCGTGGCTGACGCCGCCGGCGCGCGACGGATCGACCTGCGCCAGCTCGAATCGCAACTGAGCACAGGCGCGCGCGCCTGGCCCATCGACGTCGTCGAGCAGACCACCTCGACCAATGCCGACTTGCTTGAAGCCTTGCGCGCCGAGCGCGCATCGGCGGGCCGTCGAGCGGACGGTCCATCGTTGGCTGGAAATATTACGGGCCAACACCCGGCCGACGCGCAGGCTGCGACAAGATCGATCACCGGCGGCATCGCTGGACCGGCAACCGGCATGCTGCTCGCCGGTTCAGCCGGCCTTACAAACGCACGCGTCAGACTAGCGTATGAGCAAACCGCGGGCCGCGGTCGCCGCGGCCGCAGTTGGGTCGCGCAACCGGGCGACGCGCTGCTGTTTTCGGTTGGCGGCTATCTGCCACGCGGCATCGAGAGGCTCGTCGGACTCAGTCTCGCGGTCGGGCTTGCCGTGTACGAAGCACTGGGCGAATTGCCAGTCGACGCGGCGCGACTTGCGCTCAAATGGCCCAACGATGTCCTGGTTGACGGTGCAAAAGTCTCGGGGATCCTGATCGAGACCGCAGGCGGCGACGCACTGACGACCGCCGTGGTGGTCGGGATCGGCATCAATCTGCACGGCGCGGCGACACTCGCGGCACGCATGCCCACGCCCTCGGCCATCCCCGGTGCGGCGCCACCGACACCCCCGACCGCGCTCGATGCGATCTGGGCGACACCGTCGATGACCGACTTGCTCGCGACGCTTCTTAACGCACTCGAGCGCACCTTTACGCGCTTTGGCGCGGGTGGCTTTGCGCCGTTCCGCGCGGCGTGGTGTGAGGCCGATGCCTATCGGGACTGTGCCGTCGCGCTCTACGAGGGTGGCAACATCGCGGTGCAGGGGATCGGTCGCGGGGTCGACGCGCAGGGGCAATTGCTTCTTGAAACGGCGCAAGGTCTGCGTGCGATCGCGAGCGGCGACGTCTCGCTGCGCCTCGCATGACGCGCGCGCTGTTGGTGGATGCGGGCAACAGCCGCGTCAAATGGGCGCTTGCAGAGGACTCGCAGATCGTCGCCGACGGTGTGTTCGATCATGGACAGACAGCGGCTCAACGCGCCCTGTTTGCCGCACTCCCCCTGCCTGCAGGCGCCTGGATATCCAATGTGGCGGGCCCCGAAGCGGCGGTGCGAATCGGTGAACTGCTGGATGCGGTCTGGCCCGGTCTCGAATACCATTGGGTGCGAGCCCAGGCGCGGCAAGGCGGCGTAGTGAACGGCTATGTCGAGCCGGGGCAACTCGGGAGCGACCGCTGGTGCGGCATGATCGGTGCACGCGCCGCGTATCCCGACGAGCACTTGCTGATCGCCACGCTCGGCACCGCGACGACCATTGAAGCCTTGCGTGCCGATGGCCAGTTTGTCGGTGGACTGATCGCCCCGGGCTGGACCCTGATGATGAACTCGCTGGGTCAGCACACCGCGCAGCTACCGTCGCTCGACGAGGCCGAAGTACAACAGGCATTGCGCCCGGCCGGGGCCGGCGAGCATATTGGAGGGGCCTTCGCATGCGATACTCGCAGCGCGCTCAGCGAAGGCTGCCGGATCGCTCAGGCGGCGTTCGTCGAATACGCCTGGCGCGATGCGAGCGCGACCTTTGCCGCGCCGGTTCGATGCATACTCAGCGGCGGCGCCGCGGAGGCAATCGGGCCTGCATTGCAGGTACCCTTCACGCGGCACGACGGTCTGGTACTGGCCGGCCTCGCACGGATTGCAGCAGATAAAAGCTAACAAGGAGTGGGAACGATGTTGCGTTGGGTGATCGCCTTTCTGCTTATTGCCAACCTGGCCGCCTTTGCCGCGCTCAGTGGTGCGTTCGGCCCGCTTCCCTCAGCGGGCGATCTTGAGCCTGGCCATGTCAGCAGCCAGATCCATCCCGAGCATCTCGACGTGCAACTGGCTTCGGCCGAGACCGCGGCTGCGCCGGTGGTCGGCGCGCCGGTCGATGCCTCCGCGCCTGACGCGGCGTCGCTGCCGGCTGCTGGCGTGCCGGCCTCAGGCACGATGGAACCCGCAACGAGCGACGCCGCTGCGGCAAGTTCTGCCGCCGCCTCCGCCGCACCGGCCACGGCCGCACCAGCCTCATCGGCAGCGTCGGACGCGAAGTAGTCGCACAGTTTTCGGCTTCGGGCTTCGGGCTTCGGGCTTCGGGCTTCGGGCTTCGGGCTTCGGGCTTTCGCCAGCATTGAACATCCAGTCCGCTGCACACGCGCGCCTCGATGCGATCTCTACACGCGGCTCACGGCTGCGCTTTCCTACTGCGCTGAGCGCACCTTCTTCAGCAAGGCCGTCGTCGAACGCTGATGTTCGAACGGGATCGCCAGCGCGCGCCCACCCCAACCTTGCACGAGTGCCGTCTCCGGCAATGTATCCATCTGATAGTCGCCGCCCTTGACCAGGATGTCGGGCCGCAACTGCCCGATCAGCTCGACAGGCGTCGACTCACCGAACAGCACCACCCAATCGACACTTTCCAGCGCAGCGAGCAGCGCCATGCGGTCCGCCTCCTGATTGATCGGTCGGTCATCTCCTTTGCCAAGCGTGCGAACCGATGCGTCGCTATTGACCCCGACGATCAGGCAAGCGCCCAACGCACGCGCGTCAGCAAGGTAGGTCACGTGACCTCGATGGAGGATGTCGAACACGCCGTTGGTAAAGACGACTGGCGCCTCCATTGAGGCGCGTCGCGCCACGAGTTCTTCGCGGCTGACAATCTTGCGTTCGAAGGAAGCGGACATCGAGTTTCCGAATAAAGGACAAAAAAAAGCCCGTCGACGACGAGCTTTTTAACATGTTCAGCTTACGCGCGGCCCTGCGGCCGCGCAGCGAAATCAGGCGAGCTGTTCTGCGCTGCCTTCTTCCTTGCCTGCGGCCTGCAGACGCTGCACCACTTCCTTGCGGTAGCGGTTCAGTTCCTGCGCGGTCGTGAACGTGCGCTCGAAGAGCACCGACAGATTGTGCAGAATCCGTTCGACCACTTTCTTTTCCCAGCTGTCGTCAAACCGGATTTGTTCGTCGAGCCAGTGTTCGAGCCACTCAGGATCCGGCAGACGCGACTGGATCGTGTCACGCGGAAAAAGATCGCGATTCACGTGCAGGTTCGTCGGGTGAAGCGGCTTTTCGGTGCGACGCGCCGATGCCATCAGCACACCGATCTTTGCAAATGCGGCGCGCGCCGTGTCGCCGAAGTTGGCAAGCGCCTTCTTCATATAACGCAGATAGGCACCGCCATGGCGCGCTTCATCGCGCGAAATGGTTTCGTAGATTTGCTTAATCACGGGTTCCGTGTGCCATTCCGCGGCGCGACGATACCAATGGTTCAGGCGAATTTCGCCGCAGAAGTGCAGCATCAACGTTTCGAGCGGCGGGGCCGGGTCGAACGTGAAGCGCACTGCATGCAGTTCGG
This sequence comes from Burkholderiales bacterium, assembly GCA_026225235.1. Taxonomy (GTDB): domain Bacteria; phylum Pseudomonadota; class Gammaproteobacteria; order Burkholderiales; family Burkholderiaceae; genus Pararobbsia. The sequence continues at coordinate 54,109 of JAMFSK010000039.1, forward strand.
CTTCAGTCGGCACGAGTTCGGGTTTGAAGCGGCGCAGGTATTCCATCAACACCAGCGAATGCTTTTGCTCCTCGAAGAACCACACGCTCATGAACGCAGAGAAATCGCTGTCGTGATGATTGTCACGCAGAAACATCTCCGTGGCCGGCAGCGCCGCCCACTCGGTAATGGCGTTCATCTTGATCGTGGCCGCTTGCTCGTCCGACAGCAAGGAAGCGTCGAAACGGTCCCACGGAATGTCCTTCTCCATATCCCAGCGGACGGATTCAAGCGATTTATACAGTTCCGGATAAAGCATCGTTTCCATTTTCCTACCCCTTTTCAGCGCAATGCCTGAAGGTCGCCGACGTCGCGTCCGGCAGGACGCGACGGATTCGACTTCGGTCGTGGCGCCAGCCAACCTGTCAATGCAAGGCCAACTCTTAAATATTTTACGCAGCAAACACCGTGACAGATGCAGCGCCACGGGGATATTTGGCCCCTATGCGCCAGTGCGGCCGAGTAGGGTGCGCATTTCCCCAGCCGCGGGAAAGCCGTCGATTTTAGCATGCTGAATGTGGCGGAATTACGAGGCAAGGGTCCAGCGGGAGGCTCGGAGTCCGAATAGGCCTCTGTTTATGTCGGCATGCCTGTCGTTCTGTCACGGTGCGCTTGCGCGGGATCAGCGCAAACCCTTGCGTGTCGGCAACGCAACAGCACGGGCCTTCGTGAGGCGCTCGAGCCCGTGTTCGCGAGGGGCTCGAGCGATGTTAAATGTGCTCAGGAGACAGGGTGGTCCTTGCGCCACCCGACCACGGCCTCATCGATCCGGCTTAGCGCGCTGACTTGCTCGATGCCGGCAAGCATGCGACGCCCAAGCGCCGGCGAAGCGCCCCCGACCCAGATCGCGACGCCTGCGGGCAGGCGTTCACGCAGTTCGGCGAGGCTCGACAAAACATCTTGCGCGCCCATCATTGCAGAAAATGACAAACCCACGACATCGGCGCGCTGAGCCTCAGCCGCCGCGCACACCTCAAGCAAAGGGGTTTGCGTGCCGAGCGAAATGCAGACCGCTCCCGACAGCATCAGCATGGCCTCGGCCATCAGCATGCCAAGCCCATGCTGCTCGCCCGGCGTGGTCGTGAGCAAGACACGAGGACGCTGTTGGGCGTCTTCCCCGTTGTCGGGCATCAGGTTCATCGCGCCGCGCAGCAGTTGCTGGAGGATCTCGGTGAACAGGTGCTCGTGGTAGACCTGCAATCGCCCGCTCGCCCACGCTTCGCCCACCCGCGTGGCAAGCGGCGCCGCCGTTTCCACGACGAAACGCCCCAGTCCGAAACTCAGCAGACGTTGCGCCAGCATGCGGCGGACTTCGCTGACCTGCCCTTCGCCCAGCGTCCTGATCAGGGCGTCGAGCGCTTCGTCGGGCAACGTGCCGACGCGCGGCGTGGTCGATCCGGCCAGTTGCTGAAGCGCGTCAAGCGACAAGTGGACAACTTTGCCCGGCCGATGGCCGCCGTCGAGCAGCCGTTTGACGATCTTGAGCCGCTCGATCTGCTCGGCGGGATAAACACGCTCGCCGCCGTCCGCACGCAGCGGTAGCGGAAAACCATAACGGCGCTCCCAGACACGCAGGGTGTCCTTGGTCAGGCCGAGCTCGCGCGCGATCACACCAATACCGAGCGCGCCTGCGGTATCGGTGGGTGGATACGTCCTCGTCGGGTCATCGACAGGCACTTGCGCCTCATCAACAAGGGTAGACAAATCGGTTTGCATGATCGTTTGACCTGGACAATTTTCCCAGATTGGAACCTAGAACGATTATAGGCTGTGAAAACCGACATGTATCCGTGAAGTTTGTCCACCCCTCCCGCATCGACACCTGGAAAGGACGATTGCGCTATCGACGCACTACTTTTTCGGGGTCTTGCCAGCCGGCTTGACCGGAACCCGGATCGACGCGCCGCCCGTGCTGCGCATCGCCGCCTTAGGCGGTTTTGCATCGGGTTTGGCCGGTGGCTTTGCCCGCGACTTGGCAGCCGGAGCCGCCGCAGGCGCTGGAGTCGCTGCCGCAGGCGAGCTGCCCGCACGGGTGGATTTGGCCGCTGGCGCTGGCGAGTCGCGGCTCCCGCCGGCCTTAGCACCGGCCTGAGATGCCGCGGCCGTGCCGGCCCCTGCCTTCCCGACCTTCCCGGCCTCGGTACTCGCGGCGGCAAGGCCGGCAATCTGATTGAACTGGGACTGCAACAAATTCCACCAGCCGTTCGCATCGAACGCCGTATTCATTGACGCCGCAGCTTGCGCTCCGGCTTCCGACCCTGGCTGATGTGAAGCCGCCGGAGCTGCAGCCTGGGGTTCTCCGGCGTGCTTTGCTCCGCTGCCCGGCGCCGGCTCGGCAGTCTTCGCGCTTTCGCGCGTCACCGATGCGCCGGCCTCGGCGGCCGCAGCCATCGACGATTGCGCGAACGCGCCGAACGCACGAAGGGTCGCCAACGTCGCGCGCTGCACTTCAAGCGCTTGGATCGCCGACTGGAGCATGTTCAGGTTCAGTTTGAGCCACTGTTCGACGGAGCGCATTTCTTCAATGCGTTTGTCCAGCTCTTCGACATTGGTCAACGGCGCGACCATGTCCGACATCATCGACAGCGACGGCGCCGCACCCATCCCAGTGGCGCCAAACGGTGAAGGAAACTGTCCGGCAAAGGGGGCATTGCGAAACATGCCCCACATCTTCTCGAACATGTCATAGCCAAACGGCGTACTGGCAGACTCACTCATCGACACTCCCAGGGTAAAACGCGTTGACGTCTCGTCTCGAACGCCGAACTCAGGCAGCGCCTTCGACTGGGGCCACCGCTTGCTCGATCGCACCAAAGATCGACTTGCCATTCGCATCGAACATCTCGATGCGCACCCGGTCACCAAATGACATGAATCCGGTCTGCGGCGCACCGTGTTCGAGCGTCTCCAGCATGCGCTTTTCGGCGATGCATGCATAGCCTTTGGAACGGTCGGTGTTCGAGATGGTGCCTGAGCCGACGATCGTGCCCGCGCGGGCGTTGCGGGTCTTCGTGATGTGCGCGAGCAGTTGTCCAAAATGGAAGACCATATCGGTCCCGCAATCGGGCTGGCCGACGCGCTTGCCGTTCCAGTGCACGGTCATCGGCCGATGCACGCGGCCCTCGCGCCACGCATCACCCAGTTCGTCCGGCGTCACCGCGACCGGCGAACATGCGCTGGCCGGCTTGCTCTGATAGAAGCCAAAACCCTTCGCCAGTTCACCCGGAATCAGGTTGCGCAACGACACATCGTTGACGAGCATCAAGAGACGCACAGCACCCAGCGCGGGATCGGCACGCGTGCCCATCGGCACATCGGTCGTGATCACTGCGAGCTCCGCTTCGAAGTCGATGCCGAAGTCTTCAGAAGCGCAGACGATATCGTCGAGCGGTCCGAGAAAGTCGTCGCTGCCGCCCTGGTAGATCAGCGGGTCAGTCCAGAATTCGGCAGGCATCTCAGCACCCCGCGCCTTGCGCACGAGTTCGACGTGGTTCACGTAAGCCGAGCCGTCAGCCCAATGATAGGCACGCGGCAATGGCGCCATGCACGCCTGAGCATCGAAGTCGAAGGCATGGCGAGCGCGGCCCTGGTTCAGTACTTCATAAAGCGATTGCAGTTGAGGTGCATGGAAATTCCAGTCGTCGAGCACGCGTTGCAGGGTCGGTGCAATGGCATCGGCGATTACCGCCTGACGCAGATCGCGCGAGACGACTATCAGTTGTCCGTCCCGGGTGCCGTCTTTGAGGGTGGCCAGCTTCATGTGGGGCAAGGGAACTAGTTGGAATCCGGGTATTCTACAAGTGGTGCGCCCGCGCGCCGCCAGCAGGCGAGCACGAACCACCCTGATGTACCGGATGACAACTTCAAACCGCTTGCCCCTTCTGTCCCTTCCCGCAGTCCGGCGCCATTGGCCACGCTGGTTGGTCGCGCTCGTCGCCGTGCTGGTGTTGCACTTCGTGGCGGGGATCTGGGTCATTCATGCGACCGGGCCCTCGCTGTTCGACAAGCCGGATGTCCAGGTGCCCGTGCAGGTCGCGCTGCTCAAGCCGCAAGCCGTACGCGATGTGGCCGATGCCCATGCGGCCGCGAACCCGTCGTATGCAGGCAACGCAGGAGGAGCGAACGCACCGGCGCGACGTGACGCGATTCAGGCCAGCCTTAACGAGCCCCCGCGTGCAAGCCTCGAAGCGAGTACGCCCGAGACTACTGCAACGGCGCGCGACTCCGACAGCGCAAACCTGCGGGCGAAACACAACGCACAGACGAAGCGGCCAGACCCGACCCAAACACCACATCGGTCCGATTCGAACCCAACCCACACCAAGGGTCAGAGCCATGCGCGCTCTGTTTCGACTGCAACCGCTTCGGCACCTGGTCCTTCGCCCGGTGACGCCGTTGCCTCGGCGGCTGATGCATCGTCCGCCACGGCATCGTCGCCCGATGCATTGGCAGCATCCGCTACTTCGGCATCGGCTGCCCTCGCCACTTCGGTAGCAGACAACTCAACAAACACCGACGCGTCAGCGGCTTCTTCAACCCATGCCTCCGCCGCGGTCACTTCGATGGCTGCGGCCTCATCTCCTGCGACCGCAAGTCCAGCTCCAAGCGCTACAGGCGGCGCGCTTGCCGATTCGAACGCGGGTTCGTCTGCTCATGCCGATCATGTCGGCCCCGGTGTGAGCGCGCACGCCGCCAACGCACCGAAGGGTGAGAAGTTTTCGCTTCCTCCACCGAGTGATCTTCACTACGAGAGCTTTTACAACGGCGTGCAGAATCCTTCCGGCACGATTCACTGGGCCACGGATGGATCGACCTATCAAATGATTGTGTCCATTCCGCTGCCGTTCGTCGGCACCTATTCCTACACCAGTGAAGGCCGGATCGATTCCTTCGGGCTCGCCCCTTTGCGTTACACCGAACAGCACGGCCGACGCGGAACGGATGTCACCACATTCGTTCGCGACGACAGTGCTTCAAAACCGCATGCAAGCTTTACACGCACACCGGCCATCGTTGAGCTGCCTGCCGGCGCGCAAGATCGATTCAGCATGTTCATGCAGCTCTCAAGCCTTGTGCGCGGAGATCCCGCGCGCTACACGGCAGGCGTGACCCGTGAGTTCTTCGTGCTCGACAACGATAGCGGCGAGACCTGGCCAATCGAGACGATCGGCGACGAGAGCGTCCATACGAATATGGGCTTCGTGCCTGCGCGCCACTTCACGCGGCTGCCCCGGCGAGACGGCGATCGTCGCAAGGTCGATGTGTGGCTCGCCCCGTCGCTCGGCTGGCTGCCGATCCGCTTCATGCAAACCGAGCCGGACGGCACGCAGATCGAATTGCGTTATGCCGGGTCGGGCAGCCTGCGCGTAGCGAGGCCGGGCAGCGCACAGGCCAACCCGACGGACGATTCACGCGCGCCCCTCGACAACAACCACCAGGACAACGAAAGCGATCCGCTCAATCGGTCGCACGTCAATCCTTAGTCGGCGCAAGTCAGTCGCGCGTCAATCACTGTCAATCACTAGTTGGCGCAAGTCATTTGCGCGCCGCGTGTCGGTGCGAGCCTTGTTGTCTTGCTTGCACACGAGCGCTCTTAGATCTCCATCCTTCGCGCATTCGATCGACCGTACGGTTTACGTTTGGTTACAGCGTGAGCACACGGTCAGGCGCGCGACGTGCTGTCATCCGAATGACTGACGGCGCGTTGAACCCATAAGGACCGCATCATGGCTCAGGCAGTCGCCAGGATCGCGTTTGCAAGGGCACCCCTACCCGTGTCGACCCATGTCACGCAGGCGCGTCTTGCAAAGGCCTTGCAGCAACTCACACACCGTTGAGCAGAGAAAGCTTAACCGTGCGTTAACGAACCGATCTTGAAGCGTTCAAACACGATTGTCGTTGCCAGCACGCAACTTGAACGGAGGGAAGCGCTTGAGGGGCCTTCGATGGAATGCAGCGCTCAGGATTTGCGACTATGCTGGAAACGTTTCTTCAGGGCCCTGTCTAAATTGTAGATTCGGAAGCGGCGCAGTCGGGCGCGTCCGGGTCGACCTCTTGAATTCCGATCAACCCGCTCCATTTAGGTCGTATCGAATCGAGCAGCAGGATGAGGAGAGTCGCCATGCAAATGATTTACAACAGCCCGAATTATTGCGTCGTCGAATTTCCGGCGCAGGAAGACAACATCGCCCTGACGTCCGGTGGCTATGAGATCGTCGACAAGAATCTGCAGCGCGAGCTCTACATCGACGGTTTCATGGCAGCCCGCTTTCGCGAACATGTCCAGGCCTTGATCGAGAAGCAGCCGTCGCTCGATGAAGTCGACGAGTTCCTCGGTCAGTTCGACAGCCTGATGCAGCAACCGGTGATTCTCCACTGAGCGCCGCGCGCGGCACGGTTCATCGGGACACGACATCGAACTAACGGGCTTCGGTCCTCCTGCCCTACCCTCGTGCGGCGCCGTTCGCCGAGGCTCGTGGCTCCCGCGGGGAGCAGCACAAGGCGCCCGTATTGCTTGAGTCTGATCACCTGCTTCAAGGATGCCCTTGAAGATGCTGCGTCGGCGATCATCGCCCTGCGCTCGACCGAACAAGGCCCCGACCCGCGCATGCGGTCGGGGCCTTGTTCTTTTGAACCCTCCTTCTAAGCCGCGGCGGCCCAAAGAAGGACAAGGGGCACCCCTGTCAACGGGCCGCTCGCATTGCCCGCTGAAGCCGGCTCCGGCCCCTTTGACGAAGTGGCTTCTTTGTATCCAAATGTGAATTGACGCATAACCGGTAAAATGCCGGTTTCCTCGATTTCAACGGCCGTCGCGCCCGACACCGACCACCCTGCCCAGGCGTCGACCCGTAGCCCACTCAGGGCCACGCCAGACAAGCCGGAGCGCGGTACCCGACGGCGCGCTGTTTCCATCGATGCTTTCGACCACGAAGATCATGAGCCAAACCAGCCAACCCACTCCCGCGAGCGACCCACGGCGCTACACGCGCGGCGCGCAGATGCCCGCGCTGCTGAAACAGCGCATCTTGATTCTCGATGGGGCGATGGGCACGATGATCCAGCAGTACAAGCTCGACGAAGCCGGCTATCGAGGCACGCGTTTCGCGGATCTCGACCGCGACATCAAGGGCAACAACGAGCTGCTGTCGCTCACCCAGCCTCAGGTGATCCAGGAGATCCACGAGCAATACCTCGCAGCCGGTGCGGATATCCTCGAGACCAATACCTTCGGCGCGACGCGCGTGGCCCAGGCCGACTACAAGATGGAGGCGCTCGCTTACGAGATGAACGTCGAGTCGGCTCGGATCGCGCGTGCGGCTTGCGACAACTACTCGACCCCCGACAAGCCGCGCTTTGTCGCAGGCGCGATCGGGCCGACCCCGAAGACGGCCAGCATCTCGCCGGACGTCAACGACCCGGCGGCGCGCAACACGAGCTTCGATGAATTGCGCGACTCGTACTACGAACAGGCGAAGGCCCTGCTCGAAGGCGGCGTGGATCTGTTCCTCGTCGAGACCATCTTCGACACGCTCAATGCCAAGGCGGCCCTGTTCGCGCTCGATCAATTGTTCGAAGACAGCGGCGAAGTATTGCCGATCATGATCTCGGGCACCGTGACCGACGCGTCCGGGCGCATCCTGTCTGGCCAGACCGTCGAAGCGTTCTGGAACTCGTTGCGCCACGCCAAGCCGCTGACCTTCGGCCTGAACTGCGCACTCGGTGCGGCGCTGATGCGCCCGTACATCGCTGAGCTTGCGAAGCTCTGCGACTGCTATGTCTCGTGCTATCCGAACGCCGGCCTGCCGAACCCGATGAGCGACACCGGCTTCGACGAAACGCCCGACGTCACATCGAGCCTGTTGCATGAGTTCGCGAGTTCAGGCCTCGTCAATATTGCGGGAGGCTGCTGCGGCACCACCCCCGCCCATATCGCCGCGATCGCTCAATCGCTCGCCACCGTCAAACCGCGCCAATGGCCGCAACATTACCGGGACGCCGCATGACCCTCGACAAGAACGCGCCGCTCGACGATACGTCGTCGACACCGAAACACCCGACGCGGCTCTCCGGTCTCGAACCGTTCAACTTTGACGGTGACTCGCTGTTTATCAACGTCGGCGAACGCACCAACGTGACCGGCTCGAAAGCGTTCGCGCGCATGATCCTGAACGGTCAATTCGACGAAGCGCTGGTCGTAGCGCGCCAGCAGGTCGAGAACGGCGCGCAGATCATCGATGTGAACATGGACGAGGCCATGCTCGACTCGAAGGCGGCCATGGTTCGCTTCATGAACCTGATCGCCTCTGAGCCCGATATCGCGCGTGTGCCGATCATGATCGACTCGTCGAAATGGGAAGTGATCGAAGCCGGTCTCAAATGCGTGCAAGGCAAGGCGATCGTCAACTCGATCTCGATGAAAGAAGGCGTCGACGCGTTCAAGCACCATGCGCGACTGATCAAACGCTATGGCGCCGCCGCGGTTGTGATGGCGTTTGACGAGAAGGGTCAGGCCGATACCTACGAGCGCAAGACGCAGATCTGCGAACGAAGCTATCGGATCCTCGTGGACGAAGTCGGTTTTCCGCCCGAAGACATCGTGTTTGATCCGAACATCTTCGCGATCGCGACCGGCATCGAGGAGCACAACAACTACGCAGTCGACTTTATCAATGCGACCCGCTGGATCAAGGAGAACCTTCCGTATGCGAAGGTGAGCGGCGGTGTGTCGAACGTCTCGTTCTCGTTCCGCGGCAATGATTCAGTGCGCGAGGCGATCCACACCGTGTTCCTTTATCACGCGATCGGCGCGGGTATGGACATGGGTATCGTCAACGCGGGTCAGCTCGGCGTCTATGCCGACCTCAACGCTGAGTTGCGCGACCGGGTGGAAGACGTCGTGCTGAACCGCACCGTCGAGGGCGACCTGACGCCGACCGAACGACTGCTTGAAATCGCCGATCGTTTCAAGGGCGGCGCGGCGAAACGAGAAGACAATCTCGAATGGCGTCAACAACCGGTCGGCAAACGACTTGCGCACGCTCTCGTCCTCGGCATCACCGCTTTCATCGTCGAAGATACCGAAGAAGCGCGCCAGCAGTTCGAACGCCCGATTCAGGTCATTGAAGGGCCGCTAATGGACGGCATGAACGTGGTGGGTGACTTGTTCGGCGCGGGCAAGATGTTCCTGCCTCAGGTCGTCAAGTCGGCGCGGGTGATGAAGCAGGCTGTGGCTCACTTGATTCCCTTCATTGAAGAAGAAAAGGCGAAGCTCGCTGCGACCGGCGCCGACGTGCGCTCGAAGGGCAAGATCGTGATCGCGACCGTGAAGGGCGACGTTCATGACATCGGCAAGAACATCGTGTCGGTCGTGCTCCAGTGCAATAACTTCGACGTCGTCAATATGGGCGTGATGGTTTCCTGCGCCGATATTCTCGCGATGGCCAAGAATGAGAACGCCGATATCGTCGGCCTCTCGGGGCTGATCACGCCGAGCCTTGAAGAGATGGCGTATGTCGCTTCAGAAATGCAACGTGATGACCATTTCCGTCTTAAGCAGATTCCGTTGCTGATTGGGGGTGCGACGACCTCGCGTGTGCATACGGCTGTGAAGATCGCGCCGCACTATGAGGGGCCGGTGGTCTATGTGCCCGATGCATCACGTTCGGTTTCGGTCGCCTCGAGTCTGCTGTCCGACGATGGCGCGGCGCGCTATCTTGAAGAACTGAAAACCGACTACGAGCGTATCCGTCTTCAGCATGCGAACCGCAAGGCCGTGCCGATGGTGACGCTCGCGCAGGCGCGTGAGAACAAGCATCAGATCGACTGGACTCGCTTTAAGCCGGTCAAGCCGAAGTTCATCGGCAAGCGCATTTTCAAGAACTACGATCTTTCGGAGCTCGCGAAGTACATCGATTGGGGTCCGTTCTTTCAGACTTGGGATCTGGCGGGGCCGTATCCGGCGATCCTTAATGACGAGGTGGTCGGGGAATCGGCGCGACAGGTGTTTTCGGATGGTACGCGCATGCTCTCGCGACTTGTTCAAGGTAATTGGCTCAAGGCTAACGGCATTGTCGCGCTCCTGCCGGCCAATACGGTCAACGATGACGATATTGAGATCTATACCGACGACACGCGTACTGAAGTTGCCCTGACGTGGCGCAATCTGCGTCAGCAGACTGAGCGTCCGGTGGTCGACGGCGTGCGTCGGGCCAATCGTTGTCTGGCTGATTTCATTGCACCGAAGGAAACGGGCGTGGCCGACTATATCGGCATGTTCGCCGTTACGGCGGGGCTGGGTATTGAGGCGAAGGAAGCGCAGTTCATGGCTGACCATGACGACTACAGCGCGATCATGCTCAAGGCTTTGGCTGACCGGCTAGCCGAGGCGTTTGCCGAGCGCATGCATGAGAAGGTCAGAACCGACCTGTGGGGTTACGCGCCGAGCGAACAACTCGCTAGTGAAGATCTGATCGGCGAAAAATATACCGGCGTGCGCCCTGCCCCGGGGTACCCGGCTTGCCCCGATCATTTGGTTAAGAAGCCGATGTTCGATGTGCTTCAGTGTCACGACATCCATATGTCGGTGACGGAGTCGCTGGCGATGTTGCCGGCGGCAAGCGTGTCGGGCTTTTATTTGGCGCACCCCGATAGCACGTATTTCTCGGTGGGGAAAATCTCGCAGGATCAGCTTGAGGACTACACGCGACGCTCGGGGCTGTCGCCGGAAGACGCGAGACGCGCGTTGGCACCGCAGTTGTAATGGATGCGGGTACGGGATGAACTACCGCTCAGGTGTCTGGCGGATTGGACGATGATGCGGTGATGCGGTGATGGCGGCGCTCCTGGAGGTATCGGGAGCGCCGTTTTGTTGCCCATGAAGTGGGGAGCGATTCCGTCCATATTCCGCGGGTCCTTAAATGCGCTTAGATCCATATAGAAAGAAGTGACAAGTAACCCCATACAAATAGAAAAAGCAGCAGGGCAATGTTTTTGAACGAAGAGATCAAATCGCCGGGTTATTTATCATGATCACGAACACAGACATGGACACAAGCAAAGGCACAATCGCAAAGTAAAACGCGCCGCGGCCGAAGCCTGCGACGCGTCCAGTCCAGCGATCTCTCACAGCCTGAAAGGCTAGCCCTTGTTGCTCAAACAGCTCGACATAAAGGCCTTGCGATCATCGCCCTTCTTGCCGGTCGCCTGCTTGTTGCAGTCGGTCATGCGCTCCTGCTGAGTCATCGGCTTAGCCGGTGCGTTCGAGAGACAGGAGCTCATGAAGGCCTTGCGATCGTCGCCTTTCTTGCCGGCGGCTTGCTTGTTGCAATCCGACATCTTGTCGGTCTGACTGCTCGCGAAGCACGGCAGCGCGAAGCTGACGGCCAGCGTGGCGGCGACTACGGCTATGGCATGGCGCATCGTACTCTCCGGTGGGGAAAAAAGGACCTACCGAGAGCAGCTTAGCCTGAAACAAATGTCAGCCGCCACCCCATTGGCGTCTCGTCACGAACCGGTGTCAAACCGATGCGAATCTGGCGCGAACAGGGGCGAACAGTCGCTTGAATGCACGCGCTGAGAATCCATTGCGCTCAAACGAAGTTCACACTCCCCAGACGATATCCGCGTCTTTCTTCTGTGCGAGCCGCATCATGTCGAGGAAGGGATAAGCGCGTTGCGCGAGGCCGACGGGCACATCGTGGTCGTGATGATCGCGGTGGTGATGCACCGAATCGTGCTGCGACTTCGCATCCTTGTCGACGACAATCGCGGCCTCGAGCTTCTCGATCGCTGCCGGGAGTTCGCCGTGGGTAATCACACCGCGTTCGCCAAGGCGTTTGCCGATGATTCCCAGAAGATACTGAGCAAGGTTATCGAGCATCATGACTTCGGGCGCGGCACTCGATTTAAACGTGATCAGCATGATGACTCCTTGGTTTGTTGTGTTGTCGGCACCGGCGTGCCCGGACAATTCGCGCCGCCGCGCGAGCGACGCTTGTCAGCTTCCATGATAGCACCTGATAAACTCGCTTTTTTCGACGCCTGACGGGGCAACCCGCAGCCCGAAAGGCCGTTGCGACGGCCTGCCGGAGCTGGCACCGGTTCCCGTGCAGGCGCTGTCCAAGCTGCTTTGCCGAGCCCTTCATGCTGCCCCAACATCGCCTCACGATTGAATCCATCCTCGCCGACGCCGCCGCCGGGCTGATCGCCGCGTCCGGTCTCGAGACACCGCCGGCTGCGCCCGCGATCTCGCTCGACCGCCCCAAGGTCGCCGCACATGGCGACGCCGCGAGCAATCTCGCGATGCAGCTCGCCAAGCCGCTCAGGATGAACCCGCGCGAGCTCGCGCAGAAGATTGCCGACGCCGCCCTGCAGGACCCGCGCGCGGCCGGTCTGATCGATAAGATCGAAATTGCCGGACCCGGTTTTATTAATCTGCGCATCGCGCTCGCCGCGAAACAGACGGTGGTCGCCTCGATCCTCGCGGCCGGCGATCGCTTCGGGTATGCACCCGACGACGCCCCACACGTCGGGCAGCGGGTGATGGTCGAGTTCGTCTCGGCCAATCCCACGGGTCCGCTGCATCTGGGTCATGCTCGGCAGGCCGCCTTGGGTGATGCGCTCGCGAAACTGCTCGAAACGCAACGCTGGGATGTGAACCGCGAGTTCTACTACAACGACGCGGGCGTGCAGATCCGCAATCTCGCGGCCTCCGTGCTTGCGCGCGGCCAGGGCCATAAGCCCGGTGACGCCGATTGGCCCGACGCCACCTACAACGGCGACTACATCGCCGACATCGCGCGTGACTACATCTCGGGCGCCACCGTGGCGGCCAAAGACGGCGAGCCTGTCAAGGCTGCGGGCGACCTCGCCGACATCGAGGCGATCCGCCGCTTTGCAGTCGCCTACCTGCGTCACGAGCAGGATCTCGACCTGCAGGCGTTCGGCGTGCACTTCGACTGTTACTTCCTCGAATCGTCGCTGTATAGCGAAGGCCGCGTCGCCGACACCGTCGAACGGCTCATCAAGGCCGGCAAGACCTATGAACTCGATGGCGCGCTCTGGCTGCACACGACCGATGACGGTGACGACAAGGACCGCGTGATGCGCAAGTCCGACGGTACCTTCACGTACTTCGTGCCCGACGTGGCCTACCACCTCACGAAGTGGGAACGCGGCTTCACGAAGGCCATCAACGTGCAGGGCACCGATCACCACGGCACCATCGCGCGCGTGCGGGCAGGCCTGCAGGGCGTGGGCCTCGGCATTCCGAAGGGCTACCCTGACTATGTGCTGCACAAGATGGTCACGGTCATGCGCGACGGCAAGGAGGTCAAGATCTCCAAGCGCGCGGGCAGCTATGTGACGCTGCGCGACCTGATCCTGTGGTCGGGCGGTGGGGCCGACACGGCGGATGCGGCCGACACGACCGCGGCCACCACCCCGAGCGGCTTCGACTCGCCGGAAGTGATCCAGCGCGGCCGCGATGCGGTGCGCTTCTTCCTGATCTCGCGTAAAGCCGATACCGAATTCGTGTTCGACGTCGATCTCGCGCTCAAGCAGAACGACGAGAACCCGGTCTATTACGTGCAATACGCGCACGCGCGTATCAGCTCGATCCTCAACACCTGGGTCGCCGATCATGGCGGCGATCTCGCGCGCCTGCCCGCTCTCGGCAGCGCCGATCTCGCGCCGCTCGACACCGAGCGCGCGCAGGCCTTGTTGCAGCGCCTCGCCGAGTATCCGGAACTGCTCTCGCACGCGGCCGACGAGCTGTCGCCGCATGCGGTGGCCTTCTATTTGCGCGATCTCGCGGGCGATTTCCACTCGTTCTACAGTGCCGACCGTGTGCTGGTCGATGACGCCGCGCTGCGCACGGCGCGCGTTGCGCTGCTCGCCGCCACCCGTCAGGTGCTCGCGAACGGCCTCGCGACCATCGGCGTCAGCGCGCCGCAGAAAATGTAACTGGCCCGTCTATAATCGTTCACCGTTCCAGGAATTTCATTCGCGATGGCAACAAAACGTCGGACATCTTCAAAGCAGGGTGGCGGACCTTCGAAGCAAGGCGGCGGCACGTTTATCGGCATTGTGCTGGGCCTGATCGTCGGCCTCGCGATTGCGGTGATCGTCGCGCTCTACATCACACGTTCGCCCACGCCATTCGTCGCGAAGCTGACCGGAGGTGCGGCAAGCGATGCGACAGCGGCCTCGGACCTTGACCTGAACCGCTCGCTGCAAGGCAAGACGCCGGGCCAGGCCGTGCAGGGCGGTCAGCCCGCGCCGGCCAATGGAGGCTCGGTTGAGCCGCAGATCATCGAAGTGCCATCGTCAGGACCGAGCGCCGCGAATACGCCGAAGGTCGTGCCGGGCAGTGGCGGCCCGACGGCCAATCCGGATGAGACGCCTGCCGCCCCGGCCCCTGCTCAGGCGCAGAAGCCGGCGCCGAGCGCCAGCAATGCATCGCCTGCGGCGCAGCCCAATACGGGCTCGAACACGGCAGCCAACGACGCGAACTCGGGCTACCTGCTTCAGGTCGGCGCCTACAAGACCGAAGGCGATGCAGAGCAGCAGCGCGCGCGCCTGGCCTTCCAGGGCTTCGAATCGAAAGTGACGCGGCGCGATGCCAGCGGTGTTACGTACTTTCGGGTGCGTGTCGGCCCCTTCACGAAGTTTGCCGACATGAATGCGGCACGCCAGCGACTGGCCGATGCAGGCATCGACACCGTCGTGATTCGCTTCCAGAAAGATCAATGAAGACGCTGACTGGCGCGCGTGATTCGATCGTGAATACCGCGCGCGCCCGATGCCTTTGTACCGTAAGCAATCAGCAAGGACGGGCGGGCGGCTGAACCAATCGGCGCGCGCCTCGTCTGAAGACGGACGTCTCTTTTCCCCGAACCGATGATCTCCATGAACAAACTCTTTCGTACGCTGCTCGCGTCGCTCGCCGTGAGTGCAGTTTTCGCGTCGGCCCCTTCGTTTGCCTCCCCCGCCGCGCCCGAGAACGGCAAGGATTACAAGACCTTGGGGACGCAGCAATCGCTGGACGCGGGTGCCGGCAAGATCGAAATTACCGAATTCTTCTGGTACGGCTGCCCGCACTGCAATGAATTTGAGCCCTACCTCGAGACCTGGCTCAAGAAGCAAGGTCCGGACGTGGTGTTCAAGCGCGTGCCGGTGTCGTTCCAGCCGCAGTTCGTGCCGCATCAGAAGCTGTATCACGCGGTAGTCGAACTCGGCCTCGAGCCGCAGCTCACGCCGAAGATCTTCAACGAGATCCACGTCAACAAAGACTACCTGCTCACGCCTGACACGCAGGCGGCCTTCCTCGCGAAGAACGGCGTCGACAAGCAGAAGTTTCTGGCTGCCTATAACTCGTTTGCGAACGACAGCATGATCAAGCGCGACGACCAGCTGATCGAGGCCTACCAGATCGATGGTGTGCCGACGCTGGCCGTGCAGGGCAAGTACGAGACCGGCCCGGGCATTACGAACAGCCTCGACGGCACGCTCAAGGTGCTCGACTACCTGGTGGCTCAGGTTCGCGCGAAGAAGATGTAAGTCCGCGTGGCGGCCGCCTGGCGTTCCGCTTGTGCCGCTTACGCCACCGGAGCGATCCGCGGTTTCATTGCGATGAATCCGCGGATTTTTTTATTCGCCTGTTGATCCACTCCGTGCGAGAGACTCGTCCATGACATCGCGTTCCCCTCAGAAGGTGTTTATCACCGGCGCATCGAGCGGTCTCGGCCTGGCGCTGGCCGCGCGCTATGCCGCAGAGGGCGCGACGCTCGGGCTCGTCGCACGACGGGGCGATTTGCTCGAGGCCTTTCGGGCGCGATATCCCGCACTGACAATCGCTGTCTATCTGGCGGATGTACGCGACCATGCAGCACTGGCCGCCGCGGCCCAGGACTTTATCGCCCACGTGGGGTGTCCGGACGTGGTGATCGCCAATGCGGGCATCAGCGCAGGCGCTGTGACGGGCAGCGGCGATCTCGAAGCCTTTCGCTCGATCATGGACGTCAACTACCTGGGCATGGTCGCGACCTTCGAACCGTTTATCGGTCCGATGACCCAGATTCGCGCGGGCACGCTGGTCGGCATCGCCAGTGTCGCGGGCACTCGCGGCCTGCCTGGAGCGGGTGCTTATAGCGCCTCGAAGGCGGCGGCGACCCGTTATCTGGAATCGCTGCGTGTCGAGTTGCGCGCCGCAGGGGTGGCCGTTGTCACGATCGCGCCCGGCTATATCCGCACCCCGATGACGGATGGCAACAGCTACACCATGCCCTTCCTGATGGACGCGGACGCGTTCGCGCGACGCGCCGTCCGCGCGATCGAGCGCCGCGTACGCTTTACCGTCATTCCCTGGCCGATGGGACTCGTTTCGATGCTGCTCCACGTGACCCCGCGCTGGCTTTACGATTTCGCTTTCGAACGCGCGCCACGCAAGAAGCGCGCGGCAGAATGAACGAGATGCCCGGCCTGGTATCTCGACTGACCCGGATCCACAAGGACTGTCCCATGATGACCTTCCGCCCGCCCAGAATCCTGAGCGCTGTCGCCGTCACGCTGGCGCTTGCTTTCAGCTCGAGCATCACGCTCGCAAAGCCCTTGGTCGTATGCACGGAGGCGAGTCCCGACGGCTTCGACGTCGTCCAGTTCAACTCGCTCGTCACCACCAATGCTTCGGCCGACGTCATCTTCAATGGTCTGGTTGCGCTGGACGAGTCGAGCGACAAGGTCGTGCCCGCGTTGGCCGACAAGTGGGAAATCAGCCCCGATGGCTTGCGCTATACCTTTCATCTGCACGCGAATGTCGCGTTCCAGAAGACCGACTACTTCAGCCCGACCCGGCCGCTTGACGCAGACGACGTGATCTTCACCTTCGCTCGCATGCTCGATCCGAACCAGCCGTGGCACAAGATCAGCGGGCCAAGCGGCTTTCCGCACGCGCAGTCGATGCAGTTGCCCAAGCTCATCAAGTCAATCGACAAAGTCGACGCGCAGACGGTACGGTTCACTCTCAATCAACCCAACGCGACCTTCCTGCCAATCCTGACGATGGGCTTTGCCTCGATCTATTCGGCCGAGTATGCCGACCAGTTGCTCAAGGCCAATCACACAGCGGACCTCAATGTGAAGCCGATAGGCACGGGTCCGTTCGTGCTGCGCAGCTACCAGAAGGACGCGGTGATCCGGTATGACGTGAACCCGACTTACTGGGGTGCGAAGCCGAAGATCGACAAGCTGATTTATGCGATCACACCCGATACGGCCGTGCGCATGCAGAAAGTAAAGACCGGCGAATGTCAGATTGCTCTCGCGCCAAAGCCGCAGGACGTGCTTGGCGCGAAGAACGACAAGAAGGTGAAGGTCAGCGAGCGCCCTGCCTTCATGACCGCCTTCGTCGCGATCAATACGCAACACAAGCCGTTCGACAATCCGAAGGTGCGGCAGGCGCTCAATATGGCGTTTGACCGGGCGACCTATGTGAAGGCGGTGTTCGACGGCACGGCGACACCGGCGGTCAATCCGTATCCGGCGGGTACCTGGAGCTATGCGCAGGACATTCAGCCCTACGCCCATGATCTTGCGCAGGCGAAAAAGCTGCTTGCTGACGCGGGCTATCCGAACGGCTTTACGACGACCATCTGGACGCGACCGACCGGCAGCGTGCTGAACCCCGATCCGAAGTTGTCAGCGGAACTCTTGCAAGCCGATCTCGCGAAGATCGGCGTGACCGCACAGGTGAAGGTCATCGAGTGGGGCGAACTGATCCGTTCGGCCAAGCAGGGGCAGCACGATCTGCTGTTCATGGGGTGGGCGGGCGATAACGGCGACCCGGACAACTTCCTGACACCGCAGTTCAGCTGTGCGTCCGTTCAATCGGGCATCAACTTCGCGCGCTACTGCGACGCGAAGCTCGACAAACTGATCGCCGACGGCCGCGCCTCGACCGACCAGGCGACGCGTGGCGCCAGCTATCTCAAGGCGCAGCAACTGATCCACGATCAAGCGCTGTGGATTCCCCTCGCCTACCCAACCGCCGCGGCCGTGCTGCAGCCGGGCGTCGAAGGCTACACCGTGAGCCCGTTCGGGCGGCAGAATTTTGGCAATGTGACGGTGAACTAGCCGCGTGGCGCGAAGCGGATGATCCCATCCTCGCCGCGCAAGCGGCGCACTTCGCCGGCATGCCAGAGCAGGTGTAAATGCGCGAGCGCCTCACCCATGGCGAAGGTCATCTGATGGGTGTCGAGCTTGCGCTTGAACATCAGCGGCAAGATATCGGCCGCACTGCACGGCTTGGCAGCGCAGGCTTCACGTACTTCATCGAGCCGGGCCGCATGGTGGTCGCGCAATTGCCCGAGCCGGGTCTGAAGCCCCCGAAACGGTTTGCCGTGCGAAGGCAGCACCAGCGTGTCAGTCGGCAACGGCGCATAGCGCTCGAGCGATTCCAGGAACCACGCGAGCGGATTGGCCTCGGGTTCGACGTCGAACACCGAGATATTCGTCGAGATCCGCGGCAGCACCATATCGCCCGAAATCAGCACCCCGTCCTGTGCGTTGTAGAGCGCGCAGTGCTCGGACGAATGGCCAAAACCAGTAATGATGCGCCAGTCACGCCCACCAATCGCAACGGTATCGCCCTCGCGCAGTCGGCGATAGGCATCGGGCACCTTGGGTACCAGCTTACTGTAGTAGTCCGTGCGCGCACGAATCTGCGCGATCGCATCTTCATCCTGCAAGCCATGCAGCATGAAGTGTCGGGCGGCCGCCTCGCCGCCGGCGCTGGATCCCGACACATCGCCCATCGAGAGCGTGCGTGCGGTCATGTATTCGCCCAGCGACATCCAGAGACGCACGTCCCAGCGTTGTTTGTCGCCACCCGTGCAGATCCAGTCCGAGAGCCCCACATGATCCGGATGGAAATGGGTGACGATCACCCGCAGCACCGGCAGGCCTTCAAGATACTGCTCGAACACGTGCTCCCAATTCGCCTTGATCGTCGTGTCCGCAATGCCGCAGTCGATGATCGTCCACCCGGCCTGTCCGTCGATCTCGTCGCGCATCAGCCAGAGGTTGATATGGTCGAGCGCAAACGGCAGCGGCATGCGGATCCAGTACAGACCGCGCGCGACTTCAAGGGGCTGTCCCGCCTCAGGCAAGGTTTCGCCGAGTGGATAGTTCAGTTGCTGTTCAAGAGCATTCATGGAGGATTTCAGGAAATGGGTAGGCGCACTGGGTGCGCCAGCCTTGGGTCATCCGCGCCTTTGGGCGGACGACACAGTTGCGAACCTCGGCGGTTGACGCTAACGTAAAGCTTGATTGTACTGACTTCCCACTTTGCCTGAGCCCGCCTATGAGCGCCCACTACACGATCACCGAACTCGCGCGCGAATTCGATATCACGCCGCGCGCGATCCGCTTCTATGAGGATCAGGGCCTGCTCGCGCCAAGCCGGGAAGGCGCGGGTGGCCAGCGACGGGTGTATTCGGGCCATGATCGCACGCGACTCAAGCTCACGCTGCGCGGCAAACGACTCGGTTTTACGCTGACCGAGATCCGGCGGCTGCTCGATCTCTATGAATCGCCGACCGACACGGTGCCGCAGTTGCGCGCGTTTCTTGCCCTGATCGCCGAGCACCGGGCGGTGCTCGATCGTCAGCTCGAAGATCTGACCGCGACGCTCGAAGACCTGTCTCAATACGAAGCCCAGTGCAAGATGCTCCTCGACGGCAGCGCATCGTCAGACGCCGCGGAGACTGCGAAAGCCGCTGATGCTGCGGATACCGCTGGTGCTGCGGATGCTGCTGATGCCGCAGACGCACACGCCGCAAATGCAGCCGGAGCGGATGCATCCGATGGAGCCGACGCAGCAAATGCGGCCCGAGGCGGTTAGGAAAGCATGTATGGCAACCCTTGAGCGGGCACCTCGGCCAAGCTGTATCGACACGTCCCCGCCCTCCATACCAGGCGGCGGCCGGCTCGAGCACCTGTGCGCCATGAAGAAATGCCCGGATTTTTCCCGTACGATGCGCAACAGCGATTCTGCCTGTGCGTTTCCGGAGGCCCCTGCCTCCCCGCGTTCACCCGTGGCCGCGACGCGCATCGCCTGACAGTGAGAACTTATTCATGACCCTCAATTCGCATGACGCACACCGCCTCGGCCTCGAGGAACTGTTCACCAACAATGAGGCGTGGCTGGCGCGCAAGCTGGGCGAAGACCCGGATTTCTTCAGCCGCCTCAAGGACCAGCAATCACCCGACTACCTGTGGATCGGCTGCTCGGATTCGCGCGTACCGGCGAACCAGATCATCGGCCTGCCGCCAGGCGAGGTCTTCGTCCACCGCAATATTGCAAACGTGGTGGTCAACTCCGACCTCAACTGCCTGTCGGTGATCCAGTTCGCTGTCGACCTGCTCAAGGTCAAGCACATCATGGTGGTGGGCCACTACGGCTGCTCAGGTGTCGGTGCGGCCGTGTACGGCAAGCGCGTAGGGCTGGCCGACAACTGGCTCCAGCACGTTCACGATGTCTACAACAAGCATTCCGACCTGCTCGCCGAGTGGCCGATCGGCGAGGCACGCCATCGCCGCATGGTCGAGCTCAATACGATCGAACAGGCCGCGCACGTCTGTCATACAACGATCGTCGAAGACGCGTGGGCGCGTGGCCAGTCGCTGACGATTCACGGCTGGGCGTACGGGGTGCATGACGGCCGCCTGCGCGACCTCGGCATGACCGTCGACTCGCCTGAGGCGCTCGGACCGATCTACAACGCGTGTATCGCCTCGCTGGCACGCGGTGGCACACCGCTCAACTATGTCGCGCCGGAACGCCGGCCTGAAGAACCTTCGCTCGAATGACGGAGAGACCGGCATGACGGATTCAATCGTAATCGTCGCGGGTGCACGCACGCCGCTTGGCGCCTTCCAGGGCGAACTGTCGACGTTGAGTGCGCCTGAGCTCGGGTCAATCGCGATTGCCGCGGCGGTCGAGCGTGCCGGACTCGATCCGGCGGCAGTCGGTGAAGTATTGATGGGCTGCGTGCTACCAGCAGGTCAGGGGCAGGCGCCCGCCCGACAGGCCGCGTTGGGCGCCGGCCTGTCGCTCGCCACAGGCTGCACGACGGTCAACAAGATGTGCGGTTCGGGGATGCGCTCGGCGATGTTCGCGCACGACATGCTGCTCGCCGACTCGGCCGATGTGATCGTCGCGGGTGGCATGGAAAGCATGAGCAATGCGCCCTATCTCTTGCCCAAGGCGCGCGCGGGCATGCGCATGGGCCACGGCCAGGTGCTCGACCATATGTTTCTCGACGGGCTTGAAGACGCGTATGACAAGGGCCGCCTGATGGGGACCTTCGCCGAAACCTGCGCCGACGCATACAGCTTCACGCGCGAGGCGCAGGACGCGTTCGCGATCACGTCGCTGCAGCGCGCGAGGACTGCGAACGACAGTGGCGCGTTCGACTGGGAGATCGCTCCCGTCACGGTCACGACGCGCCAGGGTGAGACACGCATCGACAAGGACGAGCAGCCGTACAAGGCGCGCCCCGACAAAATCCCGTCGCTCAAACCCGCTTTTCGAAAGGACGGCACGGTGACCGCCGCGAATTCCTCGTCGATCTCGGACGGCGCGGCTGCGCTCGTGATGATGCGCGAATCGACCGCCTCGCGACTCGGCCTTGCGCCGCTGGCGCGGATCGTTGGGCACAGCACGTTCGCGCAGGCGCCGGACCACTTCACGACGGCACCGGTCGGTGCGCTCGCGAAGCTTTTCGACAAGACCGGCTGGCGCGCGGGCGATGTGGATCTCTATGAGATCAACGAGGCGTTTGCGGTCGTGACCATGGCTGCGATGCGCGAGCACGGGTTGTCACACGACAAGGTCAATATCCACGGCGGTGCTTGCGCGCTCGGTCATCCGATCGGCGCATCGGGCGCGCGGATCATCGTGACCCTGCTCGGCGCACTGCGTCACCAGGGCGGCCGGCGTGGCGTCGCGAGCCTCTGCATAGGCGGCGGCGAAGCCACGGCAATGGCGCTCGAGATCATGAATTGAATTAGGGCGACGGCGGGACGTTCAGACCTTGAGACGTTGCAACGGATGCCGCCCAGAAGAGGCGGCATGGGAAAGGGCAAGCATGAAAGCTGGGGCAACGAAGGCAGCATCGAATTTCACAGGAGGCGCGTGCCCCTGTGGCGGCTATGCGGCGCCTGACGTCTCACCATCGACGGGGACGGTGGGGCGGTCGGCAGTGGCGTCGGTAGTGGGGTCGGTCGCACCACCGAGGGCGGCCCCGGCCGCAAAAGCCGCACGCCCGAAGCCCGCGATTGCCTACCCGGACTGCTGCCGGCGCTTCATCGAAGAAGGCCAGATTCCCACGAATGCCGAACAGTTGATGCGCTCGCGTTACACCGCTTATGTGCTCGAACGCTTTGACTACCTGCGCGACACGTGGGACCCGGCCACTTGCCCTGCCGATCTCGGCAGCGAGGCAGGGCCGCAATGGCTTGGGCTCGAGGTGCGTACGCACCACCAGGACGATGCCAGGCACGCGACGGTGGAGTTTGTCGCGCGCTACAAGGTCAATGGACGCGCGCACCGGCTCCATGAGGTCAGCCGGTTCACGCGCGCCGACGATGGGCGCTGGCGATATGTCGCCGGGACCGTATCCGATTCATGAACGTGCGAGCCCTCTGCCTGCTGCTGGCCGTGCTTGTTTCGGGCCTCGCCAAAGGGGACGATACGACTGACCGGGCCGACACCAGGGCTACCCGCGTGGCCACGGGTCAAACCACGGCTCACGTTCCAGCCACCGGGCCCATCAAGGTCTCGTCGACCCTGAACGCTGCCGCGACACAAGCGACCTCATCCCCGCTTTCCAGCGTCGCCGCGGCAATGAATGAAACAGTCATCCGGATTCCGGCCGATCCGTCCGGGGCGATCACGCTCGAGACCACGGTGTTCAAGCCCGACGGGATCGGCCCGTTCCCTCTCGTAGTCTTCAACCACGGCCGGGACGGGGGCGATCCGCATATCCAGAAACGCAGCCGCCCCCTCTCGTTCGCCCGCGAATTCGTGCGGCGAGGCTATGAAGTCGCAGTGCCGAACCGCCGCGGCTTCGCCAAGTCTGATGGTGATTATCCCGACACAGGCTGCGACATCGCAGCCGATGGTTTGCTGCAGGCACGCGATATCGCCGCAACCGTCGACTTCCTGCGCGCGCGGCCTTCAATCGATGCCTCAAAGATCCTGGTCGCGGGTATCTCGCACGGCGGCTTCGCGAGCCTCGCCTACGATCGCGCGCCCGCACCGGGTGTGCGCGGTGTGGTGAACTTCGCGGGCGGCTTGCGCAAGGATGACTGTGCGAATGGGTCCGTGCGATTGACCGAAGCGTTCGCCGACTACGGTGAAGCGGGCACTCGCGGCACGCAGAACGCAGGACAGCCGGAGATGCCCGGCGCTCTGCCCACGCCGGGCCGCCCGGCACCGACGCTCTGGTTCTACGGCGCGAACGACCGCGTATTCGACGCGGCCCTCGTCACGCGCTTATATCAGGCCTACACCACCGCAGGGGGCAAAGCGACCCTGGTGCGCTACGGCGACTACAAGAACGATGCCCACGAACTCGTCGGTGATCGGGATGCCGTGCCCATCTGGTGGCCGGCCACACAGCGTTTTCTCGAGCGCGTCGGCCTGCCGTTTCGCGTGCGCTATCGGGTCGAAGAAGCGAGCCAACTGCGCCCCACGCCCTCGCCCAGCGGCTTCGCGGCACTCGATGCCGTCAACGTCGTGCCTTTTCTCGATGACACCGGCCGTGTTGCCTATTTGAGCTTCCTCGGACAGGCCAAACCGCGCACTTTTGCACTCTCGCGTTCCGGACAGTGGGCTTGGGCAGCCGGAGGAGACGACCCGTTCGCCGAGGCTATCGACAATTGCACACAAAAGTCGCCAACCCCTTGCAAGCCGTACGCAATCGACGACTACGTCGTTTGGCAACGTCGTTAAGGGTTTCTCCCGAAAGACCGGGGTTTGCCTGATAATCGGGCTTCCGAGCAGAGCCTCAGCGTTCTGCCCACCCCTGAATTCCGTATTCTTCGAGAATGATTTAGCGATGAACGCGTCCCCTTCATCCTTGCAGCGGATCACCGTCGAACGAAGCTCGACGATCGCGACCGTCACGCTGAGCCGCCCGGCCTTGCGCAATGCGTTCGACGACATCACGATCGTCGAACTCACGGGCGCGTTCCGCGCGCTGTCCGATGATCCGCAAGTACGCGTCATCGTGCTCGCCGCTCAGGGCCCGGCGTTCTGCGCGGGCGCGGATCTCGGCTACATGCAGCGGATGGCAGGCTTTTCAGACGCGGAGAATCGCGCTGACGCGATGGGCCTCGCGACAATGCTCAACACGATCTACGCCTGCGCCAAGCCCGTCGTCGCACGCGTGCAGGGCGACACCTACGCGGGGGGAATGGGCCTGGTTGCCGTGGCGGACATCGCCATCGCGGTCGACAACGCCCAGTTCTGCCTCTCGGAAGCGCGGCTCGGCCTGTTGCCGGCGACCATTGCACCGTATGTGATTCGTGCGATCGGAGAGCGTGCCGCGCGTCGCTACTTCGTTACCGCAGAGCGCTTCAATACGGCCGAGGCGCTGCGACTCGGCCTGATTCATCAGGTCTGTACCGCCGAGACGCTCGACGCGACGCTCGGCTCGATCGTTCACGCGATCGCTGCAAACGGGCCGCACGCGGTCGTCGAATGCAAGCAACTGGTTCGCGAAATCGCGGGCCGTGCGATCGACGAAACCCTGATGCTCGACACGGCCGAGCGCATCGCGCGTGTGCGTGGCTCGGACGAGGGCAAGGCCGGCATTGCGAGCTTCCTAGGCAAACGCAGCGCGCCCTGGGCTGCAGGAGAACAGGAGACCCGTACCTAACCCGTCATCCCTATTCTCCGGATCCGCTCGCCCCTCCCCGAGCGGACCGCCGATTGACTCCCCGATTGAGCCAGGTCGAAGTCCCCGAACGCCCGGAATGCCATGCAAGGAACACGTCACTTGAATCAACGATTGAAACTCTCTCCCGGCACTGACTGGGTCGAACGCAGCAAGCGCGCGGTCTGGCACCCGTGCACGCAGATGAAACATCATGAGAGCCTGCCGCTGATCCCGATCGCACGCGGCGCGGGCGCCTGGCTTTACGACACCGACGGCAAGCGCTATCTCGATGCGGTCAGTTCGTGGTGGGTCAACCTCTTCGGTCATGCGAACCCGCGCATCAACGCGGCGCTCAAGACCCAGCTCGATACGCTCGAACACGTGATGCTCGCCGGCTGCACGCATGAACCCGCGATCGAACTCGCCGAGCGGCTGTCGGCACTGACCGGTGGTGTGCTCGGCCACGCTTTCTATGGCTCGGACGGTGCGTCGGCGGTCGAGGTCGCGCTGAAGATGAGCTTTCATTGCTGGCGCAACAGCGGCAAGTCGGACAAGCGCGAGTTTGTCTGCCTCACGGGCAGCTATCACGGCGAGACCATCGGCGCGCTCGGCGTGACCGACGTCGCCATCTTCCGCGATGCCTACGACCCCCTTCTGCAACGCGCGCATACCGGTCCCGCACCCGATTCGCGTCGTGGCCCCGAGGCGACCGAGGCAAGCCTCGCCGCAATCGCCGAGCTGTTCGCCACGCGCGGCGCGCACATCGCTGCCCTGATTCTCGAACCGCTGGTGCAATGTGCGGGCGGCATGGTGATGCATGAGCCCGCATTTCTGGCGGCCGTGCGGCGCCTGTGCGATGCGCACGAGATCCATCTGATCGCCGACGAAATCGCCGTAGGCTGCGGCCGGACCGGCACCTTCTTCGCGTGCGAACAGGCCGGCATCTGGCCCGACCTGCTGTGTCTGTCCAAAGGTATTACGGGCGGCTACCTACCGCTGTCGGTGGTGCTCTCGCGCGAGCAGATCTTCGCCGCGTTCTACGACGACGACAGCGCGCGTGCCTTCCTCCATTCGCACTCTTACACGGGCAATCCGCTGGCTTGCCGCGCCGCGCTCGCGACACTCGACCTGTTCGAGAGCGACGATGTACTCAATGCCAATCGAGTCAAGGCGACGCGGCTGCGTACGGCGCTCGAGCCGCTCGCGAAGCACCCGGCCGTGCGCCACATGCGTCAGTGCGGAACGATTTTCGCGTTCGACGCGAAGATCTCTCGGCCCGAATCGGCCAAGACCTTCTCGCGCCGTTTCTTTGAGACCGCGCTACGCCACGAGATGTTGCTGCGCCCGATCGGTACGACGGTTTACCTCATGCCCCCTTACGTGCTCGACGACTCGGAAATCGACCTGCTCGCCTGGCGCACCCGCGCAACGTTCGAACATGTGATGGCACTGGACCTGTAGTCGACTATGCAACTGCTGGATGATTTGAATCAGGGCCTCGCGGATCTTGCCGCGCAGGGATTGACCCGCCGACGCAAAGTGATCGAGCGCGGTTGTGCCGCGCATATGCGCGTCGACGGCCGCGAGATCGTGGGCTTTGCGAGCAACGACTATCTGGGGCTCGCCTCGCATCCGGCGCTGGTCGCCGCGATCGCCGAGGGTGCCAGTCAGTTCGGCGCAGGGAGTGGCGGTTCGCACCTACTCGGCGGTCACTCCGAGGCACATGCGGTGCTCGAAGACCAGCTCGCGACATTCTGCGGCGGGTTTGTCGACGGCGCCCGCGCGCTGTATTTCTCGACGGGCTACATGGCGAATCTCGCCGTGATGTCGGCGCTCACCGGTCAGGGTGCGACGATCTATTCGGATCGGCTCAATCACGCGTCTCTGATCGACGGCGCGCGGCTTTCGCGTGCCGACGTGCGCGTCTATACACACGGCGACGCAGCGGCGCTCGACGCGCTGATCGCGGCCGACACGATTGCTGCCGATGCGGCGGTGGACTCGAGCGCGGCTCACGCCTCGGCCTTGCATCGCACCGACACCCGGGCCTCGTTCACGGCAAATGCCGCGCGCGCAGCCCACACGCGTGCGTCCGTGAGACTGATTTCGACCGACAGCGTGTTCAGCATGGATGGGGATGTCGCGCCGCTCAAGGCGCTGCTGACGGTAGCCGAGCGGCGCAAGGCCTGGCTCGTGGTCGATGACGCGCACGGCTTCGGTGTGCTCGGCGAACAAGGCCGCGGCGCCGTGAACGCCGCGGGTCTGCGCTCATCACATCTGATCTATGTCGGCACGCTCGGCAAAGCTGCTGGCGTTGCCGGTGCCTTCGTCGTCGCCCATCCCAGCGTGATCGAATGGCTGATCCAGCGCGCCCGAACTTATATCTTCACGACGGCCGCCCCGCCCGCCGTCGCGCATGCGGTCAGCGCCAGTCTCGCACTGATCGCGAGTGACGAAGGCGAACAGCGACGCGTCCACTTGCGCCATCTGATCGGCCGCACCCGGGAGATTCTCGCGGACACGCCGTGGCAACGCGTCGATTCGCATACGGCCGTGCAGCCGCTGGTGATCGGCAGCAACGAAGCAACCCTCGCGCTCGCAGCGGCGCTCGACCAGGAAGGGCTTTGGGTTCCGGCGATCCGGCCGCCCACTGTGCCGGCGGGCACCTCGCGCTTGCGCGTCTCGCTGTCGGCCGGCCACACCGACGACGACCTTGACCGACTCGCGCACGGACTCCGTTCGGCCGCCGCCGGCGCCATGCGCGGCGCGCCAGGCCGCGCCGCCGAGCCAGTCGGGACCGGCGCTTGCGCGGCCTGATGCAAGGGGAATACAGATCATGACCATCCATCGCGGTTTATTCGTTACCGGCACCGATACGGAAATCGGCAAGACCTTCGTCAGCGCCGCGCTGTTGCATGCGCTGCGTGGTTTCGGCATTCGTGCGGCCGCGATGAAACCCATTGCAGCCGGTGCCGAATGGCGCGATGACGCCTGGCACAACGACGATGTCGACGCACTGTGCGAAGCGGCCAGCGTCGCGTTGCCGCCCGAAATCATGACGCCCTACCTGTTCCCGACGCCCGCTGCGCCGCATCTGGTCGCGGCTCGCGAGGGTGCCTCGATCGACATTTCACGAATCGTGGCCTGCCACGAGCAGGCGCAGCAGCAGGCCGAGTTTGTCGTGGTCGAGGGAGTCGGCGGCTTCCGGGTCCCGCTCGACGACCGTGTCGATACCGCGGACATGGCGGTCGCTCTCGGGCTGCCCGTGGTGCTCGTGGTCGGCATGCGCCTGGGCTGTCTGAGCCATGCCCTGCTGACTGCCGAGGCGATTGTCGCGCGCGGCCTGACGCTCGCGGGCTGGGTCGCGAACCGGATCGATCCGGCGCTCACACTCGCCGACGAAAATATCGACACGTTGCGCCGCCGCTTTGCGACGCCGGGCCTTGGCGGCGCCGGCGGCCTGCCCTATGCGGTGCCCATGTTGGGCATCGTCCCATTTCTCAAACCGGCGGACCCGCGCATTGCGGCCGCCAGTCTCGACGTGGCGCCTCTCCTGGCGCTGTCGGATCGCGAAGGAAAATCTCGATGAATTACGAATCCCCCGTCACTACCTCCGACACAACTCGCGTGGCCCCCGCCGCGCTCGATGCACAGACACAAGGCACGAAGGCCGCACACGACGTCTCTGAAGAATCGTCGAGCGCTACGGTCGCGCGCTGGACCGTCGCCTCGGTCGCCGCGCTCTACGCGCTGCCGTTCAACGATCTGCTTTTCAAGGCGCAGCAAGTCCACCGCGAGCACTTCGACCCGAACCTCGTCCAACTCTCGACGCTGCTTTCGATCAAGACCGGCGGCTGCCCGGAGGACTGTGCATACTGCCCGCAATCGGCCCACTACGACACGGGCGTCGACGCCGACAAGCTGATGCCCCTCGACGACGTGCTCGCGGCTGCACGCGAGGCGCAGTCGCATGGCGCGACGCGCTTCTGCATGGGCGCGGCCTGGCGCAGTCCGAAGGACCATCACCTCGAACAGGTCGCCGAGATGGTGCGCGGTGTCAAATCGCTCGGCCTCGAAACCTGTGTCACGCTCGGCATGCTGCGCTCGGAACAGGCGCATTCCCTCAAGGATGCCGGCCTCGACTACTACAACCACAACCTCGATACGTCGCCCGAGTTCTATGGGCAGATCATTAGCACGCGGACCTACCAGGACCGCCTCGACACACTGGACCACGTGCGCGACGCCGGCATCAATGTCTGCTGTGGCGGGATTGTCGGCATGGGTGAGTCGCGCCGCGAGCGCGCGGGCCTGATCACGCAGCTCGCCAACCTCAACCCCTATCCCGAGTCGGTGCCGATCAACAATCTCGTGCAGGTTGCGGGCACCCCGCTCGCCGGGACCGAACCGATCGACCCGTTCGAATTCGTGCGGACCATCGCGGTCGCGCGTATCACGATGCCCAGTGCCATGGTGCGTCTCTCGGCCGGTCGCGAGCAGATGAACGAAGCCTTGCAGGCGCTGTGTTTTGCGGCGGGGGCGAATTCGATTTTCTACGGAGAAAAGCTGCTGACGACGGGCAATCCACAGGCCGCAGCCGACAAGGCCCTGCTTGAGCGGCTGGGTATGCGCACGGAAGTCGGGCACGCGTAACGTAGAGGCAAGGCAGAGGCAAGGCGGCCCGTTGCAGGCCGCCGTCTTTCGCTTACTTCTTCGCGTCAAGAATGATCTGATCGTACAAGCCACCGTCGGCGAAGTGCGTTTGCTGCGCCTTCGCCCAGCCGCCAAAGACCTGTTCGACGGTGAAGGTCTTCAGCGGTTTGAACTGGTCGGCATGTTTGGCGAGCACCGCCGGATCGCGCGGACGCAGATTGTGTTCGGCGATGATCTCCTGTCCTTCGGGCGCGAACAGGAAATCGAGATACGCCTTCGCCTCCTTGCGTGTGCCGCGTTTGTCGACCACCTTGTCGACGATGGCGACGGGCGGCTCGGCCAGCAGGCTCGACGACGGATAGACCGCCTCGAACTGGCCCTTGCCAAGATCCTTGCCAATCAGGATCGCCTCGTTCTCGAAGGTCACGAGGACGTCGCCGATATCGCGTTGCATGAAAGTCGTCGTTGCGCCGCGGCCACCGGTGTCAAGCACCGGCACGTTACGAAACAGCTTCGTTTCGAAATCACGCGCCGAGGCGTCGTTGCCGCCGTGCGCCAGCACATAGCCCCATGCCGCCAGATAACTGTAGCGGCCGTTGCCCGAAGTCTTCGGGTTCGGGATCACCACCTGGACACCGGGCTTGACGAGATCGTCCCAATCCTGGATGTGCTTGGGATTGCCCTTGCGCACCAGGAAAATCATGGTCGTCGTATAGGGGCTGCTGTTGTTCGGAAACTTCGCGCGCCAGTCGGCCGGCACGAAATTGCCCCGCTCATGGAGCAAGTCGATATCGTTGGACTGGTTCATCGTCACGACGTCGGCCTGCAGGCCCTGGGTGACTGCCATCGCCTGCGCGCTCGAGGCGCCATGCGACTGCTTGACCTCGACGGTTTCGCCGGTGGTCTTTTTATAGCTTGCGATAAAGGCGCTGTCGATGTCCTTGTACAACTCGCGCGTCACGTCGTAGGAGACGTTGAGCAACGAGGTGTCCGCATGCGCGGCGCCCGCCGTCACGGCCAGCCCCGCCAGCACCAGTGCACGCCACCGACTCAGCCGATTCGCCATCATGCTTTGACTCCGATTCTTTTCAGGAACGCCGATTGTAGCGGAGCACGAACGCGTCGCCCGCCCCGGCTCCCGCAGACTGGGCCTACAATCGAGTTCACGAGGTCGGCCCGCATGGACGACCCCGCGCATCGAACCGGAGGAACCGCATGGTGTTGCCGAAACAGGTCAAGCTCGTTGAAGTCGGTCCGCGCGACGGCCTGCAAAACGAAAAGCAATTTGTCTCGACCGCGATCAAGGTCGAACTGATCAACCAGCTTTCGGCCGCAGGGTTTCCGAACGTCGAGGCCGCCTCCTTCGTCTCGCCGAAATGGGTGCCGCAGATGGCCGACAGCTCCGAGGTCATGGAGGCGATCCGCCGCTGCCCCGGCACGATCTACTCCGCCCTGACGCCCAATATGAAGGGCCTGGAGGCCGCGCTTGCGGCTCGGGTCGATGAGGTCGTGATCTTCGGCGCCGCGAGCGAAGCGTTTTCACAAAAGAACATCAACTGCAGCATCGCCGAGAGCATCGAGCGGTTCCGCCCCGTCGCGCGCGCGGCGAAAGACAGTGGCCTGCGCGTGCGCGGCGCCATTAGCTGTGCCTTCGGTTGCCCTTATCAGGGCGATGTACCGGTCGCTTCGGTGGTGAGCGTCGCGCAGATGCTCGATGAACTCGGCTGCGACGAGATCGATGTGGCCGACACCATCGGCGTCGGTACCGCCGCGCAGGTCGGAACCGTGTTCGACGCGGTTGCGCAGGTCATCGAGCGGTCGCGGCTGTCAGGCCATTTTCACGATACGTATGGCCAGGCGCTTGCCAATATCCTTGCCGCGCTTCAAGCGGGCATCACGATTTTTCATGCATCCGTTGCCGGTCTCGGAGGCTGTCCGTACGCGAAGGGCGCCACCGGCAATGTTGCGACCGAAGACGTGCTGTATCTGCTCGACGGACTCGGAATTGAGACCGGCGTCGATCTCTCGGCCGTGGTGGCGGCGGGCGACTTTATCTCGAATGCGATTGGCCGGCCCAACGGTTCGCGCGCAGGCAAGGCACTACTCGCGAAGGCGGCTGCGACGGTATGAAGGCTCGATTGGCACGACCCCGCGGGCGCCTGCTGCCAGCCCTTGACATGAGGGATTTTCTCACCGTCGGCACGCCGACCACGAAGCCGCCCGGCGCTCAGCGCCGGCCCGTCACACCACGTCCCAAACCATGAACGAAACCGACCAGGACGCCCTCCCCGAAGCCGCAAAACGTGTCGCGCAATTGCTCGAAACCCATGGCTATGCCAAGCCGATCGTGATGCTGCCGGCAAGCGGCAAGACCTCGGCCGAAGCGGCCGCGGGACTGGGCTGCGAGATCGCCCAGATCGCGAAGTCGATCATCTTCCGCCGCCTCAGTGACGACGCGCCAGTGCTGGTGATCGCGAGTGGGGCCAACCGCGTCGACGAGGCCAAGGTCGCCGCGCGTGTCGGTGCGCTGGGCAAAGCCGATGCGCGCTTTGTCCGTGAACAGACCGGTTACGCGATCGGCGGGGTCTGTCCGATCGGCCATGCGACGAAACCCGTCACGTTGATCGACGCCGACCTGCTCGCACTCGACAGCCTATGGGCCGCGGCGGGCCACCCGCATGCGGTGTTCAATCTGTCGCCCCAGGAGCTCGTCGCGATGACTGGCGCGCCGGTCGTCGATATCGCTGCACGGCCGGGAGTCTGACCACGATGAACGCTTCCCATGAAAGCCATCCCCCGCGCTTCGTCCGGCGTGGCGAAGTGCTCACGTCGAGTTACCAGCTCACGCCTGAGAACGTGCGACGCTTTGCGAACGCCGCTGAAGATCACAACCCGCTTCATCACAACTCGATTTATGCGATGGATACCCGCTTCGGTGGGTTGATTGCGTCAGGCACGCAAGTGGTGTCGCTATTCATGGCGCTGACGGCCACGCACTACTCGGAGAAGTTGCAGCCGCTCGGGCTCGAATTCGATGTCAAGCTGCGCAAGGCGGCCATGGCACAAGACCGCCTCGACTTCCGTTGGGTCGTCATGGACGCCTATTTCAAGGAAAGTCTGAACGGCGATATTGTCAGCATCGAAGGCTCCGTCAAGAACCAGGACGGCGACACGATCGTGATCGGGACAGGCAAGATTCTTGTGATGGAAAGGCTTTAGCGGCGCCGCACACCTCGCTGGGTCTGCACTAGCAGGCTCGCGTATCGAAGAAACGGGCCATCTCGTCAAGCAGCGCTTCGGGTGCCTGGTGCGGCACGCAATGGTCCCCGGGCAGCGATCGGCCCGACGTGTCGCGCGCCACCCGGCGCCAGCCATCGAGCGGTTGCGCCGATGCCGCGAGCGGGCCCTGCGCGCCCCACAGCACCCGAACCGGACAAGCGATCCGGATCCCACGCTCATGATCGATACGCGCATGTTCGAGGTCGCGTGTCAAAACGCCGTCGACGGCATCGCTGCCGTCGTCGTGCAATGTGGGCGCGATATCGAGCACCATCATGCGCTCGATGCGCGGCCCGTGATCCAGCGCCAGCCGCTGCGCCACCCGCGCACCCCGGCCATGTCCGCACACCATGAACTGCTCGAAGCCGAGCGCCGACATGACGGTCAGATGATCGGCCGCAATGGCGCGATGGGTCCGTTCGCCGTCATCCGTGAGGTGGGTCGCGATCACGGTATGGCGTCCCGCCAGCCGGTCAGCAACGGGTTCCCATAGGGCATGAGTGTGATCGCCGCCATGCAGCAACAGAAGCGGGGGGCCCTCGCCGCCGCGCAGCCCACGAATGGGTGCGTCATGGGCCGCGACCTCAAAGTCGACAAAACCGGCGAAACTCATACATGTGCACCTGTTGGATAGAGCAGCGGCGCTGAAGGGACGATTGGGCCGGCATAGCCGAGCCCAACCCGCAATGGACATCCAGCTCCCCCTTGGCGACACGCAGGCTGATTCCGGATTCCGACTGTTTGAGGATTGTAGGATTTGTAAAAGACGCCGCCCACGCGATTCGCACGTTTTTCGTAGAACCTGAGTACTCGTTCCAAAACTGCGGGTGGGCAACGTCACCCCCGACCCCCTACAATAGAACGATCGTTCGCAGATCACCGCGATCCAACCGCCGGATAAAACGGGACGCTCCACACACAGACGTCCCCTGGAGACTCGAGATGGCCCTGCCCGCCGTACTGCAAAACCTCGCCCTGCCCGTCGTCGCCTCGCCGATGTTCATCGTCAGCTACCCCGAGCTTGTGCTGGCTCAGTGCAAGGCGGGGGTGGTCGGGTCTTTCCCCGCACTCAATGCACGGCCGGCCGAAGCGCTCGATGACTGGCTCACGCAGATCGAGGAAGAACTTGCCCGCTTCAAGGCGGCCAACCCGGCTGCGAAGGTTGGGCCCGTTGCGGTGAACCAGATCGTTCATAGCTCCAATGAGCGTCTCGAACACGACATCCGTGTCTGCGTCGATCACCGGGTCCCGATCTTCATCACGAGCCTGCGTGCCCCGCCGCGGGAAATGGTCGACGCCGTGCACGCCTATGGTGGCATCGTGCTCCACGATGTGATCAATCTGCGGCATGCGCAGAAAGCGCTCGAAGCCGGCGCCGATGGACTGATCCTGGTGGCCGCAGGCGCGGGCGGCCATGCGGGGATGTTGTCGCCCTTTGCCCTGGTCGGGGAAGTGCGTCGCATGTTCGACGGCCCGATCGTGTTGTCAGGGTCGATCGCCACGGGCGGTGCGATTCTCGCGGCACAGGCCATGGGTGCCGACCTTGCCTATGTCGGCACGCGCTTTATCGCGACGAAAGAAGCTAACGCGGCCGAACACTACAAGACCGCCATCGTCGAAGCGTCCGCAGCCGACATCGTCTACACGAATCTCTTCACCGGCGTGCATGGCAACTACATCAAGCAGAGCATCCTGAACGCCGGGCTCGACCCCGACAACCTGCCCGAGTCCGACAAGACCCATATGAACTTTGGGGACGGCGGCGCCAAGGCGAAGGCCTGGCGCGATATCTGGGGCGCCGGTCAGGGCGTGGGGCTGATGGACGACGTACCGAGCGTCGGTGAGCTGGTCAGCCGTCTGAGCGCCGAATATGAGGCCGCGCGCAAGCGAATCGGCGCGGCCTGACTGGCGAGGTTCAGAAGCTGAAGAACGTTGCCGAGAAGGTGAGCTTCGCGAGCACGATCAGCAGCACCTGGATCACCAGGAACAGCACGAGCGGCGAGAGATCCATGCCGCCGATCAGGGGAATCGCACGGCGAATCGGATTAAGGAAGGGCGCGGTCAATTGCAGCGCGACCTGCATCGCAGGCGAGCGCGGGTTGACCCACGACAGCACGGCGAGCAGCAGGGTCGTCCACAGCAGCAAGGTAAGCCCCCACTTCACGACCGTCAGCAAGGCAATGAGTAGCCCTTGCGGAAAAATGCCGAGCGGCGAGCCGCCCGATGAACTGACCAGCAGCACGAGATAGAGCAAGGCGATCAGATAGGTCGCGACGATGCTGGTCCAGTCGACATTGCGGACATTTGGAATCAGCTTGCGCAGCGGCAAGACCAGCCAGTTGCTGAGCTGATAGACCCCATGTGAAACCGGATTGAACGGTGGCAAACGCACTGCCAGCATCCAGGCGCGCAGCAGAAGCACCGCGCCGAACAAGGAAAACACCGTATCGAGCAGAAAACTGGCTACATCGCCGAACATTGAAGCTCCTCTATGGACTCACGCGTGAGCGAATTGTCGCATGAGGTGCGTGTTGCGCGGCAGTGCGCCGCGCCGGACGCGAACGTCGTGGCGCGGCGGCATCGCGGAGCCCGGCGCGCCTTAGAACATCGAGCGGATACCCACGCCGTAGGTCTGGCCAAGCGACAGATCGGTTACGCGATCATAGAGATAGGCCGCGTAAAGATCGGTGCGCTTTGAGAGGTGATAGTCGTAGCCGACGGCGAAGGTGCTGCGGCTTTGCGCGGCCGCGCCTGACGAGCGCGAGTAGGCGTAGTCGGCCAGGATCGCACCGTCTCCGAGCGGAATCGAGAAGCCGCCCGAACCCGTGTTGACCTTGAGGTTGCCCGTCGTGATGGAGTTGTTCACGTACATGTACTGGCCGTAGAGTTTGACGACACTGAAGTCATACGACACGCCGGCCTGCACCGCGTTCTGCCCCGTATAGCCGGGGATCTCCGTGACGAGATCGTCCGCGACGTTGTTGTACTTCGCGTCCTGGTAGACGACGGTAGCGGCGAACGGACCATGGAAGTAGCTCGCGCCGGCGCCCCACTTGTGTGAGCCGAAGTCCGTCGAGTTGCCGAACGAATACATCGCGTCCGCCGAGAAGCCGCCAAACGAAGGCGACGTGTACTGCACGGCGTTGTTCCAGCCCGAGTCCCCGATGACGCCCTGCCCATTCACACCGATAAAGGTGTGCAACACGATCGGCGAGAACGTGAACGAATCGACGAAGGGGTTGAAGATGATCGTCGAGAGGAACATTTCCGTCGTCAGGCGGCCGACTGTAACGGCACCCCAGCTTGCCGATTGCACGCCCACATACGAATTGCGCGAGAAGAAGGTGTCGCCCGTGAAGCGTCCCGAGGCTCCGTTGTTCGCGAGAAAGAAGCCTTCAAGTGCGAAGATCGCCTGCAGGCCACCGCCCAGATCCTCGGTGCCCTTTATGCCCCAGTACGACGTCGACATGTCGCCGCTCTGTTCGGCCCAGGCGTTTTTGGTGCCCGGTGCCTTGAAGTTATCGACAGACATATCGATCAAACCGTACAACTGCACGCTGCCATCGGCAAAGGCAGCCGAGCTCACGAGCGTCGAAGCAATCGCCGCGCAGATGATGGCTCGTTTGAAGGTGCGTTTCATTATTCTTCCTCGTCGATGTCGATCGTTGGATAAAAGGTGTGGCCCTCGGGATGAGCGCTCCCGGGGCAACAAGGCGAAAGCGCATGCGGGTCGCCGCGGGACCCGTGCGACGGTGCAAGGCGAGGGGGCCTTCACCGCGCGTTCCGCAGATCGTCAGCGGCCATTTTTTGGAAAGAAATGAGCGGCCGTTATCACCGGTATATCGAATTATGGAAGTGCCCCGTCGCACTCCGGACGAGCACCGCTCATCGGCTGCAAACCCTTATGGGGCAAGCCGGTGAACGCAAAACGAGAAGACGAAAAAAAGCCGCGGCACAGAGGCTGCGGCGTTGTTTTGGTGTGCTTGACGGAGCGTTTTTTATCGGCGCTCGCGAGGGAGCGAACTAGTTGGGCTGGTATCCGCTGCGAAATTCCGGCGTCTGCCGGTTTGACTCACCCGGATTCACGGGCGCACGCGTCGAGCGTTCGGCGTTGTAGCGGTTGATGTCGGAACGGATCGAGTTGGTTCGTACGGGGGGTTCGCCTTGCGTGCGCGCATTGCCACGCAACTCCTCGCTGACCGGAGTGAACCCGCCAGAGCCCGTGCGCACGGCGTTGGCAAACGCGGCCGTGCCGATACACGCCAGAACACAGGCGATGATCAACGACGACACTTTCGATCCCAACCGCGAAGACATGATGTGATGCGTCACTCAAAAAAGCGTGAAAGCCGATGGCGGAACCATCGCTTAACATCCGGCGCCGGTGCTTTGGCTGACGCTCTGAAACCCCGCGTCGAAGGTCTTTGCCGATGTCGCCAATTTAGGTATCTGCCGGAGCGCTGTCGAGCGTAAAAATGTTAGATGGAAGGCTAGGATGTAACTTGGTGTTACGACTGAAAAACGCTGCCCAAATAGGGACTTAACTGGATGAAAGGGCTCGGTAAGCTAAGTCGGAAAATGGCATGGGGCGGGATTTTTCGGGCGGCATTGCGACTCTCGTGCGTTCAGATATACCGGGTCGTCGCACCGGGTTCGATGTGCGCGAATTTTTGCCCGATCAATACGATCACCCGCGCGAAAGCCTCATTTCGAAACCGGTTTCACCCGCTCAAACATTCAGTTATTGCATGAATCGGATCGCCGAATGAATTTGCCTGTTCAATGTGCCTCCCGGACAATGGCGACTTTCGCCTTCCATTTTCCGGATTTCCCATGCCGCGCCCCAAATTCCTGCCCGACAACTTCACGCTCTCGCTGATCGCCACAGTGACGGTAGCGAGCCTGTTGCCGTGCCGCGGCGCGGTGGCCGGGGGGTTCAACGACCTGACCGTGGTGGCGATCGCGCTGCTCTTCTTCCTGCACGGCGCCAAGCTGTCGGGCGACGCGATCGTTGCGGGCGCGACCCACTGGCGGCTGCACCTGCTAGTGTTCTGCTCGACCTTCGTCATGTTTCCGCTCATCGGCCTCGCGCTCCAGCCGATCTTCTCGCCACTGATCTCGCCCGCCCTCTATGCCGGCGTGCTGTTTCTCTGTGTACTTCCGTCGACGGTGCAGTCATCGATTGCCTTCACGTCGATCGCACGCGGGAATGTGTCGGCAGCCGTCTGTAGCGCATCGGCTTCCAGCCTGATCGGCATCTTCCTGACCCCGCTGGTCGCAAGCGCCATCATCCAGACCCAGGGCAACGCCCACACCTCGGCCCTCCATTCGATGGCCAACATCGTCTTGCAACTGTTGGTGCCGTTCGTCGCCGGGCATCTGTCGCGGCGCTGGATCGGCGGCTGGATCGAACGCAACAAGGGCGTGCTGCGCTTCGTCGACCAGGGCTCGATTCTGCTGGTGGTCTACACGGCGTTCAGCGAAGCCGTCGTCGAAGGGCTCTGGCATCACGTGTCGCCGCTCGCGCTGTTGATGCTGCTCGTCGTGTGCGGCGTGCTGCTTGCGATCGCCCTGGTCGTGACGAGCTTTGCTGCCAAGCAGTTCGGCTTTGATCGCGCCGACCAGATCACGATCATTTTCTGCGGCTCGAAAAAGAGCCTCGCGGCGGGGATTCCCATGGCGAAGGTGATCTTCGCGAGCCAGGCGGTGGGCGCGGTCGTGTTGCCGCTGATGCTGTTCCATCAGATCCAATTGATGACCTGCGCGGTACTTGCGCAGCGCTGGGGCGCACGCAAGGATGCGCGCGACCCGGGTGCCGTGTCCTCGCGCGCCTGAAGGATCGCCACGGGCTGCGTATTTTTTGATCGTGGTGCGTAACGTTAGTCTCCTCGAGCAGTCCGCTCCGCTCGAGACCCGGTCGCGAACGCGAACGCCAGCGTCACCTTCTTCGCACGACGCCGTGAAATCTTTACGGCGCGCCGTTCGCCTGCCCTGAACGGCGCGCCCGCGCCCTCCCCCCCTCGACTCGACTCGCCCCCTCTCGACCCCTCTCGACCCTTCTCGATTTCTTTCGCCTCCCCCGCTTTCCCAAAGCCGTTCCCTTCTCGCTTCGCGCATTGCCCTCCCGTGAGGATTTGGCATGCCTGTGCGCCAGCGCGCACCGTCTGGCACGCCGTTTGCCCCTATATCTGCGATCCAACGCGAACCAAGCGGGTGCCCGAGCCCGCGTTCCAAGGAACTTGCCGTGAACGCAACGCTTGCCACCAGACATTCGACCCTGCGCGAAGAACCCACGCTGACCTCGCCCAAAGCGACGCGTGCCGCACCGACGAGCGGCCCCGGCAGCGGGCCCACTCAAACCGCGCCCTCCCCGGCGACCGAGGCCCGTCGCTCGCAGTTGACTGACGGTCCCCACGAACCGCTACTCACGGATTCGCTGACGGACCCACTCACGCAGCTCAGCCGCTTTCTCGCACGTCTTTCTTTCGAACGGGACGATCCACTTGCGGTCGGCGATGCGTTGCGTGCGCTCGTCGACGCGGGCTTTGATCGCTTGCCGCTACCCGGCCAGGGACGCACGCTCGAGCGCTGGCGAATGCTCGGCGCCGTTGCGGAGCGCGACCTCGGACTCGTCAAATTGTTCGAAGGTCATACGGATGCGCTGGCGATTCTCGCGGAACTGCGCGCCGACGCTCCGCCATCAGGAAGCCGCTGGGGCGTCTGGGCCGCCGAAGCACCGGAGGTGCGTCTTCGGATTCAACGACGTGAAGACGATGTCTCTCGACACGACGAGGTCGACTTGTTCGGCACGAAGGCTTGGTGCTCCGGTGCGGCCTCGCTGACGCATGCGCTCGTGACCTGCCGCGACAGCGCGGACCGTCCGCAACTGGTCGCCGTCGCGCTCGAGCAACCCGGCGTGCGGATCTCGACGCGTAACTGGCATGCGGTCGGCATGGCCGCCACCGCCAGCGCCGAAGTCCACTTTGAGCACGTCCGCGCGCATCTGGTTGGAGCGCCGGGCGCTTACGTCTCGCGCCCCGGCTTCTGGCACGGTGGCGGCGGCATCGCGGCGTGCTGGTTCGGCGCCGCGCAAATGCTGGCTCACACCCTTCACGCGGCAGCCAAGGACAAGCGCGATAGCCATCGCAGCGCGCATCTGGGCGCCGTAGACGTGGCGCTCGACAGCGCCGCTGCCGTGCTGCGCGAAACCGCTGCGTGGATTGACCGGACCCCGCGGGCCGATCCGATACGGCCCGTGCTGCGCACAAGACTTCAGGTCGAACAGGCCGCCACGGCCATTCTCGAGCACGCTTGTCGCGCACTCGGCGCCGGCCCGCTATGTCGTGACGAGGCGTTTGCCCACTGCGCTGCAGATTTACCGGTTTTCCTGCGCCAGAGTCACGCCGAACGCGACCTCGCCGCGCTCGGCGATCTGCTTGCGCAACAAGAACACGACAATCTTGGGTGGAAACTTTGATCTCCGGTAACCACAGCGCCACTCTCAGTGAGGCGCCGCCACCGCGCGTCATCGCGGGGGAAGGCACGCCCGAATCCGAGTGGCGTAACTGGGATGGCCTCGACTCGCTGCCCGACGTCGATCTCGACGTGCTCATCCCGCCGGGCTCACGCGTGATGTTTGTCGCGCCCCATCCCGACGATGAGGTGCTCGGCATGGGCGGCCTGATGGCGCTCCTTGCACAGCGGCACCATCGGTTAGCGCTCGTGGCGGTGACCGACGGCGATGCGAGTCACCGCGATTCCGCGAAGTGGCCCGCGGACCGCCTGCGTACGGAGCGTCCGCGCGAGACCCTCGAGGCGCTCCGTCGCCTTGGCATGCACGGCGTGCAACTCATCCGGATGCACATCGGCGACGGCGGCGTCGCGAATGCAGAAGAGGACCTGCGCCAAAGCCTTGCCGCGATCATCGGGCCGACCGATGTCGTCATCACGACCTGGAGCCATGATGGTCACCCCGACCACGAAGCGACCGGACGCGCGGCCGATCACGCGTGCATCGCACGCGGCGCGACGCTGGTCGAGGTGCCAGTCTGGATGTGGCATTGGTCCCATCCCGGCGACGTGCGCGTGCCGTGGAAACGGGCGCGGCGCCTGGTCCTCGATGCCCCGCTCGTCGAAGCCAAGCGTCACGCGGCGCACGCCTTCGTCAGCCAGCTCGAAGACGATCCGTCGACCGGTCGCCCGGCCATCCTCCCGCCATTTGTGCTCGACCGCCTCCTGCGCAGTTTCGAAGTGCTGTTCGTATGACTCTGTTTTGAGACACCGCATAGAGACGCCCCCTATGACCACCGCCCCGACTCATTTCGACGCGCTGTTCGCCGCGAGCGACGACCCCTGGCGGTTTCGATCCCGCTGGTACGAGCAACGCAAGCGCACACTGACCCTGGCAATGTTGCCGCACGCGCGCTATCACCGCGGCTTCGAGCCCGGCTGCGCCAACGGCGAACTTACCGCCACACTGGCTCCCCGCTGCGATGAGTTGATTGCCTGGGACCTCAGCGCGCGGGCCGTAGCGCTTGCACAGCGCCGGCTGCACGATCAGCCTCACGTCTCGATTGAGCAAAACGCCGTACCTGAGCACTGGCCCACCGGCCGTTTTGACTTGATCGTGATCTCAGAGATGGCGTACTACCTTGCGCCCGCGGCGCAAAAGACCCTCGCACGCCGCGCGGCGGACTGTCTCACTCATCGCGGCGTGCTCGTCGCCTGCCACTGGCGCGGGCCGCTCGAAGACGGCACCACGCAAGGCCAGCCGCTTCACGCCACGCTCCAGTCCGCGAGCGGGCTCGCGAGCGTCGCGCACTATGGCGATGCCGACGTCGTCCTCGACATCTGGTCAAACGATTCACGTTCGGTTGCCGAATCCGAGGAGATCGACCCATGATCGGCATTGCCATTCCAGCTCATAACGAGGCGACGTCGCTCGCGGCCTGCCTCGACAGCGTGCTGCTTGCAGCACGCCATCCCGCGCTCGATGGCGAGCAAACGGATGTGATCGTAGTGCTCGACGCGTGCACGGACGCGTCGATACAGATCGCCGCATCGCGCGGCGTGCGCACGGTCTCGGTCAATGCGCGCAATGTCGGCGTCGCTCGCGCACTCGGCGCACGTTGCCTGCTCGGCGCTGGCGCACGGTGGCTGGCTTTCACTGACGCCGATTCACGCGTGGCGCCCGATTGGCTGGTCGCACAACTGGCGCTGCGCGCCGATGCGGTCTGCGGGTGTATCGAGGTGGATGACTGGACGGGGCGCACCGAGGAAGTCCGGCGGCGATTTCTGGAAGGTTATACCCACGCGGACGGCCATCGCCATATCCATGGCGCAAACCTCGGGGTGTCGAGCCATGCGTATCGACGCTGCGGGGGCTTCCAGCCGGTGAAGGTCAGCGAAGACGTCGCACTCGTCGACGCGCTGCTTCAGTGCGAGGCAAACATTGTCTGGAGCAGCGCGCCGCGCGTGACGACCAGTGCACGCGCCGACGCCCGCGCCCGTGGCGGGTTTGGCGACACGCTCTCGGCGCTCGGCGCGGTGGCGCACGACAGGATGCCGCCCTCGCTCGATACGCTGGCCGGAGCAAGACCGCAGCGCATCGCCACGGCACCCGCTCCGCTTTCGCGGCACACGTCCAGCCTGCCGCGCCTCGCCCACGAGGCAGCGGCGCTTCGCGTCACGGAGAACGGCGAAACAGCTTGATCAGTTCGGGATCGCACGACGCTCGCAAGCGTCCATCCGGCAAACGCGCGACGACGACCTCGCCGAGCTCGGGGGTGATGATCACGACCTCGTCGTGCACCGCCAGCAACTCAGTGAGCCGGCGTTCGCCCTCGAGAATCTGCACGCCTTCGGCGGTCTCGCGAATCACGATTTCGGCAGTCATTTTGCTTGCTCCTTGCTCATGCCGGTCGGCGGTCTCAGGATCAGAAATCGTTCACCAGCCGGTTTACTGCGTAACGGCAGAGAACGGAAATTTCTTTAGAGTCCTGAAAGCTGACGTAAAAAAGCCGGCAAGTATTGCCGGCTTGGTCTTTTGAGCAGAGAAGCGGCCGCCGGGCGGCATGCCTTAATCTGGCATGACGGTCTGTGTGACCGTTTCGAATAGATAGTTGCGAATCGTCGAGCGGCTTTCATGCGGCATCGACACGAATTCGAGGCCGTAACGCACGCTGCCATCGTCTTCACGCTTATTGCGGATGATGGTGGTCAATAGGACCGGGCGATCCCAGCCGCCTGAGCGCAGTTTGAATGACATTTTCACGCGCTCTCCAACTTCAAAGACAGCCGCGCTGGAGGTCGCGCCGGCGCCAATCAGGCTGATATCCGACAACTTCACGTCGTAGAGCTGCGGATTCAGACCATTGCTGATCAGTTTGGCTGACACGTCCGCTTCGAC
The DNA here is from genome assembly GCA_026225235.1 of Burkholderiales bacterium. Classification (GTDB taxonomy): domain Bacteria; phylum Pseudomonadota; class Gammaproteobacteria; order Burkholderiales; family Burkholderiaceae; genus Pararobbsia. The sequence goes on from JAMFSK010000039.1 coordinate 97,429, forward strand.
ACGCACATGCTGGCGCACGGGAATTTCCCGCACGTGAGTTGGGTAATGAAGGTGTAAATATTCGAAGGGCTCGAGACAGACCTTCTGCACAAAGGTGCGGAATTCGTAAATATGCCGACCGGAGAACATTTTCGCGTTCAGTTCCTGGCCGTCATACAGGGCATCGACCGGAAACCCCGTAAGCGGCGTCACCATGATGCTGATGTCTTTCATCACGCCCAGATACGCGACCCGGAACGGCGCGTTACTCGCCTCGTTGTCGGTCACAGCGGACAGCTGAAAAGCCTCGACACCCTTTCGCAATGACGGAAACGGAACGTCTTCGCGTTCCGCGCGGGCCGTCGCCGCCTTTTCTTCGGTGCGCAGAGCGGGCGGCTTGGACGACAACAGCAAACCCGGACGCACGATCTCATCTTCGCGGAACGCCCCCATTTCCCGAACCTTGGCGAGCAGGTCCAGATTGTTGATGATCTGCCCTCGTTGCAGCAGCAACTGTTTCGTCTCGGTATAGATCGCAAACTCGAGAGGCTTGCCGAGTTGAATATCGGCTTTCGCCAGCTTGATCAACGCCATGAAACCCGCCCTGTGGTATGTCGTGTTTTTGCGAAGCGTCAAGTATAAGCGGGTGCGGTCTTGAGGAATAGCTGGTGACTGGGGGCAAAGTGGGCGTAGAGCGGCAAGATCGCGCCCCCCATCGCGCGCGCGTCCGCGCCCGTGCGCCCCTGCAGCAGAGCGGGCCGGGCAATGCCTTCCCAGCGCTGCGCGTCGAAGGCGCGCGAGGTCGCGGCGATGAGCTCCGCAATCAGCTGGCGGTCGAGCGAGCCGTCGATCACGATCGCATCGAGGTCGAGCAGCGCGGCCGAGGTGGCCAGGGTGGCGGCGAGTGAATGCGCCGCGTTCGCCACCCAGGCGTCGGTCGCCGGGCGCAGCGCGGCCGACAGGGCGCGTTCGTCGTGTGCAGCGGCCGCCGGCATGCCGGCCTGACGCAGCGCCTGCTCGAGCACCAGGCCCGAAGCCCGATGCAGCAACTGCTGCGTGGAATCGAGCGGCACCGAGCCAATCGCGCCCGCGTTGCCATTCGGCCCGTGGTGCAGCCGGCCATCGATCACGAGGCCGCCACCGATAAAGGTGCCGATAAACACGTAGAGAAAGTTATGCACGCGCTGTCCATGGCCCATGACGAGCTCGGCAGCACACGCTGCGGTGGTGTCCTTCGCGAATTCGATGGGCAGTCGGGTCATCGACTGCACGCGCGCCCGGATATCGATTTCGCGCCAGCCGTCGAGCACTTGCGGGGGCGCCCCGAGCAGGTCGCGCCAGCCGCCCATCCAGAGGGGCGCGGCGACGCCGATGCCGACGATCCGCGCGGCGTGAGCGCCGAGCGTCGCCTCGACGAGTTCGAGCTTGCGCTGGATCGCCGGAAAAATGATCTCGGGGTCGGGGTAATCGTATTCGACGATCTCCCGGCATCGAACCTCGCCCGTGAAATCGAGCGCGAGCACGTCGAGACTGCGCCGGCCGAGTTTGACGCCGAGCGTGAAGGCCCCGTCGGGGTTCAGCGCGATCGGCACCGAGGGCTGGCCGATACGCCCGCGCAGGCGGTCCTGCTTGATGACCAGTCCGTCCGTGAGCAATGCATTGATGATGACCGAAACAGTCTGCATCGACAGCCGCGTGACGCGCGCAAGCTCGGCCTTGGGCAAGGCGCCATGCAGCCGGATCGCCTGTAGCACAATGCGCTCGTTGAACTGCCGCATGCCGACGTGGTTCGAGCCGACCGTACTCGCGAGCGGCGCGGGCACGGGCGCAGGCGCAGGCACCGCCGCGCCCGGCTCCTCGCTCTCGTGCGCGGCATCGCGCAAAGTGGGCTTGCTCATACGGTTGGGTTTCCCGGGGTATTCGGCAGGCCTATTGCAGGGTCGTCGCCCCCGTCATCACCGCGACGGCGTGGTTCATATCGATGTCGCGCCGGTTCACCAGCGCCACACGCCGCCCCAGCCGCTGGATATGAATCCGGTCGGCGATTTCGAACACGTGAGGCATATTGTGGCTGATCAATATCACCGGCAACCCCTTGTCGCGCACGCGCCCGATCAACTCGAGCACCATGTTCGACTCCTTGACGCCGAGCGCCGCAGTTGGCTCGTCCATGATCACGACATGGCGTGCAAATGCCGCCGAGCGCGCCACCGCGACGCCCTGGCGCTGACCGCCTGACAGGGTCTCGACCGCCTGTTTCATCGAACGGATTCCGATCTTGAGGCTGGCCATGTGGGCGTTCGCCTCGGCCAGCATCCGACGTTTGTCGAGCAGGCGCAGCGTTCGGCCAAGGAAGCCAGGCCGGTAGAGTTCGCGGCCGAGAAACAGGTTTTCGGTAATGGTCATGGCGGGGGCCACGGCGAGGTCCTGATAGACCGTTTCGATGCCGTGCGCACGCGCGTCGAGCGGACCGCGAAAGCTCACCTCCTTGCCGTCGAGGAACATCTCGCCCTGATCGGGCCGCACCGCGCCTGAGAGCACCTTGATCAGCGACGACTTGCCCGCGCCGTTGTCGCCGATGACAGCGAGAATCTCTCCAGGCAGCAGTTCGAAATCGGCACCGTCAAGCGCCGTCACGTGGCCGTAGCGTTTGATGAGTCCGTGGGCGGCGAGCACGGGTTCGACACCCGGCGGCCGGCCTGCGTGGACAGTGCCCGTCGAGCCCTGGCTGGCGCCGGAGATTGTCGACGACGCAAGCGGCGTCGCAGCGGAGGACGATGGCGATGAGGACGACGCTGCAAACCGGCCGTCCGACTGCTTCGATGTGTAATAGGACATGGTTCTTTCCTCAGCCGCGCCGCGAGATCTTGTCTGCCGAAACGGCGAGGATCACGAGAATCCCGGTAACCAAGACTTGATAGACCGACGACACGCCGATCAGAGTGAGTCCGTTGCGAAACACGCCGACGATCACCACCCCAAGCAGGGTGCCGATCATCGTGCCACGGCCGCCGAACAGGCTCGTGCCGCCAAGTACCACGGCCGTAATGCTGTCGAGGTTTTCCGTCTGACCCGCCTGCGGATCGCCGACTCCCGTGCGCGCGACTGCGAGCAACGCGGCGATGCCGTAGGTGAGCCCCGCGAGGGTATAGACCGTGATCAGGATGCGCTGGGTCGGCAGGCCCATCAACCGAACCGCCTCAGCGTTATTGCCGAGCGCATAGACATGTCGACCGGGCGCCGTCTCGCGCAAGACGAACCAAGTGATCAGGTACAACACGAGCATCATCACTGTGCCGTAGGTCACCGTTCCCGCACCGATGCCGAAAGTGTTGCCGAAGAAGGTCAACGGGGTCGGCAGGTTTGAGATGCTTTCGGCATTCGAGTAGATCTGCGTGATGGCAAAAGCGATATTGAGCGTACCTAGCGTGACGATAAATGCGGGCAACTTCACTCGAGTGACAAGCACGCCGTTGATCAGACCGAACAAGGTGCAGACACCGACGCCCAGCACGATGGCGACATACGGGTTCAACCCATTGGCGACCGCGACCTTGCTCATCACAACCGAGCCAAGCGCCATCACCATCCCGCACGACAGATCAATACCGGCCGTCAGCACGATCAGCGTCTGGCCGATCGCGATCACGCCCACCACCATTGATTGCTGGAGGATCAGCGACAGATTCTGGACCGACAGAAAACGCGGCGTCTGCGAAACAAAGAAAACGCAGGCGAGCAGCAGGGCGAACACCGGCCCGAGCATGGTGAGCGGGGGCAGGCGATCGGTCAGCCGGCCCTTGGGGTTGGCAACGGAAGAAGCGGGTGAGGCGTTCATGCGCGGACTCCTTTATGCGACGACTCGCAGCACGCCCGACGCGGTCTGGCTCGCAGAAGCGAACGGAACCGCGCCGCGGGCGCGGTGACGAGACTTACTTGGTGCCCCAGCACTGATCGAGGCCGAACGTCGTGTCCTTGCTGGTCACGCCGCTCTGCGGCTTGTCGGAGATCAGCGTCACGCCGGTGTCGGTATAGCCGCTCGGCTTCTTGCCGGTCTTGGCGTACTCGACGCCGGCCTGCACACCGAGCGCGGCCATCTTCAACGGATATTGCTGCGAGGTCGCGGCGATTTCCCCGGCCTTCACGTTGCGCACCCCTTCACAGCCGCCGTCGATCGACACGAGCAGCACGCCCTTGTCCTTGCCCGCGGCCTGCAGCGCGCGATAGGCCCCGGCTGCCGCCGGTTCGTTGATCGTGTAGACGACATTGATGTCCGGATTCTTCTGCAGGCAGTTTTCCATGGCGGTCTGACCTTTGGCCTGGTCGCCGCGCGTGTCCTGGCTGCAGACGATGCTCGGGTCGCCTGCCTTCACGCCGAAGCCCTTGAGGAAGCCATCGTGGCGCAGCACCCCGACGCTGATCCCGGGGGCGAGGTCGAGCGTCGCGATCTTCGCGGGCTTGCCGCCCATGGCGGCCTTGGCGTAGGTGCCGATCAGCTCACCGGCCTTGAAGTTGTCGGTCGCGAACAGCGCATCGGTCGCTTCTTTCGGTTCGGTCGGCGTATCGAGCGCAATCACGAGGACCCCCGCGTCACGGGCCTTCTTGATGCTCGGCACGATCGCCTTGGTATCGCCCGGGGTGATCAGGATGGCCTTGGCGCCCGCGCCGACCATGTTTTCGATGGCAGTCACCTGGGTCGCGTTATCGCCGTCGTAGCGGCCCGCAGCGGTCAGCAACTTGGCCCCTGCGGCGTCGGCGGCCTGCTGGGCACCCTGCTTCATTTTCACAAAGAACGGGTTGGTATCGGTCTTCGTGATCAGGCCGATCACGGGCTGGTCCGCCAGCGCCAGCGCACTGCAGGTCATTGCCAGGGCAAACAGGGTCCGCTGCATCTTCTTCATGTCTTCCTCCAGGTTCTAGTTGTCGAATCGGGGTCGCGACTCGCTTTCGGTACTAAATCACTCTCCGTGACTTAATAAAGCAGGCTGCCGGGAGGAGTCAAGAAACAACGTCCTGGAAACGGGTAAACGAGGACGAAATGGCGGCTTTTTAGCCCAAAACCCGTGGAAATCTGGCAGGAAATTTGGGGTGTGTGGCATTGCTGCCAGACCATGCTCGCCCTAGACTTGAGTTGCCCGCTCTGGGCCTCCCGCTTCTCGACCAAATGCCCCGGAACCGCGCCATGGCTAACTCCCATTCTGTTCAGAAGATCGTGCTGGTTGCATTTGACGGCACGCAGATGCTCGATCTCACGGGGCCGATGGATGTGTTCGCCGAGGCCAACACCTCGTGCGAAAACGCGGGACGCCCGCGCGCTTACGAGATCATCCTTGCAGGCCCCCGGGTTGGACTGGTTCCTACCTCATCGGGGGTGGAACTCCATGCAAAGGTCTCGTTCTTCGACGAAACCCTGCAAGCGGACACCCTCGTGATTTGCGGCGGAAAGGGCGCGCGCATGGGGGCCGACAATCCTGAGGCGGTCGCTGCAGTCGGCCGGCTTGCCGACCGCGCGTCGCGGGTGGTCTCGATCTGCACTGGCGCTTTCGTGCTGGCGGCGACGGGACGGCTCGACCACCGCCGTGTGACCACTCACTGGAAATTCTGCGACACCCTCGCGCAGCGCTTCGGCTCGCTCGAGGTCGATGCCGACGCGATCTTTATCAGCGACGGCAAGTACTTCACGTCGGCGGGCGTGACGGCTGGCATCGACGTGGCACTCGCGCTCGTCGAACGCGACCTGGGGCGCCCCATTGCCCTTGAAGTGGCGCGCGAACTCGTGGTGTTCTTGCGTCGGCCGGGGGGACAGTCCCAGTTCAGCGCACAAATGGCCGCGGAGGTCAGTGCGTCCGATCCAGACCGGTTCGCCGAACTCACCCGCTGGATGGCCGAACATTTGCCCGACGATCTCTCGATCGAGGCGCTCGCAGCCCGCGTGTCAATGAGCCCACGTAATTTCGCGCGGCGATTTGCGCAAGCGCTCGGCACGTCACCGGGCAAGTATGTGCAGACCTTGCGTATGGATGCGGCGCGCCGGTTGCTCACAGATGGGGAGGTGCCGCTCGCGACCGTTGCCCGGCGCTGCGGTTTTAATTCGCTCGAAACGATGCGGCTGTCGTTCCAGCGGCATCTGAAAGTCGCGCCGCAAGACTTCCGCGCGCGCTTTCATCCTCGGGCCCGAGAACAGCGCGGGCGCGCGATCTGAGCCCGATCTGAGCCCGATCTGAACCCGATCGGGGGCACGGATCGACACGGCCGCATAAACGGTTTTTACAGCGGCTTTATATCGCCGATGCAAATCTTGCCCTCGTCGCTACCTTTGCTGACCTACCTTTACGTCAGATGCGGAGCGCATCGACTGAAAGGCGAATCCAGCCGGATCGCGATACGCTCCGAGTTCAAGACTTTAGACGCAGATGGGACTGAAGAATGATGAGCAAAATGCTCGCTAGCAGCATGAAATCGGCGATTTCCGCGGGGCGTCCGGCTCTGCTTCCTTTTCAGGGCGCGGCCGCTTCGACCCTGCATCCACCGCGAACGACCTCGCGTATCGTCCAGCTCGTACCCGCCACCCGCGTGCGGCTCGAGGTCACCCTTCCCCTTTTCGCGCACGACAATCCGCACGACCGCCTGCAGGGGCTACTCCACTGCGGACTCGGGGCCTACATCGCTGACATCCAGGTTGGCGAACGCAAGATCTGCGTCGAGTTCAACCTCGCGCACGACGATATCGATTTCGCTTTTCACACGCTGATGGCCCAACTCCCCGAAGCGATGATCGGCCCGGTGAGCAAGCGTCACTAACGCGCCAGAATGCCGAACGACCCGCCTGCCTGCCCCCGCCTCATGGGCACGTCGCAGGCCTCGGGCCGAACTTCCGACGTCCGTTGTCAGCTCTGCTGCCGCGCGAATTCCGGCGTGAAACGGCAGCCGAGCCGATAGCGTGATCCCGGATGAACAAAGCGTGCGAACGTCACAGCGACGCCGCTGCTCCAGGTGCGCCGCACCAGCGTGAGACACGGGACCTCGGGACCGATTTCGAGCCACTCGGCTTCGATCCGTGTCGGCAGGCCAGCGTCGACGATGTGCTCGATCTCATGCGCCGGCACGATGCTCACGAGGTATTCGGACGGCCGCATGCGCGTGAAATCCTGGTCGATGAACGCGGGCGCGATCGCCGGATTCACATAGCGATCTTCGAGCTGAACCGGCAAACCGTTCTCGCGGTGGACACAGACAATGCGGAACACCGATGCGCCCGGCGTGAGACCGAGCGCCGTAGACACGCCTGCGGACGCGGCTTCGCGCGTGAGATTCAAGTGAGAGCAGCTGTACTCGTGCCCGCGCGAGCGAATCTCGTCGCCGATGTCGGCAATCATCAGCAGTGTCGATTGCGGCTTGGCTTCGGCCACGAAAGTACCGACGCCCGAGAGTCGGGTCAGCAGACCCTCGTCGGTGAGTTCGCGCAAGGCGCGATTGATCGTCATGCGCGAGACGCCGAGCGTGTCGACCAGATTCAGCTCCGAGGGAATCCGGTCGCCGGCCTGCCAGGCGCCCGACTCGATCGTCGTCCGGATATATTCCTTGACCTGCGCATAACGCGCGAGCGGCAACACCCGGTCCACGACATGTGCCGCGCGCGACGACGGCGTGCTCATGCGCTGGCTCCCTGAGGCTCGCCGCCACGGGTCCAGAACGCATTGCGGTCGAAGTAGTTCTGCAGGAACTGACGCAGCCGCGGGTGCGGTGCGTCGTGGAACACCTCCTGCGGCGAGCCCTGGACGGCAATCCGGCCCTCGTCGATAAAGACAACCTTGTCGGCGACCTGCGCGGCAAAGCCCATTTCGTGCGTGACGACGGCCATCGTCATGCCTTCTCGCGCGAGCTGTTTCATCACTTGCAGCACCTCGCCGACGAGTTCGGGATCGAGCGCCGAAGTCGGTTCGTCGAACAACATGATGTGCGGCTCCATCGCGAGCGCGCGCGCAATCGCCACACGCTGTTGCTGCCCGCCCGACAGTTTGCCCGGATAGGCATCGGCACGCGCGGCGAGGCCGACCCGGTCGAGCATGGCGAGTGCAAGCCGCCGCGCTTCGTCGCGCGACATGCCGCGTACGCGCTGGAGGGCTTCCATCACATTGCCGGCGGCTGTCATGTGCGGCCAGAGGTTGAACTGCTGGAACACCATGCCGACATTGCGGCGCACCTGGTTGATCTGCGCGCCCGAGGCTTTGACCCGCTTGCCATTGCGCGTCGTATAGCCAAGCAGCGCGCCTTCGATCAGCACATCTCCACCGTCATATTCCTCGAGAAAAGCGAGGCAACGCAGCAAGGTGCTCTTGCCCGAACCCGAGGGTCCGATGATGCAGACGACTTCGGACTTGCGGATCTCGAGGTCGACACCGCGCAACACTTCGACTTCACCAAAACGCTTGGTCAGTCCGTTGACGCGGATCAGCGGCTCACCACGTGCAGGCGATGCCTCATCCGCGAGACCCACCGCTGCGGGCTCGACTGCCTCGGCGGAACCGGGCGCGGGCCGTAGGGAATCAGAAAGGGCAATCATCGGCGTTCCTGTTCGTGCGAGGTCGCAGCGGGTTTGCAATTCGTCAGCGGGATCATCGTATGGCGAAGCGCGAGAGCCGGCCTTCCGCCCAACTGCCGACACGCGAGGTCAGCTCGACCAGCGCGAGATAACAGACGCACAACACCAGCAGCGTCTCGACGAAGGCGAACGACTCCGAGCCGATGCCGGTCAACACGAAAGTGAGTTCGGGCACTGTCACGATCGACAGCACGGCGGTTTCCTTGCTGAGGATGATGATCAGGTTGGTCAGCGCCGGCACGATGATCAGCAGCATCTGCGGCAACTGCACGCGCACGATCGCCTGCCAGCGCGACAGGCCCAGACATTCGGCCGCCTCAAGATGGCCACGTGGCACCGACTGGAAGCCCCCGCGGAACACCTCGGCGAAGTAGGCGCTGCCGTACAAGCCGAGGCCGAGCACGCCTGCCGTCATCGGCTCGAGCGTGATGCCAAAATTCGGGCCGCCGTAGTACAGCAGGAACAACTGGATCAGGAACGGCGTCCCTCGAAACACCTCGATATAAGCACGCAGCACTCCGCGCACGGCTTGCGAGCCGAACAACTGCACCACGGCGATCGCGAAACCAAGCAGCAGGCCAATGGCGACACCGGCCGCCCAGGTGCCCAGCGTAATGAGCAGGCCGTGGGCAATCGACGGCAGATTGTGGGTGATGACGGTGGAATCAAAACCGGCCATGGCCTCAGGCCTCCCGCAGCCGGTGTTCGGCGTAATGTGCACCGAGCGCGAGCGTGCCGTTGATCACAAAGTAGATCAACGCGGCGGCCAGGTAGGCTTCGAGCGGCCGATAAGTGCTTGCAGCGAGATTTTGCGAGGTCCGCGTGAGCTCGGCGACGCCGACTACCGAAACCAGTGACGAGGCCTTGATCAGCAGCACCATCTCATTGCCAAGCGAAGGCAGTGTCAGGCGAAACGCCTGCGGGACTTCGATCCGGCGCAGCATGTCGAAACGCGAGAGTCCGAGCAGACGTGCGGCTTCGAGCTGGCCTGAGGGAATCCCGAGAAAGCCACCGCGCAAAATCTCCGCCACATAGGCAGCGGAACACAATGCGCATGTCCCGATGGCGGCAACCAGGGGCGGTACATTGATGCCCACAAACGGCAACAAGTAATAGACCAGCAGCAACTGCACGAGCAGCGGCACGCCCCGAAAGAAAAACACATACGCACCGCCGAATGCACGCGCGCCTCGATGCGCCGAGAGCTTCGCCGCGCACACACCGATCGCCACGAAGAAGCCGATCAGCAGCCCGGCGAGCGAGATCCCGACGGTCGCGAGCGCGGCCTGGAACAGCAGCGGAAAACCATGGAGAAAGACGCTCAGACTAAACATGTCGTGCCACTCGCCACTGTAAATCGCCGTGATGCGCGCGTCGCCCGAATGGCCGGATCGCGGCTGCCCGCGGGCTTCACGATCCGGTCAGACTTCCTGGTCAGACTCAATAGTTCAGCGTCGGCTCAGTGGTCGGGACATCCATCGCCGTGCCAAACCACTTCTTCTGAAGCGTTGCAAGGCGACCGTCCTTATTGAGCTTCACGAGCGCGTCGTTGAACGCATCGAGCAGGGGCTTGCTATCCGCATCCTTGCGCAGGCAATACGCGAAATAGACCTTCGAGCCGAACGCGGGCTGCACCACCGCAAACTGTTCCGGCCGTTGCTTGGCCACGTAGGCGATATTCGTCAGCGAGTTGGCAACCGCCGAGATCCGGCCCGCGGCGAGGTCGGCATACGCCTGGTTGTTGTCGACGTACTCGCGAATCTCAGGCGCCTTCGGCAGGGTCGTGATGTAGGTCTTCAACTGATCGAGCTGAGCCGAGCTCTTGCCCGCGCCGACGGTCTTGCCGGCGATGTCGGCCGAGGTCTTGATAGCAGGGTCATTGGCGCGTTTGAGCAGCGCATCGGTCGCGTCCGCGATCGGCAACGTGAACGCGTAGCGATCCGCGCGCGCCTTGGTCATCGTCAACGGGCCGCCCACCATATCGAACTTGCCCGCATCGAGACCCGGCAACACGCTCGGCCAGGGCAGGTCGATAAAGCGTACCTTGACACCCATCTCCTTACCGATTTCCGCGAACAGATCCTTGTTGAACCCCGCCTGTTGACCGTTGTCGAGGAAGTCGAACGGCGCAAACTGCATTTCGGTGCCGACCACCAGTTCGCCGGCTTTCTTGACCTTTGCAAGCTGGTCCTCGGCGTGCGCGCCGACACTCGCGGCACACAGGGCCAACATCAACAAACTGCGCTTCCAGCCTGCCAGAATCTTCATGGGGTTCTCCGGATCGATCAGGGGTACGTCAGGGATGCGGCGCCCGCGCGAAGCGAACTGTGCGAGGCAGTATATACCGCGCTATTTGGCCGAAAAAATAAATCTGGGAGATCATCAGAACCATACTGACCCTGGGTAAACCGCAGTGGCGAGCCTCGCTTGCGCGCGGGCTTTTCGCGGTATATACAGCGTGAGGAGCCTGGGCATGGAGCCCGGACACCTGCCCCGCACGCCGGCAATGAAGGAGCCGCTCATGCAGTCGCCTCACCCTATTCCGATCGTCGATTTCACCGGTGTCCGTACGGGAGACCCGGCCGCGCTCGCACGCGCCGGTCGCGAGATCCACGAGGCCTGTACCCGTATCGGCTTTTTCTATCTGACAAATCACGGCGTACCGCAGGACATCATCGACGGCGCGGAACAGGCCGCACGACGCTTCTTTGCATTTCCGCCCGAGACCAAACGACGCGCTGCGGTCAACGCCCGGCATCGCGGCTTCAATGCGCTCGGCGACGCCACCATGTACCAGGCGACGCGGCCCGACCATAAGGAATTCTTCAGTGTCGGTCTCGAGTTGCCCGAGGACGATCCCGATGTGCTGGCCGGCCAGGCATTGCGAGGCCCGAACAACTGGCCGGACTTCATGCCCGACCTGCAGCCCGCGCTCTACCGTTACTACGAGGCGATTGGAGCGTGCGGGGCCGACTTGCTGCGCGCGGTGGCCAGCGGGCTCGGACTCGCGCCGGACTTCTTCGTCTCGCGCTATACCAAGCGAATGCAGCGCACTCAGATGGTCTATTACCCGCCCCAGCCGCCGCAGTCTGATGAGGCGCAGTTTGGCGTCGCACCGCACACCGACTATGGGTGCATCACGCTCTTATGGCAGGACATGATCGGCGGTCTGCAGGTTCGCGAAATCGCCAACGACACATGGATCGACGCGCCGCCGATGCCGGGCACCTTTGTCGTCAATGTCGGCGACTTGCTCGGGCGCTGGAGTAATGATCGCTATCGCTCGACCTTGCATCGTGTGATCAACCGCTCGGGACGCGAACGCTATTCGATTGCGACCTTCTACGACCCGACCTACGGCGCGAGCGTCGACCCGCGTGAACTGGGGGCGGCACCCGATACGTTGCGCTATGAGCCGGTCGCAGCGGGCGACTATATCCTCGGACGGATCAACGATTCGATGGGGTACCGAAAGAAGCGTGCGGCTGAAAGTGCTGGTTCAGCATGAGCCTCACATGACAGATACCTTCACGAAGCTGCTGGCCTCGCTGCAAGAAGCCCTGGGCGCAGATGGCGTGCGCACGGGCACAGAGATCGGCGAGCGCGCATTGACCGACTGGACCGGCCAAACCCCGACACGACCTGCCGCGCTTCTTCTGCCGCGCACCACCGAACAGGTGTCTCGCGCGCTCGCCCTGTGCCACGCCGCCCACCAGCCCGTCGTGCCGCAAGGTGGCATGACAGGACTGGCCGGCGGCGCCATCGCACGCAGTGGCGACGTGGCCCTGTCGCTGGAACGCCTGAGCGGCATCGAGGAGATCGACCCCGCCGCCGCGACACTCACTGTGCGCGCCGGCACCACACTTCAGGTCGCGCAGGAGGCCGCAGCCGAAGCCGGCTTCGAACTCGCACTCGACTTCGGTGCGCGCGGCTCGTGCCAGATCGGAGGCAATCTCGCAACCAATGCGGGCGGCAATCGCGTGATCCAGTCGGGCACCGCGCGCGACCAAACACTCGGCCTCGAAGTCGTACTGGCCGACGGTACCGTACTGAATTCGCTCAACAAGATGGTCAAGAACAATACCGGCTATGACCTCAAGCATTTGTTCATCGGCTCCGAGGGGACGCTGGGCGTCATTACCCGCGCCGTCCTGCGACTAGGCCCGCGGCGGGCCGCCCGCCACACCGCGCTCATCGCGCTCGACCACTACGATGCCACCGTCGCACTGCTGCGTCGGCTGACCGCACACTTCGGCAACGACATCAGCGCGTTCGAGATCATGTGGCCGGACTTCTTCGACTTCGGCGTATCACTGACCGCGAGCAAGCGTTCACCTTTTGCAGATGCCCATCCGATGTATGCCCTAGTCGAGCAGACGAGCTTCGACGCCGCCGACGACGGCGAGCGCTTCGCGCAAGCGATGGCCGACGCCCTGGAAGAAGGCGCCATTCGCGACGCCGTGATTGCCCAGTCACTTGGCGAAGCGCGCGCGCTCTGGACCATTCGCGAGGCGACCGCAGAATTCCCCGCCAGGCTCGACCCCGTGAACTTTGACGTGAGCCTGCCGATCGGTGCGATTGGCCGCTTTGCCGATGCGTGCCGCGCGCGCTTCGAACAATGCTGGCCTGGCCAAGTGTCACTCTACTTCGGCCACATCGGCGACTCCAACCTGCACGTAACCGTCGACGGCCGCTCAGTGCCGGGCGTGACCCACGAGGAGATCGACCGCGAACTCTATGCCTTGCTCGCGCCCCACCACGGCTCCGTCTCAGCCGAACACGGCATCGGCACCCTCAAGCGCGCCTTCTTGCCCGTATCCCGCAGCCCCGCCGAACTCGCCACCATGCGCGCCATCAAACACACCCTCGACCCACACGGGATACTGAATCCCGGCAAGGTATTCGCGGACTGAGAGCGGGCGTCCAACTCGTGTTCGAGGCACCTGAACGCTCGACACACACTCGTCGCTGAACCCTTGCGCGAGCCACTGTGGGCAGTACCGTCCCGATGCCGAAGCTCCCAATATGGCGCAGCGCGCCATGACTGTATCTGCGGAGCTTTGCCTGGAATGCTAAGGTACGGCGTTGCCGGATCGATCTCGCTGCGCTGCTTGAAAGCGCGGCCACGGATCCGGGGTTTTGGACCACAGGCAGGCACATGGAAGACGGGAAACACGATCAGGGCGCGGCAGGCAGCAGATTCAGGGACGGCATGCTCGAAGTCGGCGACGGCCATTCGATCTACTGGCGCAGTCACGGCAATGAGGCCGGGCCGACGGTGGTGATCCTGCACGGCGGCCCAGGCGGGGCGCTCAATCCGCGTTGGGCAGATTTCTTCGACCCGGCCAAATGGCGAGTGGTGCTGTTCGACCAGCGCGGTTGCGGCAAGTCGACACCGTTCGGCGAGCTTCGCCATAACGGGCTCGATGCGCTCGTCGAAGACACGGAAAAATTACGCATCGCGCTTGGCATCGACAAGTGGGCGGTGTTCGGCGGATCGTGGGGGACGACTCTTGCACTCGCTTACGGCATCCGCTATCCCGAACGGTGTCTCGGCTTCCTTTTGCGCGGGATTTTTCTCGCCCGGCAACAGGACATCGACTGGTTTCTCTGGGATGTGCGAAGGGTGTTTCCGGACGCGCACGAGCGCTTTCTCGATGCGATCGAGCAGGCTGCGGGACGTCGTCCGGTCAATCTGCAAGAAGTGCTCACCCTGACGGAAGTGCCGCTCGCGCGTTTCGACGCCAGCGGCCAGCGCCTCGCTCAGGCATGGACACGCTACGAGTACAGCCTGTCTTCGGTCGGCCCGATGCCGGCTGACCCGCCGGCAGCAACGCCTTCGGCTCCGGCTCCGGCTTCAACCGCGGCACAGACCGAGGCGGCGACTACCGGAGCAACGAAGCCAGCCGCCACATCGCCCGCCGGAAGTTCAACGAATGTCCCGTCGTCAGCGATCTCGATGGCCCTGCTCGAGCGGCACTACATGGCTCATGAACTGCCGCCCGCGCCGCTGCTCATGCAGGTTCACCGCATCGCGCACCTGCCCTGCTACATCGTGCACGGCCGCTTCGACATGGTCTGCCCGGCAGACCAGGCACAGGCGCTCGCCGATGCATGGACAGGCGCACAATTGTCGATCGTCAATGCATCCGGCCACTGGACCTTCGAACCGGGCATTGCGGCCACACTGAAGCGCGATGCCGAGCGTCTGTTTACCGATATCCGCGTGTCAAGCCCCCAGGTCTGACACTTACTCGAGAGACCCCCATGAACGAAGCGAGCGCAGCACAGAAACGCGCGGAAGAAGCCCTGGCCATCGAACGCGTGGTGATCGCCACGCAACAGGTGCGCACGACGTTCACCGCATTGCAGGCGCAATTTCCACCGGAAGGAAGCGGGCAACCCTCGAAGCTCGCGCTGCAGGTACTCGACGTGGCGCTTCAGGAACTCGAAGACGCACAGATGGCTTTCGACGGGCTGCTGAACGACCTGCTCGACGGCGAGCGATAGCAAAGAAGCTGTGCAGCTTTTCAACTCGCGCGACTGATAGCGGCCAATCGCCATCGAACACGCGGCGCGCGCTGCAGTCGTCGATGCGCGCCACCTCGCAAGAGATCGCGCGGTACGGCCTGCATCGTGGCGAAGACGATCGGCATGTTGGCCGGCCAATGCTCTGCGCCTACGTCGGCACCTTGAACTCCCGCCGTGCACGCAAGGCCCGCGCGCGTGATGTGCATGTTTCCTGGTGGTCGTTGACGAGCCCCATCGCCTGCATCAATGCATACATCGTCGTGGGGCCGACGAACTTCCACCCCCGCCGTTTGAGCTCCTTGCTCAGCGCCGTCGACTCGGGCGTGATGGCAAGGGTGCTGACCACTTCACGCGTGAGCTTCGAAGGACGGCTTTTCGGGTCCGGTTCAAAGCGCCACAGAAACGCAGCAAGCGAGGGCTCCGTCTCAAGCAACTCCAGCAGGCGCTGAGCATTGTTGATGGCCGCCTCGATCTTGCCGCGATGGCGGATGATCCCTTCATCCTTGAGCAGGCGCTCGATATCACGTTCACCAAAGCGCGCGACTTTCTTTGCGTCGAAATTGGCGAATGCGGCGCGAAACGCCTCGCGCTTGCGAAGGATGGTCAGCCAGCTCAGTCCGGCCTGAAAACCTTCGAGACAGACCTTCTCAAAGAGCCGCCGGTCATCATCGACCGGAAAGCCCCATTCCTCATCGTGGTAGCGCTGGTATTCGGGGATCTCCCCACACCAATGGCATCGCACGTCCAAAGCAGCGCTCTCGGCGCCGGGCGATGCTTTCACAGCACTACGCTTGGCTTGTGTCATTCGCGCCTCCGTGGCCTCGCATTAACGCGACAGGGTAATCGTCAGATAGCTCAGATACAGCAACCCGTTGATCAGGAGCGCCCATACCCGCAAACCTTGCTTGCCCGAATTCAGGCGCATCCAGATCGCCGCGATCAGCGTGATCGCGACGCCCGTCAGCACTTCGACGCGCGGCGCCCATGGCGTGAGCATGATGCCGATCGCCGGCAGCAAGGTGCCCTGGAACACCATCGCTCCCGTGATGTTGCCAAAGGCAAGCGTGTCTTTGCCACGACGAATCCACAGGATGCTGTTGATCTTCTCGGGCAACTCGGTCGCGATCGGAATGATCAGCAGCGAGAGCAACAGCGGGGAAATGCCGAGTACTTTCGAGACGCCTTCGACACCGTGGATGAATCCTTTCGCGCCGGTCAGCAGCAAGGCAACGGCAATCAGGAGTTGCAGGGCGATGGTGGCAAGATTGGTCGGCAGGCCAACACGCGACAACAGCATCTTGCCCGGCGCCTCGGTGCCATGGCCCGCGCTCACGAGCGCCTTGGATGCGCGCAAGGTCGAGGCCACATAAGCGATATAGACACCGACTAGCGCGGCCGAAATCAGCGCACGCACGAGCAGGTTCGAATGCGGCACGAACATGGCCGCCGCCGCGAGCAGGAAAGCGCAGATGAAGTAGTTGAGATCGCGTTCGAAGCCGGTGCGCTCGGGCACGATACGCCCGGAGGCCTTGCGCGAGGCGAGCACGGCGAACGTCATCAGGAACGTCGATAGCGTGGCGAGCATGAGCGGCGCACCCAGGATCGCGCCGACGCCGATTTCTTCATTGACCCGCGCGTCACCGCCCGACAGGATCGCGAGCAAGGGGACGGTGGTTTCGGGTAGCGCTGTGCCGACCGCTGCGAACAGGGATCCGGTGACGCCTTCTGAGATTTTGAGGCGCTCGCCGAGATGCTCGAGCGCATTGGTGAAGAGTTCCGCCGCGACCAGAATGAGCGCGAGCATCAGCAACAACTCGAGGAGTAAGGTGGTCATGCGGTTTGATTGCTCCGGGGCCGGGCGAGAGGTTCCATGGACGCGCCCCCTCTCGCCCGGCCGGGACGAAGTGGCACGTCAATGGTCTCGCCAAACCTTGCAAGGTCGAACGCGCCACGGCCGAAGCCGATTATGTTGACGCGCTCTCTTCCCGAAGCGGAAGAAGACTACTCCCCAGTGACCGGGCGATTGTAGCTAGGCGTCCAGCTTTCGACAAGGTTTCATCGGCACGCCCGGCATCGCACGATTCAGGGCGCCGGATAGGCGCCGGTGCCTTCGGGCCAGGGCGTGAGGAGCTCGAAACCGTCATCCGTCACGGCGACCATATGCTCCCATTGGGCCGACCAGGAGCGATCGCGCGTGACCACAGTCCAGTTGTCGTCGAGCACCTGGGTCGACGCACGACCGGCGTTGACCATGGGTTCGATCGTGAACACCATCCCGGGCTTCAGACGCAAACCCGTACCCGGCTGCCCGTAGTGCAAGACCTGGGGTTCCTCGTGATAGACCTTGCCGATACCGTGGCCGCAGTACTCGCGCACAATCGAATAGCCTTCGCGATGCGCCACCTGCTGGATCGCATGGCCGATGTCGCCGAGCGTCGCGCCCGGGCGCACCTGACGGATGCCGGCGACCATCGCCTCGTAGGTGGTCTCGACGAGGCGACGGGACTTGTCGCTGGGCGCGCCGACGTAGTACATCCGGCTCGTGTCGCCGAAGTAACCGTCCTTGATGACCGCGACGTCGATATTGATGATGTCGCCGTCCTTGATTTTCTGGCTCGCGCTTGGAATGCCGTGACAGACCACCTGGTTCACCGAGGCGCAGATTGTCTTCGGAAATCCGTGATACCCAATGTTGGCGGGAATCGCGTGCAACTGGTTCACGATGAAGTCATGGCAGATCGCGTCGAGCTGCTCGGTCGTGACACCCGGCTGCACATGCGGGCCGATCATCTCGAGTACGTCGGCGGCGAGGCGGCCGGCGATCCGGAGTCGCACAAGGTCTTCGGGCGTTTTAAAGGTAATGGCCATGCCGGCAAATTGGATCGAAAAGGGGCGCCCTACGGATCGTTCCGCGTGGGCAAAAACGGTATTTTATCGACACAAAGCACGAGCTGCTTGCGGCGCATCGGCGCGCCCCGTGGATAACGACGCACGTGAGCGCTTGCGCACACGCTGTGCGTACTCTCGCATACTCGCGCGTGCCCCCTCTCTACCCGCTGCACCCCACACGCGCGCGCACACCCCATCCACACCCCGGCCACACCCTTCACGCAGGCGAATTGAACACACGCGGCGACGGCTGCCCCGCTTCCAGGCGATCGCGTTCGCGCGCCGCGACGCGATCCGCGGCTTCGTCGGCAGCCGCATCGGCCGCTCGCTGTTCATCGGTGATCGGCACACGTCGCGCGCCGAACTGAGCCTCGGCCGCCAGCACGCAGGCCTCGGTCATGTCATGCAGCGTGCCGACCAGGTTGGCCTTGCCCAGGTCGCCCACCGCGTCCACGCCTTTCGCCGCGGAATGCACCCAGTCACGTCCGAGCCCGAAGACGATGGTTGCACCCGGCACACGCTGCTGCACACGGCGGATCAGATAGCGCAGATAGAACGGCACATACTCGGCGTCGAACGACACGATGCAAACGAGCGGTGCCAGTTCGAGTTGTTCGACCGCATGCCCATCGCGCGCAAACGACTCGGATTTCACATGCCGGACCTCGAGACCGTGTTTGCCGAGGAGTTGCACGGCGATCGCAGCCATCAGGTCATCCAGTTCGCCGCGACCCGAGATGCAGAGCACCGGCACCCTGCCGCCTTCGAGCGTCGGCACGCCCCGGGCGGGGTTTTCGAGCAGCTCAGGCGCGGAGCTTTGCATCGCGTCGTGCCCCTCGTGGACTTCCTGGGGGATCGGGATCGAGTGGTCTTCGGTGTCCTCGAGTCCCTCGACGAGATCGAGCGTCGCCTGCTTGATACGCTTGAGCTGGAGCTCGGTGACGACACCACGCGCCATGTCGTTGTAGGCGAGGCGCAGGCCTTTGATCGCGACTTCGTCGTAGTAGGCGGTCAGCGAGTTGTCGCGCAACAGGATCTCGGCCTGGAACAAGGCTTCATCGGGGTCGCCCGCTAGAATCCGTTGATAGAAGTTCTCGTCCGGCGTGAGCGCTGGACGGTCGCCGAACAGCACTTCGAGAAACTGCATGCGGTCGACGTGACGCCCGAGGATCACCAGGCACAGCGTGAGGGGAGTCGAGAGAATCAGGCCGATCGGCCCCCAGATCCAGCTCCAGAAAACCGCCGCGACAATCACCGCGAACGGCGACAGCCCCGAACTATGGCCATAGAGCACGGGCTCGATCACCTGCGAAGCGAGGATTTCGACAAAACTGAACAACACCAGCGTCCAGACCATCATGGTCCAGTTGGGCTGGACCGCGCCCGCCAGCAGAATCGCCATGCCCGCCGCCAACCAGGAGCCGATATACGGGACGAACCGCAGCAAGGCCGCCAGCACCCCGAACAACAAGGCGCCGGGCAAGCCGATGACCACCAGGCCGATCGCGATCACCGCGCCGACCCCCGCATTCATTGAGAGCTGCGCCACAAAGTAACGACTGAGCCGGCGCGCCGCCTCGTCCATCGCCGTGGTGGTGCGATGCAGATCGCGCGAGCCGACCAGCCGGATCATCCGGTCGCGCAGATCGCCTCGTTGCAGCAGGATAAAGATCGCCACCACGATGACGATGCCCGAGGTCGCGAGCGGATTGACGACGGGTGAGAGGAAACGCTGTGCGAGATCGAGGGGCGAGGCCGAAGGTTCGTGCACCTCGACGGGCAGCGGACGCACGTCCTCATCCGTGTTGCCGGGTTTAGGCGCCGCGATGTCCTGCGCGCGCTGACTGGTTTCCTTGAGCGCGTGCGAAGCGCGCGTGAGCAGGTCGTCAGCGCGTCCGAGTGTTTTTTCCTGGACGGTGTTGATCTTGTCTTCAATGGTGGCCTGGTAGCGCGGCAGCGACGAAGCGAGCTGCGCGACTTGCACGCCGATCAGCCCGCCCACGGCGAGCACGACGAGCAGGGCCACCAATACAGCGGCGATCACCGAGGTGATCTTGCCGATACGCAGCATGCGCAGCCAGTCGGCCAGCGGCGCCAGCAGGAAGCTCAGCAGAATCGCGAGCGTGATCGGAATTAGAACCGTGCGGCCGAAATACAGCGCGCAGACAATCACGACACCGGTAATCAGTGTCGTCAAAGCCCGGATTCCAGGCGCCTCGGCAGGGGCTACCTGCGCGGGCGGCCGCGGCGGCTTGGGAACGCCATTCATAGGATTCTCACAAAGAACTACGGCACCCTGGGCGCCTGCGGGACAGCTGGGACGACAGCGGATCGCTGCGGCTCCCCTCGTCGAGAGCCAAACGGACGTTCCAATCAAGCAAGCTGCATTCCTGACACACCTTGATCGTCAAAGGATTTTCGGCGGCCCCTATACTGAGCCCGCGATGCCCCCCTTCGACGAGGCACGCCCGAATTCAAGGCTCATGAAAACCTTCCTTCTCTACTTCGCCACCGCCATCGCGGAAATCGCAGGCTGCTATTTTCCGTACCGCTGGCTGCGGGCAGACGGCAGCCCATGGCTGCTGCTCCCCGGGGCCTTGTGCCTCGCTGTGTTTGCGTGGCTGCTGACCTTCCATGCCGCTGCGGCAGGGCGTGTCTATGCCGCATACGGCGGCGTGTATATCAGTGTCGCGGTGCTCTGGCTGTGGGCCATCGAGCGAATCCGGCCGACCGCCTGGGACCTTTCAGGCGCACTCGTCGCACTGATCGGCATGAGTATCATCGCCTTCCAGCCGCGGAGTTAGGCGGTGTGTTGAGGCCGCTATCCGTAACGGCCCGGGCATCATTTAACTCAGCGCTTCAGACGAACATGACATCCGCTCACGCGACTGCATGCGCCCCAAGGTTTGCCTGACTGTATAAGGCCGGGTCGTCGGGACAGCCCCTTGGACTCAGCGCCCTTGATGCATTGCATGATAACGGACAGCTTTATCGCGGCGCATACGAGCATTCGTTCGAGTGTTGTGTATGCGGTAACAATCCGTTATTGGGATCGACATTTATCCGCGCTTCATTCACGCCTACCATCCGTTCACTTCGTGACGCAGGCAGGTGATGGCAATGAAAGCAAAGTCGTTGGGTGGCCTCGGTTTTCTGGTGGCCGCGATGTTCGCAAGCAGCGCCTGGGCAGGCGCGCAGGGCAATACCGATGCGCAGAATGTATGCGCAGCCGCAGCGCCGGCAACGTCCGGACCGTTGACGCGGCAACAGGTTGTCGACCAGATGCGGCAGGAAAAAGCGAATGGATGCTGGGAACTCTCGCAGTTCCACTATCCGGCGCCGTATGACACGGCGATCCGCGCACACGTGCTTGCACTGCAGCAAGAACGGTCCGAGATCGACGCGCAATAGCGACCAAGCGAGCGCGTACCGCGCTTGAGCGCGGGGCCCCGCACCTTGATTTCGTGCTCCGTGCTTCGATGAAAACCTCGCTTAGCGAGATTTTCATCGAGCCTACTTGCTTTCCTTCTTGAGGCAGACCACCTGCTCGACGAGCGCGGGCTCGGTATCGGGCGGAACGGCCGCGAACGTGGCATCGGGCGCGTCGTCTGAATAGACGGTATCGCCCGTCGAATTGAAGAACGAGGTTTGCACCACCTTCGCCTGGTGTTTCGCACAATCGAACACCATGCGCGCGACCGTGGTCGTGAACACGACGCCGCCGACCGTCTGCGGCGCGTTGAATGCGGTCTTTACCGAGGCGCGTCGCGTGCCGTCGGGATAGATGTCCGCTGCCGTGCGCTTCATCAACAGCGTTTCGGTCTTGCTTTGCGCGATCGGCACCCAATCCTCAAGCGGCTGAGCCGTCGCATAAAGCGGGATGCACACGCAAAGCGCCGCAAAAAACTTCTTGTTCATGACAATCCTCAAAGACGAGGCGCCAGTCTAGCCGACTGTGGCCAGCGAGACAGGATTGGCCGCCTTCGCGACAAGGATCCCACGGGGGGAAGCGCAAACGCGCGTGGCGTAACGACCCGTAAAACAGCCGTTATCCGGCGTCCCGCTCGACGCCCTAGAATCCTCGCTGGTTTCAGGACGGTGCGCATGACAGGCGCGCCGCGATAGCGGCGGTTATAGAGGAGCATGGATAGTGGACGACGTTTTGGCTTGTGAGCACCCGACACGCCCAGGCAGGCAGGCTTCCGCCCGGCCCGCGTCGCGGCCAGGTCGACTGGCGCTTGAGCGTCTCGGCATCGCACACGGAATGGTCGCGTCGGTGCTTCTGCTCTGCGCGCCCGTCGTGTTTGCGCAGGCAAGCGCGCCTGTAACAAGCAGCGTCTTTACCCATTCGGTGACGGATGACTCGGGCAA
Source organism: Burkholderiales bacterium (assembly GCA_026225235.1). GTDB lineage: Bacteria > Pseudomonadota > Gammaproteobacteria > Burkholderiales > Burkholderiaceae > Pararobbsia. The sequence continues at coordinate 119,801 of JAMFSK010000039.1, forward strand.
CCAGGCGGGTGCGATCAACGACAACTGGAAGTTCATCACCAGCCCACCGGCCCACCCGGTCGCGGCAAGCGATCCCGCGCAGGATCATGGTTCGCGGCGAGGCGGCGGTGGAGGTCACCGGGGTCGTGGCACGCAGGCTTCGTCGCCCGATGGCGCATCGAGCAGCGCGACGACGGGCACGCCACCCGGCGTCAACGGCATGCCCCTGGGCGCCACGGGCGGCTTGCCGCCCCCTGCGACACCGAACCCGTCGCCCGTGAGTCCAGCGGCTGGGAGTCAATAAGCCAGCCGTGGGTCGACTCGCCGGCTAGACACGCTGGATTCGATCTGTCACGATACATCGGCTTGATGACGGCGCAGCCGTCATCCATTCGAACACTGCCACCCCTCACGCCCGCACACACGCAATGAACTTGTACTCCCGCCGCCTTGCGGTTCGTTCGATGCACATGCCCCTGGAAGGATCTCCCCCCAGGCGTTGAGGTATGGCTTTGCCAAAAAAAGGGACGCTGCGGCGTCCCTTTTCTTTTTTTCGGAGACCCCATGTCGAGTCGCTTCATCACCACGCCGATCTACTACGTCAACGATCGCCCGCATATGGGCCATGCCTACGCGAGCGTGCACGCCGACGTGATGGCGCGCTATCTGCGGGCGGCTGGTCATGAAGTCTTCCTGCTCACGGGCGCCGATGAGCACGGCGAGAAGATCGCTCGTGCGGCCGCACAAGCCGGCGAAACACCCGAGGCCTTTGTGGCCCGGCATGCAAGCGAGTTCGAGCAGGCGTGGCACACGCTCGCCGTGGTGCCCGATTACTTCGTGCGCACGACCGCGCCGGCACACAAGGCTGTCGTCCAGCGCACCTTGCAGCGCCTCTACGATGCGGGCGAGATCTATCTGGCGGAATATCGCGGCCTCTACTCGATCGGGCAGGAACGCTTCGTGACCGACAAGGAACTCGTTGACGGCAAGCTGCCCGAAGACAGAGACCCACCCATCGAGCGTACCGAGGTCAACTATTTCTTCAGGATGGAACGTCATCGCGCGTGGATCCGCGACCTCTTGCTCGCGCAGCCCGAGATGATCCAGCCGCCCCAGTACCGCAACGAAATCCTGCAGTTGCTCAACGAGCCGATCGGGGACTTGAGCATCTCGCGTCCGGCCAGCCGGCTCAGCTGGGGCATCTCGATTCCGTGGGATCACGAGCATGTGACGTATGTCTGGTTCGATGCGCTGCTTAGTTATCTCTCGCCGCTCGGATACGGGCAGGATGAGGATGAGAACGAGGACGAAGCGCAGGTAGACCACGACCCACACGGCGCACCGCGGCACACGAGCCAAACCTCTGCCCCCTCGCGACGACAGAGCGCGTTCGAGCGGTTCTGGCCATCGGCCACGCATGTGATCGGCAAAGACATCTTGCGCACGCACACCTTGTTCTGGCTCAGCATGGGTCATGCGATGGGCATTGCGCCTTATCGCCGTCTCCACGTTTCAGGGCATCTGCTCGGCGCAGACGGCCGCAAGATGAGCAAGTCGCTCGGCAATGGAGTCGACCCGCTCGAAGCGGCACGTCAGTACGGCGCTGACGTGTTGCGCTACGCGCTCGTTCGCGAAGTCAGCTTTGGTTTCGACGGCATCATCAGCAATACGATCATCGAGCAGCGACTCACCCGCGACCTCGCCGACGATCTGGGCAATCTCACTTCGCGTACGCTTGCGATGATCCGCAAGTACCGTGAGGGAATCGTACCTTCGGCGCGTACCGATGAGGTGGCTGAACGCGCCATCATCGAGCGCACGGAAGCCATGCCCGCACAAGTGCTCGCCCTCGTCGAAGACATGCGCCTCGCCCAGGCAACTGAACTCGTGATGGAACTCGTCCGGCATCTGAACCGATATGTCGCCAGCTCGGCCCCATGGGAACTCGCCAAGTCGGCGGCGGGCGATGCGCGGCTCGATACGGTGCTCTATACGGTGGTCGAAGCCTTGCGCGCGATCAGCGATCTGCTTGCGCCTGTGATGCCGGCCAAGATGGCCGAACTGCGCGGCTTGCTCGGCCTCGATGGCGCACCGCGCTGGGCGCAGCCTTGGGGCGAAGGGGTGCAGGCCGGCGCACGGATTTGCGAAGGCACGCTGTTTCCGAAGCCGCAGGCAAGCCCGACACAGGTGTAGTTGCCAGCACGGCCGGCTTTGTTGCATGCTCGCGGCATGGCCCGGCGTCGTGTCGTGCCGCACACCCCACGAGGAGCCGCCCCATGGACGGTCAGACGCGAGGTCGCTATCTGCGCGCGCGAACCGGCGACGAAGCCCACGTCACGAATATCGAGCTGTTCTTCGACCTCGTCTACGCGTTCGCGGTAACGCAGCTCTCGCATCGACTCGTCAGCGACCTCACCGGGTTTGGGGTATTGCAGACCCTGGTGCTCTGGTTCGCCGTCTGGCTCGGCTGGCAATACACGTGCTGGGTCACCAACTGGTTCGACCCCGAGCGCCTGCCGGTGCGTTCGCTGATGTTGGCCATCACGCTCGCCGGCACGCTGATGGCGGCCAGTCTGCCGCTTGCCTATGGCGAGCGAGGACTCGCGTTTGCGGCGAGCTATGTCGTCCTGCAGGTCGGGCGCAGCATCGTGGTGCTGCTCTTCCTTGGCCGCGGTCATGCGTTGAGGGCGAACTTCATGCGCATCCTCGCGTGGCTCGTCATTTCGGGCGTGTTCTGGATCGCGGGCGCGCTCGCCGACGGCCCCGCCCGTTTTATGTGCTGGGTCGCCGCGGTCGCCTGTGAGTACCTTTCGCCGATGTTCGGCTTTGCGATCCCTGGGCTCGGGCGATCACGTTCGACGGATTGGCAGAGTGCCGAGGGCGGTCATATCGCTGAACGCTGCCAGTCTTTCGTGATCATCGCGCTCGGCGAATCGCTGCTGTCGACTGGCGGCACGTTCAGCGGCGCCGAGCACTGGACGCCGCCGGGTGTGATCGCCTTCCTCGCCTGCTTTCTCGGGACGGTCGCACTCTGGTGGATCTACTTCGACACCAGCAGCAAGGCGGGCTCGAAGGCAATCGCCGAGGCGAAGCACCCGGGGCAGATGGCCGCCCACTTTCACTATGTCCACGCGATTCTTCTGGCGGGTGTGATCGCGGTCGCAGCAGGAGACGATCTCGTGATCGATCATCCTGATCAGAAGATCCAAATGGCGACGGCGCTGCTACTGATCGGCGGTCCCGCGATCTATCTTGCGGGAAATGCCTTGTACAAGTGGGTCGTGTATGGCCGCGTGCCTTTGTCGCACCTGATCGGCTTTGGCTTGCTGATCGTGCTTGTACCGGTTGCCTTTGTGACGGACCTGCTGATGGTCGATGGCCTGACAACGGTCATCCTGATCATAGTGGCAGCATGGGAAAGCATTTCTCGCCGCCGGCAACCCCAAGCGCTCATGCCGCGCTGAGCATCCGCCCTTCAAGCAGGTGGCCGATGACCGATTCGCCAAGACCCGGCCCGACGCTCATGCCCACGCCGGTATGCATCCAGACTCCGGTCACGCCGGGCGAGACCTTGAGGATGCTGAAGGGCCGGTCGACGTTGCGGGGCCTCGCGCCATAGACGCCCTGCCAGCGCTGCATGATCTCGAGAGGTTCATTGAATAGCCGCTGGGCCAGACGCAGTAAATGAGCGTCGACGTGCTCTTCATTAAAGGGCATCGGATCGGGGTTGTAGTCGTGGGAGTCGCCGATGATGAGACTGCCATCGGGTGCCGGGCTCACGAGCAAATGAATTCCCTCGTCGAGCAAGGCCGGATCGGTGGACTCGACTTCACGTTGCAGATCACGCGCGGCCGGCAGGTCGGCGAAGGCACCGTAGTGAAGGCAACTGAGCCCCGTGAGCAAGGCGTGCTGAAGCGCGATCTCGCGCGTCGGCCGCACGCGCAGCATCTGGAGCCGACACACGCGGGGGCCGAGCGGCGCAAGCGCATCCGACAGCAAGGTCAGATAGTCATGCCCGGAACAGACCACGGTATGCGTCGCGCGCCAGTCGCCCGAGGTCGTGCACACATGACCGTCGCCGACGTCCTTGACCAGGGTATCGAAGACGAACTCGACGCCGTGAGTGGTGCGCAGATACTCGACGAGCGCGGGCAGCGCCTCGCGCGAGAAGACTTGCATATCGCCTCGCCCATGCAGCGCGGCACGATGATGCGCGAAGCGCCCCTCATAGAGCGCGGCAAGCTGACTGTGAGCGAGTCGTTCGACATCGTAGCCATGCTGCTGTGCACGGGTCTCGACAAACTCGTCGATCACGCGGGTCTCAGCTTCCGTGCGCGCGAACAACAGGCAACCCGCTTCCCGTGCGAAAAAGCCCGCCTGGTCGGCCCAGTGTTTCCAGATCGTGCGCGAGGCATGCGCGAGGCCCAGCATCGCGCCGGGGGGCTGGCCGGTCACGAGCACCTGACCGAAGTTGCGAATCGACGCACCGGTCGGCGTGCCGCTACGCTCGAACACCGTGACGCGCAGGCCCCGCGAGGCGGCAGCGAACGCATGGGACAGGCCGAGAATCCCGGCGCCGACGATCGACACGTCCGTGTCGTTGCTTCGTTTGACTACGTTCAATCTGAAACTCCTCGATAACAGATGCGCAAGGCCGATCGACGCGCCGTATAAAATAGCCGCGCCCTTCTCTTCCGGTCGCGCCTTCATGCTTGCGAAACAACGACAGCAACTTATCCTCGCCCAGCTCGACCGGAATGGCGCACTGTCGGTCGCCGAACTGGTCCGCGAGCTCGATGTCTCGCGTGAGACGGTCCGGCGCGACCTCAATGCCCTTGCCGAGCGCGGCCTGCTGGTGACCACCCACGGTGGCGCGCTGAGCGCCGAACACACCGAACCCGACGTCGATACACGCGAGGCATCGAACGCCGCCGCAAAAAACGCAATCGGACGGCGTGCCGCAGACCTGATCCCGGACGGCACGTCCCTTGTGATCGACTCAGGCAGCACCACCCTCGCCGTCGCGCGTGCACTGCTCGAACGCCGTGGCCTGACGGTCTACACGAACGACTGGCGCATTGCCTTGCTGCTCGGCCGTCGCAACGAAAACCGCGTCAACCTGCTGGGCGGTGAGTTGTCAGGCCATGAAGACGCCACATTCGGCCTCGACACGATCCAGCAACTCAGCCAGTACCATGCGGACTTCGCGATCGTCGGCGCCGGAGGCATCACGCCGGACGCCAACCTCACTGACTATTCGCGGATGGCCGCTGAGGTTCGTGCCTGCATGCTGGTCGCGGCGCAAACAGCCGTCGTGGTCGCCGACCATTCGAAATTCGGTCGGGTCACACCGGTGCGCGTCGCCAACTTTGAGACCGTGCGCTACCTCGTGACGGAACTGGCCCCCGACAAGACGTTGCGCAAGGCCCTTGCCGCGCGAGGCCCCGAACTGCTGATTGCCTGATGGCGCGAGCGCTCGGCAGCCTGCGTGGCGCGCCATGGCGCCCTTCTTCAAACTAACTTCCAAACGCCACCCGTTCGAAATATCGGCGACCCACACTGTGGCCCACTCCCGCCCGCCGCCCGTGATTGCGCTTCGGGCAGCCCGCCTGCATGCGCTTTTTTGATCGCTTGCCCGTCGGGGGTTTGTGTAGTTTAGTGGCGAAATGTGTCAGTTGTTGTAATTTTTTTGCATCGTCATCGCTACGTCACACGAAGCGGTGAAGCTTGCGGCTGTTCCATCCGATCGCGGTATCCGGGCGTTGAGCCGGGGCGCCGCAGGCGGTATGGCAGCCAGGCGCCGGTAAAGTTGTCGACAATCCGGCGTTGCTCCACGGCATGGAACACAGCGGCCTTGCACAGGGCCGCGCATCTGATTCTGCTACCGCGTCGGTCCCCCGACCGTCGGCATTCCGCTTACCGGAGAAATTGAGCCATGACGAAGATCACTGACCCGCGCGCATCCCGCCTGATCGCACGCACCCTGATATCTGCCGCCGCCGTGCTCGCCACGTTCGGCATGGCGCCCCACGCCTTTGCCGCCGGCGAAGTCGTGCTGTACACGGCCGACGGCCTCGAAAACCTGTACAAGGACGTGCTGCCCGCGTTCGAGAAGCAGGAAGGCGTGAAAGTCGCGATCGTCACCGCCGGCAGCGGTGAAGTCGTGAACCGCGCAACCGTCGAGAAAGATTCGCCCAAGGCCGACGTGATCGTCACGCTGCCGCCGTTTATCCAGCAAGCCGACCAGAGCGGCCTGCTGCAGTCGTACCAGAGCGTGAACTACAAGAACGTGCCGACGATCGCCAAGTCGGCCGACGGCACCTGGGCCACCTTCGTGAACAACTACTTCTCGTTCGCGATCAACCCGGACAAGGTCACGAAGGATCCGAAGACGTTCGCTGACCTGCTCGATCCGGCTTACGCCGGCAAGGTCGCCTACTCGAACCCGGCCACGGCGGGCGACGGCATGGCCGTGATCATCCTGACGAGCTCGGTGATGGGCGAAGACCAGGCGTTCGATTACCTGAAGAAGCTCGAGCAAAGCGTCAAGTTCCATACGAAGGGCACGGGCTACCTCGACGTGCTGCTCTCGCGCGACGAACTCTCGGTGGCCAATGGCGACTTGCAAATGGACCTCGACGACGCCGCGAACGGCGGTCTCACGCTCAAGCCGGTGTTCCTCGCCGCGAAGCCGGGCGACAAGCCGACCACCTTCCAGTTGCCCTACGCGATCGGGCTGATCAAGAGCGGCCCGAACCAGGCCGTCGGCAAGAAGCTGATCGACTACCTGATGTCGAAGGAAGTACAGTCGAAGGTGCCGGATATCTACGGCATCCCGGGTCGCACGGACGTGCCGCTGTCGGGCAAGAACGGCGAAGCGGTCAAGCAGGCCATCGCCGGCGTCAAGCTGATCCCGGTCGACTGGAATCAGGTCATGGCCAAGAAACCTGACTGGGTCGCGCGCTGGAAGAGCACGGTGATTGCCGATTCGGGCAAGGAACTTGAAGTCGTCAAGCCCAAGCAGTAAGGACGGAGACTAAACGGGTGACTCTAGCGAGCGCTTCTTCCGTTCTCGACGCGGCCGGGCAACCGGCCCGCGCCGAGGGCGATGCGATCCGGCCGCCCCGCACGGCGGGTGTGCAAATCGACCACCTGACCGTGCGCTTTGGCGAGCGCGCGGTACTCGACGACTTGTCGTTGACGCTCGAGCGCGGTGAGTTGTTGACCGTGCTGGGTCGCAGCGGGTGCGGCAAGACCACGCTGTTGCGTTTTATCGCCGGTTTCGTCCAGGCCGACCACGTGACGGGGCGGCTGACCGTCGCGGGTCGCGACCTGACCGATGCGCCCGCGCATCGGCGCAACCTCGGTTTGCTGTTTCAAAGTTATGCGCTGTTTCCGCATCTCTCCGTTTTCGACAATGTGGCCTTCGGCCTGCGCGCGCGACGCGTCGCGAGTGGCGACATCGCGCGACGTGTGGCCGATGCGCTCAAGCTCGTGCAGCTTGGCGATGCCGGTCATCTGATGCCGGCCCAGTTGTCGGGCGGCATGCAGCAGCGGGTCGCCCTCGCGCGAGCTCTGGTGATTGAGCCCGATGTCCTGCTTCTCGACGAGCCGCTCTCGGCACTCGACGCCAATCTGCGCGCCTCGGTCCGTTCGGAAATCAAGGCGCTCCACGAGCGCCTGCCCGACCTGACGATTGTCTGCGTGACGCACGACCAGGACGACGCGCTCGTGCTGTCCGACCGGACGCTGCTCATGCGCGACGGCCGGATCGCCCAGCTCGGCACCCCGCAGCAACTTTACGAACAACCGATCGACAGCTTTGTCGCGCGCTATCTTGGCGCGGCCAATCTGCTCGCGCCTTCGCTGATTTTTCCGATCGGTGATGCCCGCCATAACGAGCGCGAGCAGTTCGCCTGCCTGCGCCCCGAACAATTGCGGATCGTGCCGTTGGGCGAAGGCCCGCTGCATGGGGTGATCGGTGCAGTCGACTGGTACGGCGCAACGCTCTCCGTGGCGGTCGAACTCGACGCCTTGCCCGGCCAGCCGGTGCTGATCGCGATGCAGCGTGTCGCGGGCCGGATGCCGACCAAGGGCGAGCGGATCTCCCTGCACTATGAGGTCGACGATGTCGTTCTCGTCCGTCCCTGACGCGGCGGCCGCCGCGACACCCCCAGCCGGAGAGCACGCGGCAGTGCCGGTGCCACGCGGGCAACTGCAGCATCTGCGTCGCGAACGAGCGGCACGATGGCAGATGCTGTTCCTGCTGGTCGTGGTTCTCGGGCCGATTGTCGTCTATCCCTTATTCCGGCTGCTCACGCTGAGCGTCTCGGGCGAGCACGGCTTGAGCTTTGCACCCTATGTGCGGTTCTTCGGCAACGCCGATACGCGCGGGGTCATCTTCACCACGATCTGGATCCTCTTCGCGAGTGCCGGGCTGGCGTCGTTGCTCGGCATCGCTATCGCCGCGCTATTGCACTTCAGGCCCTTCCCGGGCGCGCGGCTACTGACCCGATTTCTCGAATTGTTCGTGGCGTTCCCGTCCTTCCTGGTCGCCTTCACCCTGATCTTCCTCTACGGCTCGCAAGGCTCGGTCAGCATTGCCATCCAGGACCTGTTGCATCTCGACAAGGCGCCGCTCGATTTTCTGTTCGGCACGGGTGGGGTGGTGCTCGCGGAAGTCGTGTTCTTTGCGCCCTTCGTCGTGCGGCCCACGCTCGCTTCGTTTGCGCTGCTCGATATGCGGATCATCGAAGCCGCACGCAGCCTCGGCGCGAACAGCCTGATGGTGGCGATGCGCGTGGTGCTGCCGCTCGCGTGGCCCGGTATCGCGGCGGGCACGATCCTCTGCTTTCTGCTCACGCTCAATGAATTCGGCATCTTGCTGGTGCTCGGCAGCGCCCGGCTCGTGACGCTGCCCGTCGCCATCTTCAGTGCCGCCACGGTCGATCTCGATCTCAACGCTGCCGCCGCGGGCGCCGTGCTGATGCTCGTGATGTCTCTGTCGCTTTACTTGCTCTACCGCCATGTCAACCAACGCCACGCCCAACGCTCCCCGAGCCGCTAACGCGGCGCCGCCGGCCTTCACCCCGGTCTCGCCGGGGCGGCGGCGGCTGCGTCGGCTCGTCGGTATGGCCGGCGTCGCGCTCGCAGCGCTGATCTGCTTCTGGCTCTTCGTGCTGCCGGTGGTCGTCGTTGCGCTGTCGAGCGTCGCGGCGCACTGGTCCGGCACGATCCTGCCGACCGGTTTCAGCCTGCGCTGGTTCGAGCGGCTCGGTGAGAGCGATGTCGATGCCTTGACGACGAGCATCGTGGTCGGCTTCACGGTCGCGGGGCTCGGCACATTGCTGGGTCTGTGGATCGCGCTAGCCGTCGAAGGCCGCGATCGCAAAGGCCTCGGCGCGCTGGTGGACGCCGTGGCGATGTTGCCCAACGGCGTACCGAGTGTCGTGCTCGGCCTCGCCGTACTGATTGCGTATCACAAGCGGCCGCTCGATCTGTCGAGCTCGTCGGCCATCGTGATCCTAGTCCAGCTCGCGCTGGTGCTGCCGTTTTGCTATCGCTGTGCGGCCGCCGCGCTGCGGCCCGAACTCACGGTGTTGCGCGAAGCTGCCGCAAGCCTCGGCGCACCACCGTCGATGGTCCTGACCCGCGTCGTGCTGCCACAGCTCGTACCGGCACTGCGCGCGAGCCTCGCACTCGGTTTCGCCCTGTCGCTCGGCGAACTCGGTGCGACGCTGACCGTCTACCCCCCAGGTTTCGCGACCGTACCGATCGTGGTGGTCGGACAGGTCGAACGCGGCTACTACCTGCCGGCTTCTGCCCTTTCGCTGATCATGCTGGTCGCGTCGCTCGCCGCCCTGTCACTGATTGCAGTCAAGATGCCCGGCCGCCGCAAGGTCTGACGAAAAGGCCGGAAACAGGCCCGAAAAGTCTGGATCAGGCTTAAGAAGCGCGCCTTAGTTTCTGAACTCATCTGCCCGTTCCTGAGTCTCTCGCGTCTTTGGCGCTGGCCCGGTCCTCGCCCGAAATTGTGGCAATTCGTGTTTTTATGTTGCATAATGAGGCAAGATGAACGGAAAGCTTCCGACTGTCGACGCGGGGCGCGGCGAGACGGCCGATGACTCGATTGAGTTCATCGCCGACGCCAATCCTCAGCCGATGGATACCGTTGAAGCCGAGGCCAGGCGCGATACATCGCTGAGCGGCCGGGCGCGGGACGCTTTACAGCTTGCCATCCGGTTGGGCGAGTTGGCCCCCGGCGACAAGCTCAACGAGGTCGAATGGGCGAGTCGGCTTGGGGTCTCGCGAGCACCGGTCCGCGAGGCATTCCGCGCGCTCGAACAAGGCGGATTGGTCGAACTGCACCGGAACCGGGGCGTGTACGTCAGAGTCGTGTCGGAGCAGGAAGCCAACGAGCTCTACGCGTTGCGTGCCGTGCTCGAAAGCCATGCGTGCCGCCTGCTTGCCGAACAGATCGATGCGAACAAGGCTGCCGCACTGCGCGGGATGCTCGACGAGATGAGCGCCGCCAGCGCGGACGGCCATCACCGACGTTACGCGCAACTCAATCGCGCATTTCACGACCTGATCGTGGTATCGGCGGGCAACCGCAAGCTTTACGGAATTTACGGCCAGATGATCGACGAGCTCCTGCTGTCGCCGCATGAATCGCCTGAGCGTGATCCTGCCCAGGCAATCGGCGAGTCGCTCGCCGAACATCGGGCGCTGGTCACGGCGCTGGCTTCGCGCGACGGCGAAAGCGCCGCGCAGATCATGCAGACCCATATCTTCGCCGGCCCGCGGCGCGCGCTCGACGGGCTTCTTAAGACACGTTCCAGCACGCCTCCGGAAACTTCAGCATGACAGCTCGCCTGCCCCACGCCATCGACGTCAACGGTCGCCACTATTCGATGCCGACCACGCCCACGGTCATCGTCTGCGTCGACGGTTGCGAATATGACTATCTCGAGGCGGCCGTCGCGGTCGGTGTCGCGCCGTTTATCGGCAAAATGCTCGCGAGCGGCACAGCGCTGAAGGCGGACTGCGTGATCCCGTCGTTCACCAACCCGAACAATCTGTCGATCGTCTGTGGCGTGCCACCCTCGGTCCACGGCATTTGCGGCAACTACTTTTTCGATCGTGACGCCAACGGCGGCAAGGGCGCCGAAGTCATGATGAACGACCCGGCCTATCTGCGCGCGGGCACCATCCTCGCGGCCGCGGCTGCGGCTGGCGCGAAAGTCGCCGTGGTCACGGCCAAGGACAAGCTGCGCCGCCTGCTGGGCTGGCAACTCGACGGCATCTGCTTCTCGGCTGAAAAAGCCGACGCCGCGACGCTCGCCGAGAACGGCATCGACGACGTACCCGCGCTGGTCGGTCTGCCGGTTCCCGACGTCTATAGCGCCGCGTTGTCGGAGTTCGTTTTCGCGGCCGGCGTGCGTCTGCTCGAGACGCGCAAGATCGACCTGATGTACCTGTCGACCACCGACTACGTCCAGCACAAGTGCGCACCCGGCAGCGAGGGCGCGAATGCGTTCTACGCCATGATGGACGGCTACCTCGCGCGGCTCGACACGCTCGGCGCGAACATCGGGCTGACGGCCGACCACGGCATGAATGCCAAGCACGATCCGGCTTCGGGTGCACCGAACGTCGTCTATCTGCAAGATCTGCTCGATGAATGGCTCGGCCATGCGAAAGCCCGCGTAATCCTGCCGATCACGGACCCCTATGTGGTCCATCACGGCGCACTTGGTTCGTTCGCGACGATCTACCTGCCACGCGAACTCAACGCAGTCGCGCTTGCCGCGCGCCTCGCCGCACTGCCGGGCATCTCGATGGTGCTCGACAACGCAGCGGCGAGCGAGCGCTTTGAACTCCCCTCCGACCGGATCGGCGACCTTGTCGTCATCGGCGAGCGGACCGTCGTGCTCGGCACGCGCGAAAAGGAACACGACCTGTCAGGGCTCACCGTGCCGCTGCGTTCGCACGGTGGCGTATCCGAACAGGTCGTGCCGTTGATCTTCAACCGTATCGCGACGATTGCTCCGGAGCGAACACGGTTGCGCAATTTCGACGTGATCGAGATCGCGCTCAATCACCTGGACGCATGATGGCTACCGTGATCCACGAACACCCGTCGTTCCACGCCGCGCCGATGCTGATCGGCGGCCGACGCGAGACGCGCCCGCGCACGCTCGATGTGATCGACCCTTTTACCGGCCAGCGCGTCGGCACAGTGCCGATGGCAAGCGTCGACGATGTACGCCAGGCGATCGAGACGGCTTACGCCTATCGGCCTCACCTGACGCGCTATGAACGTTCGCAAATCCTCGAGCGCGCCGCCGTACTGCTGCGCGAACGCACGGAGGACGCGTCTGATCTGATTTCGCGCGAATCGGGGCTGTCGAAGAAAGACTCACGCTACGAAATCGGCCGGGTCGCCGATGTGTTCCAGTTCGCCGCCAAAGAGGCGTTGCGCGACGACGGCCAGAGTTTTTCCTGCGACCTGACCCCGCATGGCAAAGCGCGCCGCGTCTTTACACAATGTGAGCCGCTCGACGGTGTCATCGTCGCGATCACACCGTTCAACCACCCGATGAACCAGGTGGCGCACAAGGTCGCTCCTGCCATCGCGACCAATAACCGCGTCGTGCTCAAGCCCTCGGAGAAAGTGCCTCTGTCGGCGTACTACCTCGCGGAACTTCTGTACGAAGCCGGCCTGCCGGAGCCGATGCTCCAGGTCGTCTCGGGCGATCCGCGGGAGATCGCCGATGAACTCATCACCCACCGTCATGTGCAACTCGTGACCTTCACGGGCGGCGTGACGATCGGCAAATTGATTGCCTCCAAGGCGGGCTACCGTCGAGTGGTGCTTGAACTTGGCGGCAACGATCCACTGATCGTGCTCGAAGATGCCGACCTTGACCGCGCCGCCGCGCTGGCCGTGCAGGGTTCATATCGGAACTCTGGGCAGCGGTGCACGGCCGTCAAGCGGATGCTGATCCAGCGCTCGATCGTGGCCCCTTTTACGGAGCGCGTGGTCGAGTTGACGCGTAACTGGACATTCGGCGATCCGTTCGACGAAAACAATGAAATGGGCACCGTGATCGACGAGCGCGCGGCACTGCTCTTCAAGTCGCGTGTCGACGAGGCGATCTCGCAGGGTGCACGATTGCTTGCGGGTAATACCCGTCGCGGCGCGCTTTTTGCGCCTACGGTGATCGACCGGGTCGATCCGTCGATGACGGTGGTACGTGAAGAAACCTTCGGGCCGGTCTCGCCGATCATCGCCTTCGACACGATCGACGAGGCGATCCACATCAGCAATGGCACGGCCTATGGCCTTTCGTCGGGACTCTGCACAGACCGACTCGATCTAGTCCGGCGCTTCGTCGACGAATTGCAGGTCGGCACGGTCAATGTGTGGGAAGTGCCGGGTTACCGGATCGAACTGTCGCCCTTTGGCGGCATCAAGGATTCGGGTCTGGGCTACAAGGAAGGGGTTCAGGAAGCGATGAAGAGCTTTACGAACCTCAAGACGTTTTCACTCCCCTGGGGCTAAGCCGCTGAGGCTGGCCGCTTTAGGTTTGCAAGGTTGCGCGTATAAAAATGACATGCGATCCGCGTATAAGTGCGCGATCGACCCGCGCAACGGCGAACGAAAAGGAATCGCGGCATGGCACTGAGCATTGAAGACATCCAGCAACTGTACGAGCAGCATGGCGGCATCGCCTATAGCGGCGAGCCCGTCACTCAGCTCGAGCACGCGCTGCAATCGGGTTTGCTCGCCGAGCAGGCCGGCGCGGACGAGGCCATGGTCGCGGCCGCGTTCCTGCACGACCTCGGTCATCTGCTGAACCTGCAGGGGCATTCGCCCACCGTGCAAGGTATCGACGACCAGCACCAGTACTTTGCGCTGCCCTTCCTGCGGCGGATTCTGCCCGAGTCCGTACTCGAACCGATCCGGCTGCACGTCGATGCCAAGCGCTGCCTGTGTGCGATCGACGCCGACTATCTGGGCAAGCTGTCAGCCGACTCGGTACGCAGTTTGCGTCTGCAAGGCGGCGTGTTCAGCGCCGACGAAGCGAAGGTTTTTCTCGACAAACCGTATGCGAAGGACGCGATCCTCCTGCGGCACTGGGATGACAGCGCAAAGGTCGCAAGCCTGCCGACGCCGCGCCTGTCGCACTATATTGGAGTCGTCTCGTCGGTCGCCGAGCGGTTTGCGCAACAGCGCGCCTCAGCCTGAATCGGGCCGGACAGCCATCTGAAAAAAAACGAGCCGCCGCGACGCCCATGCGTTGCGGCGGCTCGCTTTTCTTTATTCAGCGCCGTCGATCTGCGAGAACGTGTACAAGCCCTTGAGCTCCACGCCGATTCCTGCAAGCGTTTCCTTGCCGCCCGTTTCGCGATCAATCACGCACAAGGCGAGATCGACCGGCACCCCGTCGGCACGTAGCTTCGCGACCGCGTCGGTGATGGCCCCGCCGCTCGACACCACGTCTTCGATCAGCACGATCTTGCGCCCGACGAGTTCCGCGCCCTCGGCGTACTGGCAGGTGCCGTACTCCTTGGCTTCCTTGCGGATGAAAGCCGCCGGCAAGCCGGTGACCTGGCTCAACATCGTCACGATCGGAATCCCGCCCATTTCGAGTCCGCCGAGCACTTCCGTGCCGGGCGGAATCAGGGGCACCATGGCTTCGGCAATCGCCTTGAGCAAAACCGGATCGGCCTCGAAACGGTACTTGTCGAAATAGATGTTGCTGCGCTTGCCTGAGCGCAGCAGGAAATCACCGGTCAGCTTGGAGACTTCACGGATACGTTTCGGAATATTCATGGACGCCCTTTCTTGTGCAATATGGCTGCATTTGCCGCGGCCCCGAATTTACTAGAAAAGTGACAGGGCTGCGTCGGTTTCGCTCCACGGACCGCTGGTGTCCCGGCGCGGCAAGCCGATGACATGCCGTCGCCACCCGGATCGGCGACACTAGTGTCTGCCGGCCCGACGGGCCCTTCTCCCGCTGTGTAAAACGAACGCCACCGCCGATGAACCGCCTGATCCACCGCACCTTTCTGGTCCTCGCCGCGCTTGCCGCCCTGTGCGCCGGCGCATGGAGCGCCCATGCGTCGAACCCCGATGCGCTCTGGCAAATCGTCAGCGAACAATGCGTGCCCGAGTCGCATGACCCGAGTCTCCACAATACCTGCGCCTTTGTTGATCCGGTCCAGGGCTATGCGGTGCTCAAGGACATTCACGGGATCGGCCAGCACCTGCTGATTCCGACCGACCGCATCACCGGCATCGAGAGCCCGCGGCTCACGCAACCCGGCCTGCCGAACTACTGGCGCGATGCCTGGGAGGCGCGCAGCTATGTCGAACGGGCTATTCACACCCCGCTCAGCCGGGAAGACGTGGGCCTTGCGATCAATTCGACGAGCGGCCGCACGCAGAACCAGTTGCATATTCACATTGACTGTATGGATCCTGCAGTGGTGGCCGCGCTGGGGGCCCAAAAGGGTTCGATCAGTGAGCAATGGCAAGCACTCGCCGTGCCTCTGGATGGGCACCGCTACCGCGCGCGGCTGATCACCGATGCCACGCTGGCCCATACCGACCCGTTCGAGCTCCTGCTCGCCGACGTGCAATCGCGCGGCGTGTCGATGGCTGACCAGACCCTGCTGTTGACAGGTACGACGCTCGCCAACGGCCAGCCGGCTTTCATCCTGCTGAACGACCAGGTTAATGGCCTGGACCGCGCATCGGCCGAAGAACTGCTTGATCATGCCTGCCAGTTGCGCGGGCAGAACGCGCCCGCGGCGGCGAGCGCGGCAAACTAGGCCGCGTGCCTCACCAGCGCAAGACCCGCGGTCCGAGCAGAGCGCCGGCGACCGCCGGGATCAACATGCCGAGCACATACCAGATGGCCCAGAACGAAACGGCCATTTCCGGGCAATGCAGGCTGTAGGCAATCGTCGCAGTCGCGCCCGCGAGCAAGCCGCCCGCCGCGCCGGCCAGACGCAGTTGAGTCGGCGCGAGGCCGCGCATCGCAATCAGAATGGCGATCAAGGTCGGTACCGACAACATGGCGATATTGAGCGGACACACCCGCCAGGTGCTGCCGAGCAGAAGTCCGACCCGATCGGCCGGCGCCGCGGAGAGAAGCACCACGATCGCCGCCACCCAGACCACGGCCAGTGGCAGAGCGATGGCCAGCCACGCCTTGCCGGCGGCGACGCCCGGCCGCGACACACGGGTGGTCATCCACAGGGCGGCAGCGCCTAGTGCGAACGGCAAGGCCAGCTTGGCCCAGAACAACGGCACATAGATCACCTGTCCGATATCGGGCCGCACACCGAACAGCACTTCCATCAGCAGCAGCGCGCCGACCCCGCCGAGCACGAGCGCGGTGCTGAAGCGTTTGACCGGGACGCGCCGGTCGACCGGCGCGACGCCGGAAGCTAGCATTGAAATCAGATCGTCCGTCTTCATGATGCGCCTCGAATCTTCGCGGCCAATGCCTTGAGGCCGCGATGTACGCCGATTTTGACCGCCGACTCCGACAGCCCGATAAGCTCAGCTGTCTCGGCGACAGACAGGCCTTGCAACTTCACATGGACGATGGGCAGTCGCTGCTTGTCGGGCAGGCCATCGAGCAATTTTCCGACATCGCGCCTCGCGTCGTCGGCGAGCCCATCGGAGCTCTCGAAGATCTCGAGATAGTCGTCGAGCGGCTCATTGAGCGCTTCATGGCGCGATCGCGCCCTGAAGAAGTCCATTAATTTGTAGCGGGCGACCGCGTGGACCCACGCCGTCAGTGGCTGGTCAGCGCGATACGTGTGGCGCCCGTTGTGCACGGCGAGCAGGGTCTCCTGCACCACATCTTCGACATCGTCCTGCATCTGATACAGGCGCTTGCGCAGAAAAGCGCGCAAATGCCCACTCAGTGCGTCGAGAAATGCCCGATACGCGGCCGAGTCGCCGTCGAGCCCTGCGAGGAACAGCGCTTTAAGCCGTTCCTCGACGGGGCGCGGTGGCCCACCTTCTGTAGTTCGATTCATCGGGCGTTTTGGTTACAGCGAGCAGAAAGTAAGTTGCCACACTACCATCTCGCCCCCTGCAGCCCAAAAATCGTTCTCCAGGAAAAAAAACTGGCGACGGGTGTAACCCATTCGCGTGCTTTGTCGAACTACCTGAGGACATCAACGCAAACGCACAGAAAGAGGGAGACGCACAGTGAACGCGATACCGCAAGCAAACTCCCTCAGCAGACCCGTTCGGCCGATTCAGCCGGTATGGGTGCGCATTTCACACTGGCTCAACGCGCTGGCTGCCGTATTGATGGCGACCTCGGGGTGGCGGATTTACGACGCGTCGCCCATCTTCGCTGGCTTTGTCATTCCGAAAGCCATCACGCTCGGCGGCTGGCTCGGCGGCGCACTCCAGTGGCATTTCGCCGCGATGTGGTTGCTGTTCTTCAACGGGATCTTCTATCTCGTCATGAACATTGCAACCGGCCGTATCAAACGCAAGTTTTTCCCGCTCTCGCCGCGTGCCATCCTTCATGACCTCGGCGAGGCACTTAAAGGTCATCTGTCACACGCCGATCCGAGCAAGTACAACGCCGTGCAGAAATTTGCCTATCTGTTCGCGATACTCGACCTCATCGTGCTCGTGCTCTCGGGCCTCGCGATCTGGAAGTCGGTTCAGTTTCCGCTGCTGCGGGATGTGATGGGCGGATATGACTCCGCACGCGTGGTCCATTTCTGCGCGATGTCCCTGCTGGTCGCGTTCGTCGTCGTTCATGTGGTGATGGTCGCGCTGGTGCCGCGCTCACTGCTCACGATGATTCGCGGACGCTGATCACGACTCGAGGAAGCCCAACATGAAAATCGTGAAACCTCAACGCATGACCGTCGATCGCGAATCGCTGGCCATCGACGTGCGCCGTGAGCTCGATGCACCCGCACGTCGTCTGTTCGGCAAACGCATCCTCACGCTTGGCGGCCTGGCGATGCTCTCCGGCTGCAGCATCTCCGACGACAAGTCCGTCGAGACCTTTCTGAGCCGCGTCTCGCGAATCAACGACACCGTGCAAGGCTGGCTGTTTGACCCGAACCATCTGGCGCCGACGTACTCCGAAGCACAGATCACGCGGCCGTTTCCATTCAATGCGTTTTACGGCGAGGACGAGGCGCCGGCCGTCGATGGCGACGCATTCCGGCTGAAGGTGAGCGGGCTCGTGCGGAACACCCGGTCGTGGACGCTCGCCGAACTCAATGCCTTGCCGAAAACCGAGCAGATCACCCGTCATATCTGCGTCGAGGGCTGGAGCGCCATCGGTCGATGGGGTGGAACACCGTTTTCGGAGTTCCTCAAGCGCGTCGGTGCGGATACCTCGGCGAAGTATGTCGGCTTCAAGTGTGCCGATGACTATTACGAAAGCATCGACATGCCGACCGCCCTGCATTCGCAGACCCTGCTCGCCTTTACCTACGACGGCCAGCAGTTACCGCGCAAGTATGGCTATCCCATGAAGCTCCGGATGCCGACCAAGCTCGGCTACAAGAATCCGAAACACATCATGGAAATTTTTGTAACCAACACCTTCCCTGGCGGCTATTGGGTCGACCAGGGCTACAACTGGTTCGGAGGCTCTTGAGACGCGTCTGAGCGGGAGGGCCCGCCGAGCATCGTCAGGACATTCGATTTACCCGGCAAGTCCGGATTTTCTTAACGTATCAAGAGGTCGCCATGAAACTGTTCATTACCGCTGCACTCGCCGCCACGCTCGCACTGACCGGCACCGTTGCCTTCGCTCAAGCCAGCGATTCGATGGCTAAAGACTCGATGGCAAAAGATTCCATGTCGAAGGATTCAATGTCCAAGGACTCGATGTCGAAAGATTCGATGGGCAAGGATTCGATGGCAAAGGGCGACAACATGAAGCACGACTCGATGGGCAAGGATCATCCGGCCTCGGGCGCCATGGCGCAATAATCGCGCGGTCCGCCGGAGGGCGATCCGCGGATGGATCGTCGCTTCGCTCTCTGGCCCGCTTGTGATCCTGGTCGGCACGCAGCAAACCCGCGCCGTCGCCGACCCGCGTGCTCGTGTTCCCTTCTGCTTCATCCCCGCCGCCTGCCTTCCCCCTTAACCGTCTACCTCGCCTTTCGCCTGTCTGCGTCACCCCTCGCCTGCCCACCTCATCGTCCGCCTGCCCCGCCCCCTCGTCTCCCGGCCTCTCCCATCGTCCGACCCCGCTTCATCCCTACCGTCTTCAGCCTCGCCGTGCGCTCGGCATCTTCCGCCGACTTGCACGCCATAGGGTCAATCCTGTTGCGTTCGCCTGGTATCGCATGATAACTTTGGTCACTAATACGAATTACTAACGCCAAATTGCAGAAAAAATCGATGCCGCCAAAACGTGCGACGCAACGCGAAGTCGCGCGCCTGGCAAATGTCTCGCAAACGACCGTGTCCCTGATTCTTGGCAATTCGACGACCCAGTCTTTCCCCGGCGAAACGCTCGAGCGTGTGCTCAGCGCGGCGCGCGAGCTCGGCTATACGCCCAACCGGCTCGCCCAGGCGCTCAAGACGCACCGCACGATGACACTGGCCTGTGTGGTGCCGGATATCGGCAACCCGTTCTACCCCGCGCTCGTGCGCGGCGTGCAACTCGCGGCGGAAGACGAAGGGTATGACGTGATCGCGCTGAACACCCAGTATGACGCCGACCGCGAGCGGCGCGTGCTCCAGTGGGGCATGCAGGGCCGCGTCGACGGCATCATCGGTGTGTTCTTCAGCTTGCGCGCGACAGATTTCGAACCCCTTACACGCTCGGGCGTGGGCGTCCTTCGCATCGAGACCTCGGCCAAACGCAATGGTCCACTGCCAATCGACAACCTGTTCGTCGACAACTTCGCAGCGGCCACTGCCGCGACGCGCTACCTGCTCGAACGCGGCCACACCCGCATCGCGATGATCTCCGGCGTGGGCGGCCCGCAGGAAAACCGTGTGCGCGGCTACCGTCACTCGATGCTCGAGGCCGGCCTGGTCCCCGATGTCGTGGTTCACGCAGGGTTCGACGAGGAAGGCGGGATCGGTGCCACACGCGAATTGCTGATGCGCAGCGAGCGGCCGACCGCGATCCAGGCCGCCAACGACCTGATGGCAATCGGCGCGATGTCGACGCTGCGTGGCGCGGGTCTGCGGATTCCGGATGACGTCGCCGTGATGGGTTTCGACGACATCTTCGCCGCGCGCGTGCTGACGCCAGCGCTCAGTACGGTCAACCAGTTCCAGAACGTACTCGGTCAGGTCGCCGCTCGCATGATGCTGCAACGAATCACCGAACTACCCGAGGATGCCCCCGGCCGTCATCGGGAGATGCCATTTGAGATTGTCCAGCGCGAGTCCGCGTGACGTGCACTTGAACCCAACACGGACCGCCCACGTGGCGATCCGGAACGAGACATGGAGGAGCACCCCAATGAAGTTGACAACCACACTGGCAAGCGCGCGCGCATCAATCGCGCGGCACGCCAAAAGCACACGCGCCACGCTATCCGCCACGCTGCTGACGGCCCTGACAGCCACCCTCGTGGCCGCTCCGGTGTTCGCAGCCGGCGGGCCGATTACGCTCTGGTATCAGCGCGGGGGTACCCCGGACCAGCAGCGCATCCTGCAAAAGGACCTCGTCGAGCCATTTAACGCCGCGAATCCGGGCAGCCCGCTGACCCTCGACGTGCGCTCGTCGGGCGGTGACAAACAGATTCGCATGGCGGTGCTCGCCGGCCGTGGCCCGGACATCGTGATGACGCCTGGACCGAGCTACGCGCTCTCACTGATCGAGTCGGACCATCTGTTGCCGCTCGACTCGTATATCCAGAAATATCACCTCGATCAGCGCATCCTTGCGCCGGTGCTCAAGGCGGGGCTCTACAACGGCCATATCTACGCCTTGCCGCGCACGTTCGAGACGATGGTGCTGTACTACAACAAGACCTTGTTCGCGAAAAACGGCTGGCAACCGCCGAAGACGCTTGCGGAGTTGAACACACTCGCCGCCGCGATGCAGGCCAAGGGCATTACGCCGTTCTCGGTCGGCAATGGCGACTGGCGCGGCGCGAACGAGTGGCACGTGACGGTGGTGCTCAATCACTTCGCCGGGCCCGAGAACGTCTACAAGGCGCTCAAGGGCGAATTGCCGTGGACCGCACCGGTCTTCCAGCAGGCGATCGGGGTGCTCAACGACTGGTACCAGAAAGGCTGGTTCGGCAAGGACTACTTCTCCCTGACGAGCGACCAGCAGGCGTTGAAGCTCGCAAAGGGCGAAGCCGGCATGGCGCCGAATGGCACCTTCTCTTTCGACTTCATGACCAAGGCCTTTGCCCAGACCGGCCAGGAACTCGGTGTCGTGGCGTTGCCGAGCCTGCGTGACGGTGTGCCTTATCCGACCTATGAAATCGGCATCGGCAGCACGCTCTCGATCAACAAGAGCTCGGCGAACCCCGACGGCGCCGCAGCCTTCCTGAACTACCTGTATTCGGATGCGTTCTACGACAAGATCAGCAAGGACTGGCCTGGCGACTGGAACCTGCCGCTGACCTCGATCGACGACGCCAAGCTCTCGAAAAATGTGTCACCGCTGTTTGCGAGCACGGTCACGGCATTCTCGAAGGGTGTCCGTGAGGGCCACTACGGTTACACGACCTGGACCTACTGGCCGCCCGCAACCGAAGACTATTTGATCCGCGGCATCGAACAGGTCTGGCTCAACAAGATCACCGTTGCCCAGTACCTGCAGACCATGCAGGACACCTTCGCCAAGGAACTCAAGGAAGGTAAGGTGCCCCCGCTGGCCCCGCGCTGACCCTCCCCCAGGCGGGGCAGTCGAGAGGCTGCCCCGTGACACCGTTTTCCTGTTGTCGCGAGCTTCGCCCATGTGGTTTCTTGTTCCTGCTTTGCTGATCAACTTGTTGATCATCCTGATCCCGGCGCTCCTCACGCTTGCGATGGCATTCGCGAACTGGGACGGCGTCACCATGCCGACCTTCGCGGGCTTCGACAACTTCCGCGCGATCGTGGCCGATCCGGTGTTCTTTTCCGCGCTGCTCAACAACCTCAAGTGGACTGCGATCTTCCTGACGATTCCGGTCGCGATGGGGTTGCTCGCCGCGTCGTTGCTATTGATGGTGCGGCGCGGGCGAACCTTCTTCCAGATCGTTTATTTCCTGCCGGCCATCATCGCCACGGTCGTCACCGCGCGCGTCTGGCAAGGGATGATCTATAGCGCCGACGGCGGCATCCTCGGCTGGCTTCGCATCTTTGGCCTGCACTTCCAGGACCCGCTCGCCCAGCCCTCGTCCGCGTTGTTCGCGGTCGCCTCGGTCGACCTCTGGCACTGGTGGGGCTTTCTTGCCGTGATCTTCTTCGCGGCCTTTCGTCAGGTCGATGTCTCGCAGATCGAAGCGGCCCGGCTCGATGGCGCGCGGTATTTCCAGCTCATGCGCTACATCCTGTTGCCGGCGATCCGCCCGACCATCGTGCTGATGATGATCATGACCGTCATCTGGTCATTCCTCGCGTTCGACTTTGTCTACGTCCTCACGCAAGGAGGTCCGGCATTCTCAAGTGAACTGCTTTCGACGCTGTCGTATCGCTACGCCTTCTATAACTTCACGATGGGACCGGCCGCCGCGGTTGCGCTCGTGATCAGCCTATTCGGCCTGGTCGCCACGGCGTTCTACGTTCGGGTGCAGCAAAGCGAGGTGCAGTCATGAACCGCACCGTCGACCGCGGCACCCTGACGATCGCCTATATCGTGCTCGCCCTCGGCGCGATCATCGCGCTCTTGCCGCTCGCGCTGATGCTCGTCAGCGCGCTCAAGACGAGCGCCGAGATCGTGGCCAACCCGCTTTCGCTGCCGAGCTCGCCGCAGTGGGCCAACTTCTCGCGCGCCTGGCACGACGCCGATCTGGCGAGTTCCCTGCTTAACAGCATCAAGGTCACCGGACTGACGATCATCCTGATCTGCACCACCGGTTCGATGGCCGCCTATGCGCTCGCACGGCAGAAGACACGAGGGTCGCGCTGGATCTCGGGCTATTTCCTCGCGACCACCACGCTGCCGATCCAACTGTATCTGTTCCCGCTCTACTTCGGCTTCGCCAAGCTCAACCTGGTCGACAACGTGGTCGCGACCTCGCTGATCTACACCGCGATCTACAGCCCGTTCTCGATTTTCTTGCTGCGCACCTATTTCCTCGCGATCCCTTACGAGGTCGAAGAGGCCGCGATCATGGACGGTGCGTCGTCATGGCAGGTCTTCCGGCGTGTGACCTTGCCGCTCGTGTCGCCGGGGCTGCTGACCGTGGCGCTGATCGCGGGGCTCAATACCTGGAATGAATTCCTGATCTCCACGACCTTCCTGCAGGGGCATGCGGCACAAACCGCCGTCGTGCGCTTCTACTCGATGGGCGGCCAGTACAGCAGCGACTGGGGCGAGATCATGGCGGCCGCGCTGCTGATCGTCGCGCCGATGGTCATTTTCTTTCTTGTCATGCAACGACGCTTTATCGAAGGCATGGCAAGCGGTTCAGTCAAAGGATGAGCGGTGCGGCCAGGCTCGTTGTCAGGGCCGGCCCCCGCAGCTTCACTCCCCTCAACTCGTACGTCGCAGAGGTCCCTGTCATGTCCGTCACAACCGAGTCACTGCAAACCCCGTCCCGTCAGGCCACCGCGCTGCCTGGCGACTATCTCGAACGCGTCTACGCCGGCGTGCTCGGCAAGCTGATCGGCGTCTTCCTCGGCCGCCCCTTCGAGAACTGGACACACCAGCGGATCATGGCTGAGCTCGGCACCATCGACTACTACGTGCACGAGCGGCTCGGGGTGCCGCTGGTGGTCACCGACGACGATGTCGCGGGCACTTTCACATTTCTGCGCGCCTTCGACGAGCATGGCACCAAGGCGGATCTGTCCGCCGAGGAAATCGGCAAGACCTGGCTCAACAACATCGTCGAAAACCGCGCGATTCTCTGGTGGGGCGGCAGCGGCAATTCGTCGGAGCACACCGCGTGGCTCAATCTCAAGCGCGGCATTGCCGCGCCCGCGAGCGGCTCGATCGAGACGAACGGGCAGACGGTAGCCGAGCAGATTGGCGCACAGATCTTTATTGACGGCTGGGCCATGGTGGCTCCCGGCCAGCCGCAACTCGCCGCGCGCCTGGCCACTCAAGCCGCGCGCGTCAGCCACGACGGCGAAGCGGTGTACGCCGCAACGCTGATCGCCGCGATGGAAGCCGAAGCCTTTGTCTCGAACGATGTCGATCACCTAATCGAAGTCGGGTTGTCGGTGATTCCCAAAGACAGTCTGATCGCGCGCCTGATCGCCGACGTGCGTCGCTGGCACGCCGAGCTGCCCGACTGGCGCGATTGCCGCCAGCGCATCCAGGATCACTACGGCTATGACAAGTTTCCGGGTAACTGCCACGTGGTGCCCAACCACGCGCTGATCATCATGAGCGTGCTGTATGCGCCGGACGATCTGCAAAAGGCCCTGATGATCGTCAACACCTCAGGCTGGGACACCGACTGCAACTCAGGCAATGTCGGCTGCCTGCTCGGCATCAAGCTTGGGCTCGCGGGGGTGAACGCGGGGCCGGACTGGCGCGGCCCGATCGCCGACAAGATGCTGATTTCGTCGGCCGACGGCGGCAATGCTGTGACGGACGCGGTGCGTATCGCCTATCAGATCGCGGGCTTCGGCCACCAGCTCGCGGGCATGCCCACTCCCGATGCGCCTAAGCGCGGCGCGGTCTTCCACTTCTCGCTGCCGGGCAGCGTGCAAGGTTTCGAAGCGGATTCGCGCAACGGCGTACCGGCCGGGCTGCACGTCGAGAACCATGACGGCAAGCTTGCCTTGCGCTTCAAATGGCTTGCGCCGGACCAGAATCTGTCGGCCATGACACCGACCTTCTCGCCGCCCAACGCACCGCAGATGCCCGTCTACGAATTGATGGCCACGCCGCTCGTGTACTCGGGACAGTGGATCGAGGCAAGTGTCAGCGCCCCGGCGACGAACGCGGCGCCTGTCACGGTCGGGCTTCGCATCAAAGTGTATGGCAAAGGCGAAACGCTCAATGTCGTCGACGGGGAACACCAGACGTTGGCTCCGGGACAGACCGCACAGCTTCGCTGGCGGCTGCCTGATACGGGCGGTCAACCGATTCAGCAGATCGGGTTCAACCTCTCGACCGAAGCCTTGCAGTCCAACGGCGCGATCGAAGTCGACTATCTTCGCTGGGACGGAGCGCCCGAGTTGCGTCTGCGTCGACCGGATGACGCGGGTGATTTCTGGCGGCAGGCGTGGATCAACAGCGTCAGCATCTTCAGCAAGAATTTCCCGGCGGCATTCCGCATTTCGCAGAGCGTCGGCGAGGGGATCATCATCCACGGCACGCGTCACTGGACCGACTACACCGTATCGTCAAACGTCAACATCCATCTTGGACACGAAGGTGGTTTGGCGTTCCGCGTGCAAGGTCTGCGACGCTACTATGCGCTGCTGCTGTCGCGCGACGGCTTTGCACGACTCGTCAAGACGCGCGACGGCAAACGCACGGTGCTCGCCGAGAAAGCCTTCGACTGGGCCCTGGAGAAACCGCATCTGATGACGATTTCCGTCCGGGGGGACCGGATCGATGCCTCGCTCGACGGACAACCGGTGTTCTCGGTGCGAGACGACAAACAAGGCTATGAGAACGGCGGCATCGGACTCGTCATCAACGAAGGCGCGTTGTCGACGTCGGAGATTCGAGTGAGCGCCGTTCAGGCCTGATTGCGCTTGTAACGTAACCACACCACGTCACCCTCGATTTCCTCCACGGAATCGAGCTTGAGATAGACCGGCTTCTTCCACTCGTCCATAGCGACTTCGAAGGAGCCGGGGTGATCCGTGCGTGCGTCGATGAGCGGCATGATCAGGACACTGACTTCATCGAGCAGTCCGGCATGCGCGAATGCCCCGCTCACATGCGAGCCGCCTTCGACGATTAGCCGTTTGATATCGAGCTCACGAGCGAGCTTGTCAATCACGATCGAAAGATCGATCTCGCTCTTCCCCCCAAAGACGTAAGACACGCCGATCGACTGCAGATAGGCGAGGAAGTCGTCGGACACCGATTCCGACACGACCTCGATGACATGCGATTCGAGCGCGGTATTGGTCTTCCAGGCGACCCGGCCTTGGGGATCGATCGAAATTGCATATTGCGAAGCATGGCGTTCGACGAAATGGTCCGTACGCGGGACCGGCGCACTCGCCAAGCCCTTGGGATAGTCGGTGCCGTGAGACACCTCCTGCATGGTCACGCGTCCGCAGATCCAGCCGTCTGCAGCGAAGGTCGCCGCTGTGCTTTCGTAGAGATCGCTCGATCCGTCGAGATTCCAGCCATCGGTAAGACTGCGTCCGTCGAGGGACGACATCATGTGGCAAACGATATGGGGCTTCATGGGATGGGATCCATACAAGGGTGGTCGGACAGGCGACGAGGAACGAAACGCGGCGAGTGAGGGCATCGCTCACATCACGCGCAAAAGCAGAGAGCCACCGCAGCGGTGGTCGTCTGCCTTTCGTTGGAGTCGATCAAAGGCCGTTATATCGATCAGTTACCGCCGCCCGTACCTTTTTGCGGCGCGGTCGCCGTGCCGCTATTGGTGCCTGCAGCACCGTTTCCGGCACCGATCGAGTTCGGCGCATTGCTCGCGCCGCCCGTGCTGTTGGACATGGCGGCGTTCGACGTTTTCTTCTTGTGCATATGCTTGGTCGGCGTCGTCGATGCGCCGGTTTGCGGGTCGGAGGTCGTCGGGCTGCTCGCCTGCTGCGCGAGCGCGACCAGCGGCATCGCGCCGATGCAGGCGGCGATCAGAGCATTGCCGGTAATTTTGAATGCGGGGGTGTGTTTTTTAACTGACATGGGATTTCCGTTTGGATTGAGTAAGAGGTTGGTGAAAGGTATCGAGTCTTCGAACGCATTGACGCAGGGCTTTCAGCACACCCTGTTTCTGCCGACCAAAATACGCGTCGACGTGCTCGTTGCTGTCTGCGGCATGTTTGCGTTCATGCGGACTCTCTTCGATAGTGAAGCGCTGCATAACGGCAGCCCCCAACGGTGATTGAGCACGTGACATGCCCATCGCTCGAAGACGCGTGAGGCGTGGTTTTGGGGGAAACATGCTTTTGGCGTGATGCGGCCGGGATTGTAGAAATCGCCTTGTGAAGCACGCATCGCACGGGGAATGAGAACAGAAAAAGGGGGCTCCCGACCTCGGAGCCCCTTGCGACCATCACATTGCTGCGATGAACTTACTTGCCGTGGCCGCCGCCACTGTTCGAACCGTGGCCTGAAGAGCCGGTGCCGCAGCCTGGGCCGCTCGATGACGAGTTGCCATGCCCCCAGCCGCCACCGCCGAAACCGCCGCCGCTGTGACCACTGCTACCGCCCGTCCCGGCGCCGCCTGTACTGCCCGAGCCGCCCGTGCTACCGCCAGCGTTTGAAGTTCCACCGGAGGTACCAGGGCCGCTGCCGCCGGCGCTCCCACCGCTCCCTCCGCTAGAGCTGCCGCCGCCCGAGCTTCCCGAGCCACTGCTCCCTGAGCCGCCACCGCTTCCGCTTGAGGCGCTACCGGATCCACTGCTGTGACCGCCGCTTCCACTGCCGCCGGACGTTCCGCATCCGGCACCGGC